>NZ_CAUDZA010000046.1:0-2668 GCF_958453765.1 Phascolarctobacterium succinatutens | reverse complement strand
GGCCAAACGCTTTCTACATCAAAAAAGCCTTCCTTAACGTTAATCACGTCAGGGCATTTTGATAAATAGAGAATTTCTGCAGCAGCGTTAATGCCTGCAGCGTCGGCTCCGATAGCAACGCCTACCTCCTGCAATGCCTTATGATAGGCAGCAGCAAGGTTTTTATCAACCTTCAGAGTGCAGTTGCCGCTGACATTATAATCAGCAGTAATAAACACATCAATACGTCCACGGCTAACGGTTTTTAAAATAGTTTTGCGGATTTTATCCTCCAAAGGATTCAAAAATCTCGGCAAACGGATAGCAACCTCGTTATACCGGTGGTTCACGGTTTTCATTTCAATGTTAACAGAAAAATCTGCATCCTCGTAGGAACCACGGCCGAAACCGGTCATACTTTTTAACACAGGCTTCCTCCTCCATCTTCACCAGTAAAGGTGATTTTTTCAGCTTAAAAGATAAGTATTTTTGCTTCAATCTTATCTTGAAAATCTATTATACCACATTTCTCTAATGATTTCAGCATTTTTCTTCGTTTTTCGTCGCTTAGATAAAGAAATGGCCCATTTTTGTTTTGCTATACTTGTTGCATGTAATGGAGTATAATATGATAAATAATAAATTAGCATTGTCTTCCCGCAGGTTCAAAAAACTTTGCCGAGCCTGCACCGAAAGGAGTCCCTATGAACATTGAAGGCTTAACTTTAAAGCTGCTTACAGATACATTAAACGAAGAACTGCTGGGCAGCAAAATATATAAGGTATATATGCCTAATCCGCAGTCACTTCTGCTGCTTGTACGCAGAACCCGCGATACAAGCAGTCTGCTGGCCGATATGCACAACGGCAGCTGTGTGCTTTATCTGCCGCAGCAGCTGCCGGAAAACCCGGAAACTCCACCCACCTTCTGTATGCTTCTGCGCAAGCATCTGGAGGAAGGACGCATCACAAAAATCAGCCAAAGCGGCCTGGACCGCATTATTACGCTGGAAATAGATCTTTTAGGCGCTTCCAGTAAAATTATTACCAAAAAGCTGATTTTTGAGCTTACCGGTAAAAACAGTAATATCATTCTTACGCAGGATGATGTTATTATCGACTCCCTGAAGCATGTAAGCGCAGCACAGAGCAGCTATCGCACTATCCTTCCCGGCAAAGCCTATATTGCGCCCCCGCCACAGGAAGGACTTAACCTTTTGACTGATGACCCGGCAAAAATTGTGCAGACTGCCAACAGTCTGCCTTCAGCCAACTTCGCCAAGGCCTTTATCAGTGCTACCACCGGTGTCGGCAAAATGACAACCATGGAGCTTTTGACTGCTGCGGATATCCTGCCGCAGGAGGTACGTCTGGAAACCTCCGCCTGCCAGTCACTGGCGCAGGTTATCGGCAAGCTGCAGACAGATTTGCAGGCGCAGGCCGCCAAGCATCCGGTCTATGCGCTCATCAGCCGCACAAATCAGGTGAAAACTCTGCTTGTACTGCCACCGCAGAACGTGCAGGATGGCATGCAGGCCAAAGAATTTGCCGATATCAACAGTGCGCTGAATTTTGCTGTCAGCCTGAAGCCTATCCAGCTGCCGCGCCATGAACAGCTGCAAAAGCTGGTGAACAGCGAAACCGCCAAACTTAAGAAAAAGCTGCAGGCTTTGCAGGAGGATTTAGCTCATGCTGCCAATGCAGAGGAACAGCGTATGCTGGCAGATACTATCATGGCCAATATCTATCAGATAAAAAAAGGCCAGACAAGCGCCGAGCTTATCAATATTTATGACGGCGAGCCGGTTACAGTCAGCCTTTCACCAATCCTTTCGCCTACGGAAAACGCACAGGCCTATTACAAGCGCTATAATAAGTACAAACGCGCTCAAACCGAAGTACGTATCCAGCAGGAGGCTACAGAAGAAATGCTTGCCTACCTGGAAAGTCTGGACGCTTCGCTGCTTACCGCTACAACGAAGGAAGAAATTGAGGAAATCAATCAGGAAATGCTCAGCAACGGTTTAATCAAGGATACCGGCAAAAAAAAGAAAAATGCCGGACTGCAAAAATCTCAGCCTCTGCATATCCGTTTAAATCCTGAAGCAGATTTATATATCGGTAAGAATAATAAGCAGAACGATTATGTTACCTTTACATTGGGCAATCCGAAGGATTTATGGTTCCATACCAAGGATATCCCCGGCTCGCACGTTATTTTGAAAACGTCACTGCCGGAAGCACGTCAGGAGGATATTAGCCTTGCTGTGCAGCTTGCAGCATATTTCAGTAAGGCGCGCGACGGCAGCAATGTTCCTGTTGACTGTGTACAACGACGCTATGTAAAAAAGCCTGCAGGCAGTAAGCCCGGCTTTGTTATTTTTACAAACCAGAATACTTATTACACAACGCCTGATATGGAGCTAATCCAAAAATATTTAAAATAAAGATTTAGTCAGAGCTTCATCCATTAGGATATAAAACGCGCCCTGATTCATAGAAATATGAATCGGGGCGCGTTTTTACGTCACAAATCTCCTAGCTACATTTATGCAAGACTAGTTTTTCAATACAAGTGAATTGAGCGAGAGGTAATATCGCGCAAGGAATAGCAATTTTAGCAAATGAGCATCCGGAACCATAGAAACAAGGGTACGTAACAAAATGTTACTCTCTGACAAATTTTACC
>NZ_CAUDZA010000045.1:0-6535 GCF_958453765.1 Phascolarctobacterium succinatutens | reverse complement strand
CTTTGGTAACAATGCAGGCTTAGTCAATGGCGATAACGGTCTGGTAATCAATGCTAACAAAGATGGCGCAATTGCCGAAGGCAGCGTAAGCGACGTTAAGAAGACTAACAACGTAGGTAACTACGAGTGGAATGGTACTGCCAGCGGTGTAGATAACCTGAACACTAACTACGATGTGCAGATTAACGCAGGCAAGTCCGACGTAACGAAGGCTAACCTCGTAGTAAATCTGAACGACATTACCCGCGTTTATGGTAATCTTGATGCTAAGAACTACAGCAACGCATTTACCTTTGGTGCAAATGCAGGCTTAGTCAATGGCGATAGCGGTCTGGTGATCAACGCTGACAAAGATGGCGCAATTGCCGGCGGTACTCTGACCAACGTAGAGAAGACTAACAACGTAGGTAACTACGAATGGAATGGTACTGCCAGCGGCGTAGAGAACCTGAACACAAACTACAATGTGCAGATTAACGCAGGCAAGTCCGAAGTAACAAAGGCTAAGCTGACCTTTGTAGTAGATGACAAAACCATTACCCAAGGCGTACCGGCAAAATACACCGGCAAAGCCAACGGCTTGACCAATGGCGACACCCTGGCTGGTATCGGCGTAGGCGGCTATGAGCTGGACAGCTCGGTAAATCCGTTAATCGTCGGCGTTTACGAAGACAAAATCGGCGTCCTGATTAATGGCAGCTTGCATCTGACAGGTGGCGACGGCCTGCTCAAAAACTACAAAGTGGAAATTGACCCAGGTACCCTGACCGTTTTGGCAAGCTTTAACCCGGCAGACGATTACTGGTTCGGCACTGCTCCCTGGGATAAGGAACGTAACCTGCGTGAGCGCAAGGCTGAGTTCCATTATGTAGCTGGCGGTATGAGCCTCTAAGCAAAATTAAATATTGACGGTTAAAGCACTTTTATGGATTGTACAATCCTGATAGAAGCGCAGCTAAAGCAAAACCCCGGCATTTGCCGCATAGTAAACGATGCAGCTGTGCCGGGGCTTTTGTCAGGATGCTTTGCTGCAGCATTACCTGAAGTAAAGTCAAGCTTAATGTAGGCACTCTTTTTTTGCAAGTTAACTAGAAAAACACAGCTTTTTTCAAAAAAATGTGCTACAATATATTTACGAAAAACGAAGGGAGTGTTTCGTATGTCTGAAGTATCTCAAGAAACTATGATGTTCAAACGTGAGCCGGAAAAGCTGAACGTTGCCGAAACTATAAAAGAAGTATATGCTGCCCTGGAAAAGAAGGGCTATAACCCTGTGGACCAATTAGCAGGCTACCTGCTGAGCGGTGACCCCACTTATATCACCAGCTTTGAGGACGCACGCACCAAGCTGCGCCGTCACGAGCGCTATGAGCTGATTGAAGAGCTGGTAAAGAATTATCTGCAGCAGATTAACAAGTAAAAGGAGAACGTAACTTAATGCGTAAAATGTCCCTTGATGTAGGAACAAGAACTATCGGTATCGCCGTAAGCGATTTGCTTGGCATGATTGCCAACGGCGTGGAAACTATTCACCGTACTACGGAAGAACGCGACTACGCCCGCATTGCCGAGCTGATTGCCGAGCATGAGGTTGATACCTTGGTTGTAGGCTATCCCAAAAACATGAACGGCACTATCGGTGAACGCGCGCAGGCCTGTGAAGCAATGGCCGAAAAGCTCCGCACCATGTTCCCTAAGGTGCAGGTTGTGCTGTGGGATGAACGCCTGAGCACCGTAGCTGCCGAAAAGGTGCTGGTTGATGCGGATTTGCGCCGCAAAAAGCGTAAGAAGGTTATTGATATGATGGCAGCAGTTGTTATTCTACAAAATTATCTGGACAGCAAAAGCTTTAAAATTTGACAGATAGCGTTACCTATTATACAATATGGGTAGATTAAAATTGAGCTTTTTATTTATTGAGCTATAACGAAAGAGGTGCCTTTATGGAAAAAGACATTAGAGATGAAGAATTAGCAGCTATGCAAGCTGAAGGCGAAGAAGAAGTTATCTGCGTTGTTCTGACTGACGAGCAAGGCAACGAGCACGAGTTCTATCAGGACATGGTTATCACTGTTGATGACAAACAATTTGCAGTACTGGTTCCGATGGAAGACTGCTGCTGCGAGGATGAGGACTGCGATTGCCACGAGCATGATGAAGAAGAAGATACCTGCGTTATCGCACGCATGGACTTTGACGAAAACGGCGAAGCTGTTTACACCGCTCCGACTGACGAAGAATACGAAGCAGTTGCTGCTAAGTATGACGAAATGTTTGAGGACGAGGAGTAATTCACAGTCAATAATTTTACCGGACTTCGGTCCGGTATTTTTATGCGATGTGACGATGTTTTCTGATGGATATAGAAAAGCTGAAAAAGCTGGTGCGCGACAATCCGGTGCAGGCTGCGGCAGGTGCTTTGGCGGTGCTGCTGGTTGCCGGCGTGGTAGCGTTTACAATTTATCTTAACGGACAGGGAAATAATAAGGGCTTTGCCGTAGAAGGCTCACGCCTGATTGTTGTCAAGGACGGCATGACTACGGCGGATATCGCCGAGCTGCTGCATGAAAAGAAGCTGGTAAAAAATCCCGCCGCCTTTAAAATGGAGGCGCGCTGGAAGGGACTGGCTACCAAGCTGCAGGCAGGTGCCTACCAGATTGACGGCGGCATGAGCAACCAGCAGATTGTCGATGTTATGGTTAAGGGACGCATCAAGCAGGTGCACTTTACCGTACCGGAAGGCTATAGCGTGGTGAAAACTGCGAAAAAGCTGGAGGCCGAGGGCCTTGGCAGTGCTGACAAATTCATGGCGGCGGCGAAGGATTATGCACCTTATCCGTATATGCAGACCGATAACAGCAATGTGCTGTTTAAGGCAGAGGGCTTTATCTACCCGGCAACCTATGATTTCCCGGTGGGAATCAGCGAGCAGGAGATGCTCAAAATGATGGTTGCACAGTTTGATAAGGAAATGCAGAGCAGCGGTATTGCCAAAACTGTGGCAGAACGCAATCTGCCACTGCGTGATGTAGTAAATATGGCTTCGATGGTGGAGCTGGAGGCAGTTTTTGCCGAGGAGCAGCCGAAAATCGCCGGCGTTTTCCTAAAGCGTGTGGCAATCGGCATGCCTATTCAGTCGGATACGACCATCCAGTATCTTTTGGGAACGCAGAAGGAAGTAGTTACCTTTGCGGACACCAAAATCCAAAGTCCGTATAATACTTACCAAAATCCCGGCTTGCCTCCGGGACCGATTGGCAGTCCGGGACTGACCGCGATTAAGGCGGTGCTGCAGCCGGAACAGACAGATTATCTGTACTTTGTTGCAGAAAAGGACGGACACCATCGCTTTACCAAAACCTACGCCGAGCATTTGAAGGCGATTGAGGAAATAGGTTAATAACAGTTTATTACATATTTCTGCGCTGTCAGTTTGGCGGAGCAGAGAAGTGTTTTAAGGAGATTTAATGAGCAGAAACTTAGTTAAACCCGAATTACTGGCTCCTGCCGGTAATATGGAAAAAGGAAAAATGGCCCTGCTGTACGGTGCTGATGCTATTTATCTGGGCGGTAAGCTGTTCGGTCTGCGTGCCTTTGCCAACAATTTCTCTTTAGAGGAAATTGCGGAGATGGCAGAGTATGCGCACAGCCTCGGCAAAAAGGTTTATGTAACGGTAAATATTTTTGCGCATAACGAGGATATCGACAGACTGCCGGATTATCTGCGCGGACTGCAGCAGGCTAAGGTTGACGCACTGCTGATCAGCGATTTGGGCGTATGGAGCACTGCCCGCCAGGTTGTGCCTGATATGCCGCTGCACGTGAGCACGCAGGCTAATACCACCAACTATGCCACTGTGCAGGCGTGGGAGCAGCTGGGCGCTGAACGCGTGGTGCTGGCACGCGAGCTGTCATTGGCGGAAATAAGCGAAATCAGCGAAAAAACCTCGGTAGAGCTGGAAACCTTCGTGCATGGCGCAATGTGTATTTCCTACAGCGGACGCTGTCTTTTGAGCGCCTATCTGACCGGGCGCGACGGCAACCGCGGTGCCTGCACGCAGGCCTGCCGTTGGGAATATAATATGTATAAGCTGGGCGAGCAAAAGCGCCCCGGCGAATACTTTGACCTCGAGGAGGACGAGCGCGGTACCTATGTGATGAACTCCAAGGACCTGTGCCTGATTGAATATCTGCCGGAGCTGATGCGTGCCGGTGTGTGCAGCCTGAAGATTGAAGGCCGCATGAAGAGCGTGCATTATGTAGCGACGGTAGTCAGCGTTTACCGCAAGGCTATCGACCAATGCTGGGCAGACATGGAGCATTACAGCGTGCCAGAAGCGTGGATTACCGAGCTGAACAAGGTTTCCCACCGCCAGTACACTACAGGCTTTGCTGTGGCTAAGCCTGACAGAAATGCGCAGGTTTACACCAGCTCGAAGTATGAGCAGACACACGATTTTGTCGGTATCGTTACAGGTTACGATGCTGAGAAAAAGCGCGCTTATTTTGAGCAGCGCAATAATGTAAAGGCAGGCGAGCCGCTGGAGCTTTTGATGCCCGACGGCAGCACGATGCCCTTTGTTTTGACAGAAATGCTGGATGAGGCAGGTACGCCGATTGACTGCGCACCGCATGCCCAGCAGAAATTTTCCGCAGCCAGCGACAAGCCGCTGCTGCAATTCAGCTTATTACGCAGAAAGGTTGTAAAAGAATGAGTGACAATGACCCCGGACCCCACAGTATGATCTACGCGCAGGTTGAGCCTGAGCGTATTGCAGATGTTAACTGGATTATGGAAGGCTATGAGCATCTGGCCATGGTGAGCACCGTAGACGGCACCAGCGGACTGATTAAGTTTTATGCTACGCCTGATACGTATTTTGATACACTGGATATTATTGAAAATATGCCGTTTAAGGTAGATGTCATCGATAATATGGAAAACGGAGTGTATCACAGACTTTGGCAGATTTAAACTGCAGGGAAAGGACTGCTTAGGCAGCTTTCGTTTTTTCTACAATCGCATATACATATAGTATATAGCAAAAGGCCGGGAGCGTTACTCCCGGTCTTTTTTTGTATGCTTTGCAGAGAGGCTGCACTGCTTATTTTCCTTAACATTAAATTTTTTACCTAAATTTTACAGGCATTTTTTCTGATTTGCGTATATAATTATAGCGAAAGAGTATTGATTGGTGGTGTTTTTCATGATTTTCTGCGTGGAGGATGAACAAAATATTTGCGAGCTGGAGGTTTACACCCTGCAGTCCGTCGGCATGGAGGCACAGGGCTGCGGCAGCGGCCGCGAGCTTTTTGCTTTGTTGGAAAAGCATGTGCCGGAGCTGATTGTTTTAGATATTATGCTGCCGGATGAGGATGGCGTGAGCATATTAAGACGCTTGCGTGCTGATAAGCGCTATGCGCATATACCGGTGATTATGGCAACTGCCAAGGGCTCGGAGTTCGATAAGGTTAAAGGCTTGGACAGCGGTGCCGATGACTATATCACCAAGCCCTTCGGTATGCTGGAGATGGTTGCGCGCATCAAGGCAGTGCTGCGCCGTTGCGCAGCACCACGCCACGGTGAGGATGAGGGAGAAATAATCCGCATCGGCCGGCTGGAGGTCAACCAGCTGGAGCATAAGGTGAGCGTAGGCGGCAGTGAGGTTGTACTGACGCTGAAGGAATACGAGCTGCTGCGCAAGTTTTTGCAGCATCCGGGTATTGTCTTTTCGCGCGACAAGCTGCTGAACGATATCTGGGGCTATGAATTCAGCGGTGAAACCCGTACCGTTGATGTACATATCCGTACTCTGCGCCAGAAGCTGGGCGAGGCAGGCGAGCTGATTGAAACTATCCGTGGCGTTGGCTACAGAATGGCGGCCGTAAAATGAAGCAGAAGCTTTTTCGCAGCATACTGCTGCTGACAGGGGCAGCGGTAGGCCTTGTTTTGCTGCTCTTCTTCTGGGTTTCCTGCCAATATATTACGCAGGACAGCTTCGCCAGCCTCAAACGTGAGGCTAATCTGCTGATTGTGGCCGACGGCGAGGGCAATGTACCGGTGAGCGAGCTGCAGCGCTTGCAGCTTGCCGACCGCGTAACGCTGATTGCACCGGATGGTCACGCCTTGTACGACAATTATGCTGATGCCGAGTCAATGGAGAACCATCTGCAGCGTGAGGAGGTGCAGGAGGCGCTGAAAGGCGGTGAAGGCCGCAACCAGCGTGCGTCCGAAACCTTGGGCAAAAATATTCTGTACTATGCCGTGCGCTTGCCGGACGGCAATGTGCTGCGCCTGTCGCGCACGAATGACGCTGTTTTTCAACAGTATAAGATCATTCTTGGTTACTTTGTGCTGTTGGCACTGGTAGTTTTGTGCAGTGCGTTTTGGGCAGCCAAAACAATTACCGCCAGAATACTGCGACCATTGGAAAATCTTAATCTGGAGCAGCCTGATTCGGAAGCTGTAGTTTATCCTGAGCTGAAGCCGATTGTGGAGTATTTTGAGCTGCAGCAGGAAAAGCTGCAGAAGGAA
>NZ_CAUDZA010000044.1:0-7707 GCF_958453765.1 Phascolarctobacterium succinatutens | reverse complement strand
AAAGTAAAACTATTGCTGAAGTATGAAAAGAAAAAGCAATAAGAACAGTAAGAACGTAACTTATTATTTTTCCTCTTCTTACGTAATAATAAGCTGGTACCGTTAAGGCTATAGCTATGCTTTGGCGCATTCCAGAAAAAAACATCTCAAATAAAAGCGATATCAGAAAAAAGGAACAACACAAAATAGCATCATTACTTTCTCTTTTATATAAATACATAACTGGAAGCACTGTCAACAAAGCTACTACAATCATAAGTAATCTAGCATCTCCGAAAAAACTAAGTATTTTTTCTAAAGCTAGAAAACCTATTTCCTGCCGACTATATACAAGCAAGGTTTGCCAATAAGTTCTACTGATCATGTTATATGTATTTACATATCCTTGCGTATCTACGCCTACACTTTCACTTCGTAGACATAATAATAATAAATAACCTAAGAAAAAAAATACTATTGTAATTTTATTTTTTTTTACACTATTTTTTGTCACAAGGTTCATGACAAAATAAACTAATATCGTCAAAGCTACCAATACGCCATAAACAAGCATTTATTTATCACCTTTTTTTTGTAATACTTCATTAAGTACACTTTCGAAGATTTTTGTACTACTTTCTACAGTGTGATTCTTTAAAAACGCCAAAGCAGCTCTTTCATAATAGGATTTTTGTAAATCCTCGTCATTTAAAAGCTTTATTAAATCATTTTGCAGTTGATTTTGATCTGTGCAAACCATTGCACCTCCAGTTTCTTTCATGTAAGAAACAACACCTGCATCTATTGGACCATAAGTTAAAATAGCAGCTCCACTAGCCAAGCTATCCGATGCTTTAGTAGAAAGCGAATATTTGGTAAAATTAATATCCTCTTCGCGGAAACCTTCTGCAATAACAAAAATATCACATTCTGAGATTTTTCTTTGTACCTCAGAATAATTAATTGCCCCACCATATTTGACATTAGGATGTGCTTTTAGTTCTCCATAAACAGTTTCATCGTTCTCATTAGAATAGACTTCTAATTTATAGGTTGAGTCTATAGTTTTCAGTGCATTGGCAATTTCCAATAATGCTTTATTTCTTCCTAAACGAATACTACCAAAATAAACTATCTTTGGATCTTTTTTATTTATTACTCTGAAATTTCTTCTAGGAACAGATGAATTGAAGTATACAGTTTTACCGTTCATCTTAAAAAACTGATTATATTTATCACGAATTTTATCACTACAATATACTGCGCTACAATTCCCTGCTAAAATTTGTTCAGTTAACTTCTTGAATTTATGGCGAAACCACAAATATATAGGAGATAATGAAAACTTATCATTAAAATAATAATCATCACCAATTATTGCTACAATAGGGATGTTAAATCTCTTGGCAATGAACAAAGCTATTTGTTGAGTAAAGAGATGATTACTAAAATTATATAATATACACTCTGGCTTATATTCATCTACCCATTTCAAAAAAGCTTCATTACACCAGTATTTCTTTCTCCACAAAAAACCTCTTAAAATCTCAATTATAGGCAAGTGCTTACTTCCTATTTTATAACCAATTCCAACAGTGGACGTATCCGCTAAAACCTGGTTACCATCTTCATCATGCATCTCATCATAATAATAAACTCTACCTACTGTATTAACTTTATGAAACCATTTTTTTAACAGAGAAGAATCGGTAATTTGAAACATTTCTTCACAATGGCCCTTGTTTGGCAACCAGTTCCTGCTAAAAATCTGCGCTACCTTATTACGTTCCCAAAAATGAAAATACGCATCTAATGTCCTGCTACTATCACTTTTACTATATGGAGTTGTCATTATAATTAACACTTTAGGATGCATAATATTCTCCTTAATCTCTTAATCTTTTCATATATTCATCGAAACTTCCTATAATTTTGCATGGTACACCTGCTACAATTACACCATCTGGTATATCTTTATTAACAAGACTTCCTGCACCTACAATTACATTATTACCAATTTTTACATCATATAAAATTGTACTATTTGCACCTATAAATACGTTATTTCCTATATTTATTTCACCTTGCCGAATTTTATACATATGTTGTTTGTCTAAATACTTGAATACCATACATGTTGTATCATGATTTACAAATGTAACACCTGTCGCAACTCGCACATTATTACCAAAACTAATTAAATGTGGTTCTGTGCCAAAGTTAAATGGAGTAAAAGAACAATGCACGCCTTGATTCTTAAAATAACCCATCTTTTTTAAAAATCTAGCACGTTTGTCCCCCCCCGGAACACATAATATGCTTAGTAACGTAATATAACGTTTTAATCTATTCATCTTTTATCATCTCCAAAAAACGGTTAACTGCTGAATCTACTCCATATTTTACTAGTCCAAATGAATATGCATCTTTACTGTATTTTTTAAATATGTTGGCACTAAGAGCAGAAATATGTTTAATTTTTTTTGCAAATAATTGATTTTTTTTATTTTCAATCAAAAAACCACTTATTCCATCTTCAACCTGTTCACTTATTGCACCTACATCAAATGCAATAACTGGCCGACTATACTTATAGGCATCAATTATAACTCCAGATTGTGAAGCAGAATTATAAGGAAGAATAACCCAATCAGCGTTGATAAATGCTTCTCTCATTTCTTCATCACTAATATAATTATTATTCAAAAAAATGTTTGGAAGTTTTTTAAGTTCATCAACTACACTTCGCATTTGTGGATCAACTCTGCCTATAACATCAAAATGAATCTCTGGACATAATTTAGCAATTTCCAATAAATTATCTACGCCCTTGTATGGATTAATACGACCAAAAAAAAGCACTCTCTTTGTATACCTAGGTTCAGTAAATTTAGGAAATCTTCTCCAAAGTTCCAAGAAATGTACCCTGTCTTTTTCTATACCATAGCGTTTTATTAGGTCATCAATATATTTTTTATTACGCAAGACAATATGATCAGATAGCTTTACTACAGCTTTATTCATCAAATCGACCATTTTTACTTGCTTATCGCCTTCATGCGGAATAACCTCATGTATTACCTGATAAGTACAAGCACTACCAGAAAACATCATTATCGGCAAATTCCACACATGCAAGCTTTCAAAATATATAACATCAAATTTCTCTTTTCTTATTTTCCTTATCAAAGAACCTAAAAGAAAAATATTAAATGTCTTCTTAGTAATTCCAGGTCTTTCAGGACAATCAACTAACCATGTATGATTCGATTTACGCAATGGTACCTTCGGATTTTTAATAGCTAACAAATAAACATCTTGTTCACCTTTGTCTGCTAAAGCTTCATATAAGCCAAACAGAGTATCTTGATGATCCGCATTGTCAGAGAAAGAAACTAACAAGATTTTATTTTTCATATTAGTCATATCCCCTACTTCCCCATCGCCGTCTTCTGTCCCTCAGCAACACCTTCCGTGCTTTCCGGTACAAACAAAATCTTTATCGTTGCAAAAATTATGCGCAAATCCTCCCAAAAGCTGGGATGAGCAATATACAGCAAATCCATTTGCAGCTTGTCATACGGAGTAGTGTTGTACTTGCCATATACCTGCGCATAGCCTGTAAGACCAGCCTTCGCCTGCAAGCGCAGGGAAAACTCCGGCATCTCCTTCACATATTGGCTGGCAATTTCCGGACGCTCTGGACGCGGGCCAACAACGCTCATGCTGCCGCCTATGATATTCAAAAGCTGTGGCAGCTCGTCAATACGTACCTTACGGATGAAATGACCTACCTTTGTAATGCGGTCGTCCTTATCACCGGTCGAAAGCCTTGCCACGCCGTCCTTCTCTGCATCCACGCGCATCGAACGGAACTTGAGCACATCGAACTCTTTGCCATCCTGCGTCAAACGGCGCTGCTTATAGAACACCGGGCCGCCATCTGTTTTAATAGCTATGGCCGTAATCAGCATCAGCGGCGAAATTACCAGGAACAACGCACCTGCAGAAACCACGTCGAAGATACGCTTCGCAATCGTATGCCACGGAGACGGATTATAACGGCCCACGCGCAGCATCGGCAGATGGAACATATGCATCTGCTGCGCACCGCTCATCAGCACATCGCCAATACGCGGAATAAGGTACATCATAATATTATTGGCAACACAATATTTTAAAATAATATTACGTTCATGGCTATGCACGCCACTCAAAAAAACAGTCTGCGCATTTTTCAGCAAATCCAGGTTATTAATGCAGTTATCTACAGTCAAGGTTTTGATAACAGTAAACTTCTTTTCGAAGCCATATTCATGAATCAGCTTTTCCATTCCTTGGCGCTCATCATATACAATAATCGTCTTGGTAGCAGGGAACAGGATATAATAAACAATATGTGCCAACAGACTCCAAATAGTTGAAATCACTATCTGTACTGCAAACACTCCCAAAAAAGGCCAAATATCTGGCAAACGTCGCATCAACAGACAAACAACAACATACATAATACCGTTTGCCATGCAAGCAGCCAATGCCTGACTATATACGCTTTCAGAAATACGGTTCAGCGAAATCCAAAAGGCACCATACACTCTGCCAAAAGTAACATAAAGTGCAAAAAATAAAGCTACTATCAACCAGTTGCCCATGTTATAAAACGGCTCTGCAATACGCTCAGCATAATAAGCGAACCAAGCTATAGCAAAAGGCATAGTCATCAAAAACGCATTCAGCAGCTTCATAAGCCGCAGTTCCAATTCCTTAACAAACATCACAAACACACCCTCACTTTATAATATACCCCCAAAACTATGCTCTTGCGTCGTCCTTACGCATTAATGCCGTTTTTGTCTCTAAAGCACTATTACTTTTCCGCTTCCTTGCTTCCGTAGTAATAGTAATAGCCATAACCATAGCCATGGTGCTCACTGCGCACCTTGTTCAGCACAACGCCCAGGATATTCGCCCCGGCATGCTGCAGCTGCTTCTTCACATCGCGCGCCAGGTCAACCTTCACCTCGCCGCTGTCGATAACCAGCACCACGCCGTCAACCATAGCACCCAAAACCAGTGCATCCGCAACCGGCAGCACCGGCGGCAGGTCAATCAGCACATAATCATAAATCTCTCTGGCCTCCTGCAGCAGCTCCCGCATGCGCTCGCTGCCCAGCAGCTCGCTCGGGTTCGGCGGTATCACGCCGCTTGTCACCGCATACAGGTTATCCACCTTCGTAGCCTGCGCTGCAGCGCTCAGCGGTGTACCCATGCTGATGCAGCTGGAAAGCCCCAGCTTATTGGAAAGGCCAAAATTCTTGTGCACAGTCGGGTTACGCATATCGCAATCCAAAAGCAGCACACTTTTGCCTGCCTGCGTCAGCACCACCGCCAAATTGGCAGCAGTCATGCTCTTGCCCTCGTTAGGCATGCAGCTGGTAACAGCCAGCGTCTTCAGCTCCTTACCGGCCTGCGCAAACTGGATGCTGGTGCGAATAACACGGTATGCCTCCGTCGCCGGGTTCTTCAAATCATTATGTGCAATCAGGTTTAAGCCTTCCATATTTTCCTCCATATTCTCACAGCCAGGCCAGGTTTTTTATCCTTCTCCTGCATATTCTTCTGCAAATCCTCCAAATCAGGAACACTGCCCAAAAGCGGCAAATCCAGGTATTGTGCCACATCATCGGCAGTCTTGATTGTTCTGTTGAGCAGCTCGCGCACCACTACAAAGCCACTGCTTGCCAAAATGCCCAGCAGTGCTGCCAAAAGCAGTGTCATCGCCTTACGCGGCTTCACAGGGGATTCCGGCAGCGTGCCGCTGTCCACCACCTGCACCTCGGTAGCAACGCTTGCTTCCGCAACCTTGGCCTCCTCCAGGCGTTTGGCCAGCATAACGTAAATCTCGTTAGCCACCGTCACATCACGCAGCAGGCCGACAAACTGCTGCTCCTTATCGGAAAGCTCCTTTAAGCCGTTCTTGTTTTCGCCATCAATCTGCGCCAGCTTGGCCAGGTTGCTTTGTGCCACGCTTGCTTCAGCCTCGCTGCTGAACTTGCTGGCCAGCAGCTGCTGGTGTACCGGGTTATCACTGGGAGCCTGCAAAGCGGCAACCTTGTTAATCTCGTTCTGAATCTTAGCCTTCAGGCCGGCAATCTCCTGGTTCACCTGCTGCACCTTCGGGTGGTTTTCAGTATATTTATCCATATAGCTGATGCGCTCGCCCTCCAGCTCCGCCAGCTTCGCATTATAGGATTGAATCGTTTTGTTATCCGCAATGGAAACAGCCTCGCCCTGCAGCTGGCCGTTAGCCGCTGCCAGGCGCGCATTGGCAGTCGCCAACGCCACCTTGTTTTCCGCGCTCAGCTTATCCACCATGCTCATCTTTTCGCTCGCCAGCTTCACAGCATCATCGGGAGCAATAATATTATTTTTCTTCTTATAATCTGTCAGCTTATCTTCCGCAGTCTGCAGCTCATTTTTGGCAGCCACAGCACGCTCCTCCAAAAAGCCGCGGGTAGCCTTCTGCTGGTCACGCGAAAGGTCCGTCAAACGCTTCAAAAGGCCGTCTACAATCAGCTTATTAGCCTCCTGGGCCTTTTCCGGCGTATTTGCACGCACCGTCAGCTGCATGATTTCGGTATCCTTAAAGGGCGCGGTAGTAATACGTCCCTTCACATAAGCATCATAAGCAGGATACTTGCCTTCCTTATTAGGCTGCTCCGTCTTTTGGATTACGGGCACCACAACACTGCGGCTCTTCAAAATCTCCGCATAGGTGTTCATCAGCTGGGTATTGGCCATTGCATTGCCCATCGGCATGGATTCCAAAAGGCTGGTGCCAATGCCCTTAGGCTGCTTAACACGCAGCAAAGCCTGCGATTCGTATACCGGCGTGGCCGTAGCCAGGTACACGCCTGCTGCCACCACAAAAATACCGGTAACGCGGGCGATATTGCCTGCATTGCGCTTCAAAATATTGGCTATTTCCAGCAGGTCTATAGTAATCTCTTCGTCATTATGTAAATCCTTACTCACATCTATTCTCCTCAATCATCGTTTTTAATTTCGTTGATGTAATATGCACCGGTCAGGAACGGCATAATATCCTTGCTGAAGATAACCTTATGGTTGCTGGTCAGATACAGGCAGTCGCCCTCATGCAGCTCCAGGTTCGCGCTCTGGTCAGCCTTTCTCAGATAATTGTTGATGTTCAGCTGCTGCACCTCGGTAGAACCGGCACGCACCAAAAAGATATTCCTCTTGGCAGATTTTTCGGTAAAGCCCTCCGCCTTAGCCAGTGCATCCAGCACGCGGTGGCTCTTTTCCAGCTCAAACAGGCCTGGGCGCTTAACCTCGCCCAGCACATACACACGCGTAGTACCCAGCTTCACCACATTCACACTGATCTGCGGCTTCACCAGGTAATAACCGAAGCGGCTCACCAGCTCCTCTCGGAACTGCGTCACTGTCTTGCCCGTAACATCCACATCGCCAATCAGAGGGAAGGACACCTTGCCGTCGGGGCGCACCACATACGGCGAATTCTGCGTATTACCCGCCAGTGTACTCAAATCCTCATGACCATATACCACAACCTGCAGCACATCGCCCGGGCACATCACATAATCCTGCACCTGCGCCTGTGCAGCGCTGCCTGTCCCTAAAGCCAGCGCCAATGCCAATACTACTAATGACTTTTTCATTTCATACTCCTTTATCAATTTTTTA
>NZ_CAUDZA010000043.1:0-10409 GCF_958453765.1 Phascolarctobacterium succinatutens | reverse complement strand
CAGATGCATTGACTGCCGCCGCCAGAGAACCAAGACGGGCGCTGTTGGTTATTTTGCCGACTTCGCTGTAATGCTGGTTGTCATCACTTACCCAAACATTGCAGCCGCCCCAGTTCTTGCTTTTTCCTTTAGCACCTATCCACAACTCATTACCATTGCTGGTCAATTCCGTCGGCGGTTGGAATATTACCGGTATATCAACGTCTCCGGGTTCTGGCGAAAAATCAACAAAAGGGCGCTCTGTGTCATGCACGTCATATATAGCAGCGTCATAATCGCCGCCTGCTCTGGAAATGGCAGTAAAAGTTAAAAGTCCTTGAGCGTCTTCGGTGACGCTGTCGATAAGAGCCACCTGTTTGTTTAGGCCTATGGACGGATCTGTTAAGGTTACAAGGTCGCCAACCTCTAAGCGGCAGAATGCCCAATCCAATTTGAAGGTGTATTGGTTACGCTCGTATTTGTTCTTTCTCGCAAGCTCTTCAGCCAGGAATACAGCTCTTTTTTTGGTGTAAATGTATAAAGCTTTTGTTGTGGACGCTTGACGCAGACCATATTCTTTCAGGTCGTCGCTGTCCACGTAGCTGACGCTTTCCTTCTCGTAGCCATTTGCACGGTTGATGAATTCGACGGTAAAGCGATTGTAGATTTCGCTGCTGTCTTTCCTTGCATAGGTTACACAAGCTCCATTGCTTTGTGGCAGAAAGTCATCCGGAGTCAGGTCGTACATGATTGTCCTGTTTGGCTCCCAGTTGCCTATAGGCCTGTCAGCCAGCGGAACGATTTTAAACTGATCGTTGGACCAGAACATGAAGGCGTTGGTGATTGTCGCAATCTCATTGACGATTTCGCGGGCGGTTCTGGATTTGCTTTCATCCATCGGCGTGCTGATCAGCAGGTCAGCAGCAGCGCAATAGCGTTTGTAATTTTCAATACCGGAAATTTTTACATCGCCCATACCAATCTTGTTGAGGATATACAGAATATAATCAGCAGGGTTTACATCTACACCGTCACCGCCTTCAGTAAGCTTGCCTTTAACTTCAAAATTGAAATTTGGTAAGCTGGCATTGCTGCCAAGGTCTATAACGCCAGCCATATATGCAAGGCCTTTATAAGGCAGAGCCTTTTCAGGGTGTTTACCGACAACATACGGCCAAGGCTGTTGCTCATTTGTGCCATAATATAACGTCATGCCGATTTCATCACTAGGATAATTATAAATATCCTTGTTTTTCCACACTTTCCCCAGGCCTTTAATCGCGCCTTCGCAAAGTGCGAAGATGATGGCCACGGTATAGGTATAGGTGATGCTTACGGTTTTAGAGCCGCCGCCCTTACCGCTTCTTTGAGTCTCCTTGTGTTCGTGGGCAGTAAAGTCATCGTAATAAATAATGTTGCCGCTGGTGCGTGTTGTACCGATTATCTCCGGTACAGCAGAGCCGTATTCCGCTGTTGCTATTGTGAAGTCAGCTATTTTTTCGGCTCTGTTGACAACGGTTTTTCCCTTGAAAATGCTCATTATGCAGGTCCTCCCTGAAAGCGATAGATGCCACGCAGTCTGCTCCTGCCTTTGGCATCGTAAAAAACAACATCGTCGAAGCTCGACAGGATGACACCTTGTTCAAGCTGCGCATGGATTACGCAGCCATCGCCGATATATATGCCGGCATGACTACAGCAGCGGCCGTATTGATAAAGCAGAAAATCACCTTTTTGCGGTTCGCCTTCGATGCGCTTGCAGTATTTTTCAACATATTCCTTCATCCATTCGCGCCTGTTGTGCAAGTGGAATTCCGGAGAGTAGGGCGCTATTTTGATGGCGTCTTTTTTTATTACGCCAGCATCTTCCATAGCGCCGATGAGCAACATGCCACAGTCAACGCCTTTGCCTTTGACACGAGCGCCGTTTACATGTGGCGTTCCTAGCCACTCACGCGCCGCCAGAGCGATTTTTTCACCTTGTGGGGTATAACTCATAGCAGCACCTCTTTTCGTGGCACGTACGGGCAAATGAGGCTGCCAGCGTCGCCTTCTTCGTCGCTGGTAATTGTGCCGCCTGTGTTTGTGTATGTCCCTTGTGGGTAAAATCTTCTTATCGGAAATTCTTGCGAAAGGCCTTGTGCTTTGGATTTTACAGTAAGCTCCAGCTTTAGCCCTCCGGCTTTTTTGATTTCCACGTTGCCGGCAAAAAGGTCGATAACGCCTAAAATTACAGCGTCCTTGAAAAAACAGCGCCGCAAAAGCAGCTTTGCTTTGTCTAATACGCCATCATGTGCAGCTGCCATGATAGTTTTTCCGGCGATCTTGTCGGTTGAATTTGTGCTGAATGTGATGCTCATACTGTCAACAGTGACGCGGTCATTTAGCTTTACCTTCTGGCGCGTTATGAGAGGTCCGGGCTTGTATGTTTTGCCGTCATAGGTGACGTTGTAATCGGCTCCGGAAAAGTAATAGACGCTACCGGAAAACAAACGCAGCTCAAAGAGGTCGCAGGCCGTGAAATTTTTCACACCGTTAAGATGCTCTATAAGGTTTTGCGGTACGTTTTTCATCTTACCACCTCCAGCGTCAGGCTTGCTTTGTTGGCATCCTGGAATATCTTTTCAATCTCGAGGCCGTCATCAGCAAAGTGTACGCGCCAATAGTATGTGTAGTCAGCTGTAACGGTTCCTGCCGGCGTTGTTTTAAATTTAACTACGCCACCATCAATAGAGTAGGAAGAAGGGTTTTGCCTTATATCATCAACGTAAACAGCCACGTTCTCAATGTATTCTACCGGCTCGACGTGTTCGCCTAGCTTCATAGTGGCCTGATAGCGTGTACCATCCAGCGCCGCTAACGGCCGGCCTTTTTCCTGGTAGTCTTCCGGATCTAACCACAAAAAAGGCTCAAAGCCGCCTTTTACACTAGCAGCAAAGCCGTGCAGCTGACGCGCTTCTGCATCAGTCAAGCAGTTATAGCTTGCTGTTATTGTCCAGTTTGGGTAAAGCTGGTTGGTCAAGGTACGCATACGCCCGGACGCTGAGCGCTGGCTTGTAGTTTCCCATTTTTGGCTTTTTGTGCTTTCCCATGCGAAGCGTCTTAGGTCAGGGAATTTTTTTAAGACCATATTACCACGCTCCTTTATTGGTCAAGAAATTTCTTTCCGCGTCATAGGCGACCTGCTGAATTGCTTCTCTGCCGCCGTTGCGCTCTAAAAATTCCTGGAAGCTTTGAGCGTCCATTGTGGATATGTTCATAATTATGTTGATAGCTTTTTCTGCCAGGCTTTGACTGTCGCTGCTTTTAGCTGTGCTAACCCCAGCGCCGACATAAAGATTCGGACGCACAAGGCCGCCTGCGGCGTAGCCGGGGAAGTCGCCTGCGTTGAGCTTATCCAGGAAGGGGAGGCCTAAGCGGTTTACGGCCGCGGCCGTCAGAACATATTCTCCGTTAGACAACATTGCCGGAATACTGTCCGATGTGCCAGTTCCGGCTCCAACGATAGAGCCGCCGCCTGCAGCTTTTACTACGCCGCCTTTGGCAAAAAAGCCGAAGCCGAAGCCGCCGGAGGCACTGAGGGCGCTAAGTGCAATGCTGGCCGATGTTGCAGCTGTCGCCAGCGCCGTCAATGCTGCTGTGACTGCTGTTGTTGCTGCGCCCTCAGCCGGTTTAGTTGTTCCGGTAATAAGGCTTTGAATGCCATTGTAGGCACCCATAAGACTTGTACCTGTTCCTATTGCGCCATTAGCAGCACCAACACCAGCACCTAAGCCATTGACTGAGCCTGTTGCTGCATCCAACGCAGTTCCAAAGTTAGCCAGTTGGTCACCGCCAGCACCGTCACCGGAACCTCCGTTATTGCCGTTGCCAGGCATCAAGAAACTGAGAGCGCCTTGGGTGATGGACGCTGCCCAGCCTGCTGTTATCTGGTTGACGATATTGTCAAAAAGATTATTAAGCAGCTCTCCCATACCATCGACGAAAGATGTCTGCATGGTCAGCACGTCGCTGAAAAAGTTTTGGAAAGAATTCTGGCTCTCGGTTATTGCGTTGGTCATGCGCTCCTTGAAGCTCATGTGTGCTTCTGTAGTAGCGTCATAATAGGCCTGCATGGTTGTCTTGGCTTCGTTATATGCTGATATTCTGGCAAGGTTTTCCTTACTAAGTGCGCTTTTCAGGGCAGAGTAGGAGGCTGTAGCATAGGCCTTATCTATGTCGGCTTGAATGTCCTTGCATTGTGTGTAGTATTCAAGTCTTTCGTCCTGATACTTTTTGAATGCGGCCAGCTTTTCCTTTTCGGCTTCTTGCGTGAAGCTGATTTCCTGCTGCGCATTCAGCTCGTAAGCTACGCCGTATTCCTTTAGAGCTGCTATATAAGTATTTTTCTGCGCTTCGGTCATACCTGTGAAGTTCCTTTGCTGCTCTGCCCAACGATCAGAGATGGAATTCAGTGTCTTCGTATAATCTAAGCGCATTTGCTCCAGCTGTTTGGTACCTTCGGAGCTATAGAGAGCTATATCAGCTGTCTTGCTGTTTATACCAAGTTCGCGGGCTTTGTTTATAAGGTCGTCGCGTTCCTTGGCTTCTTCACGGAGAGCATCAAGCCGCTTTTGCGCGTAAAGCTCTGTGAGACGTTGCTTGTCCACCTCATAATTGCTGTTAAGAGCGCGGCTTTTTTCCAGGCTGTCGCTCTCTTCCTTATACCAGCGGTCAACCATATCACTTTTGGTCGAAAATGTTCTGTACCATTCATCAGCTATCTGCTTACTGGTGTTTGCTGCTTCATTCAGCAGGCTGTTGTCAGTTTTAGCACTAGCGCCTGCAATTTTAGGAACATTGGTTGCTCCTACAGGGGCTGTGTTTTTGAATTGCTCGTATTTTGGTATTTCCAGCTTTTTAGGAGCCTTAGGGGCCTTCTTCTCTTCGCCCTTGGCTTCGGAAAGTGCGTCGTCAGTCTCGAAAATTTTGGAGATAAGATTATTGAGCCAGCCGATTGCTGTAGTCACGAAGCTGGAAATGCGTTTGAGCGCGCTGGAGGCAAACTCAGGCAGCGCAGAATCAGCTAAATTCATGAAATCATCGGCGATTGAATTTAGAAATGTGTTTATACCGTTAGCAGCCCATTCGACTACCTGGAGCAGTAAATTCACAAGGTTAACGAAACCTGTAGCAAGTTTCATTAGTACTTCTGTGATGTAGCCAAATATCCACGCCCACACTTGAACAATTGCATATAAAAGCGTCAGAATAACGGTGAAGCACGGTTTCAGTATTGTAAGGACAGATTGGAATGTGCTGCCAAGTTGTTGAAAGCAAGATTTTACAGCATCAACATAACCTGTTACAGTCTGCATCTCTATGCCAAAAAAATCAAAAAAATCTGCGACTGTGACGCCGTTTCGCCATAGAGCATATAGTCCTGTTGCTATAGCTACTGCCGCCGCTATAAACGGTGCAGCAGCGCTTATGGCTGCTCCAAGAGGAGCCAAGAAGCCAAGCAGAGCCGTTGTTCCTAAAGCTATAGCTGGTATCGCTACGCCAACCAGAGCTGTTCCGATGCCAATTATCGCTATTTGAAATTCCGTTGGGATGGCAGTCCGAAAGGCTTCCGCTATGCCGCTGGTTTGTACAGCTTGAGCAAAATCATTCATCGTATTGCCGAGGCTCTCGAAGATACCTGTCACATTGAAATTTTCTGCAAGTCTCAAGCCAACTTGAGCTGCTGTCTGGTCTATGCCATCCATGAGAGTGGACCAGGTGCCTTGTATGGTGTGGCTCTGCTGTTCCATCATGCCACCGAATTTTTGATTCATGCCTTCTACAAGGGCATTGATACCGGTTGCAGCATCAACAGCGCCTTTACTTACCATGTCCATAACCTCAGGCACGCTTTTTCCGATTTTATCGGCGAGCATCTGCCATGCCGGAATGCCTGCCTCGGTCAGCTGCAGCATTTCATCCGACTGGATACGGCTTTTAGCGGCCATTTGGCCAAGAGCTAAAGTTACGCGGTCAATACCATCAGCGCCAAGGCCAACGCCGGCAGCTGCATCGCCTACAGCCGTAAGCGTTGGGATTACCTGTTCGGCAGTAAAGCCGAACGCTAAGAATTTTTGCGCAGCGCTGGTAACCTGGTTGAATTCGAAAGGTGTTGCCGCTGCGAAGCCCTGCAGCTCTTTTGTGAAGGCTGCTGCCTTCTGCGCACTGCCTAGCATATTAGTGAAGGCTGTTTGCACGTTCTGCAGCTTGCCGGCCGCTTCAACGGCCTTTACGCCTGCAGCAGCTATCGCAGCGCCAATACCGGCGATAGCAAGAGCCGCTCGGTTGGATACTCTTAGGAAATCGCTGCCAAACGCCGAGTGTATTTGCTTCTTTGTAGAATCGAGCTGTTTTTTTAGCTCTGACGTATCAGCGCCGATTTTTATCAAAAGCTGTGCTACTGTCGCCATCTGCTTTTACCTCCTTTCGTTGATTATAGAAATTCTTGAAAAACTCGTTGCGCTCGTTGACAATTTCAGCGCTTGTTTTGGGTGGCCTGAATGGTTCTAAGAGGTCTGCCGGTTTTATGGGCTTACTAGCAAAGCAATTCATTATGCGGCTCACCCAGTAAGCCGTTTCCTCGCGCCGATGTGCGTCGGCTTCTTTTAGTGCGTCAACCATAGCGCTGAATTCCATAAGATCTAACTCCATAAATTGCTTTGGGGTTAGGTGAAGCCTGCCGTAGGCTATAGGTTCAGCCCATGCAAGCCATTCAAAAATGCTAGGGCGCTTTGCTTCGCCCTGGCTTAGTTTTTTGCGTTTTCCTCTTTTTCCAAAGCTTCAGCTTTCGCTTCGGTAAGCTCTTCAGGGAAAAGCTGATAATAAACTTTTTTGCCAAGCGCGCCACTTGCTACAAGAGCTTTTGCTACAGGCATTTGAATTTCTTCAATTTCCACGCCTTCGTCAAGCAGCGTTTGCAGCTTCTTAGCAACTTTTTCCGGATTTTGCAGGCCATAATGACGCAGGCCAATGGAGAGCAGGACGCAAAGCGTGCCCATATTCAAATTTTGTTCCATGACGATTTCACCGACGCCCTTTTTCAAAACATTTTCTACCTGCATGATGCGGCTGACATCAAAGTAGATTTGTTGGCCAGGCGCAAAGAATTCAAAGTCAATTTTTTTCATGGTTTCCTCCTAAATTTTAGTTAAGGCCAGCGCCAAAGCGCCAGCCTTTGAAATTGATTAAGCGGCCGGTTGCTGTACGTCGCTGAGAGCGCCGTCACCTTTAATTGTGCCGCTAATGGTAGCTACATCGTCATGAGGTGTTTTCAGGCTGCATTCTGTTACAGCGCCCCAACCTGTAATATAGCTTTTATCAGGGTATTCAAATTTAATATGCACTCTCTTACCGGCCAAAAATGCCGCTTCAAGGAATTTTGCACCTGCATCACCAGCCAGGTAAACGCTTTCGAGGTCAATGGACCAGGAACGCAGGCCAGGGAGAGTTGTTTTCCAGCCGCCGCTAGTCTTGTGGCTGGCGTCAATTTCGTCAGCCTGGCGGGAGAGGTCGCCGGAGCGTTGGCCACCGAGCAGCGTCCAGGTCGGATTAGCTTCGGTTGCACCGGTGTTGAGATAAATAAGGTAATCCTTACCAGCTGTAGCATTTGTAGATGCGTTGGTAGGAGTAGCGAAGGTTACTTCAGACATTTTTATGCTCCTTTCTAAATATCGTCAGCGTTTGCGTTGGTGTTTTTTAAATGTACCTCATAGGTAATTGCTCCGTTATAGCCGTCGCCGTCCTCCGGGTAGGCTTCGTAGGTGTCAATTTTGGCGCGGTACATGGCAAAGCCGTCGGCAGATAGGTCCATGTAACCATCAGGGCTGCAAAGCAGGGATATAACCTGCTGCGCTATATGGTTAATTTCGTATCTGCCTTCGTATTCGCTCCAGATGTTGATTTGCATGTCAACTTTGTAATTGTCTTCTGTTTTAGTGCTCTGATCAGTTACAACAATGCTGCCAAGAGTTATATAAGGCGGGGTAGCTTCTAGTGGCACGAAGTCATAAACAGCTACGCCTTGCATTTTTTCTTTAAGCAATTTAATTAAAGCCTTTTGCAGAGCGTTATTTGGGAGTCTAAGCATTTTCAATCTCCTTTTTTAAATCAGCGATGATTCTGGGAGCTTCGTCTTCGAAGGCCGGCGCAAGGAACGGACGTGCCTTTCTTGCTGGAATACGAGCGCTTTTGGAATACACGGCCTTGCCGCCGATGTTCATTTTTAGCGCACGGATGCCAGCCTTTTTAGGCTTTGTGAAGAAGCCTTGCGCTCCATATTCAACAAGATGCGCGTAAGGCTGTTTAGCTCTTATGACACCTTCCAGCTTTGCCCGAGAAAAGCCGGAACGTAAAGAGCGCTTCAGTGTGCCGGAGCGTACAGCTACGCGTCTGGCAGCGCCGGTTCTTACGCGTTTTGTGCCATTCCTCAGAGCCTTTTCAACTCCCGTTCTGGTTTTTCCGTCAAATGCTTTGATTTGTTTAAGGCATTTTGTAAGTTCTTCATCACTTAATGTTGTTATGTAGCTGCGTGGCATGTTATTCTCCCGGATTCAGGCGCTTGGCCGTTATAAGGGTGCGCTCCCTGTATGTGTTGTCCGTGGATGTGACAGCGTATTCGTGGTTTTGCCAGAGTAAGCGCCATCCGCGGCCTACAGCATTGTCAGCAGGCGTTATTTCTACCACGATTTCCTCGCGGCTCATGGGAGCGCCTTGCGCCTGCTGTTCGCGGTACGCCGGGGGCTTTACCTGCGCCCAACGTGTTGCGTAGTTACTAAAGGCACGCTTTTGGCCGCCGTAGCCATCTGCTACGATGTCCGGGCGGCGTAAGGTAATGCGATGCGTGCGGTCGCTTGCTCCGTTTAACATATATAGTCACCTGAGCTTGTGATGTGAGCCAGTATTACCTTAAAGCTGTAGCCGATTTCAGCGGGCGTTTTGCCGCTGCCAAGCCATTCTGTGCCACGATGGTCATACCAATGTGATACAAGCATTTTAATGCCTAGTCTGGCAAGTTCGTCATCGATAATATCTTTTCCGTCAGCTGTTTTGGTTTTTCCGCTGGCAGAAATAAGGTATTGCTTTGCAGCTTTAATCATACCGGTAAGCAGTGTGTCCTCTATGTCACCGTCAAGGCGTAAGTAGAGCTTTACTTCTGCTAACAGTTCATCCATGATTAGCCTTTAGTTGCCGGAGTTTTAATAACTACCAGGCCATTATTATCAATAACTTTACCATCGGCCAGCATAACAGATTTGAAAATCTGGTCTTCGGTGTCGTTATCTTCGTATTGCTTCAGGCCCATTACGTAATTTGTGTTGATGGCGTAGTCCTGCATGTCAAAAATCAGAGCTACAGCAGTATTTACAGCGCTGTTAGCGTCGAGATTCGGCAGATAGTCGCAGCAGATTACCTTACGGCCCAAGATGTAGCGTTCCGGGGCATTGGCAGCGCCATAGTTCACCTTTGCGACAGGTTGGCCGTTGGTGTCGACCTGGCCAACAAAATTCATGAAGGTCTTTTTCGTCATGACATAGACAGCATTGTTTTCGTAAGCCAGCGGCAGAGCAGCTTCTGCTTTAACCACGTCTTCGTAGGTCAGCGCAAAGCCTTCAAGAACAACGGTTTGGCCTTCAGGAACATCCTCCTTCAGAATACCTTTCGGCTGTCCGGTTCCGTTGCCGTTGATAATCGCTTTTTCCAGCGCCTTAACCATTGCATCCGCAATGCCTTTGGCAAGAGACATCTCAAAGGCCGAGAGAGCCATTTGGTCGGTTTCCAAAGTGATGGACACAGCGCAACGCAATTTGTGATAAGCAAAGGTGATGCCTTCGACAGTCTTCTGCTGCTTGTCGGAGGTTGCACCCTCGGCTACCCAGGTAGCAACGGGCTTTACGGTGCTTTTTGGATAGGTTACGCCGCCGCGCAGATTGGTTTGAGTTACCAACGGCAAAATCATGCCAATAGCTTCCATTTCTTCGACAATGCGGTTCATGATGGTTGTAGGGATAACGGCACCGACATCGGTAGTGGTTGTATTTGCATTGCTGCGATATTCACCCGGCAGCTCTTTGGCGCCATTGGAGCACACATAACGCATAAACGCCATTCTGTAGGCCATGCTGTCGTACATATCTTCCTCTGAAGGAACATTGCCAGGGGTAGGCACCGGATTGCCTAAGCCAGGGTTCTTGTTCAGCTTATCGGCAATTCTGGCTCGCGCCACCAGCACCTCTTCCTGTTTGTTCAGTTCGTCAAGCTCCTTTTCCAGAGCATTGATTGCAGTAAGGTCTTTGGCAACTTCCAGCTTAGAGCGCAGGGCCTTCTTTTTTTCTAAGAGTTCTAAGAGTTCTTTATTCATGGTATCCTCCTTAAAATTTCAGTAAGATTTT
>NZ_CAUDZA010000042.1:0-11165 GCF_958453765.1 Phascolarctobacterium succinatutens | reverse complement strand
CGATTTTGGCTTTTGTTTTGTTGCCGTATCGCGTCGACTTGTATATAATACCACGTGACCTAGGTTCTGTCAACACTTTTTTCGGCACTTTTTTAAGATTTTTTCGAGAAACACTAGGATTCGTGGAAAAAGAAACATGCTTGATTATCGCTTTTATCGGCATTAAAATTTCTTAAAAAAACTTCAAAAAAATGCTTTTTTTAGCTCTTTTTTCCATAAAAAACCCTGAAAATCAGTAAAATTTTTCTTTGCTGCGCAAAATTTTTTCGTTAATTTTTGCTTATTTTTCTCTGCAAATCTCCGGAAAAGTTTTCGCAGCATCTGCATTTATACCGAAAATCAATCCCAAAAAACATCATTACAAACAGGACATGACTTCCAAAACTTATTACAAAAAGCAGTTATGTATCTATATATAGAAGATAAAAAGGCGCTATGCTTTCGCATAGCGCCAGAATAATTTTTAGTTTTAGTGCAGACGTGCACCGGCCGGGATACGGTTATCTACCATAATAAGGTTCAGCTTCTCTGCGCCTTCCTCTTCATGGATAGCAGACAGCAGCATACCACAGGAATCAATACCCATCATTTTGCGCGGCGGCAGGTTAACAATAGCAACCAAAGTCTTGCCTACCAGCTCTTCAGGCTCATAGAATGCATGGATACCGCTCAAAATTACACGATCGGTACCGGTACCGTCATTCAGAACGAATTTCAGCAGCTTTTTGCTCTTGGGTACAGCGGTACATTCTTTAACCTTAACTACACGGATATCAGACTTGCAGAAGGTGTCAAAATCAACATATTCTTCATATGCAGGCTCAATAACAACCTTAGAGAAATCGATAGTTTCCTCCTTAGCATCTTCTACGGGTGCAGCAACAGCAGGAGCCTGCATAAAGTCAGGCTTCTCGCTTACAGCCTTGCCCAACGGTTTCATGGTCGGGAAGAACAGTACGTCACGAATGGTAGAGCTGTTGGTCAGGAACATTACCAGACGGTCGATACCAATGCCTAAACCACCTGTCGGAGGCAGGCCGTATTCCAGGGCGTTGACAAAGTCCTCGTCCATCATATTTGCTTCTTCATCGCCGTTAGCGCGTTCTTCAACCTGCTTTAAGAAACGCTCCTTCTGGTCGATAGGATCGTTCAATTCGGTAAAGCCGTTGCAGATTTCGCGGCCATAGATATAAGCCTCGAAACGATCGGTGATTTCAGGGTTTTCAGGGTTGCTCTTGGCCAGCGGGGAAATTTCTTTCGGGTGACCGGTAATAAAGGTAGGCTGAATCAGCTTATCTTCAACATATTCTTCAAAGCATGCGTTGATAATTTTGCCAATGCCAAAGGAAGGCTCAACAGCCACATTCAGCTCTTTAGCGATAGCGCGTGCTTCTTCCAGATCGGTTACGTTAGTAAAGTCCTTGCCGGAATATTCTTTTACGGCTTCAATCATGCTCATACGCTTCCAGGGAGAAGCCAGCTCGATAGTAGTGCCTTCATAGTTGATAGTGGTAGTGCTCAGAACCTTCTCAGCAGTCTTAACAACAACCTCTTCGGTCAGGTCCATCATATCGCGGTAATCGGCAAAAGCCTGATAAATCTCAACGCTGGTGAATTCCGGGTTATGACGGTTGTCAATGCCCTCGTTACGGAATACGCGGCCCATTTCATATACGCGGTCCATACCGCCTACGATAAGGCGTTTGAGGTACAGTTCAGGTGCAATACGCATATATACCTGCATATCCAGAGCGTTATGATAGCTGATAAACGGACGTGCGGCAGCACCACCTGCGATGGTGTTGAGGATAGGAGTTTCTACCTCCAGGAAATCATGGCTGTCGAGAACCTCGCGTACACTTCTGATAATCTGGCTGCGTTTTACAAAGGTATCACGCACTTCCGGATTAACAATCAGGTCAACATAACGTTGACGGTAACGGGTTTCAACATCCTTCAGTCCATGCCATTTTTCCGGCAGCGGACGCAGGGATTTAGACAGCATTTCTACGGAATTTGCTTTGATAGACAGCTCGCCCATGTGGGTGCGGAAAGCAGTACCGGTAATGCCTACAGTATCACCGATATCCATCAGCTTAATCAGCGCATAGTTTTCTTCGCCGATAACGTCCTTACGTACATATACCTGGATACGGCCGGTCTTATCCTGCATATCCATGAAGCAGGTTTTGCCGTGGCCGCGGATAGCCATAATACGGCCAGCCATTTTTACTTCAGTTTCTTTTTCGGACAGCTCATCGAACTGCGCAGCGATATCTGCTGCACGATGAGTGTACAGGAAGCGATAGCCGAAAGGCTTCCAGCCATGCTCCTCAATTTTATGCATCTTGTCAATGCGGACCTGCATTTGCTCGTTGATTTCGTTTTCGGTGAGCACTGCAGCTTCTTCTGTATTAGGTTTATTCTTTACCTCTGCCATTGTCGCCCTTCTCCTTATTATTTAATTTCCACGATTTCGTAGGACAATTCACCTACAGGGGTTTTGGTAATAACAACATCATGCACCTTGCGTCCCAAAATAGCTGCACCTACCGGGGATTCGTTGGAAATACGGTTTTCGAACGGATCTGCTTCGGTAGTACCAACGATGGTATAGGTTTCTTCATCGCCGGTTTCTACGTCCTTCAGCAGCACGGTAGAACCAAGAGATACAATGCCTGCTGCTTTGCTGGCACTGTCATCGATGATGGTAGCAGTTTTAATCATCTGCTCCAGCTCCAGAATACGGCCTTCGTTTTTACCTTGGTCTTCCTTGGCCTGATCGTACTCGGAGTTCTCGCTCAAGTCGCCCTGTGCTCTTGCTTCTTTCAGACGTTCAACGATTTCTTCGCGGATTTCGCCCTTACGTTGAACTAATTCTTCTTGTAATTTTTTTAAGCCATCAGCTGTTAAAATAGTTTCCTTGCTTGCCATGTTCCTGCTCCTTTATCATTATTTATATAAAAATTTACTTACACGCATATATTGATTATATATGTTGCCGGATTTACTTGTCAATATCAGCAGCCATGCACTGCCAGAGCATGCTGAGCGTTATGCTTGACTTCCTCGATATGCTGGGCAGAAACAGCACGTTCAAAATTACGGAAGCCCGCCATCTTGAAGTTATGCTTATCTGCCAGCTGAGAAATGAGATTTATCTTATTGATATCCAGAGATCTGCCCAAGGAGAAGTTTTCATAACGGCCATCCAGTGCCAGAATCATGGTTTCTGCCATACACGCATAGGACGTGTGCGGCGGGAAGCCGAAGTTGAAATGAAAATCTACGTCACCGGGCACATTAATAACGCCGCCTTCGATTACCAGCACATCGTTACGCTTCAGTGATACATCACGCGATACGTTACGCGGACGCGCAACATCGCATACTACGGCACCCGGCTTCAAATCGCCCGGCTCAATCAAGAAGTCAAGCGCACTGGTTACGGTAATAACAATGTCAGCCTCCTGCAGAGATGTGCGAATATCCTGGCTTACGGCAACCTCGCAATGATTTTGCTCAATAAGCTCCTGCGCCAGCTCCTCCAGCGGTCCCATATGACGTGCAACAAGCGTAATATGCTTAACCTCTTTTGCCAACAGGCGTACGGAAGCAGCACCGATAGAGCCGGTGGCACCGACTACGACAGCACGGCATTCCTTCAAATCCTTACCCATCATTCTGGCAGCCTGCTTAGTTCCCTGAATAGCGGTAGCAACAGTATAGCTGTTGCCGCTGGTAACTGCTATATCAAGATTTTTTGCTACGGTAATGCCTGCATCACCGACAATAGAAGTAAAAGCTCCCAAGCCGACAATCTTGGCTCCCAGCTCCTGAGCAACCTTGCCGGACTCAATAATTCTGTCCATAACAAATTCCTCAGGCAGCTCCACCATCTGCTTAGCAGTCAGCGGACAGCCGATAAACCAGCCTTCGGCTTCGGCATAAGGACTCTTGATGCCGGTAATATGCGAAACCTTGAACGGCTTCTTCATTTTCAGACAGGCTTCGATTATCGGGTCGGGAATATACCTCATCAAGGGTGATAAGTGTTCCATATCCTGCAGGGATAATGGATGTAGAATAAAAGCAAATTTTTCCATAAAAACAAACTACTCCTTCGTACCAAAGTACTCAACAGAAGATTCTATATGATAATGCTCTAAAAGCTTCAGATATTCATCCGCCGTGAGCGGTTCTTTACCGCCGTGCAATGCAACCAGCATAGCCTCCATAACATTGGTGCCGAAGCTGCGTCCTTGAATACAGGGAGTTGTCGTAATCAGCATTTTGATTCCCGCCTCCTGCAGCATCACTCTATCAGCAGCAGTAACTGTATTAGTAATAATCGTTTTTCCCGGCAGCTTATCCGGCATAAACTTTTTTATATAATGAAAATCACCGGCAATGATATCATTCTCCAGAAAATATTCCGGATGACGCACTACCCGCAATTCCTGATCCTTGCCCATGGGGTAAAACCAGCTTACCGGCAGCTTGGTAACAAGCGGTGCCAACAGCGCCGCCCACCATGCAAGCGCCTTCAGCGAATATAACGGCTTATTGACATTCAGACCGAAAATAAGGTCACCGAAGGTTACCTCAGCACCTGCCTCCAGCAATGCCTCCGCCATACCAAAGCGGTCCACGCCGCAGACCATCAGTACCTTGCTGCCCTTTATCGGCACCTTGCTGCCGGCCGCAAGTGATTCAATCAGCTTACGCTCCAGCGAATTTTTCAGGCCGCTGCCATCCAAAACCGGTGTCTTTTTTACATTAGCAATCAGATGAGCCGATTCACGGAAGGTATAACGCTTTTTGCCTGCATAAACATATAAATCCGTACCACCCAGACCGATGGCATCAGCTTTGCCGTCCCATTGCTCCAGGAGCTGACGTGCTCTGTCAAAATCGCCGTCGGTTCCCCGGCGTTCGATGCTGATTTTGCGTCCTCCCAGTTCCAATATGGCGCCGGCGTCACGTTTTGATGACCCCAGACTGATACTTACTACATGTTTTGCGTTGTTAGCTGCTTCCATGTTTTTAACTCCCTAAATGCTTCTTTTACAAATTATTATTTTAACATATTTGCGCGTCTTAGACAATGCCAGATGCAAAATGTTTTTCTGTTTCATAATAGCGATGCGCGCATTCGCTGTATTCCGCCAGCAGCTCTGAAAACTGCTCCTGCGTATCGACCTTATGAAAGCGTCCTCTGAATTCCGCTGCATGCGGCATGCCTTTAAGATAAGCAGAAATATGGCGGCGCATCTCCTTGACCGCAACAACTTCGTTCTTATAAGCAATGAGCATTTCCAGATGCTCCGCCGCCTGCGCCAGACGCTCCTTCAGAGAAGGCGGCTGCGGCAACTGCTCGCCGCGCAGTGCTGCCGCCAGTGCGGTAAACAGCCACGGGTTGCCGTCAGCGCCACGTCCGATCATCAGTCCGTCGCAGCCTGTCTGCTCCAGCATCCGCAATCCGTCTGCTACCGTAAAGATATCGCCATTGCCAAACACAGGCACCTTCACTGCCTGCTTTACGTCAGCGATAATGCTCCAATCGGCCTTGCCCTCATAAAACTGCTGGCGTGTACGTCCGTGTACGGCAACAGCGCTCACGCCTGCCGCCTCCACGGCACGTGCAATCTCCACCGCGTTGCGGTTGTTATCATCCCAGCCAGCGCGGAACTTTACCGTCACCGGAATCTTGACTGCCTTTATCATCGCCGCCAGAATATCATGCGCCAGCTGCGGATTCTTCATCAGTGCCGAGCCTTCACCGTTATTTACAATCTTCGGCACCGGGCAGCCCATATTGAAATCAATCATATCCGCACCGCTGGCCTCTACCATGCGTGCAGCCTCCGCCAGCTCCGCAGGCACGCTGCCGAACAGCTGGATGGCCGTCGGACGCTCGCCGTCATCAATACGCAGCATTTCGGTAGTCTTGACGTTTTTATACAGCAGGCCCTTGGCACTCACCATCTCCGACACGGTCATGCCGCAGCCCAGACGGCGACAAATCAGGCGGAACGGCAAATCCGTAATGCCTGCCATCGGCGCCAACGCCAACGGTGCAGACAGCTCTATATTACCAATATTCATAAATATAACTCCTATCGAAAAAAGCTGCCGCGCAGCAAAACGCTACTCACGACAGCTTTAACTCTTTTATCACGAGCGACGGAATAAATCCCTGCTCTTATTTAGCGTTTTTTTCGTACAGAATGCGCAGACCATCCAAAGTCAGGAAAGGCTCTACAACATCAATACAATCAGATTCTGCAGCCATAGTATTGGCAAAGCCACCGGTAGCAATAACATAAGCATCGCCGCCGAGCTCCTTCTTCATATGGTTGACAATGCCCTCCATCTGACCTACGAAGCCGTAAATAGCACCTGCCTGCATAGAGCTTACAGTATTGCGGCAGATTACGGATTTAGGCTTAACGAGCTCGATACGCGGCAGCTTTGCCGCACGTTGGAAGAGCGCTTCTGTAGAAATGCCGATGCCGGGCGCAATAGCACCGCCCAAGTATTCACCTGTCGGCAGCAAAGCACAGAAGGTGTTGGCAGTACCGAAATCAATAATAATCATCGGCTTGCCCAAATGACTGAATTTATTGAAGGCTGCTACAGCGTTGACAATACGGTCTGCACCAACCTCTTTCGGATTATCGTATTTAATGAAAATGCCGTTTTTAACGCCGGGTCCTACAACCATCGGTTTAATACCGAAATAGCGCTCACACATGTGGCACAAGGGAATCAGCACCGGAGGCACAACACTGGAAATAATGACGGAAGAAATCTTATCCATTTCCACATCACTATAAGCAAACATGCTGCGCAGCATAATACCAAATTCATCTGCAGTTTTAGAACGGTCTGTAGAAAAGCGCCAGTGTACCTTTAAAGTCTTATCCTCGAAAACACCGGCTACGATGTTTGTATTTCCTACATCCACAACAAGTAACATTCTAAGATCCTCCTCGGAAATCTGCGTTCCATTCGCAAAATACGGCATAAAAGCCTTTTTTATTTTACCACAAAGCGGAAATATTGCAAGAAGAAATTGTAGCTATTTAACGCTCGGCTTTTTACGCGTACTCATTCCCCTTAGCCTTAGCCGGACGGATAGAAACATCACCGGCAACAACCTTTTCTTTGCTGCCGTCCTCGCGGCGTACAATCAGCAGGCCTTCTTCATCAATATCCTCGGCCGTACCGAAATAAGTCATATCAGGGGCAATAACCTTTACCTCCTGACCTAAGGTGCAGGAATAGCGGCGCCATTCATCAAATACGGGGCCAAAGCCCTCCTGTACCGCAGTTTCATACAGGTCCTCCATATTTTTGAGGATATCGCACAAAAGCTGTACTCTGGTAAAAGGCTCCGTTGCGGCATCAGCCACGGAAACAGCCAAGTCGCGTACTTCTTCGGGATAATCTTCGGGAGAAGCGTTGGTGTTAATGCCGGTGCCGATAACAACATAATTGATATGACCGAATTCGGCATTCATCTCCGTCAGGATGCCTACAAGCTTGCGTCCCAGCAAAAGAATATCATTAGGCCATTTAATAGCGGCATGAACGCCGGCAATCTTGTTGATAGCCTTTACTACGGCAACAGCTGCGAGCAGCGTACATTTGGAGGCTTCCTGCGGCAGGAACGGCGGCTTCAGCACCACGGAAAACCAGATGCCCTTCGCATAGGGGGAAATCCAGCCGCGTGATAAACGTCCTTTGCCTGCGCCCTGCTCCTCTGCTACTACCAGCAGACCGTTTTCACAGCCTTCGTTGGCCAATGCTTTAGCCAGATTATTGCTGGAATCAACGCTGTCACGGTAGCAGATATTGCGTCCCAGCCATTTGGTCTGCAGACGGGACAAAATTTCCTGCGGAAACAGACGGTCTGGCACCTCGCGCAGAATATAACCACGCTTAGGCACAGACTCAATCTCGTAGCCCTCGTTCTTCAATGCCTGGATATGCTTCCAGATAGCAGTACGCGAAACCTCCAGCTCCTTGGAAATCTCTTCACCGGAAACCGGTGTTCCCTTACTGTTTCGCAGCAGCTCCAAAATACGTTTACGCATATATATCATCCTCTCCGATTCTCTTAATACTCTTCTTTATCAGTCTAAAGCCTGTCTGTAAAGACATTCCGATATGCAAAGAGTAACACCAGGTTAACCAAAAGTCAAGCCTAAAGTGAACGATGCCTTCGATAAAAGTAAAAAGCAGCAGCTCATAATGAACTGCTGCAAGTATTACGGGTTGGAAATCAGCAAGCTTCAATCTTGGCCAAAAGCGCCTCCTGCAGTGTTTGGCTGAAGTTAACGCCGATAGCCTCAGCGCGGGCATTGAGCCATGCCGGAATCGTGCAATTTTTCTTCACAACACGTGTACCGTACTTTTTCCTGTACTCATCAAGATTTACATCAACAAAAGTTACTATAGCATCCTTGCTGACATTCAGCTCTATTGATGCAGGCTGCGGAATACTTTTTCCGGATTCCTCCAGATCAAGCAGCCACAAGCAAATCAAATCACGTGCCATTTCCATAGCGTCCGCTATATCTTCCCCCTGTGTATATCTGTCAATATCAGGTACAGTTACAAAATAACCATCAGCTTCTTTTTCTAAAATAATAGGATAAGCTACGCTTTTCATGATAAGTACCTCCGTAAATCCCTTAAAAAGCAGGGCCATTAAAGGCCCCACTTTTTAATCAGTGCTTTTGCCAAACGCTCATTGATATCAGGATGACGCGGAACAGCTTCACTGTCAACGCCATTTGTATAGATATCATGCTGTGAACCATTACGTTTCAAATACCAGCCAGCTTTAGCAAAAAGCTTCAGAAGTTCGCGTCTTTTCATTAGCTCCCTCCCTGTTATCATTATACGTATTAATGCGCATAGTGTCAAGATGAAAGAAAAACCGCCACACCTAAGTGCAGCGGCTCATAAATCAACCTTTATTTGATATACTGGTCCTCCAGCTTATCAAGCGTACCATCCATATCCTTTTCTTCCATAAAGAAGTTTACGTAGTTCAACCAATCCTGGTCACCTTTAGCCATCAAGATACCAAAGTGATTTTTCGTAAATGGATCATCTAGCAGAGGTGCTGCCAGACGGGCATCATCACGCACATAGCGACGTGCTTCCATAGTTTCTGTAATCATAACATCAGCCTTGCCTTCGGCAATCAGTGCAGGAATCTCTGCATTTTGCGGATGTACTAAAAGCGTGCAATTAGGCAGATTGCTCAGAGCAAATTTTTCATTTGTGCCGCCGGGATTAACCATAACGCGAACGCTCTTCTTATTCAGGTCCGCTTCAGATGTGAATTTCTTTGCATCAGCCTTGCGACATAAAATCGTCTTACCGAATGTCAGATAGCCATGAGACATATTCATTTTTTGCTCACGGGCAAAGGTTCTTGTAACACCGCACATAGCAATGTCAAACTTTCCGGCCATAGTGTCAGCCTGCAGTGTTTTCCATGTAGTCGGTACATATTGCACCTTAACACCCAAGGACTGTGCCAAAAGCTCCGCTACCTCAACATCAAAGCCTTCATACTTGCCGGTTTCTTTATTAAGATAACTCATAGGCTTATAATCGCCGGTACTGCCGACCAGCAAAATGCCTCTAGCCTGAACATCTTCAATTTTTCCTGCCTCTGCGCTCGTAGTCAAAGCACCCATACCGCAAATTGTCGTTGCCAATAGCGCACCTACACATAATTTCTTTAAGTTTACCATACTACCATCCTTCTTTCTTATCTGTTATGCAGCAGATATTTTGGATGTATTATACAATATTTATCGCCGCTTAGCTAGAATTTTATCACTTTTTTGCAGAAATGAAATTAATTAAAAGAAAAGTGTTAAGCTATTTACACAAGCAAGCATCTAATACCATTTGCTTTGCACACGCACCCAGGCAGCGGCTCCGCCTTTGCTGCGCACCTGCAGCCACGTTCCTTCATCAACCGGCTGCAGCAAGGCCTTGTCAACCTCCAGCTTAGCAGTTGCTCCCTTAGTAGTCTGCACCTCAATCACGCAAGGGGTATTCGCCTTATCCATACGTGCTTCCGCCAGCTTATAAACATCACCCTCACGCAGCTGATATTTAGTGCGGTTTTTATCCTCTACTATCTTAGTCTGCAGCACCTTCACCGCATTAGGTTCTGCAAGCTCCAGCTTATCCGTCACATCCAGCTCCTCGCCTTTGGCAAAGCCGCCTGCCGGCTGAGCAGTCACAGAAGGCTGACTGTAAAAGCTGTCGCCCTCCTTCACACTGTAGCTTCTGTCCTTCAGTCCAAAAATATTCATACCGATTGCAAAGCCCGCCAGCAGGCAGAGCAATGCCGCAATTCTCATTACCAGCTTATTACTCATCATGCCCACCTCACATCAGCTTCGCATCCGAAAGCGCATTGTATTTCACAAAGCCCGGCTTGCCGTTGAACTCAACCTTTTTCCACTGTCCTACATAAGGAAAGCGCAACAGATTGGTAGAAAAATCAAGGTCATATTCCTTGTCATCAACCAAAACACGTCCCTTGGTTTCACCGTTGCCTCTGTCCGGCTGCAGCACAAGTACCTGCGTACCGGCAGGAATAATATGCCGCCTTCCGAAAAACTTGCGAAACTGCATCTGCTGCTCCGTAACAGCATAGCGTTCATCCTTATCCTGACTGGAAACTGTATCAATATAATCCAGCTTAACACCGGCAGACAGATAATCAACAACCTTTCCATGCAGTCCTGACGGGTCACTGTACATAGCAGCCTTATCCTGCAGCACAACGCACTGCAGTCTGCCTGTTTCTACCTTGGCATAATGCAGCTCTCCCGTAAGCTTCGCCGCATTGTAATGCGGTGAGGTTTTATTGCTGCTCCAGGCATAGCCTGCCCCGGCAATAAAGCCTGTCAGCAGCGCCGCCACACACACAGCAGCAGTTTTCCTATTTATACTCTGCAGTTTATCAAAAACCATAAGCACACACTCCCTTAGATATTATTGTCAGAAGCTCATACTATGCTTACATTTTCTCATACTTACAGAGCTTTCGCAAGCAAAACAAAAATGCATTAGTCCATTACTTGTGGTTGGGTCGACCTAGTCCAATTTTTGTGCTCGAT
>NZ_CAUDZA010000041.1:0-11187 GCF_958453765.1 Phascolarctobacterium succinatutens | reverse complement strand
TCTCTCTTTCTTTTTTATAATTTTTTCTTTCTGTCTTTATTTCTTTTGGCTGTGATAAAAACTACTAGCGTAAGCTAGTAGTAACCTTGTTCTTTAGAGTACTACCTAGAGGATAGACGTAAAGTACGGTAGAAGTAGAGCGTAAACAAAAAGCGTCCTGCCCATAGTAGGGCAGAACGCTTAGCGGATTAAGCAATTATTGCTTTTAATTTTTTTAGACCGTTAGCACGATGCTTGTAAGCAGTTTTCACACTGCACTTATGCTTATCGCAAAATATTTTGTAATCAACATCCTGCAGAACAAGCTCATTGACAGCAGTAAATTGCTCTTTAGTGAGCTTACGCATCGTATCAGACAATAGCTGATTATGCATCAGCTCGTCAATATCATTCTTCTTGTCAGCAATCTGCGTTTCTTCGCCTTCTTCCTCTGCGTCCAGATAATAACAATCCTTGACAGATTTTCCACGCGTAAACTTATGCAGCAGTCCGTAATGGACATGGTACTGCAATAGTCCTGGCAGATGCCCGAAGTCGCGATCCTTATACTTCTTGATTTGCTCTAAAAAGATTAACCAGGCAGTATTGACGGCATCCTCACCCAAGGCTTCACGCACTTCGTAGCGATAGGCCTCTTTGTAGATTAAGGGCTTAAAGGCGTTGCATAATGTGTTGATGGCCTCGCGGTCACCTTTTTGGGCGCTGTGCACCAGCTCCTTGAATTCTGTGAGAGTGAAGGTTGTTTTTTCCTCCGTGCAGTCTTGCGGTTCGGTGCCTTCCGGCACGCAGCAGATTATTTCTTCGGAGTTTTCCTGCTCAGGGCAGTTTTTTGTTGTTATGTTGTCCAGTTCCTTTCTGAGGCGGTCGCAATGCCGCATATGACAGAATTCTGTGCTGTACTGCATCAAGTCTTGATGTGCCTATTATAACACAGAAGATTAGCAAGTTTCTTATTTGAGCATAATAATGCGCAAAAACGTTTTGACTAGTCTTTTTGTAATAATCTGTTAGCAAAATAGTAATATTTTGAGGTGACAGTATGAGAAAAAGACTTAGAAATTTGTATTCTGAAGAGCTGGTGGATTCGGATTATTTGCCAGAACTGGTTGAACTGGGAGTGCTTATAGGATCGCATAGAACGGCATCAGGGATAAATCAGGAAGAGTTTGCCAGGATGATTGGGGTGTCGCGACGGACGATGACTAAGATTGAAAATGGCAGGCAGTCTTTGAGTTTTGTTGCTTTTTTGAGAATTGCTGCTGTGCTGGAGATGCGACCGGAGTATTTGCTGCAGGAGCTGACGCGGGTGACGCAGAGAAAGTGGAGTACGAAGGGGGAGGATTGAGGGAGAGGTGGCTTGTTAGAACATAAGTTAAACTGATAATTTAGGTTGAGTGCTTTTGACAGAGCACTATTATTTTTTAATTCGCAACCAAATGGATATTTGGTTGCGGGGGGGGGACAAGATGATATAATAACGTTATAGCTATTCTTGAAATTTTATTTGGATAGGAGAGTGTGTTTATGTATTGTAAAGTTTGTGGAGAGAATCTTAAACCAGATGCTAAATTTTGTGAAAATTGCGGAACGAAAGTAAAAAAAGAGACAGATGCTATTCCTAAGACTGATATAAAAAAGAGTACAGAACCTGTAAAACCAAAAGTAAAGTTAGAAGAAACAAAAACTTCAAAAAAGCAAACTATTATTGGTGTAATTGTTTCTCTAGCATTTATTGGTCTAATTTTTACTGCTACAAGTAGCGATACACAGAAAGAGGCTAACAAACAGATAACGGTTAATAAGAAAATTACAACTTCTATACCAAAAGAGCATAGGGAATTCTTAACAAAAATTGGTTTAAAAGTTCCTGCTGATGATAAGATTGAGTTTTCGGATGCAAATAGTAATTTAAATTACTATAGAATTCCATCTCAAGATGGAGAACAAGGAGTTACTATGGTGCTGGTTAATGATAATGGAGCTATTAACGAAGTAAATGTATCTCATAAAAGCAAAACTTGTTATGGGTCGTTTAAATTAGTGGCAAATGGAAATGTTCTTGGCACGTTTAGCGACAAATTAGCTGAACATAAATTAGCAGATGCTCAGGCTCAACAAGAAGCTAAAGCCAGAGAAGCTCAAAAAGCTGCTGAAGCAGCTGAGAAAGAAGCAGATGCAAGAAGATTTGCTAATTATTTAGGTTGTACGGTAGAAGAATATAAAGAGCATTTTGGTCCGATGCTTAGTACTGGTTTTAAAAGAGGAAGACTAGATACATGGTATAACGATAGTTCTTCAACATCAGTTAATGAATATGGACATGGTGTACAATACGTTCTTCATTTAGTTGGTCGTGGTCAAAATGGCAAGAGAGTTTATGTGAGTGTATATGAGTACTCAGACAGACCGGGAGATTATCAGGTTCAAGTTATGAATACTAATCATGAATAATTTTATAAGGAGATGTAAAATTTATGTATGAAGATTCGTTGTTCGTTATTTTACTGGAAAATTTGATTTGGCTTTTGATTGCCGCGCTTATCCCAGCTTATATTGCTAAAAGAAAAGGAAGAAATTTCAAGCGTTGGTATATTTATGGAATTTTACTATGGATTGTAGCGATGATTCACAGTTTACTGCTTTCTGATCACAGTGGAATAAAATGTCCTTCTTGTGGTAGTTGGATAAAAGAAAATTCTACAGTGTGCAAGTATTGCCATATTGTATTAGCTGATTATTACAGAGAACATCCGGAGTTGCCGAAAGATTTATATGATAAAGAAGATACATTGTTGTAAGTGTGGTGATTTATAATGAAACGAATAATTTTAATGCTTTTAATGTTAAGCGTTTACTTAGTTTGTTTGGGGTGTGGGAGTAAGGCCGAAAATATTTTGACGCAGCATAACAGCGTGGATGGGGATGTAACATCAATAGAAATTGCTGCTCCATATGAATATACGTGGAAATATGTTCCGATGAATGAGCTTGCGGAGATAGATCCTGTTGCCGCACAATGTGATAGTCGTTTAGATACTAGCAAAAATGACTATGGTATAAAGTTTACTCAGTTGACCAGAGTCAGATTTGACGATAATACGTTGAATATTTTGGATAGCAATACCCAAAAAGCAGTTTTGAATAACTACTATGAAATGTATGCTTCCTCTTTGCTGATTCCACTAAAATCTATGAATAATGTATCTAATATAAAAACAGAAAGAAAAGATGCAATAGTAAGTGGAAAAAGTGGTATTGAAATTTACTGCTCGTTTACGGATATGCAGAAAAATATTGATGAAGTGTTTCACTATTTGATTATCAAGAATGAAAAGGAATTTTGGACTTTGATTACGTGTTATTCAAAGAATGATACAAAAGCAAAAAATTGCGTCGACCAGATTTATAAAAATGTAAAAATTAAAGACAAAAAATAATCTATATAACGTATAATGATACGATGAGAAAGGGGAATCCATATGCCGTTTTGGGATACTGATTACAAAAAAGCAGCGCTGAAAAGTAAGGCTGTCCAAGAAGCTGCCGAACAAAGAGCAGCTGAGGCTAAACAAAAAGCTGCTGAATATCGGCAAAAAGTAAATGCCGTAATTGTCACGACTGGTGATTTAAAAGAGGATTACGAAATTATTGGCCCTGTATTTTTTCAGGTTTCTAACAAAGGCATTTTTAGTAGTACCTTGAGTGAACTTGTAAATAAGTATAGTGCTGAAATTGAAGAAATGAAGAATAATGCTTTGATGTCTGAGCGAAGGACAGACTGGGGGTTCTTATGGGGAGAATATTCTGTTGGGCAGAATGATTTTGAAAAAGCATTTTTTGTTGCTACGCAAGAACTGAAGAAAAGAGCACTAATGCTTGGTGGAGATGCTGTCGTTTGTATGCGTCAGGACATAGACCTTGATACTAATGGATTTCAATATTTTTATTTGCAGATGTATGGAACTGTAGTGAAAAGAATAAATAAGTAAAATTTTCTAGTTCCCCAGCTTTACGTTCACGTAAGGCTGGGGAGATTTTTGTAAAAACAAAAAACATACAACGCAAACTTCACAGTTTGTTCGTTGTATGTTTGATGACAGTATGATAAAATACTATGCAAGACGACCGTGTTGCAGGGTGGCATTGCCAAAATTCTTAGGAATGGAGGTGATGTCTATGGTATATTTCAGTTTTCAGGACTTAATGTCCTTTGGAATTTTTATCGTAGCGTTGCTGACGTTCATTTTTCAGAACCGAAAGTAATAAGACAGTTACGGACATAGAAAAACCACTCCTGAACTTTGACCGGTAACGGAGTGGCTTTTCTACTCTTTTTTTCGGGCAACCCACCTTGTTGCGGGTGCATCCAAGAAGCGAGTCCGTAGGACAATGCTGATTGGCTCATGCACGCCATGCGATAGTGCCCCAAGAGGCGTAGCCGATTGGATTGGCACGAACCGCTTAGGCGGTTGTCTTTCTTGCTTATAATATAACATAAAGAAGTATTTTTCGCAAGCGAGTGTTTGTGACGTTTTGGTTAAAGACTGAAGTTCAAATAATTTATGTTAACAGAGCAGGATTAAGAATAATTCTGCGACTGGATTGTTAACATATGACTTTATCAGTAAGAAGTCTGAAGATGTGTATTATAAAATTTTGGCAGTGCAAGGCTCTTCACTCCTTGACTTATCACATTGTCTAATGTATAATATTAGCGTTTATTGATATTTGCTAACGCGATGAAAAAGACAGTAGCTTGCGGCGCAGGTTAAGCGAGCCGGGGTATGGTGCAAGCCCGGACGAAGTAAAGCAGGTGAAAATCACTTTGGAGCGGATGCGGCGAACCTGAGTAGCTGCATACGGGAGCGCCCGATATTGCGCACACGAGTGGCGTGCAGCAAAGGCTGTCGTCATGAGGGTGGTACCACGGAGTACACGTTTGTTAATGATGCATGATACGCAAGCGTATTAATCGTTGTTAGTCTACAGCTTCGTCCCTTATCTGAGGGACGAAGCTTTTTTATATTGTTAAATTTTTTGTTTAATAAAATTGGAGGTTATTAGTAATGGACTATGGTAAAACACTGAATCTGCCCGAAACAGAGTTCCCTATGCGTGCCGGTCTGCCGCAACGCGAACCTGATTTTCTGAAATTCTGGGAAGAAAACGATATTTATGGCAAAAAGCAGGCTCTGCATGCAGGCCACAAGAAATTTGTTCTGCATGACGGCCCTCCGTATGCAAACGGCAAAATCCACATGGGTCATGCCCTGAACAAAATCTTAAAAGATATCATCATGAAATACAAATATGCTCGCGGCTTCGATACCCCGTATGTTCCCGGCTGGGATACCCACGGCATGCCGATTGAGCACGCTGCTATCAAAGAGCTGGGCCTGAACCGCAATGAGCTGGATCCGCTGACTCTGCGCCGCAAATGCCACGACTTCGCTCTGCAATGGGTTGATATCCAACGCGAAGACTTCAAACGTCTGGGCGTTCTGGGTGATTGGGAAAATCCGTACATCACTCTGCATCACAGCTTTGAAGCTGAGCAGATCCGTGTATTCGGTACTATGGCTAACAAGGGCTATATCTACAAAGGCAAAAAGACCGTTTACTGGTGCCCGCATTGCGAAACCGCTCTGGCTGAAGCAGAAATCGAATACGGCGAGCAAAAAACTCCGACTATCTTCGTAAAAATGCCGCTGGTAAAAGACAACGGCCAGACTCCGGAAGCTGCTAAAGGCAAAAAAGCATACATGGTAATTTGGACCACCACTCCGTGGACTATGCCTGCCAACGTTGCTGTTGCTCTGAACCCTGCTCTGGAATATGCCTGGGTTGAATGCGAAGGCGAAGTTCTCTTCATGGCAAAGGACCTGCTGGCTCAGGTTGGCGCTGTCTGCCATAAGGACCTCAGCAATATCCTTGGCACTACTCTTGGTAAAGATATGGAATTCGCTGAATGCGTGCATCCGTTCCCTGAATACAACAACCGCCGCTCTCTCGTAGTTATGGCTGACTATGTAACTACCGAAGCCGGTACCGGTTGCGTACATACCGCTCCCGGTCATGGCGATGTCGACTTTGAAACCGGCCTGAAATACAAGCTGCCGATTCTCTGCCCTGTTGATTCTCAGGGCAAGCTGACCGAAGAAGCAGGCGAACGCTTCAAGGGCATGTTTGTATTCGACGCTAATATCCCGGTACTGAAATATCTGGCTGAGCTGAACTGCCTGCTGGGCAAAGAAAACATTAAGCACCAATACGCACACTGCTGGCGCTGCAAAAACCCGATTATTTTCCGCGCAACCTCTCAATGGTTCGCTTCTATCGACGGCTTCCGTGATGAAGCACTGAAATCTATCGACGATGTACAGTGGATTCCTTCCTGGGGCCAACAACGTATCCATAACATGGTAAGCGACCGTCACGACTGGTGCATCAGCCGTCAGCGTGTATGGGGTGTTCCTATCCCGGTATTCTACTGCGATAACTGCGGCGAGCATCTGATTAACGAAGCTACCATTGATTCCGTTGCTAACTGGTTCGAAAAAGAAGGCAGCGATGCATGGTGGGCTCACACTGCAGAAGAGCTGCTGCCGGAAGGCACTGTCTGCCCGAAATGCGGCGGTAAGCACTTCCACAAGGAAAGCGATATCATGGACGTATGGTTCGACAGCGGTTCTTCTCACATGGCTGTTGCCGCAAAGCGTCCGGAGCTGTCCTGGCCGGTTGCTATGTACCTCGAAGGCAGTGACCAGCATCGTGGCTGGTTCCAGTCCTCTCTGCTGACTTCCGTTGCTGTTGCAGGCCGTGCTCCGTACGAATCCGTACTGACTCATGGTTATGTAGTTGACGGCGATGGCCGCAAGATGTCCAAATCCGTAGGTAACGTTATCGTTCCGCAGGACGTAATCAAGCAATACGGCGCTGATATCATCCGCCTGTGGACTGCTTCCTCCGATTACAAGGCAGATATCCGTATCTCCCCGAAAATCCTGAAGCAGCTGGCTGAGGTATACCGCAAAATCCGTAACACCATCCGTTACATTCTGGGCAACACCAACGATTTCAACTATGAAACCGATGCTGTTCCGTTCAACGAAATGCTGGAGCTTGACCAATGGGCACTGATGCATCTGCAGCTGCTGAAGAAGGAAGTTACCGCTGCTTACGAAAGCTATGATTTCCATGTACTGTACCATGCAATCCATAACTTCTGCACCGTTGAAATGTCCAGCTTCTATCTGGATATCCTCAAGGACCGCCTGTATGCTTACAAGGCTGACAGCAAAGAGCGTCGCAGCGCACAAACCGCTATGCATGAAATCCTCATGGATCTCATCGTTATGCTGTCCCCGGTACTGAGCTTCACTATGGAAGAAGTATGGCAGTTCATGAAGAAGCCTGCTAATGCTCCGGAATCCGTACAAATGCTGCCCTGGCCGGAGGTTAAGGAAGAATACATCAACGAAGAGCTGGAAACTAAATGGGATAACTTCATTGAAATCCGCAGCGAAATCACCAAGGTGCTGGAGCTGGCTCGTCGTAATAAACAAATCGGTCACTCTCTGGATGCTAAGGTTGAGCTGCACGCTGAAGGCGAAGCACTGGCTATCCTGAAATCCGTAGAAAAAGACCTGGCAACTCTGCTGATCGTTTCTCAGGCAGTTGTTGTTGAAGGCGCTGCCGAAGGTGCCGAAACAACCGGCCGTGAGGACCTGAAGGTTACTGTTGCTGCTGCCGAAGGCCACAAGTGCGAGCGTTGCTGGATTTACAGCGACGAGGTTGGTCAGGACGCTGAGCATCCGACTCTGTGCAAACGCTGCGCTGAAGCAGTTAAAGCTTGAGTATAAGGCATCATCTTTGCATAAAGCTGTAGCCGACCTCAAATAAAAGCTTAAAGCCGTCGTATCATGTAAATTTTTGCTGATACGGCGGCTTTTTTGCTACAAATTTTACAAAAAATTATTTTGCTTTATGGCCTAACTATGGTACAATACTATTAATATTATATATTTTACGGAGGTGAAACTGTTTTTCTGCAATCTGCAGGATTACAGAGATTTTTGGACTATCTCATATGTTTGTTTAATGTTATAGCGATTTTATTTTTGGTAGCGCTGAACGGCTTTTTCGTTGCTTCGGAGTTTTCTATTGTCAAGGTACGCCCTTCGCGTCTTGATGCGCTGATTAAGGAAGGCAATACGCGGGCAGAAAGCGCTAAGCAGGTTACGGAGCATCTCGATGCCTATCTTTCGGTGACACAGCTTGGTATCACGCTGGCATCTCTGGGCCTTGGCTGGATTGGTGAGCCGACGGTGGCTAAGCTGATGCATCCTGTATTTAATTTGCTGCAGCTGCCGCCGCAAGTTGAGCATACAATAGCTTTTGTTGTGGGCTTCGGTGTTATCACCGCATTGCATATAGTTTTAGGTGAGCTGGTGCCTAAATCATTATCTATTCAAAAGACTGAGCAGGTTGTTCTGTTTGTGGCAACTCCGCTGATTCTGTTTGATAAGCTGATGTATCCGGCGGTGTGGTTTTTAAATCATGTTGCTAACTGGACGTTGCGTCGTATAGGCGTTGAGGCTGCAAGCGAGGCGGAAGAGGCGCACAATGAGGACGAAATCCGCATACTGATGGAAGAAAGCCATAAGCATGGCTATATTGATAAAACAGAGCTTACTTATCTGGATAATGTCTTTGACTTTTCCGACCGTCGTGCTAGCGACATCATGGTGCCGCGTACCGATATGATCTGCCTGTATCTGGAGGATTCCTGGGAGGATAATATCAAGACGGCGCTGGAGGAGCGCATGACGCGTTATCCAATCTGTGATGAGGACAAGGATCACATTATCGGCTTTTTGCATATCAAGGATTTGCTGCGCAGCTTAAATGCCGGCGAGCGTCCTGATTTGCGCAGTCTGGCGCGTAAGGTGCTGCTGGTGCCGGAATCTCTGCCTATCAGCAAGCTGCTGCGCATTCTGCAGAAGCATCGCAGCCAGCTGGCAATCCTCGTTGATGAATACGGCGGTACCGCAGGTATGGTTACCGTTGAGGATATTCTGGAGGAAATCGTAGGCGAGATTCAGGACGAGTTTGACGAGGAACGTCCGGAAGTAGAGGAAAAGGGCAGCAAAACCTATTCCGTTGACGGCAAAATGCTGCTGGAGGATGTTAACGATACCTTTGAGCTGGCCTTAGATACCGAAAACTGTGATACTATCGGCGGCTGGGTTTACTCTCAGCTTGATTATCCGCCTAAGGTGGGGCAGAAGGTGCAGACACCTGCTGCTGCTTTTACGGTAGAGGAGATCGATAAGATGCGTATTGTGCGCGTCGGCATCCAGCTTTTGCACGAGCCGGAAAAGATTCACGAGGAGCTTCAGGAAGAACACCTGGAGGATGTAAAATAATATCTGCATAAAAAGAGAGCACGCTGAGATTGATTTCTCAACGTGCTCTTTAGCGTTGTGCTTATAAATCGTGGAATTTCATACCGATGTTGCTGTGACGCAGGAAGTTGAGTGTTACCTCGGGGAAGGAGGCATAGCTTAAAACGTCTTCGATCGGTGCGTTGGGGAAGCCTTCCTCAGCCAGCTTTTCACGCAGCTTTTTCATTTGCGGCGGAATATCGTCGGCAGGACGGTGGTCGATTTGCGGCGCGTCACCGATGGCCAGGCGTTTAACCTCAGGGTCAATCGGTCCCGGAGTGCGGCCGTATTTGCCAAGGATTAAGTCCTTAACCTCGCGGGGAATCATCTTATAGCGTCCAAGTGCAACGTTCAATACGGACATAGAACCTACAATCTGGCTGGTAGGAGTAACCAGCGGCGGATAACCGAGCTCGGCACGCACGCGCGGCATTTCCTCAAGCAGCTGCGGGTATTTGTCGGCAACACCCATCTCCTTCATCTGGTTCAGCAGGTTGGAAAGCATACCGCCCGGAATCTGGAAGGTGAGCACCTTGGGATCGATGGGGATGTTGGCGTTCAGGTTGAAATCGTGGATAAGGTTTTTGCGTACATCCTTGAAATAGTCAGCCAATGCATTAAGCTCGGAAAGGTTGATGCCTGTATCGTAGGGAGTGCCCTCCAGCGTTGCTACCAGAGCTTCTGTGCAGGGCTGGCTGGTAGATTCAGAGAACGGAGAAAGCGCAGTATCAATCATGTCCGCACCGGCTTCAACAGCCTTCAGGTAAGTCATATCACCCATACCGCTGGTGAAGTGGGTGTGCAGGTCGATAGGCAGGTCAAGCTCTGCCTTCAGGCTGCGGATAAGGCTTTCGGCAGCGTAGGGACGCAGCAGACCGGCCATATCTTTAATGCAGATGGAATCTGCGCCCATCTGTGCCAGCTCTTTACCGAGCTGTACAAAGTCTTTGTCCTGATGGTAGGGGCTGATGGTATATACAATACAACCCTGAACATGTGCGCCTGCTTCCTTAGCGGCACGCATTGCGCATTCCAGGTTGCGTGTATCGTTAAGAGCATCGAAAATACGGATGATGGATACGCCGTTGTCAACAGAGCGGTTTACAAATTCGCGTACAACGTCATCGGCATAATGGTTATAGCCCAAAATGTTCTGACCGCGCAGCAGCATTTGAATTGGGGTTTTGCGCAGATACTTTTTGAGCGTGCGCAGACGTTGCCAGGGATCCTCGTTAAGGAAGCGCAGGCAGGAGTCAAAGGTGGCGCCGCCCCAAGCCTCCAAAGCATAGTAGCCGGCGTTATCCAACTGTTCCAGTACCGGCAGCATGTCGCTGATGCGCATTCTGGTGGCAGCAAGGGACTGGTGGCCGTCACGCAGGACGGTTTCAACTATTTTTACGGGTTTCTTCTCCATGGCAGTACTCCTTTTATTAGTATAGTTCGTTAATTAAAGCTGATTTATAGCTGTCATTATTATAGCATAAATCTGTATTCATGTATACAATATACTTAGTTTTGAGTAATAAAAAATGGCGGTCACACTTGGTGACCACCATAAAAGTGAATTAGTTACGCGGAGTAGGCTGGTTGCTGACAACAGGCTTGCCCATGATTTCGTTAACGCGGTCCTTAATGCTGCGTTTCTTTTTAGTAGGCTGGTTGCTTACTACAGGTGCCTGGTTGGCATTGCCTTCAGTTGTTACCGTAGCGGGAGCCTGCTTGTCTTTGTCCTTATCTTTAT
>NZ_CAUDZA010000040.1:0-11348 GCF_958453765.1 Phascolarctobacterium succinatutens | reverse complement strand
AGGAAAAGCTGCAGAAGGAAATGCGTCGCTACAAAAATAAAAAGCAGGAGCTGAAGGCCGTAACCAATAATATGGATGAAGGCCTGCTGTTCCTCAATCCGATATGGGAAATCGAATCGATTAATAAGAGTGCCGTAAAATTCTTTGGCAAGGAAAAGCAGGAGCTTTTGGGAACGAGCTTTTTTATGCTTGATGACAGCGAAGAAATCCGTCAGCTTTTGGCAAAAATTGAGCAGGATGGCAAGGGGCGTTTGGTAATCAACCGCGGCAGCAGCTATTATCAGCTCAACGGCAGCAGAATTACCGATAAGGGTTTTGTGCTGCTGATTATGGATGTAACAGCGCGTACTGCTTCGGAGAAAATCCGCCGTGAGTTTTCGGCTAACGTTTCGCATGAGTTGAAGACACCGCTGCAGTCGGTGCTGGGCTATTCGGAAATTATGCTCAGCGGCCTGGTGAAGCCGGAGGATACCAAGCGCTTTCTGCAGAAAATCAACGATGAGGCGCACAATCTGCTGCGTCTGATTGATGACATCATGCAGCTGTCGAAGCTTGATGAGCTGACGCATGATATGATGGAGGAATTTACGCTGCAGGATGTGGCGCAGAGTGCGCTGGCACGCCTGAAGGACAAGGCAGGCAGATTGCAGGTCAGCCTGCAGCTTGTTGACAGCACCGGCGGCGACAGCAAGCTGCTGGGAATTTCTTCGCTGATGGAGGAAATTTTCTTTAACCTGTTGGATAACGGTTTGAAGTATAATCATCCCGGCGGTGAGGTTACGCTGCGCCTGAGCGAAGGAGAAAATAAGTATACGGTGAGCGTTGCCGATACCGGTATGGGCATTCCCGGCAGCGAGCTGCCGCATATTTTCGAACGCTTTTACCGTGTCGACCGCAGCCGTCATAAGGCGATTGAGGGTACAGGCTTAGGCCTTTCCATCGTCAAGCACGGCGTAGGCTTCCATGGCGGCAGCATACGCGTGGTGAGCACTGTGGGGCAGGGGACGGAGTTCATCATGAAGTTCCCCAAGCCGAAGTATGAGGCGGAAAAATAAGCGCCTTCTTTATGTATACAACACAGAGCGCCCAAGATGTGATACAATAGGAGCAGTACTATGAGTGCTGCTCTTAATTTATTTTGAAGGAGGACGCAGATATGCGAGTTGTTTTAACTATCGTAGGCAAGGATAAGGTAGGTATTACCGCTAAGGTGAGCAATGCTTTAGCAGAAATGAATATTAACATCATCAATATCAACCAAAACATTATGCAGGGCTTTTTCAATATGGTGCTGATTGCTGATATGGCAGAGGCTAACGTGCCTATTGCCGAAGCACGCGACAAAATGGCTGCGCTGGGTGTAGAAATCGGCGTAGAAATCCGTCTGCAGAGCGAAGAAATTTTCAGCGCAATGCATCGTATATAGGAGGCTGTCATGTTATTCAATACTGACGATATTTTAGAAACTACGCGCATGATTACCCAAAACAAGCTGGATGTGCGTACTATCACCATGGGCATCAGCCTGCGTGATTGCGGTCATCCGGATATCAAGGTAACAGCGCAGAAGATTTATGATAAGATTTGCCGTAAGGCAGAGCATCTGGTAAAAACCGGTGAGGATATCGAGGTTGAGCTGGGGGTGCCCATCATCAACAAGCGTATTTCCGTAACGCCGATTTCCATGGTGGGCGAAAGCTGCGACAGCAACGATTATGTATCGCTGGCACAGGCTTTGGATAACGCAGGCAAGCAGGTTGGGGTTAACTTCATCGGCGGCTTTTCCGCCCTCGTTGACAAGGGCTATACCAAGGGCGACCGCAATCTGATTGCTTCCATTCCGGAAGCATTGGCAGTTACCGACATTGTTTGCTCTTCCGTAAGCATTGGCTCTACCAAATGCGGTATCAATATGGATGCTGTAAAACAAATGGGCGAGGTTGTGAAGGCTGCTGCCGAGCGTACTGCTGACCGCGATGCAATCGGCTGCGCTAAGCTGGTTGTATTCTGCAATGCTGTGCCTGATAACCCGTTCATGGCAGGTGCTTTCCACGGCGTAACTGAACCGGAAAGCGTTATCAACGTTGGCGTAAGCGGACCGGGCGTTGTTAAATACGCACTGGAGCAGGTGCGTGACGGCGATATCGGTATGGTAGCCGAAACGATTAAAAAGACTGCCTTCAAGATTACCCGCGTCGGCCAGCTGGTAGCACAGGAGGCTGCACGCCGTCTGAATACCCAGTTCGGCATTATCGACTTGTCTCTGGCTCCGACTCCGGCAATCGGCGACAGTGTTGCGCATATTCTGGAGGAAATCGGTCTGGAAAGCTGCGGCGGCCCCGGCACTACCGCTACCCTGGCTATGCTGAACGACGCAGTTAAAAAGGGCGGCCTGATGGCTTCCAGCTATGTTGGTGGCCTGAGTGGTGCGTTTATCCCCGTAAGTGAGGATGCAGGCATGATTGCTGCGGTAGAACGCGGCGCTCTGTCTTTGGAAAAACTGGAGGCTATGACCTGCGTATGCTCCGTAGGTCTTGATATGATTGCTATTCCCGGCGATACTACGGCAGCAACCATTTCCGCAATTATTGCCGATGAAGCTGCTATCGGTATGATTAACAATAAAACTACTGCAGTACGTCTGATTCCTGTTCCGGGCAAGGACGTAGGCGACCGCGTTGAATTCGGCGGCCTGCTGGGCTATGCGCCGGTTCTGGGCGTTAAGAAGTTTAGCGCTGAAAAATTCATTAACCGCGGAGGACGTATTCCAGCACCGGTAAGGAGCCTGACCAACTGATGCGTAAGGCTCAAAGAGAAGCTATTCTGGCTAAGCTAGAGGAAACCTATAAGGGCAGCAAGACGGCGCTGAATTATAACTCACCGTTTGAGCTTTTGGTAGCGGTAATCCTTTCGGCCCAATGTACGGATGAACGCGTAAATGTGATTACGGCGCGTATGTTTCCGCGTCTGAATACGCCGGAAAAAATGGGCGCTCTGACGCAGGAGGAAATGGAAGCGGAAATCCGCGACTGCGGTCTGTACCATGCCAAGGCTAAAAACCTGCTGGGAATGTGCCATATGCTGACGGAGCGCTTCAACAGCGTGATTCCGGATGACATCAAAACGCTGATGGAATTGCCGGGCGTGGGGCAGAAAACGGCGAACGTTATCGCCAGCATTATCTATAATATTCCGGCGCTGGCGGTAGATACACATGTTTTCCGTGTGTCGCACCGTCTGGGATTGGCAAAGGGCAAGGACCCGCTGGCTACGGAAAAGGAGCTGGAAAAAATTATTCCGCGTGAAAAGTGGAGTGACGCGCATCACTGGTTTATCTGGCACGGGCGCAAAATCTGCAAGGCACGCAAGCCGCTGTGCCGTGGCTGCGTGGTTGTGGAGGAATGCCCGTTCAAAGAGAAAAACTTTGAGTAAGGCTGTTGCTGCTTGTGCGTAAGCCTAAAGCTGCTTACGGCAGTATTGCCGGCGTAATTTATAAGTGTAAAGCGAAGAAAAAAAGGCCTGCGGCCCGTGAGGGTGGCAGGCCTTTTTTGCATGCGCCGCTTTGCTTTACCGGTGTTTGCCTGAAATGGACATTTTGGGCAAATTTTATGCTGTCCACTCATAATATACACAGTTAGCGGCTGCTTTGCCTTGCAGCAGGCGGAGTTCACATGTATGTCAAAAAAATGTCCGCTGTGACAAAAATCTTTCACATATTTTTCTTCATAATTATTATTAAAATATAGTGCATATTAAAGAAAAAATAATAATGTTTTCACTAATTTAAAAAGCTACAAATTAACTATTCTTAACGTGCGAATCTTGTTTTTGATGTCTTCTTTAAGAATGCAGAAGTTTGACCAGAGGAGAATAAAGGAGTACAATTAAAATAGGTAAAGGAAGCGGAATACTAAATTTACAAGGCCTTGAATTTTAGTACCACCTTGTCTGAGTTATATAGGGATGTTGAAAATTTATAACGAGGATTAGTCCGGCGCAGGCCGGGCGCATTACGAAAAGGGGGTCTGAAAATGAAAAAGACTAGAAAACAGACTGTTTTAGCAAAGTGTGTGTTGGCGACAATCATGGCAATGGGCATGATGGGTTATACTACCGTGTGGGCTGACACTCCTACCCCATCCCCTGTTGACAAGGATGTTTCCAAAGACGCTGCAGGACAAATTTATGATGCTTCTCATAATTATGACAAGGGTTACTTTTGGACGGATTTAGGACATGCGCAGGTACAGATTGGCTCCGGTGAGCAGATTGAATTGTTCACTCCCTTTATTTATCATACCAATACCCGTGTATGGGATCCGACAAGTAATAGCTATAATCCTGTGCATACGGGCGACAATTCCGAAATGAAGTGCAAAGAGTCTATGAGCAGAATTACTGTAGGCGAATTTGACAGAATTATCAAATCTCTCTATACAAATGATATCACCATGGCAAAAACTATCTATGGTGAAGGAGACCAGGCAGGCCTAAAGGATAAGGTTATTAAAGAGGTAAAGGCAACTGCAGGGCAGGGCGCAACAGTTAATACCTATACATTGGTACGCGAAAATGGTACAGAGGTTGCAGTTGGTATTGTTGATACTGATACCAAAGTTGTTGATAATAAATTGACCTTTGCAGACGGCACGCTGACTTCCAAGATTACTGATAATGCCGGCGGAACCTTTGCAAGCTCTGTAAACGGCATCGCTTCCCAGGAGTGGGTAACCAATCAGCTGAATGGCATTGGCGATACTGATACGGTTACCACAGCAGAATCCGTTCATGCGATCATTACCGTTGACGATGCTTATGCTGATGATCCAACAACCAATAACAAACATCACCGGATCGGCATCAACGAGGATGCTTTGAGGGGATTTATTCAGGATGCAGCGGCAGCGCAGGATACCAACACAACTAACACCAGCATGGAAGGAAACCTGGATGAATATGGCAAGCTGACGGTAAGGGTTAATGATTCTGCAGGCAATAACGTTCAAGCGGTTGTAGAAGATGTAGCATCCCGCAGCTGGGTAACTAATCAGTTGGAAGGCATTGCCGGGACTGATACTGTTACTACCGTAGAAGCAAAAACAAATATGCTGAAAATCACCGATGAAGGCATCGATGGCAACCATGCGTATAAGGTTGATATTAACGGCGACCAGCTGGGTGATTTTGTACAGCAATATGATACTAACACCGTTACTACTGCACAGGCTGACGGCAACGGTTATGTAAATGTTACCGAAATGGTTGATGATAACGGTAATTATAATTACACCGTAGGCATTAACGAAGATAAGCTCATGCAAACCATTCAGGAAAATGATACCAATACTATTACTACTGCAGAATCCGGTCATGCTATCATTACTGTAAATGACAGCGTAGGCGGTAGCGGTTTGGATGATAAGAATTATGTAATCGGTATTGATGAAGATGCTTTGAAGGGCTTCATTCAGGAAAACACCCAGGATACCAATACCGTTACTACCGTTGCTGTAAATACCAATATCCTGACGATTGAAGATAATGGTGAAGACGGCAACCATGCATATGAGCTTGGCATTAATAGCGAACAGCTGGGCGATTTTGTTAAGCAGTATGATACTAACACCGTTACTACCGCGCAGGATGATGGCAATGGTTATGTAAATGTTGCTGAAGCTGTTGATGCAGACGGTAACTACAAATACACCGTAGGCTTTGATGAAGCTAAGCTCATTAACACCATCAAAGAAAACGACACCAACACCGTTACTACCGTAGCGGATGATGGTAAAGGTTATATCGGAGTAACCGACGCAATGGATACTGACGGCAATCATAACTACACCGTAGCATTTGATGAAGGCAAGCTGATTCAGACCATTGAAGATCAGGACAGATACGTTAACGGCGGCAGCATTGGCGAAGACGGCAGCATTACTCTCAATGTTCACAACGGCAGAGACGTTATTCTGGAAGGCCAGATGAAGGATGCACGGCTGACTGATATTGAAAGAGATAAGGAAGCCGGAACTGCTACATTAGTAGTAAAGGATCGCTATAATCCTGAAGAAGTAAACAGACTGACGATTGATGATATCGCAAGCAAGGAACAAAATGATAGGGACCATGCCGAATTCAGAGAACATTTTAATGAACTCGATTATCGTGTTGACAATCTCGGCAGCCGCGTTGACAAGGTTGGTGCCGGTGCTGCCGCTCTCGCAGCGCTGCACCCGATGGATTTTGATCCCGATGACAAACTGACCTTTGCAGCAGGCTACGGCAACTACAAGGGCAAAAACGCTGCTGCGGTAGGCGCATTCTACCGTCCGGATGAAAAGGTTATGCTGAGCGTAGGCGGAACCTTCGGCAACGGCGAGAACATGGTGAATGCAGGCATTTCCTTCTCCCTGGACCGTACCGCACGCGTAAGCAATTCCCGTACAGCGATGGCTAAGGAAATCGTGGACCTGAGAGCGAATGTAGCTAACCTCACCGCATTGGTAGGTCAGCTGACCGCAGGCATGGGCGGCACGATTGAGATGGACAGAATGAAGCTCTTCCCGGATGTTCCCGAAAACCACTGGGCTTACGAATACATCGGCCGTCTGGCGGCAGCAGGCATCGTTGAGGGTTATCCTGACGGCATGTTCAACGGCAACCGCATGATGAGCCGCTACGAATTCGCAGCAATGCTGTACAGAGCGCTTGAAAAAGGCGTGAAGCTGGATCACAAGCTGGTTCGTGAATTTGAACCTGAAATGGGCCGCATCCATGTTGCCCGTATCTCCGGTGCGGATGGCGACAGAGGCAAGATTGAACGTGTACGCGTATACGGCGGCGACAATCGTGACCACTACGGCAGCAAGCTGAAATGAAAATGCAGACAGCTGCATACTCCAAACCTAAATAAACAAACACTCCCTTTTCTATAATTAAAAGAGGAGAACACCTAGTCCTTTACAGGATAAAAGGTGTTCTCCTCTTACTTTGTTTTACATAGTGTTTTGTTTAATCCCAGCGCTTGAGCATGTCCTCAATAATTTCCTTATTGGTTTTGCGGCGCTTCTTCTCGTAGTTACGGAAGTTGTTGTCTCTGTGGTCGGTGGAGTAGTCGGCGTAGTCGAAATCATCGTCGCTGCGTTCGTAGCTGCGGTTGTAGTCGCCGTGGCCATCGTCCAGGGAGAGGGGGATTTGTTTTGTGTAGGTATAGGGTTGTGTGTACATGATTGACCTCGAAAGATTAGGAAGTTATTTGCTTTTATTCAGCTTCTTTCATAACTGAAAGAAGTAAAACTAGAGCAAGCAGTAACAACTTTCCTTCTTTAACTTACATATAATTATGCTCCTTTATATGGTCGGAGTGCAGCAGCTGCTCTGCTTTTTCACTCAGCGGTTTTTCCAGGAAGTCCTTATAGAGCTCCTGTACATCCGGATTGTTGTGGGACTGGCGCATAGGACGGTTGCTGTCGATGGCATAGAGCTTATTGCCCAGTACATCGGCACGCTCTTCGCCGTCGTGAATCGGCTGACCGCCGCCGCCAACACAGCCGCCGGGGCAGGCCATAACTTCCACGAAGTCATAATGAACCTTGCCTGCTTTGAGCTCATCAAGCAGCTTGCCTGCATTACCCAGGCCGCTTACCGTGCAGGTGCGCAGTGTTGCGCCGCCGAGGGTGAATTCGCGTACCTTGCGTCCTTCTGTGCCGCGAACGTCGGTGAAGGCATCTTCAGGAGCTTCCTTGCCTTCGATTACATGGTAGGCGGTACGCAGTGCTGCTTCCATAACACCGCCGCTGGCACCGAAGATAACTGCAGCGCCGGTGCTCTGACCCAGCGGATTATCAAAGGGCAGTTCGCCCAGCATTGCTGGGTTGATGTGCTCGGCACGCAGCAGGCGGATAAGCTCGCGCGTGGTGAGTACGATATCTACATCATGGGTGCCGCTGCTGCGCATAGAGAAGAGTGCGGCCTCGCGTTTTTTGGAAACGCAGGGCATGATGGAAATAGAGCAGATTTCCTTCGGCTTCAGGCCCTTCTTTTGTGCAAAATAGGATTTTGCCAGCGCACCGAAAATCTGTTGCGGAGATTTAGTGGTGGAAAGGTTAGGCACGAAGTACGGATGAGTTTTGTTGACATAGCTTACCCAGCCGGGGCAGCAGGAGGTGAACATCGGCCAGCTGTGGTCCTGCGGATTTTGCAGGTGCTCCAGAAGCTCGCTTGCTTCCTCCATGATGGTAACGTCGGCAGCGTAGCAGGTGTCGAAGACATAATCGAAGCCGATTTTCTTCAGTGCTGCTACCATGCGGCCTTCGGTTGCCAACTCGGGCGGCAGGTTAAAGGCTTCGGCCCAGGCGGTGCGTACTGCAGGTGCAACCTGTACTACGGTTACCTTATTGGGATCGGCCAATACGTCATAAATTTTGGGAACATCGTTACGCTCCTTCAGCGCGCCAACAGGGCAGTGGGTGATACACTGACCACAGAGGCTGCAGTCACTGTCCTCAATGGAAACATTGCCGGCAACGTCTACGGTAGTACGGGCACCGGTGTTCTGCACATCCCAGATATGCAGCTTCTGCACCTTGTCACAAATCTGGACACAGCGCATGCATTTGATGCATTTTTTGGAATCGCGGATGAGCGGGAACTCCTGGTTCCAGGGAGTGTCGACAACATCACGCTCATAGGGAATATCGTAAATGCCAAGGTCATTAGCCAAAGTCTGCAGGCTGCAGTTGCCGCTGCGTACGCAGGTAGCGCACATGCAGTCATGCTGGGATAAAATCAGCTCCACGTTGGTGCGGCGGATGCTGCGAGCCTTAGGAGAGTTGGTATAAACTACCAGACCTTCCTGTACCGGAGAGGTGCAGGCGGTAACTACACGGTTCTGTCCTTGGATTTCAACTACGCAGACCTTGCAGGCACTGATTTCGTTGATGCCTTTAAGATAACACAGGCGGGGAATTTCGATGCCGACGGTGGCAGCAGCCTGCATGATTGTTGTCCCCTGGGGAACGGAAACTTTTTGTCCGTCAATAGTCAGGTTTACCATTTTAAGGTTCTGCCTCCTTTCAGTGTGCTGAAGCCGAATTTGTCGCAGCGCAGGCAGCGTCCTGCTTCCTGGCAGGCTTCTTGCTTGGTCATGCCGCATTCAATAGGCTCAAAGGTATGTTTACGTTCGCCTGCTTCGGTTTCGTGCATCTGGATACGGCCGCAGGGACGTTTATCGTCAATAGACGGATCGGGAATAACTACATCACAGGAAATGGTGTGGTTATAGCCCAGATATTCATCAATATTAGCGGCAGCAACCTTACCGGCAGCAATAGCACGGATTACGGTTGCAGGGCCGGTTACGCAGTCGCCGCCGGCGAAGACGCCTTCATTGTTGGCAAGCTCACTGCTGGAGAGTGCGGAAATAGTACCACGTTTGATTTTGATGCCGGCCTCCTCGAACGGACGCAGCTCAATGCCTTGGCCGATAGCTACAACGATAACGTCACAGGGAATGCGCTCCAGCTCTACGTCAGCGTGAATAGGACGCGCACGTCCCCAGGCATCGATAGGACCGATGATTTGCGGCTCAGCCCAGAGAGCGGCCACATTACCTTCGGCATCTGCTTCAATGTGATGCGGAGCCTTCAGGCCGTACAGCTCAGCGCCCTCTGCAATAGCGCCTTCAATTTCCTCGGGAAGCGCTGTCATATCGTCCTGACGACGGCGGTAAGCGATAATAACCTTTTTGGCACCGAGGCGGATGGAGCTGCGGGTGCAGTCCATAGCAACGTTGCCGCCGCCGATAACGACAACGGTTTTATCCTTAAAGTCAGGCATTTTTTCCTCACCGATATTGCGCAGCATTTCTACCGCACTGATAACACCGTGGGAATCCTCGCCCTCAATACCGATTTTCTTGTCGGTGTGGGCACCGATGGCAATATAAACTGCGTCAAATTCCTCACGCAGCTTTTCGAAGGGGATATCCCCCTCCTCGTTGCCGATTCTGGTGTTGCGATGTACTTCTACGCCGGTGGACAAAATAGCGTCCAGGTCCTCCTGCAGACGTTCGCGCGGGAAGCGGTAAGCAGGAATGCCGTAGCGCAGCATGCCGCCGAGCTTGCTCTTTTCTTCAAACACAACAGCATGATGTCCCATCAGCTCCAGATAGTAGGCTGCGGACATACCGCTGGGGCCGCCACCGATGATGGCGATACGTTTGTTGGTAGCAGGCTGTTTTTCGGGCAACGGAACGGTGTTGCTGGGAGCATTGTCAACAGCCATACGCTTCAGACCGCGGATGTTGATGGGAGCATCAATCATGCTGCGGCGGCAGCGTGCTTCGCAAGGATGCTCGCAGATAAGACCGCAGGCAGTAGGGAAGGGGTTATCCTTGCGGATGAGCTTAACAGCGTCGGCATAACGGCCTGCGCCGACCAGTGCAATGTAGCCGGGGATATCAACCTGTGCCGGGCACAAAGCAACGCAGGGGATAGAATGATGGACGTTGACAGAGCATTTGCCCTTCTTTATGTGGTTAATGTAATCTTCACGGAAGCCTTCCAGACCGGCCAAAACCATTTTGGCTGCTTCGAAGCCGATGGCGCAGTCAGCGCTGTTGGCAACGTTTTGCGCGGTGCTTTCGATTAAATCCAGAGTGTGCATGTCAGCCTTGCCGGCGAGCACGTCTTCCATAAGATTCTGCAGCTGCGCGAGGCCTACACGGCAGGGTACGCATTTGCCACAGGTTTGTGCGTGGCAGACTTTGAGGAACGACAGCTGCAGATCAACAGGGCACAGTCCCGGAGGGCTGGCGATGATGTGTCGTTCCAGGTCCTTGTACAAGCGCTCGACCGTAAGCTGGGCCTGGTCGGGTGTTTCGATTCTTAAACGGCTCATAATTTTCCTCCAAAAAGCATACACTAAATATATAAAGGTATAAACTATATTATACAGAAAAAAGCTGAATTTCGCAATAATAAAGAAGATAGTTTTTGTGTAATAATCTGAGCAAAACAAGCTAGCAAGCGCTTGTTTCGTCTGCTGCCGCAGCAGAGCATTCTTGCGAGGGCTATGCTTTTTTTGCCGTATTTTTTGTGTTATACTAATACTGAGCTTTTTAGCATTAATGCTGTCGGCAGAACGTTTGCATCCGGCAGCTTAAAATATTGGAGGAGGTGCATTATGCAGCTTACTGCTACACATTATATCAGCCTGGCTGTAACGCTTCTGGTGACGCTGCTGCCGGGGCTTTTGGCAGCCAGAAGGGTGAAGTCTGCCGATGATTATAACGTAGGAGGCCGTAGCTCGGGCGCAGGGCTTGTCGCAGGCACGATTATCGGCACGAT
>NZ_CAUDZA010000039.1:0-11904 GCF_958453765.1 Phascolarctobacterium succinatutens | reverse complement strand
GTAACCTGTTCAAAGAAGCTGGTTGCCTGGATCGTCTGTCCGACACCGCACAAAATGCTCTGATGAACACCGTAACCATTATGCTGGCTACTGGTACTGGTCTGACCATGAGTGCTGATGCATTCCTGAACTATCAGACTATCCTGATCATCATCCTTGGTCTGGTTGCTTTCATCGGTGGTACTGCTGCTGGCGTTATCTTCGGTAAGCTGATGTGCATTGTAGACGGTGGCAAGACCAACCCGTTGATCGGTTCCGCCGGTGTATCCGCAGTTCCTATGGCTGCTCGTGTATCTCAAGTTGTTGGCCAAAAAGCAAATCCGTCCAACTTCCTGCTGATGCATGCTATGGGTCCTAACGTAGCAGGCGTTATCGGTACTGCAGTTGCTGCAGGTACCATGCTGGCTATGATCGGTCCTGTTGGTAAATAATTTATACTGAAACTCCCCTGAGGACGCGCTGCAAGGCGCGTCCTCTTAATTTTTGCCTAGAAAGTGTTCTGGAATAATAAACTGTCACATTATGAACAAAAAAGATGGTGATTTTGTGTCCTCAATCAGTGGACATGCGCTGTGGGATTACATTTAATTCGAAAAGTAAAATTAGCACCAGCTGTTAAAAATAACTTATAGGAGGTACTAAAAAAATTGCGTGAATCGCAAACCCTTGATACAATGGGCTTTGGAGCAGAAAGCTGTAAATTATCAGAGCTAATTTTATAAAGAGAATTAAGATAATTTTCAGATAAAACTGGCATATGCATTTCAAAAATCATTTACTTAAAGTTTAACTTAATTCCGGAAAAGCATATAAAAGTATAAAAATAAAATACCATGATAGCAGTGTACATAAAACACAATATAGAAGTACGCAACAAAAAAACACTGTTTACGTTAATAATGTAAATTTTTCAATAAAATAACTTTTTATTTTACGCTTATAGTGTTATAATAGGTACATGGAAATGCAAGAAAATACATAAGCAAATTCCATAAGCTCTTTGAAAACTACATATTAATAGCTGATATAGAATGCCTCCCTCGGCATTGTATATAAATTAATTTTAAAAGGAGGAACATAAAATGTCCCCAGCAATCAAATGTCTTATTTTGTTGGCAGTAGTTGCATTATTATTTGTAACCGAACTTATCCCTCTCGCAGTTACTGCTACCGGCGCAGCTATCGCATGCGGCCTCTTAGGCTTGATTCCTGCAAAACAAGTATTCAGCGGTCTGTCTAACTCTACCGTTGTTCTGTTCGCAGGCATGTTCGTAGTTGGCGCTTCCATGTTCTACACCGGCCTTGCACAAGAAATCGGTAATACCGTAGTTAAAATGTGCGGCACAGGCGAAAACAGCCTGATGTTCGGCCTGATGATCGTTGGTACCGTACTGTCCGCAGTATTGTCCAACACCGGTACCGCAGCTTGCTTACTTCCTGTAGCACTCGGTATCTGCTCCGCAGCTAAGATTCCTGCTTCCCGTCAGTTAATGCCGTTGGCATTCGCTTGCGGTTGGGGCGGTATCATCACCATGGTAGGTACTCCTCCTAACATCATCGCTACCGGTGCTATGACCGCTGCTGGTCTTGAGCCTTTCGGTTTCTTCGAATTCGCTTGGATTGGTATCCCGGTTTCCGTAGCTGGTATGCTGTACATGATGTTTGTAGGCAAATATTTGCTCCCGAACAAACAACTTGATGCTGACCAAGAAATCGAGCAAGAAATCGAAGCAAATGAAACCTCCAAATCCAAACAAATCGTTTCCGGCGTTATCCTGCTGGCAGTTGTTCTGGTAATGGCTCTTGGCATTAAAGGTATCACTTTGGAAATGGCAGCAATCATCGGTGCTCTGGTTTGCGTACTGACCGGTTGCTTAACTGAAAAACAAGCATATGCTTCTATCGACTGGGTAACCATCTTCCTGTTCGCTGGCATGATGCCTGTATCTAAAGCAATGGATGTAACCGGCGCTGGTAAACTCATCGCTGAATGGACTGTTGGCCTGATGGGCGGCTCTCCTTCTCCGTTGGTTGTAACTGGTGTACTGTTCATCCTGTCCTGCGGCCTGACTCAGTTCATGTCCAACACCGCATCCGCAGCTCTGCTGTGCCCGATTGGTATTGCAATCTCCAAAAACCTGGGCGCTGACCCGAAAGCAGTTCTGATGGCTATCGCTGTTGCAGCATCCTGCGCATTCGCAACTCCGGTAGGTACTCCTCCGAACACCCTGGTACTTGGCCCTGGCGGATACAAATTCATGGACTATGTAAAAGCTGGTACCGGCTTGGTTCTGGTAGCTTTCGTAGTATCCTTGGTTGTTATCCCGATGGTATGGCCGTTCTTCCCTGGCAAATAATTTGTTAGGTTAGACGCTTACAAGCAAATCAATCCCCGTCACTTAGGTGGCGGGGATTTTTGTTGTTCAAAGTAGGGAACATACCGGCAGAAATATGTAATGTTAAGGGTGAGCATACAGACATATTTTTTATAAAAAAGTGTACAAGAGAACGGAATAATAAACAAACAAAATGATGTATAAATATGCAATAAGCTGAGTAGAAAAACATGTAAAGTACAGGAATAAAATAAATGAAAAAGGCTTGCAAATTTGTCAGAAGTGTGTTAAACTTAACACTGTTGACAATTAAGTAATTAAAGTAAGTGAAAAAGCCGATAAAGTAAGTTATGTAAGTGGAGGCTATTTTAAGTCTTCAATAGCATAGGAATTGTCGGAAATGTAAGTACTATAAATTTTTAATGATAGAACTTACTGATAACTTGTTGAATTATTTTATTGATGACCTTCAGTGTGTATAGTGACACACAGACAACAAAACATTTTTATTATTTTAAGGAGGAAAACAATGTCCCCAGCTATCAAATGTCTCATTCTTTTGGCAGTAGTTGCATTATTCTTCGTAACTGAACTTATTCCTCTCGCAGTTACTGCTATTGGTGCCTCTGTGGCATGCGGCCTGTTAGGCCTGATTCCTGCTAAGCAAGTATTCAGCGGTCTGTCCAACTCCACTGTAGTACTTTTTGCAGGTATGTTCGTTGTAGGCGCTTCCATGTTCTACACCGGCCTGGCTCAAGAAATTGGTAACACCGTAGTTAAAATGTGCGGCACCAGCGAAAACAGCCTGATGTTCGGTCTGATGATCGTTGGTACTGTAATGTCCGCAGTTCTGTCCAACACCGGTACTGCAGCTTGCATGCTGCCGGTTGCACTGGGCATCTGTTCTGCAGCTAAGATTCCTGCTTCCCGTCAGTTAATGCCGTTGGCATTCGCTTGCGGTTGGGGCGGTATCATCACCATGGTAGGTACCCCGCCGAACATCATTGCAGTAGGTGCAATGAATGCTGCTGGTATCGAGCCGTTCGGTTTCTTCGAATTCGCTTGGATCGGTGTTCCTATCTCTATCGCTGGTATGCTCTACATGATGTTCCTGGGCAAATATCTGCTCCCGAACAAACAACTCGATGCTGACCAAGAAATCGAGCAAGAAGTAGAAGCTAACGAAATTTCCAGATCTAAACAAATGGTTTCCGGCGTTATCCTGCTGGGCGTAATCCTGGTAATGGCTGTTGGTATCCCGGGCGTATCTCTGGAAATGGCTGCTATCATCGGCGCTCTGCTGTGCGTACTGACCGGCTGCCTGACTGAAAAACAAGCTTATGCTTCCATCGACTGGGTAACCATTTTCCTGTTCGCTGGCATGATGCCTGTATCCTCCGCTATGGATAAAACCGGCGCTGGTAAACTCATCGCTGAATGGACTGTTGGCCTGATGGGCGGCGCTCCTTCTCCGCTGGTTGTAACCGGTGTACTGTTCATCCTGTCCTGCGGTCTGACTCAGTTCATGTCCAACACCGCATCCGCAGCTCTGCTGTGCCCGATTGGTATTGCAATCTCCAAAAACCTGGGCGCTGACCCGAAAGCAGTTCTGATGGCTATCGCTGTTGCAGCATCTTGCGCATTCGCAACTCCGGTAGGTACTCCTCCGAACACTCTGGTACTCGGCCCTGGCGGATACAGATTCATGGACTACCTGAAAGCTGGCTGCGGTCTCGTAATCGTATGCTTCATCGTATCCCTGATTGTTATTCCGATGGTTTGGCCGTTCTTCCCTGGCAAATAATTTGTTAGGTTAGTAAGCTAAAATGCAAATCAACCCCTGTCACGAAAGTGACGGGGGTTTTTGTCATATGTGTTGAATTTTGTTAATGGTGCCATAAAAAAAACACATCTTTTTGCTATACTTGCTTTGACCTCAAAAAGAGTAGAGGTTATAATAGTAAAGGAATATATTTAATAATGAGGGATGCAAAATGATGAGTTTCGTGAAAAAGAATAAATATATCCTCGTAGCGGCTGCGATTTTGCTCGCAGGCAGCTATGGTGGCTATAAATATTATCAAAGCACGCAGGTTTCTACTGCTGCTGTTAAGATGGGCGAAGTAAAAAAAGGCAATATTGTAGAAACTGTTTCGGCAACCGGCGCCTTGAGCGCACAGGATAATGTTGATATCAGCTCCAAGATTACCGGACGAATTGTTGAGGTACTGGTTAAAGAAAACCAGCATGTCAACGCCGGTGACGTACTGGTGCGCCTTGATGCAACATCTTTGAACGCAACGCTGGCTCAGATGCAGGCCAAGCTGCATAACGCTCAGGCCAACTATGAGCGTAATCTGAACCTGCTGAACCGTGGTGCTATCAGCCAATCAACCTTTGACGGCGTGGAGGCCGATTATCTTGTAGCCAAGAGCAACTATGAAAAGGCTGCTTCTGATGTTAATGATACTGTTATTACCACACCGATTTCCGGTTACATTATCGGTAAGCCTACACCGGTTGGCCAGACTATCAGCTCCGGTATCAGCACACCGCAGGTTATTATGTCTGTGGCAACGCTGGATAATATGGAGATTGAAGCACTTGTCGATGAATCCGATATCGGTCAGGTGAAAGATGGACAGAAGGTTAAGTTTACTGTTGATGCTTATCCCAACGAAACATTTACCGGTAAGGTACGCTTGATTTCCCGCAGTGCAACTACGGAAAATAATGTTATCTATTATAAGGTTTATGTTACCGTTGATGATGCTAAGGGCAAGCTGCTGCCGACTATGACAGCAAGAACCGATATTATTATCAACGAAGCTAATGATGTAACGATTGTGCCTTTAAACTGCATATACAGTGAGGGCAACCGCCGTTACGTCAAGGTATATAACGAGAAGACTAAGGAAACACGTGATGTAGATGTAAAGCTTGGCCTGACGAGTGACAGCGAAGTAGCAGTTACGGCAACCGGTCTCAGCATTGGTGACAAGCTGCTGGTGAAGAAGGCTGTTAGCAAGCAGAGCAGTAACAGAATGGGCCCACCGCCGATGCACTAAGGAGGCGCTTTATGTCTGTTATCGAATTAAAAGATATTATGAAAACCTATCAGATGGGTGATAGTGTGGTACACGCGCTTTATCACGTAAATCTGAAGATTGAGCCGGGGGAATTTACTTCTATTATGGGACCTTCCGGCAGCGGTAAATCTACGATGATGAATATTCTCGGCTGTCTGGACAGACCGACCTCCGGCGAGTATTTTCTTGATGGCAAGGAGATTGCCGGTTATGATGACGATGAGCTGGCGCATACGCGTAATGCGAAGATAGGCTTTGTCTTCCAAAACTTCAATCTGCTGGCTAAGCTGACTGCGCAGGAGAATGTAGCCTTGCCGTTAGTATATGCCGGTGTAGACGAGGAAGAGCGCATGGAGCGCGCTAAGAAGGCATTGGAGGCTGTTGGCCTGGGCGACAGGCTGGAGCATAAGCCTATGGAGATGAGCGGTGGTCAGCGTCAGCGTGTGGCCATTGCCAGAGCTTTAATCAATAACCCGTCGATTATTATGGCCGATGAGCCTACAGGCAATCTTGATACCAAATCCAGCTACGAGATTATGGATATCTTTAAGAAAATGAATGAAAGCGGCAAGACGGTGGTTATGGTTACCCATGAACCGGATATTGCCGAGCAGACGAAGCGTATTCTGGTAATGCGCGACGGACAGCTGGTAAGTGATGAACGTAGCGGCGGCATGACTGATTATGCGGCCAAGGAGCTGCAGCAGATGCGTGACGGTACGCAGAGCTGATAAAGGAAGGTAGATATTTATGTTGAATGAAAGCATTAAAATGGCTTTGCAGGGCATGGTCTCGAATAAGCTGCGCACCTTCCTGACGCTTTTGGGTATTATTATCGGCGTTGGTGCCGTTATTGCGATGGTTAGCTTGGGCTTCGGCCTAAAGGAGAATGTCAAGAACAATATCTCCAAACTGGGCAGTAACCTGCTGATTATCACCTCCGGCGGCCGTACTGCCAGCGGCGCTCGTCTGGCGGCCGGTGAAGGCGTTAAGCTGACGTATGATGATATGCAGGCTATCGAGAAGCAGGTTGATGGTATTGCCAACATTTCGGCCAGTGTCAACAGAAGCTATCAGATGGTTGCAGGTAACCAGAACTGGACCAGCCGTGTTGAGGGTACAACTCCGAGCAACTTTACCATTTCCAGTCTGGAGGTTGAGGACGGACGCGTTTTGAACGAGCGTGACCTCGTAAGCCGCGGCAGGGTGGCAGTTATCGGTAAGACTGTTGCTGACAGTTTGTTCCCAGAGGGCAACCCGGTCGGCAAGATTATGCGTATCAATAAGGCACCGTTTCAGGTTATTGGGGTTTTGAAAAGCAAGGGACAGGGCAGCATGGGCATGGATCAGGATGACGTGGTTTATGTTCCTCTGACAACGGCACAGAACCGTATGATGGGTATTACAAATGTACAACGCATCGCGGTACAGGCTGAGAATGAAAACGTTATTAATGATGTGCAGGCCGATGTAGAACAGGTGCTGCGTACACGTCACAAGATTAAAGAGGGCGCTAACGATGATTTTACCGTAGGCAACATGGCGCAGATTATGGAAACTATGATGTCGACGGCTAACAATATTACGATACTTCTCGGCTGCATTGCTGCTATCAGTCTTTTGGTCGGCGGTATCGGTATTATGAATATTATGCTGGTATCTGTAACAGAGCGTACGCGTGAGATTGGTATTCGTAAGGCATTAGGCGCTACCTATAATAATATCTTGCTGCAATTTCTTGTAGAATCCATGGTAATTGGTATTATCGGCGGCACCTTAGGTGTAATACTGGGTATCGGTGCTTCCTGCATCATCAGCAGTATGGCAGGCTGGAATACAGTTATTTCCGTTTGGGCGATTGTTATCGCAGTAATCTTTTCGGTTGGCATCGGCTTGTTCTTCGGAATTTATCCGGCACGTAAGGCAGCGCTGCTTGACCCGATTGATGCTTTGAGATACGAGTAAAATAATATGATAAAGTGAAGAGTGGTTCTCTTCACTTTATCTCTAAAATTGGAGAAAAAATGACAAAACGAGAACCTAAACCCCCTACATTTAAAGATTACTTGCAGGCCTTTTCAGATTATCTGAGAAGGCCTAAAACTGTTTTTGATTTCAAAGACCGTACAAAGGGAATTTTATTGCTTATTGCGATAATAATTCTGCTGCAGAAGGTTGTACAAATGCTGAGTGATTGATATAATAAAATAATAGAAAAGTGTTGAGCAAGGAGGATGACTGTGACGGGAAAGGGACTTGGTATTTTAGGCGGGACCTTTGATCCTATTCATATAGGGCATCTGCGTATTGCTGAAGCTGTTTACGAACGTATTGCACTGGAACAAATTATTTTTATCCCGGCTTTTGTACCACCGCATAAGGTAGGACAGGATTATGCGCCGGCAGAGCATCGTTATGCGATGACCGAGCTGGCGGTAAAGCCTTATCCGCATTTTACCGTGTCGGATATGGAGCTGCGGCGTAGCGGCGTATCGTATACGATAGATACCCTGCGCGAGCTGCGGCAGATATATCCGGATAAGGAGCTTTATTTTATTATCGGAGCTGATTCGGTGGCTCAGCTGCATACATGGAATTCTATCAATGAAATGCTGCAGCTGGCAACCTTTGTAGCTGCCGGCAGACCGGGGTACGAAGGTGTGATGGAAGAGGTAGTGCATCATTTGGGCGCTGCTGCCGCAGAAAGAATTATGCTGCTGCATACACCAGAATATGATATTTCATCTACCGAAATAAGGACAAGGCTGCACGAGGGTGCGAGCCTGGCAGGCTTAGTGCCGCGGGCTGTGGAGCAATATATCAATACTCATAATTTATATCGAAGGCAGGGATGAAGCAGAAATGATGACAATAGACGAAATGAAACAGCTTTTGCAGGCTTCCTTGCCGCCGAAGCGTTATAAACATTCCGTACATGTTTACGAAACAGCTTTGGAGCTGGCAAAGTCACATAAGCTGCCGGAAGAAAAAATAGCGATTTGTGCACTGCTGCATGATTGCGGCCGTGAGGTTGCGAGCAAGGACAGTGCGGCCAAGGCAGATGCACTGGGAATTGCTATTGATGATGTAGAACGCAACCAGCCGATTTTGCTGCATGCTAAATTAGGTGTATACTATGCGCAGACCAAGTATGGTGTAACCGATAAGGAAATTCTGGAAGGTATTTCGCAGCATACAACCGGTGCTGCCCACATGACGGATTTGGCAAAGGTTGTATTTTTGGCAGATATGATTGAACCGGGAAGAGATTTCCCGGGGATAGAGGATTTGCGCAAGCTGGCACATAAAAGCCTTGATAAAGCAATGCTTAAGGCCTACAGCAATACTATTGAATATCTGCTTGCCGGCGAACAATTAATTCATCCGCATTGCATTGACGGTTATAATGAGCTGATGCTGGCGCAAAAATCAGATAACAAATAGGCAGGGCAAGTATGGAAGAAAATAATAATCAACAGCAGCCGGTAAAACGTCGCACCAGGCGTAAGTTTCGCTGGGGAAGATTGCTTTGCTTACTGCTTTTTGCAGGTCTTTTAGGAACAGCACTTTTTTTCGGAACCTGCTGGATTTATAACAATTTTATCAATCCGCCGCATGTAAGCGTAACTGCGGCAGATGATAAAATACGTGATGACCAGAAGCTCAATGAACGCATCAACGTTCTGCTGCTGGGAATTGATGATGGTGACAGCGAAGCAGCGGAAAGCGAGCCAAAGCGTACAGATGCGATTATTCTGCTGAGCTTTGATCCGCAGAATAATAAGGTAGCGGTTTTATCTATTCCGCGCGATACGAAGGTAATACTTCCGGGACACAAGGATCCTGAGAAGATTAATGCAGCCTATGCCTATGGCGGAGCTGTGATGGCAAAGCAGACTGTTGCTAATCTGCTGCGTGTACCTATACATTATTATGCGTTGGCAAACTGGCGCGGCTTTATTGATGTCGTAAATTTAATCGGCGGCGTAGATATTTACGTAGACAAGGATATGTATTACGAGGATCCCTATGCTGATTTGGTTATTGATATCAAGCATGGCTATCAGCATATGGATGGTGAAACTGCCGGTAAATATGTGCGTTTCCGCAAGGATGAGCTTGGTGATATTGGACGCGTGCAAAGACAGCAGAAATTCCTGAAGGCAGCGGCTGAGCAGATGTTTTCCGTGCAAAATGTAGCTAAAATAAGCAATCTGCTGGCAACGCTGGACAAATATGTAGAAACAGATCTTAATACCTTGACGATGCTTAAGGCTGCCAACAGCTTTAAACTGTTTGGTGATGATAAGCTGCGCAGCTGTATGCTTTATGGCAAATTTGATGATAGCTCCGGTGTAAGCTATTGGAATGCCGAGCAGGCTGACGTAAACAAATCCATGGATGAGCTGGGGATACCTTATCTTAAAGATGAGGAAGATACCGCAACAGAAGCAGAAGAAGAGCCGAAGGAGCATCTGCAGCCTAAGGATAGAGATGAATTGGAAAAAGAAGCAAAGCTTGCTGAGAAGGCAAGCAATAATTAAGGAGGATGTTTAATGGAAACTAAAGACATTGCAAAAAAAATTGCGGCTGCGGCCAATGACAAAAAAGCAAAGGATATACTTTTATTAAATATGGAGGGCTTATCTCCCGTTACCGATTTTTATGTTATCTGCAGTGCCGGCAACAGCACTCTGGTTAAGGCAATTGCTGATAATATCGAAGATAAGCTGGCAGAAGCAGGCGTGCATCCTACTCACAAGGAAGGCTATGCCGACGCACGTTGGGTACTGTTGGATTACGGTGATGTTGTTGCTCACGTTTTCCTGGAGGAAGAACGCGATTTTTATAATTTAGAGCAGCTGTGGGCAGATGCTCCGTCTGAAAGCTTTGTGGAGAATACGGATGATTGATAATAAAAAATTCAGCAGAGCCAAAAAGGCTCCTGTTGTTACGAACAATACGAAATACCGTCCCGGTGATGTAGTCAGTTTAAAGGTTGTGCGTGCGAATGAAAATGCCGCATTCCTTGACGCAGGCACCGGTAATACCTCTGACGATATCATGCTGCATAAGCTGCAGCAGACCTCTGAGGTTAATATTGGTGACGAGGTAAAGGTATATCTTTATCTTGATCCCAGCAAGCGTCTGACTGCCAGCATGAAGCTGCCGAAGATGCGTGAAGGCCAATTAGGCTATGTACGTGTGCTGAGCGTTACCCGTGACGGCGGCTTCGTTGATATCGGTGCAGAGCGTGGCGTTTTCCTGCCCTATAGCCAGATGCGCGGCCATGTAAACCCCGGTCAGCTCGTGTGGGTAAGACTGTATCGCGATAAGAGCGGTCGTCAGGCTGTGACGATGCGTGTAGAAGAGGATATGGTGAAAGCCTCTAAGCCTGCAGAGGGCTTGAAAATCGGTGATAAGGTTACCGGTACGATTTACAACATTCTGCCGGAGGGCTTCTTTCTTTTCACTAACCAGCGCTTTATTGCCTTCCTGCATCGCAGTGAAGTGCCCGGTGGCAGACTTGACTTCGGTCAGGAGGTTACCTGCCGTGTAACCTATCTGCGCGAGGATGGACGTATTAACGTTTCTATGCGTCTGCAGAAGGAGAATGCACTTGTTGCGGATGCTCAGGATATCTATGATTTCCTGGTGAAGCGCAATGGCAGCATGCCTTACTGCGATTCTACGCCGCTGGAGATTATCAAGCAGAAGTTTGGTATCAGCAAGGCTGCTTTCAAGCGTGCGTTGGGCCATCTGATGAAAGAGGGCAAGGTGCGTCAGGAGAACGGCTGGACCTATCTGACGGAAGGTCAGCAAGAAAAGTAAACTTAATATTTTAGGCAAAAAAAACCTGTTAGCTGAAACTCAGCTAACAGGTTTTAATTATCTTAGTCTGAAGGTGAAAGGTAAGCGCAAATAGCAGCGAACCTTTTGGCCGTTAGTACCGACAGCGCTGGTGAAGCGCCATTTATAAGCGGCATTGATACCTGCCTGGTCGAGGTTAGCGTTACCGCTGGAGCTTACGAGGGTAACCTCATCAACAGTACCGTTGGTGTTGACCAGAAGACGTACAACGCCTGAACCGGTGATGCCTGCATTGCGTTCTGCAGCAGGGTATACAGGGTCAATCTTGCGGATAATACGCGGCATAACAGCTACTGCGCCGTTACCGTTACCGTTGCCGGAACCGTAACCGCTGCCATTGCCTGTGCCGTGACCACTGCCGTTACCGCCGCCACTGCCGGAGCCTGTGCCGGGGCCGACACCGCTGCCGTGGCCGCTTCCCTGACCGGTGCCGCTGCCCTTACGGGCAACCTTTTTCACAGCAGCTTTTTTATGTACAGGTTGAGGCTTGTTGTCATCGTTTTTCCAGATAGCCTCTGGATCCGGTGTAGGCTCTTCCTGCACATCTTCTTCAGTAGAGTTTTCTTCGTCATTTGCATTACTGTCTTCGATGTCGGCATCGTTGCCGC
>NZ_CAUDZA010000038.1:0-12510 GCF_958453765.1 Phascolarctobacterium succinatutens | reverse complement strand
CTAACGGGAAACGTTATTGTTTGGCTTTGCATATTATCACTTAATCCCCACTGCAAATCTAAAACCGCCCAACATAGGGCGTAGAAAGGAAAAAACTATGAATGATAAAAGAGTAAATCAATACCTTATCCTGCCGGAAAACGGCAACAGAAAAGACACCAAATTAGCTGTCGAATACGATGAATCTCAAATCGCCGATTACCTTAAACAAGGCTATGTCATTGTTAACCACGATGATTTTAACAAGCTCATTGGCAACGGTAACGGCGAATACCTTATCGCTGATGACGGCGTTGTATATCCTAAGCCAGCACCGACGGACGCAGAACTGCTGGCTGTTGCAAAGCCTGCCAAAATCGCAGAGCTTAAAGCTGAGCGTGACAGCAAAGAGGTTGAGCCAATTGAATATAACGGCAACAGCTATGACTACGATGGCAAGGCAAGGGAGCGTATCAACGCTGCTATCATCGCCTTAGATGTACAGGGAGCTGATGCATCTATTGATTGGACTACGGCAGATAACGCCGATGTTAAGGTAACAGCCAACGATTTGCGTATGGTAATCGCAATGGTCGCAAATCGCTCAAACGCCTTGCATGTGGCGTATAGAGCCGCTAAGGAAAAGGTAGAGGCTGCGAGTGATGTTGCTGAGGTCGAGGCCATTAAGTTAGATGTCTAAACATGGACAAAGCCTGTAACCATACGGCTTTGAAGCATGTTCCCGACATGATTGTCGGGGAGTAACAGGATAGCAACAGCGCAGATGTAGCTATAATGCGTGATGTATGTGTGTGGCAAGGCAATAGCAAGCAACAGGTTAGCAACAAATCATATCAAGTCTATTGCCTTTTTAAGCTCGTGCAGTGATTTGTGTGTGTACACGCCCTTGGTGACTCCCTGCAGCGCATGGCCTAGGATACGCTTGACGGCTGTGTCATTAGCTCCTGCGTTGTCTAACAAAGTTGCGCAGGTATGACGGCATTCGTGGGGCGTATGGTGGCAGGACGTAGCTGTCATAACATTGTCAAAGCGTGTACGGAATCGGTGGTAAGAAATCTGTTCTCCTGCATCGTCGGTTATGAGAGTTTTCCCATTATCCTGCATCCATTGCTGGAAGTAGGGGAGAACTTTACGGCTGATTGGTACGGCACGATTTTCGCCTGCTTCTGTCTTAGATTCACGGACAATGAAGTATCGTTGTTTTAACTTAACATCACACTTCTTTACCGCCAGCATCTCGGATGGACGCACTCCGCTATATATCATCATTACAACAACTTTTGCCCAGCGTGATAGTGGTTCTGAGCTTTCAGCAAGGCGTTTTACCCTATTGAGCTGCCGTGTGTTGAATGGCGATTTCGGATAGACAATCTTTTTCTTGTCTATGTCGATGTATTTGCTTATGTCTGCGCTGGCTGAGATGATTTCATACTTTACTGCGTAGGTATATAGGTTATGTAATAGCTGGCGGCATTTCTTCTGGCTTGCGTAGCCGATTTTAGCACGGCTCATAGCACGGATAACATCCTGCAGGTCGCTTATTTTTAGCGCAATAAATTTCTTGTCGTAGAGTGGTTCGCAGTGCTTGTAGGCGGCAGTGTAGTTAGCGGTGGTGTTTTTGGCTATCTTCGGGTAGTGTTCTGCTGACCACAGCTTAAAAATTTCTCCGAATGTTATTTCAGACGGGTTAAACAAAGATGGATTCTTGTTGTATGCGATTAGATATGCTAAAGCATCTTCGTATGTAGCATAGTATCCAATAGGTTTTTGTTTTCCGTCGATGTATTTCTTGACAACGTATGGTCTACGGCGATGCTCTCCATAATATGAGATTGAACCGAAGCCGTTTGGCAGTTTTAATTTTTTCATTTTTATCAGCTCCTATACGTAGAGTATAGGATGGAAAGAGAGGTAATTTACATGGCAGACAAAAATATTTCCAAGGTCGTTTATGGCGGCAAAACATTGATTGACTTGACGGCTGATACCGTCACTGCTGACAAGCTGCTGAGTACGTACACGGCGCACGACAAGTCCGGCGCGCCCATCACCGGTACCTGTACATTTGACGCTGACACCAGCGATGCTACCGCAGCCGTAGCCGAGATTTTGGCCGGCAAGACTGCATACGTCAACGGCAACAAGCTGATTGGCACCATGAAAAACAACGGCGCCGTTACCGGTACCATTACCAAAAAAACCGACAGCTACAACATCCCTATCGGTTATCATGACGGTTCCGGCAAGGTGGACATCAGCTCTACCGAGCAAGCTAAGATTATCGCCACCAACATCCGTGCCGGCGTCAGCATTTTAGGCGTTACCGGTACCATGAGCGGCACCGAAGGTGCCAAAGCGCAGGCCAAGACGGCTACACCGTCCACTACACAGCAGACCATTCTGCCAGACAGCGTACAGGGTTTTAATTATCTTACACAGGTAACGATTGAGGCTATCCCTTACAATGAGTCCGACAATGCTGCCGGCGGCACAACCGTAACAATCGCTTAAAGGGGGCCTGCATATGGCGGTAAACAAGATTATTTATAATGGGGAGACTCTGGTCGACCTGACCAATGATACCGTCACCGCCGATGACCTGGCTGCCGGGGTAAAGGCTACCGGAGCCGACGGCAGACCGGTGATCGGGCTGCTGCCCAAGGTAGTTATTGACTCGGAGCTGTCCCAGTCCAGCACAAATCCGGTCCAGAACAAAACAATTACTGCGGCTTTATCTAATCTTGATATTGATATAGCAACAAATGATGAAATTGACAATGCCTTAAACGTTGCAGGCAGCGGGGACCTGCCGACAACTGGCGGTATCGTCCCTATTGCGATGGGCGGCACCGGAGCGACAACAACGGCCGGGGCACGTACCAATTTGGGCGTAAGTGCTACCGCAGATTTTGCAAACGTAGCATTTAGCGGGGCGTATGATGATTTGACCGGCAAGCCGGCGATACCATCCAGGACAAGCGACCTTGCCAACAACAGCGGCTATATCACAAGCAGCGCGCTCAGCGGTTACGTCAAGTCGGTCAACGGTGTAACCCCTGACGGCTCCGGTAATGTTACAATAAGCGTTAGTGGGGGCGGCAGCGGTGGCGGTGGCAACTATACATTACCTACGGCAAGCGGTAGCACACTTGGCGGCGTAAAGGTTGGCAGTAACATCAGTGTGTCAAACGGCACTATCAGCGTTACCAAAAGCAACGTGACAAGCGCTCTAGGGTATACTCCTGCTACTACCAACAATGCGTCTTTTACAGGCACAACAATGGTACAGACGTTGACCGTCAGCAGCGTGCTTAATATTCCCGGTGGCAGTATTTGGATTGAGTAGGTGGAGATATGAGCATATTAAGCAAAAAATTATATGTACAAAAAACAGGCGGCACGGCTGTTGCCTGCAACATCTACTCAACCTCAGCAGAAGCCGGGGACAAAGCTCTGCGAGTAAGAGTCGATAACACCGACGGCTATATAGCCCTTAAAGCGACAGACGATGCCAACGCTACAGGCATGCGTGTTAAAATCGGTGGCATTATATACGCTGTTGCAACAAAACATGAGAGCGGCGGGGGTGATGTAGCCGAGAATGCCTTTGTAATGACCATGGGACAGCAAAGCGGTCAATATGGGTATAGTCGCAACAATGGCAATTATGGCGAGGTTACAGGTAATGTTACGCATGATGGTAGAGCGGTAACCTTGGTAATATTGTCTTATTACGGCGGTTGGCTTGACGTTGCATTTAAGGAGGATGGTGTTACGAGCGGTAATCGCAATATCAGCCTTAACATCACCCCGCTTGAAACGGGTGTAACTGTTAATTTGACAGTAGGCAAAATGTCATATCAAGGTAGTTTAGTAGGATTTTATACCTTTGTGCAACGTGTACCGTCAAATATATCAAGCATGTTTACCGCTGCTAATGTGGGGAAAAAATATAAAGTAGAAATTGTGTTTAACTAAGGAGGTGATATTTAGTGGCGGAAAACATGATTGACCTTAACGGCCTTGTACATGTGTGGAGCAAGGTTAAGACGCTTACAAATGGATGCGTTAAGGCTAGTGACCTTGCTACGGTGGCAACGTCGGGTAGTTACAATGACCTTACGGACAAACCGACCATACCTGCATCAGCCACGGTGGACAGCGAGCTGTCATCTACATCGGTTAACCCGGTACAAAACAAGGTTATAAACGCTGCGCTTAACAGCAAGGCTGATAGCAGTGCATTGAGTGCTTACTTGCCGTTGGCTGGTGGGGCGTGTACAGGCAGTGTGAGTGCGCCAAATTTCCAAACAGGAACGGGCGCAAACAACTATTTCCAATGCCGCAAATTTAGGGGCGAAGGCGACGCGAATACCTATTATCACGCTGTAGATTTTGGCTATTCCGGGCATGACAGCGTGGATTTCTATGAATATGCCCCGAACTGGAACTTTTACAAATGTACCTCTGGCCAAAAGTCAAGCGCCGTCTTGGTTGGCAACATCAACGAAAACGGTTGGAATGGTGGGGCACGTCTGAGCGGTACACCGACCGCACCTACTGCGACTGCTGGAACGAACACTACGCAGATAGCGACAACAGCTTTTGTACAGACAGCTGTAAGCAGCAAGGTAAGCGCATCGGCGCTTGCAACAGTAGCGACAAGTGGCAGTTACAACGATTTAACTGACACACCTACAATTCCGGCGGCGTACACCTTGCCTTACGCAACAGGCAACGTGCTGGGCGGCGTAAAAATCGGCAGCAACATCAGCGTATCTTATGGTACGATTAGCCTTACAAAGGCTAACGTCACATCTGCTTTAGGCTATACTCCGCCTATGAGTGATACAACCTATGGCAATGCTACATCATCGGCAGCAGGCCTTATGAGCAGCACTGATAAGAGCAAATTGGATAGTATCGCCAATTATGCTAACAACTACGTCCATCCTGCATCACATCCTGCGGCCATGATTACCGGGCTGGCTAACGTAGCCAAGACAGGCAGCTACAACGATTTGTCGGACCGACCCACGATACCAGCGGCTATCATCGTGGATGACACGTTGGCTGCTGACAGCACCAACGCCATCCAAAATAAGGCTGTGTATGGACTGGAGCAAAAGTTTTTTAACCAGCTCAGCGCATTGGCTGCCGTTGCACGTAGTGGCAACTATAATGACCTTACCGATAAGCCGGGCAATGCAACAACATCGAGTGCAGGTTTTATGAGCGCTGCGGACAAGGCAAAGTTGGACAAGGTCGACGCTGATGCCGGAAACGTTAAACTGATAACATACAGTTAAGGTTCTTAAGCCGTCTTATACAGGACGGCTTTTATTATGTAGTTTTTAGGAGGTTGAAAGATGAACTATAAACTTTTTTTTGATAGTGTGGTAGGTGCAGGCAAAACGCTTTATACAGGTTGGAATTATAAGGCTGTAGCTGCTGCGATAATGGTAATCCTGCTCCACAAGCATGCAATCCTGTTTTATGCTTTTTCTGCCTTGGTTGTGCTGGACTGCCTGACAAAATGGGTTGCAATCGCGCATGATTATCTGGTTAAGCAGGGCAAAACGCCGACATTTTTGCAGTCTGTTATTGGCATTAAGGCGGCTCGTAGTGCAGGCCTGATTTCCTCTGAGGTGATGAAACACAGATTCCTTGGTAAAATTGCGGTCTATTTATGCTGCGTGATGGCAGCGGCCACAGCAGACCTTATTATGGTGGAGCTTAGTAAACCAGCATGGGCAGTGAGTACAATTATCGGCTACTTAACTGCAACAGAATTATTGAGTATAGTAGAAAACCTCAACGCTGCTGGCGTAGAGGCTGTGCAAGGCCTCATTGACACAATTAAGAAAAAAAGGATGTGATAACATGGATCTTAGACATCTCTTAGCGCATGAGGTAGCTGCGGGCATCATCGCCACCGGCATCGAGGGCGCATATGACAGCGTGAGCTGCAGCACTGCCGGCAATTACCCCAGCATGGGCGTGAGCCAGTGGGAGGGAAGCCGCGGGGATAACCTCCTGAGCTGGATTGACGGTGGCCGTAAATTTATCGGCCGTACCTACTCCGGCATTGTCGACTCCGAAGAGTTGGCGGAGCTGCGTGCGGTCCTTGACAGCGAGCAGGGCAGAGCTGCTCAGCTGGAGATATTGGCCGCCGACTGCCTCGACTACGTTGACGCGCTGATGCCGTACATCAGCAACAGCAAATGCGTAATTTACGCCGGCATGTGGTGCCCGACCAGCATAAACGTGGTACGCGTTTTTGTGCGTAACCGCAAAAACCGGGGCTATGACGTTGATGACCTGTCTGCCCTGGCTGCTGTTTTTGAGGAGGAGTATTATGTAGCAGCTGCCGTCGGTAACGCCTACAAACAAGGCTATGCCAACAGGGCAAGAGCTACATATAATTATCTTGCAGGGCACAATATCGACTGGGGGCTGCTGAATGTATGACAAAACGTGGATATATCGTATTGGCGCTGTGTGTCTGTGCGCTGCTGTCGCAGCAGCTGTCCTGTACGCCTGCTTCAGCAGCCGAGGCGACAGTGACGGTGCCGCTGAGCAGATTAATCGAGCTGCGGACCTTAACCGACAGGCAGGAGCTGAGGTTGATGCAGCTGCAGGAGCGGTTGGACGCGCAGAGCAGTACGCTGAGCAAGCAGCAGAGCTCAATCAGTCAGCTCAGGCAGGAGCTGACGACTGCGGAAAGCTCGTTGAGCAGCTCCAAGCAGATAATCGACGAGCAAAACGCATCCTTGATGAGCTTATCAGCAACGCTCAAACAGGAGCAGCTGCGGGCACAGAAAATTAAACGCCAGCGCCTGCTCTGGCAGATTGTTGCCGGCAGTGTTGTGGTGTATGCGGCACTTAAATAATAGTTTATATTTGGGGCCAACGCGCCTAAAAAATAGCCAAAAACAGGGCAAAAAACAGCAAAAATCAACAACTGAAAAGCCCAATTTTTATACACAAAAATACCCCGCAACCTGCATGGTTGCGGGGTTTCTCTCATGGTGATCCAGGAGGGATTCGAACCCCCGACCCACGGCTTAGAAGGCCGTTGCTCTATCCAACTGAGCTACTGAACCATATTAACTTGGAGCGGGCGATGGGAATCGAACCCACAACATCAGCTTGGAAGGCTGAGGTTTTACCACTAAACTACACCCGCATGGTCGGAGTGGCAGGATTCGAACCTGCGACACCCTGCTCCCAAGGCAGGTGCGCTACCAAACTGCGCTACACCCCGAATACAAAAGGTATTATACTATTTAATTAAACAGATGTCAAGAGAAAATATATACTTTGTTAATCATAAAGCAGAAGAAAAATATTTGAAATCATATTTTCCTTTTGCCTGAAAGATTGTTTATTTCAGCAGTTCTTCCTTAAGCTCGTAATATTCGCGTGAGAAATAGGGCGTAAGCTGTGCTTCGCGGTGGTCATAGCCAAAGGCGCGTTTGGTGAGCGACAAAATCGGCGGTGCCTGAATGCGTTTGGCAACAGCAAAGCCGGCGAATAACTTCCACCAGCGCTCTAAATCGGCAATCAGCGCTGCAGCGTCGGGGCAGGCTTCGTTAACCGCTTCCTGCGTACAGCCTAGCTCTGCGGCCAGCGTGCCTGCCTTGTACCAGCGCAGGATATCTGCCGGAGTTGTTTTGTGCCAGTCTTCGATAAAGGCACGCAGCAGGTAATCGTGATAACCATACACCAACGGGTCGCCACCGTTGCCTACTGTCTGCGCATCCGAAAGCTCGGCGCTGGGACGGATATTGAAGATGGCTTCGGGGATTACCTCGCGTTTGTAAATTACTTCGTTCAGATAACGGCCTAAGGCATATACCTGATGCTTCCACAGGTCACCGATCATGGCCATAGCGCCGCAGATGTCACCATAGAAGGTGGCGTATCCGATAGCCAGCTCTGCTTTATTGGAGTTGCAGCTGAAGGCGCCGCCGAAGGCTGCTGATGCAGCGGCGATGACGCGTGCGCCGCGGTCGCGGGCCTGAATATTTTCTTTGATGAGTCCGCTGAGTTGCAGATTGAAGCTGCTGCCGTCTGCCAGATGGGTGATAGGAGTTTCTTCCAGTTGCTTGACAGTCAGCTCATAGCTTTCGCTGATGGGCATTACGGCATAGTTTGCGCCCAGTGCCTGCGCCAGCTGCTGCGCGCTGTTGCGCGTGGCAGCGGAGTTGAAGCGTGAAGGCAGGTTGAGCAGCAGGATATTTTCCGGTCCCAGGATATCTGCATACATAACGGCGGTTACGGCGCTGTCGATGCCGCCGGAAAGACCGATGGTCATACGTTTGATGCCGCATTGCTGCAAAAATCTGGCGGTGCCGTAGCGTAGGGCGCGGTAAACGGATTCCGGCTCCTTTGGCAGCTCTGCCGGCGGACAGGTGGGAATGATGCGGTTCGCTTCTGTATCCCAGGTGAATTCTAAAAAGGTATCGGCATACATGGGCGCAGAGGCTACCAGACTGCCGTCACCGTTGTAGGCGGAAGTGCAGCCGTCATAGGTGAAGATGTTCTTGCCGTTGTTCTGAATGCCGACGTTGTTGCAGTAGATGAGCGGAATGCCTGCGGTGCGTGCCTGCGCACTGAAAAGGCGGTTGCGCTTACGGTTTTTGCCCAACGTGTAGGGGGAGCAGGAAAGGTTGCATAAAAGCTGTGCTCCGTTGGCTGCCAACGTTTGCGGTACGTTAAGGTGATAGTTTTCCGTCCAGCCGTCCTCGCACAGCATGACGCCGATACGCAGGCTTGTGCCTCGGATGACGATTTCCAAAGGCTGCAGTGCTTCACTGACGCTTGCACCTTCTTCGGCGCAGAGCTTCTGGAGGCTGTAAAAATGACGGCAGTCGTCAAATTCGCGGTAGTTGGGCAGCGAGTTCTTGATGAAGAAGCTGCGTCCCTGATAACCGCCGAGCAGCTTACCGTTTTGGCAGGCAAAGGCGGCGTTGTATTTGCGCACGCGTCCGTCCTCGTTGAGCTTGCCTGGTTCGGTGGCAACGCTGCCGAAGATAAGGCAGATATTTTTGGTGGCAGTGACGATCTTTTCGGCATAATAGGCGCAGTCATCCAAAAAGGTCTGCTGCTCCCAAATGTCGCCGATAAGATAACCCGGCAATGCCATTTCGGGCAGAAGCAGGATATCGGCCTCAAGGCTGCGTGCTTTTTCAATAGCGTCAATAATTTTCTTATAGTTTACATCAGAACGGCCGGGAGTTATTTCCAGCTGTCCGCAGATAATTTTCAGCTTCAATTTATTGTCCTCACAATTTTATTTGCATTTTACATTACTATAGTGCTATTATAACAGAGATGAAGTAATTTCTCTAGCTTAGAGGGGGTTTTTCCTGATGAAACATAACAAAAAAACTAATGCAGCCCGCCGTCTGGACGAACTGAAGATAGAATACCGTATTATGGAATATCCGGTGGACGAGGAGCATCTGGATGCTGTGCATGTTGCCGCAGAGGTTGGCATGCCTGCATCACAGGTATTCAAAACACTGGTAGTACGCGGTGACAAGAACGGCATTATGTTTGCCGTAATTCCCGGTGACGGCGAGCTTGATTTAAAGGCGTTGGCCAGAGCCAGCGGCAATAAGCGTGCCGAGCTGGTGCATCTGAAGGAGGTATTGCCGCTGACAGGCTATATTCGCGGCGGCTGTTCACCCTTGGGCGCTAAAAAGAACTATCCTGTATATATGGATGAAACCAGCAATAACTGGCCGGAGATTGCAATCAGTGCTGGTCAGCGCGGTATGCAGATTATTGCGGCACCGGCTGATTTGCAGCGTGCTACGGCTGCAACGGTGGCACCGCTGATTTTTGCAGAGTAACTCTTGTTCCTTCCTATGAAATATGCTATTATAGTCTTGATAACCTATTTGCACAATTGTGTTTGAAAGAAATACGACTGTGCTGGCCTGAAGGCGTATTATTAACGCTGACGGCAGTATGATGTCAAAATTTAAAGAAGAAAGTAGGTTGAATATATGTTATATGTTAGTACAAGAGGGAAAACTGATTTGTTTTCCGCTGCACACGCGATAACCCGTGGCTTGGCAGCGGATGGAGGATTGTTTGTACCGCAGAATATTCCTGCGATGCGTATGGTTGATATAAAGGCGATGGAGCGCAAACCTTATACGGAGCGTGCTGTTGATGTTCTGCTGCAGTATCTTACTGATTTCAGCGAGGACGAGCTGCGCGAATGTGTAAATGCTGCCTATGCGCCGGAAAAATTCGGTGATAATCCTGTGCCTTTGGTACAGGTAAATGATAACACCGGTGTGCTGGAGCTGTGGCATGGCCCTACTTCCGCTTTTAAGGATATGGCACTGCAGCTTTTACCGCATCTTTTGACACGTTCGATGCAAAAGACCGGTGAAACGAATAAGGTTGTTATTCTGGTTGCTACCTCCGGTGATACCGGCAAGGCTGCTTTGGAAGGCTTTGCTGATGTTCCGGGTACGCAGATTATCGTTTTCTACCCCAGTGAGGGTGTAAGCGATATCCAAAAGCAGCAGATGATTACCCAGGCAGGCAAAAATGTTAAGGTTTTCGGTATTGAGGGTAACTTTGATGATGCTCAGCGCGGCGTGAAGGAAATTTTCGGCAATACTGCGCTCAGTGATGAGCTGGCGAAAAAGGGCTACACCTTCTCTTCTGCCAATTCTATTAACTGGGGCCGTCTGGTGCCGCAGATTGTTTACTACTTCAGCGCTTATGTAGATGCTGTTAAGGCAGGTAAGATTACTGCCGGTGACCCGATTAATTTTGTTGTTCCTACCGGCAACTTCGGTGATATTCTGGCAGGCTATTATGCTAAGCTGATGGGCTTGCCGATTGACAGACTGCTTTGTGCATCCAACAGCAATAACGTGCTGACTGATTTTATAAATACCGGTGTTTATGACAGACGCCGTGAGTTCTTTAAAACTGTTTCTCCTTCTATGGATATTCTTGTTTCCAGTAATCTGGAGCGCCTGCTTTACAGTGTGACAGAGCATGATGCTGCGCGTGTGGCAGATTATATGAAGCGTTTGAATACCGAAGGTCATTATGAGATTGACAGCGATGATCTGAAGCAGATTCAAAGCCAGTTCTTCGGTGCCTGGGTTGATGAGCTGGAAACGAAGGAGGCTATCGGCCGTATCTACAATGATTATCATTATCTGATGGATACGCATACTGCCGTTGCTTGGCGCGCAATGGAAAAATATCGCTTCCTGACGAGTGACGAGACTTACACCGTGGTGCTGTCTACCGCAAGTCCGTATAAGTTTGCTGACAGCGTGTTGGCTGCGCTTGATGATGCTCAGCCGCAGGGAAGCAATCCTTTTGAGCTGCTGCAGAAGCTGCATGCCGATACCGGCGCGGAGATTCCGCCGCGTATGCTGGCGTTGGAGAATCTGCCTGTGCTCCATTCCGAGGTTATTCCTGCGGACAAGATGGAGCTGGCGGTTGTGAAGAACCTGGTGTAATTGTGGCTTGATGTGAAGAATACTTGCGTTGCGGGTATGTTTTCGCTATAATAAAACAGAAATTTAATATTTATATATGCAAGACTTAGTCTGCCAAACAGCGGACTAAGTCTTTGTCATAAAAGGAGGTATAAAGTGGACTCCAGGAGTGTACTTGAACAGGTGCGTAGTGGCAAGCTGTCGGTGGCTGAGGCGGAGCGCTATTTTAATCGTAAGGCGTACGATAATTTAAATTATGCGCGTCTTGATACTTCGCGTGAGCAGCGTACTGGCTTTGCGGAGGTGGTTTACTGCAGCGGTAAGCCTGACGCGTATTTGGCGGATATTTATAAGCGTCTTTTGGCGGAGCAGGGTGAGGTGTTCGGCACGCGGGCAACGCCGGAGCAGTATGAGCTGGTGCGGCGGCAGCTGCCTGATATTGTTTATGATCCGGTGGCGCGGACGCTGAAGCAGGAGCGCCCGGATAAGGTGCGCTGCGGCTGTGTTGTTGTTTGTACTGCGGGTACTGCCGATATTCCCGTTGCGGAGGAGGCGGCGCAGACGGCGGAGTTTTTCGGGACGCATGTGGAGAGGCTTTACGATGTTGGCGTGAGCGGGATTCACCGTCTTTTGGATAAGGTTGATTTGCTGCAGCAGGCGAATTGTGTGGTGACTGCTGCAGGTATGGAGGGTGCGCTGGCGAGCGTTATCGGCGGCCTTGTGCGTAATCCGGTGATTGCGGTGCCGACTTCTGTCGGATACGGTGCAAGCTTTCATGGACTCAGTGCGCTGCTGACGATGATTAATTCCTGCGCTAACTGCGTTTCGGTTGTGAATATTGATAATGGCTATGGCGCGGGGATTATTGCGACGCAGATTAACAGGCTGGCGTGCAAGTGAGATCCAACCCTTCCGTCTGCTCGTAAAGCTCGCATCCACCTCCCCTTTCAGGGGAGATATAAACTTTTATATGCTCCCTGCAAGGGAGCTGGCATCGCCGCAGGCGATGACTGAGGGTTGT
>NZ_CAUDZA010000037.1:0-12778 GCF_958453765.1 Phascolarctobacterium succinatutens | reverse complement strand
ATCGAGCACAAAAATTGGACTAGGTCGACCCAACCACAAGTAATGGACTAATGCAAATACTTTTGCTTTTTCTTTTTGCCGTGCCGCTTACGCAGCACGGCTTATTTTTTATTAAGCAAGAATTTTATTCCTTGCCTGCCAGCTTTTTGTAGCCGTCCAGACGAGTCATAGCGTCCTTCTCGGTCTTTTCGAACAATGCTTCCGCAGTATCCGGGAACATCTTCTGCAGGGAGCTGAAACGAACTTCGCCCATCAGGAAGTCACGGAAGTTTGCGGTAGGCTCTTTGCTGTCCAGAATGAACGGATTCTTGCCTTGCTCCTTCAGTTCCGGATTGAAGCGGTAGGTTGCCCAGTAACCGCAGTCAACAGCACGTTTTTCTTCGAGCTGGCTGCAGCCCATGCCAACCTTCAGGCCATGGTTGATGCAAGGTGCGTAAGCAATAATCAGGGACGGACCGTCATAAGCCTCTGCTTCGGCAATAGCCTTCAGAGTCTGGTTCTTGTCGGCGCCCATAGCAACCTGTGCAACATATACATAGCCATAGCTCATAGCCATCATGCCAAGGTCTTTCTTCTTGGTCTTTTTGCCGCTGGCAGCAAATTTAGCGATTGCCGCAGTCGGAGTAGATTTGGAGGATTGACCGCCGGTGTTGGAATATACCTCGGTATCGAATACCATAACATTGACATTCTCGCCGGATGCCAGTACATGGTCCAGACCGCCGTAGCCGATATCATAAGCCCAGCCGTCGCCGCCGAAGATCCAGTGGCTGCGTTTAACGAAGAATTGCTTCTCGTCATACAGAGCAGCGCATTTATCGCAGTTGTCTTTGTATTTTTCCAGTACAGCAGTCAGCGCTTCGGCACGCTCACGGGTGCCTTCGCTGTCGTTGACATGCTCCAGCCAATCGGTCAGCGCAGCCTTGAGATCCTCAGGCAGCTCGCCTTCCAGCATAGCTTTTACCATGTCTTCTACACGCTCACGGGATTGTTTAACGCCCAGGAACATACCTAAGCCATATTCAGCGTTATCCTCGAACAGGGAGTTTGCCCAGCTCGGACCATGACCTTTGCAGTTTTTGGTGTACGGCATGGACGGAGCGGATGCACCCCAGATAGAGGTACAGCCGGTTGCATTGGCAATCATCATACGGTCGCCAACCAGCTGGGTTACGAGCTTAGCATACGGAGTTTCGCCGCAACCTGCGCACGCACCGCTGAACTCAAGCAGCGGCTGCTCGAACTGAATACCCTTCATGGTCTTCTTGTTGAGCGGATTTGCCTTCGGAGCAACCTCCTTCTGGCTGTATTCCCATGCAGCAGCTTTATCAAGCTGAGTATCGAGCGGCTTCATAACGAGAGCTTTGGCTTTCGGAGCCGGGCATACCTGAGCGCAGTTGCCGCAGCCGGTGCAATCCAACGGAGAGATGCTCATGCTGAACATCAGGCCTTTAGCGCCGATAGCAGGCTTGCTCGGCAGAGTTGCCGGAGCCTTGGCAGCTTCTTCCTCAGTCATGAGAACCGGACGGATAGCAGCATGCGGGCAAACGAAGGCGCACTGGTTACATTGGATACAGGTGTCCATCTGCCATTCCGGTACGTCGATAGCGATGCCGCGTTTTTCGTAAGCAGCAGTACCGCTCGGGAAGGTGCCGTCTGCATAATCAGCAAAAGCACTTACCGGCAGCTTATCGCCTTCCAGCTTGTTCATCGGAACGAGCAGCTTGTCAACAAATTCGTTGCCGGTTGCAGCTTCGGCAGCAGTATCGCCGGCCTCAGCCCAGCTTGCGGGAACATCAACGGCAACAATAGCGTCAATACCCTTGTCGATAGCAGCGTTGTTCATGTCGACAATGTTCTGGCCCTTCTTGCCGTAGGAATGCTCAACAGCATCCTTCAGGTATTTAACAGCGTCAGCCAGAGGAATAATATCAGCCAGCTTGAAGAAAGCAGACTGCATAATCATGTTGATGCGGCCGCCCAGACCGATTTCCTGAGCAATCTTTACAGCATCAATGATGTAGAATTTGATATCGTTCTTAGCGATGTAGCGTTTGAGCTGACCGGGCAGCTGTGCGTCGAGCTCCTCAGCGCTCCAGTTGCAGTTCAGCAGGAAGGTGCCGCCCTTTTTCAGGCCTGCGGTTACATCGTATTTATGAACATAGGACTGATTGTGTACTGCAACAAAGTCGGCAGCATCAATCAGGTACGGTGCCATAATCGGAGTATGACCGAAGCGCAGGTGGGAAACAGTTACGCCGCCGGATTTTTTACTGTCGTAGGAGAAGTAGCCTTGAGCGTACATATCGGTGTGGTCACCGATGATTTTGATAGCACTCTTGTTGGCGCCGACGGTACCGTCACTGCCCAAGCCCCAGAATTTGCAGCCCTTGGTGCCTGCAGGAGTTACATCAACGCCTGCTACGCACGGCAGAGAGGTATTGGTTACATCATCAGTGATGCTGATGGTGAAGTTGTTTTTCGGTTCTGCACTTGCCAGATTATCGAATACAGCTACGATATCGCCGGGCAGCAGGTCTTTGGAGCCCAAGCCGTAACGGCCGCCGATAATCATAGGGTTGCGGTCGCTTGCATAGAAGGCAGCACGTACATCAAGATACAGCGGTTCGCCGAAAGCGCCCGGTTCTTTGGTGCGGTCCAAAACAGCGATGCGTTTTACGCTTTGCGGAATTGCGCCCATGAAGTGCTCGATGCTAAACGGACGATACAGATGAACTACGAGTACGCCAACCTTTTTGCCCTCTGCGTTGAGCTTTTCAACAACAGTGCGGACGGTTTCGGAAGCAGAGCCCATAATGATGATGATATCTTCGGCATCTTCAGCGCCGTAGTAGTTGAACAGATGATATTCACGGCCGGTCAGCTTGCTGATTTCACCCATATAATTCTCTACGATTTCCGGCAGAGCATTGTAATAGGTGTTAACAGCCTCGCGGGTCTGGAAGTAAATATCCGGGTTTTGTGCGGTGCCGCGGATAACAGGATTATCCGGGTTCAGACCGCGTTTGCGGAATGCATCTACCGCATCCTTATCCAGCAGCTTTTCGAGATTAGCATAATCCATAACCTCAATCTTCTGGATTTCGTGAGAGGTACGGAAGCCGTCGAAGAAGTTCAGGAACGGTACACGGCCTTTGATAGCACTCAGATGTGCTACGCCTGCCAGATCCATAACCTCTTGTACGCTGCCTTCAGCCAACAGTGCGAAGCCGGTCTGACGGGTAGCCATAACGTCCTGGTGGTCACCGAAGATAGACAGAGAGCTGGTTGCCAGTGCACGTGCGGAAACGTGGAAAACTGCAGGCAGCAGCTCGCCGGCCATTTTATACATATTAGGAATCATCAAAAGCAAGCCTTGAGATGCGGTGTAGGTAGTAGTCAGCGCACCTGCCTGCAGGGAGCCATGAACTGCACCGGAGGCACCTGCCTCGGACTGCATTTCCATCAGCTTAACGGTTTGCCCGAAAATGTTCTTTTTGCCTTGGGCAGCCCATTCATCGACAACCTCAGCCATCGGTGAGGACGGAGTAATAGGATAAATTGCAGCAACATCGGTAAATGCGTAGGAAATATACGCAGCAGCTGTGTTGCCGTCCATTGTTTTCATTTTTACCATTGGATTCCCTTCTTTCTTGAAATCACAAAATTACTTGACCTTAATTTTTACAGGAAAAACTTTCCGGTTCATACAATTAGTATACACTACTCAGCCTTGTTTGTAAAATATCTGCATAAATGTATACAGCATTTTTGCGTAAATAAAATGTGAAAAAAGATGCCGCCGGTTAAGCAGCATCTTAAAAATATTTACGCCTCAAGATAAATCGCACTATCAAGTTTTTCGGTCACATAGCCGATAATCCGCGTGCTCGGAGCAACAGCCCGCAGCTCTGCCAGACAAGCTTCCGCCTCCGCCGCAGGAACAGCACATAGCAGGCCTCCGCTCGTCTGCGGGTCGTAAAAAATATCCTGCAGCGCACGCGCGACAGCTCCCACAACACGCACACCTGCTTCGGCAAAATCACGGTTACGGTATGCGCCGGCAGGTATAAAGCCCATATCCGCCATCTCGTATGCTTCCTCGTGGTAGGGCACGTCCTGCGCCTTCAGGTGCACGGTAACGCCGCTGCCCTGCGCCATCTCCAAACTGTGTCCCAAAAGCGCAAAGCCTGTTACGTCGGTGCAGGCATGCACGCTGTAGTTCACAAGCACATCATGGGCATATTTATTGAGCGTACTCATCTGCACATACAGCTTGTCTAGCAGCTCCTGCTCTACTAAGCCGGCCTTCGCCGCCGTCGTCAGAATGCCTACGCCCAAAGGCTTCGTCAAAAGCAAAATGTCACCGGGTTGCGCGCCGCTGTTCGTCCACACATTTTCAGGCTTCACAAAACCTGTCACCGCCAAGCCGTAAATCGGCTCCGCGCCGTGAATGGTGTGGCCGCCGGTGATAATTGCACCTGCTTCATAGGCCTTGGCATAACCGCCGCGCAAAATCTCCTGCACTGTTGCCTTATCCATCTTCTCGGGAATGCACATGATATTCAGCGCCAGCTTCGGCTCGCCGCCCATAGCGTAAACATCGCTCAGAGCGTTCGTCGCCGCAATCTGCCCGTACATAAACGGATCATCGACAATCGGCGGAAAGAAATCTGTTGTCTGCACAATCGCCAGCTCGTCACTCACCCGATAAACACTGGCATCATCGCTTTTATCGTAGCCTACCAAAAGATTAGCATCATAATGCGTCTGAAAGCCTGCCAGCAAATTGCACAGCGTACCGGCACCCACCTTGGCACCGCAGCCCGCACAGCTTGCCAGCTTCGTCAGCCTTACTTCGTTTTCCATAGCTCAAACCTCCGCTTGTTCGGCAGCAGTATACAAAACCTCGTAACCATTCTCCCGCTCACTCACTATCTGCTCCAGCTCCGGTGTCTGCAGGGACGCTGCATCTTCCAGAGCCTCTGTTTTAAAAAACACGCAGGTACCACAGCTGCTGCTCAGGCTGCGCGGCACCGGGCGCACCTGCGCCTGCCAGCCGCGCTCCGTGCACAGATGCTGAAAGCGCACCGCACCGAAGTGCGAAAAGAACGTTGCAATATACTGCATCATTTGCTCAGGGACAGAGTAAATTCTCCGTCCTGCTCCGTCACAGCAACCTTATAGCCCTGATGCTGTGCGTAGCGTGTTACATTTTCCTTGGAGGTATTATTATCCACGATTACCTCATAAGCAGCCTCGCCGCTCATCATCGCCTGACGCGTCAGGATAACAGGTTCGGGACAGGAAAGTCCTCTTGCATCAATAGTTTTCATAGCGTTTCCTCACTTTTTATATGTATTCAGATAAGCAATCACAGTAACAACAACAATACCGATAACAACAGCAATCTGACCGTTGGCAGTAGGACCATTGCCGCTGGATGCCAGACCGAAGTTATGCGCAAAGGCCGCACCCACGATAAAGCCCAGCAAAGTTACTGCGCTGTCGGAGTTGCCTTCGCCGGACAACACCAGCTGACGCATCGGGCAACCGCCCAAGAGTACGCAGGCAAAACCCGCCAAGAAAAGTCCCAGCACGTTCCACAGCGCATCGGTGTGCGCAATAGGCTGCGCCGCAAAGCCCACCTTGAAAAAGGCACCGCCTGTTACAGAGGTCAGCACAACATTGCAGGCAGCAGCTGCCGCAACAACAGCCACAAAGCCCCACAGCATTTTAGTTTCTCTAAAGAGAATAAAATCGCGGATACCGGCAATCATGCAGAAGCGTGTGCGCTGCGTAAGATAACCGACTGCCACTGCAGCAATCAGGCTCACAGCAACAGCCGCATGTTTGGCACCGGGGCCGCCACCCGCCTTGGTAAAGTGTATGAAGGCCGGTGCGGCAACGAGCAACACCAACAATACAATGGCAATAACCGACATAATGCTGCCTTCCGCCGCCGTCATCTTATAGGTGCGCTTCAGGCTGTAGCCTCGGTTCAGGAAGAAAATGCCGGCATAAATGCCTGCCGCAAAGCCAACAAGGCCGACAACAGCGTTCAAGTCACCGCCGGCAATACGCAGCAGCATTCTGAACGGACAGCCTAAAAACATCAGACAGCCAATCATCGCGAAAAAGGCCAGCATAAAGCGTGTCAGCGGCGAGCTGCCACCCTTCGGCGAAAATTCGCCGTGCAGATAGGCACCGCCGAGCGCGCCCAAAATCAGACCGCTGATTTCCGGACGGATGTACTGCACAGCCTTAGCTGCATGCAGGCCCAGACCGCCGGCAGTATCACGCAAAAAGCAGGCAATGCACAGGCCCATGTTGGCCGGATTGCCGAAAAACACAAGCATCGCTGCCAGCAGGCCGATAACAGCGCCTGTCGCAACAATCGTTATTTGTTCATTTTTCATAAAAAGCCTCCCTAAAATATTCTTTCGACAAAAGTATATCATAGCCAACGCGCTTCTACCAATATCATTTATAGATAAAGCAGATTGATTTATTAGCTTTTCAGATAATTATATGATAGAATAGGCATAATATGAGGAGGTAAGGAAAATGCAGCAAATTTATCTAGACAACGCCGCCACCACCTTTCCCAAACCGCAGGCAGTTGCTGACGCAGTTTATCAATATATCGCCCACACAGGCACTAACATCAGCCGCGGTACCTGCGCGACTACTACCGAGGACCTTGTCTTTGCCACTCGCGAGCAGCTTTGCCGATTCTTCGGCGGCGAGGACAGCAAAAATGTTGTCTTTACGAAGAACATTACCGAAAGCCTGAATATCATCATCAAGGGACTTCTGCATAGCGGTGACCATGTGCTTGTGAGTGCTATGGAGCACAACGCCGTCATGCGTCCGCTCCAACAAATCGGCGCCGAGCTGACTGCAGGCAACGCTCCCACCGACGCCATAACCTTCAGCCGCATTCCCTGCGACGCGGAGGGTGCACTGTGCTTAGACGCTTTACCGCAGCTTGTGCGCCCCAACACCAAGGCTATCATCATGACGCACGCCAGCAATGTCTGCGGCACACTGCAGCCCTTGGCACAAGTCGGCAGCTTCTGCCACAAGCACAATTTGAAATTCATCGTCGACAGTGCGCAAAGCGCCGGCGTTGTTCCTATCAACATGCAGGAAATGCACATCGATGCCCTCGCCTTTACGGGACACAAGGGCCTCCTAGCACCGCAGGGCATCGGCGGCTTTGTGCTGCGCGAAAGCATGATTGACGAAATAACACCGCTCATCGTCGGCGGCACCGGCAGCCTCAGCCATACGGAGCACACTCCCCGCTTCATGCCCGATAAATTCGAGGCAGGTACGCTCAACCTGCCGGGCATCGCCGGTCTGCATGCTTCTCTCACATGGCTGCAGCAGCAGGGCATTGACAAAATCCGCACGCATGAACTGACGCTTACGCAGCAGTTTTTAGACGGACTGCAGCAGTTAGAAGCGCAAAACTTATTGTGCATCGTCGGTAAAAAGAACTGTAGCGAGCGCGTAGGCGTAGTTTCCATCATTACAGATATAATGGATATCGCAGAGCTGGCCTTCATCTTAGCGGACAAATACGCCATTGCTACGCGCGTAGGCCTGCACTGCGCCCCCAACGCCCACAAAACGCTCGGAACATATCCCACGGGTACACTGCGCTTTTCTTTCGGCTGGTACAACACAGCAGAGGAAGTCAATATCGCTCTGCAGGCTTTAGAAGAGGTGCTCGCCCATGGACTTTAAACAGCTCCAAAGCTTTATCACCGTAGTGCAGGAGGAAAGCTTCACGCAGGCTGCAGGCAGGCTCTTCGTATCGCAGTCCACCGTCAGCACGCACATTCACCAGTTGGAAAGCGAGCTTAACACCAAACTGATTCTGCGTACTACCAAAAGCCTGCAGATAACGCCCAAGGGACGCGAGCTTTACGAATACGCGCTGAATATCTTGGAGCTGAAGGAGCGCATGATTCAGGCCTGCTCCATCGAAAGCCGGCGCATCATCCACCTCGGCGCCTCCACCATCCCCTCAGCTTATATCCTGCCGCAGCTTTTGGCGGACTTCGGCAAATTGCATCAGGATATTTACTTCATCATTCACCAGAGCGACAGTCAAGGTATCATCAACGGCCTGAAGGACGGACTGTTTAACCTTGGCTTCATCGGCATGAGCTGCGAGGACAACGACTTCTGCTGCCTGCCCTTCTGCAAAGACCGCATGGTAGTCATTACGCCGGTCAACGAACATTTTCTGCAGTACAGACAGCGCAAGGAAAACGTTCTGCCGGAGCTTTTGCGCGAACCGCTGATTCTGCGCGAAAAGGGAAGCGGCAGCAAAAAAATGGCGGATAACTTTCTTGCCAACAGCGGCATTGCCGAAAGCGAGCTGCAGATTATTGCCCGCGTCAACGATCAGGAAACTATCAAAAACCTTGTCGCCGGTGGTATGGGCATTTCCATTATCTCGGAAAAGGCAGCGCACAACTTCCTGCAGGAAAAGCGTTTGCTGGCCTTCGAGCTGCCGCAGGCTTTTTCCGAACGCAGCCTCTACCTCATCTACCGCAAAAATTATCTGCTGCCAAGCTACGTCAAGGAGTTTCTGGCTTTCATCGGTCAAAGCAAATTATAAGCATAACAAAACGAGTACGCGCAGGACGAATCCGGCGTACTCGTTATCTTTTACATATTTACTTAACAATCGTCACAGGCACATTAGCGTTTTCCATTATGACGCTGCTGACACTATTGCGGAACAAGCCTTCCAAAACTCCCATGCCTCTGCTACCCAGCACGATACCGTCACAATCCTGCTCACCTACCGCGCGCAGGATGCTTTCGGCAATATCGTTGTCGTTTTCCAGCAAATAGGTGCAATCAATGTTCTTGCCGCTGAGAATCGCATGTGCGGCATCAAGCACTTCATCACCCATCTGAACATACAGGCAGTCGCTTCCAAATTCCACAATATGCTGTTTCATTCTGCCGGAAACCACCGTCATAATTACCAGCGAGCCACGCGTATAGCTTACAAGCTCACAGGCATATTCCAATGCTCTCCAGGAATGCTCCGTACCGTCAATAGGTACAAGAATGCGTTTCAGCATTTTATTTTACAATCAGCACAGGTACATTTGCATATTGAGCAACCTTAGAGCTTACGCTGCCAAGGAAGAATTCAGCAATACCGGAAAGGCCACGGCTGCCGATGATGATTGCATCTGCGCCGGTCTTTTTAGCCATAGCGATGATGCGTTCGGACGGATGGCCAACCTCCAGACTGAATTTGGTTTCGCCTTCGTAGGTGCTCAGACGCTCCTGCGCCATTTCGAGAACCTTGTCACCGATTTTCTCCAGCTCACTGTTGCCCTGGCTTACAGTTGCATGATCCAGAGGCACTGCAAGCAAAGCAGCATTATTATATGGTTGGATTACATTGATTACATGCAGTTCGCCGCCAAACTTTTTGCCAAGCTCTACAGCAGTATCCAGTGCTCTCCAGGAGCCTTCACTGCCATCTACAGGAACAAGAATCTTTTTAAACATAACAACGCACCTCCATAATAATGCACATGTTGTAATTTATTTATTATATTTTCTACAAGAAGAGGCTTTTTTTCTTCTTACGTTATATATTCTGCCTTAGCGCAAAAATTCCTGCTTAAATTACTCGCGACCGCGATTTTTTCTTTTTTCGTGGATGCGGGCAGATTTCTTGCTGAACTTTTTCGGTTCATCAGCCAGCTTTGCCAGCTCGGAAGGAGATTGCTCCTTAGCCTCGGCAAAGTTTTCGCCCTTCACAAAGCGGAAATAAATCGCAATGCCGGCAATCAGCACCAGAGGAATACTGCCGATAACATAACGGTAGCTCTGCGGTGCAGCCATCGTGATAAAGTCATAGATAACGATACATGCAGGCACCAGGATAATCTGTCCCATGCGGGCGAGGAAGCCGTCCTTACCCATAAAGCGCACTACCATACCATAAGCCAAAAAGGCTACCGCAAAGGAAACGAAAGACATAAATACCAGAAACGCAAAAAACTCAAAATTCATCTAAAAAAGCACCTTCCTTAATTCTTCTGTCCGCAGGCACGGGCACCAATGACGCGCGCCGCCCAGACACCGCTGGCACTCGCCTGCGATAATCCGCGTGTAATACCGGCACCGTCGCCTACCGCAAACATATTCGCAACCTTGGTTTCCAGATTACCGTCCAGCTCGAGGCGTGCGCTGTAGAATTTTACCTCTACGCCGTAAAGCAGCGTATCCGCATTCGCCATACCGGGAGCAATCTTATCCAAAGCATAAATCATTTCAATAATATCATCAAGATGGCGTTTAGGCAAGACCAAACTTAAATCTCCCGGCGTTGCACTGAGCGTCGGTTTGGTAAAGCTCTTAAGCATACGCTTCTCATTCGTGCGTCTGCCCTTCACCAGATCGCCGAAGCGCTGCACCAGCACGCCGCCTCCCAGCATGTTGGAGAACGAAGCGATACGCTTGCCGTACTGCAGCGGCTCATGGAAGGGTTCGGTAAACTTGCTGCTTACCAAAAGCGCAAAGTTGGTGTTCTTGCTGTGCATCTTGGGGTCGCGGTAGCTGTGGCCGTTAACAGTAATAATGCCGTCCGTATTTTCCGCTACTACATAACCGTAGGGATTCATGCAGAAGGTGCGCACCACGTCATTGTAAAGCGAGGTGCGGTACAAAATTTTTGCCTCATACACCTCGTCGGTGATATGCTTGAACACCTCTGCCGGTACCTCTACGCGCACGCCGATATCCACCTGATTGTTGATAAAATAAAGGCCCATCTTAGCGCACTGCTCAGTGTACCATTCCGCACCGGCGCGACCGGGAGCAGCAATAAGATACTTGCACGGCACCGCCTCGCCCTTGTTGAGCTCCAGCACAAAGGTTCCGTCCTCCTGACGGCAAATTTCTTCAACCGCGGTATTGCAGCGGATTTCGATTTTGTCCTCCAAAAACTTATGGATGTTTTCCATAATCACCAGATTATTTTCCGTACCCAGATGGCGTACCTTGGCGTTCAAAAGATGCAAGTCGTATTTAAGCGCCTGCACGCCTATTTTGCTATTCTTAGTAGAAAAATATTCGCCGGGAGCACCATGACGGCAATTCAGCTCATCAACATAATCAATCAGCTCGATAACCTTTTCCTCCGGCAGATATTCGTTCAGCCAGCCGCCGAATTCCGTCGTAAAATTATATTTGCCATCCGAAAAAGCACCGGCACCGCCAAAACCGCGCATAATGCTGCAGGAATTACAGTTAATGCAGTGGTCAACCTTCTTGGCTGCCAGCGGACAGAAGCGCTTTTCAATCGTATTGCCGGCCTCCAGCATAATAACCTTTAATTGCGGATACTTCAGTACGAACTCATAGGCGGCAAAAATTGCGGCAGGACCTCCGCCGATAATGGCTACATCATACATAAATTCTCCTCCTCGTCATCTCCCATAAAAAAACCGCAGCCTCAATTTTTAACTGCGGTTTATCAGCTTATTGCTGTTGTTCCTGCTGCTTGCGCAGGTAGCTCGGCTGCGGCGAGCCGTTGTTGATATCCTTATAGCTCTCTGCCTTACGCATAAAATCGGTTACCAGATAATCAGCCTCACCCATCACCACTAAGGCATGGGTTGCATTCTTTTCCAGAAACGGCAGAATCTTTTCGAGGTTTTCCTTTTTATCTACCAGCTCCACAATAACCGGGAAATTGGCATTGCCGCTAATAAATGTGCTGACAGCACGTCCTACACCACGCACCTTGCTGGCATAGCCTTCGATACCCTTGATAACAGTACCGCCGGCAAGGCCCAAAGAGCGCGCTTCACGCAAAATTGCTTTATAAAGCGGGATATCCTCAAAGAGAATATCCTCGCCTGTATAAATCTTTAAATACGAGGTTTTGTTAAATTCTAAAGCCATGGTTCTACACCTCCAGCCATCATTTCAATTCGTTTATATTATTATAATTCGGCGCTTGACAAACAATTCCTGCAATATGCAGGCAAAAAATTCTTATCCTTGCATTTAGGACTTGTCAGCAGAACGATAATACTTTATGATATAAGCGTATGATTTGATTATTGAAAGAGGGTTTTAAGCATGACAAATTTACATACCGGACTTACCGGCACCGCTAACGTAACCGTAACCGAGGCTAATATTGCCGCTACTATGAAAAGCGGCTCTTTGGCTGTTTTTGCCACTCCCGCTATGTGCGCACTGATGGAGGAAGCTGCCTGCGCCGCAGTCAATGCTCATCTGGAGGAGGGCAGCGGAACTGTAGGCATCAGCCTGAATATTACGCATGACCGCGCTACCGCTATGGGCGACAGTGTTACCGCTACCGCTAAGCTGACTGCGGTTGACGGACGCAAGCTGACCTTTGAGGTGAGTGCTGCTGACAGCAAGGGCGTTATCGGTAAGGGTACACATGAGCGTTTTATTATTGATAATGAAAAGTTTATGGCGAAGTTGAATAGATAAGGTCAACAAGGCAAAAAAATAGAATACTGAAAGTTAAAAAGCTGTTTCCACTCAAACATGGAAACAGCTTTTTCTTCTTGGTGATTCCGGCCACACGTACCCGCAAGGGTGAAATCGAACTGGCGACTTTTCCTCTCGGGTAAGCATGTACGGCAATCTTATTCTCTTGGTGATCCCGGCCAGAATCGAACTGGCGACCTACCGCTTAGGAGTAGACCCGATACGACATCGGGAAGTGGCATCTAATGCTTAAAAA
>NZ_CAUDZA010000036.1:0-13827 GCF_958453765.1 Phascolarctobacterium succinatutens | reverse complement strand
GAGTGTATTTGAGAGTGTAACAACGGGAATATTAAATATAACAGAATCGCCATTTATATAATAACACTTAGGAATTACTTTGTAAAACGGTAGTTTTGTTTATCTTATTCTTGTTTGGCATTAAAATTATTCCATATAGGAATAGTCTTTTTATTGTCGCCTCTGTGCAGATATAGACTATGCTATTCCCACTCTTTAAAGCAAAATAGTTTATTTCCTGCAAAATAAATGTTACAATAAATAATTGAGAGAAGATTAGACAATTTTCATAGCTATAACAACGCTGTGAAAATTACATTATGGAGATGATTGCTTTGCCAAATTATGCAGATATCAACGGACGGCCGATGAAGAAGCTGCAAATACAACAATACCTGCGCAAGCTGCAGCTCAACGATTTCGAGCCGGCTGTTAATTTAGCAGCCCTGACTAAATTGCAGGACGCGCACCTCAAATATATCCCCTATGAAAATTTTGACTGTCTTAACGGCAAAATTACCTCGCTCAAAAGACAGGATATGTTCAATAAAGTTATCATGCACAACCGCGGCGGCATCTGCTTTGAGCTGAACGGACTTTACAACTGGCTTTTGGAATCCCTGGGCTTTGATGTGACCAGCTATTCCGCCCGCTTTATCGATAAAATGGAAACCTACCAGCTGCGCCGCCACCGCGTAATGTGTGTAGCTTTAGGCGATAAGCGTTATCTTACCGATGTCGGTGTGAACAGCGAAAGCCCGCGTGTGCCGCTGGAAATTACTGAAGGCCTGATTCAAAGCGACGGCATCAGCCAATACAAATTTACCCGCAGTGAATTTTGGGGCTGGCTGCTCTGGCAGAAGGAACGCGGCAAAATCTGGAAACGCCTCTTTGGCTTTACCGAAGAGCCGCAGATAGACAAAGACTTTATTACCGCCAGCTTCTGGTGTGATGCTCATCCGGATTCACCGTTTATCAAAAGCAAAAAGCTGTCTATTTTCCGCGAAGACTGCAATATTACCATCCGCGGTAACTATTTAAAATTTTACCTCGGCGGTCGCGTTAAGTACCGCTATAAAATTAACGCAGGTGCTGAGCTTAAGGAAATTCTTTGGGAGTATTTCGGTATTAATGTAGAATACCGCCTCAAGGATGATGGTATAGAATACTAAGCCCGGCAGGAGATTTGTAAAATGCCTGATTTATTTTTTCCCAGTTATACAAAAAAAATACTGTCTGCTTTGAACGCTGCCGGCTATGAAGCATATCTCGTCGGCGGCGCTGTGCGTGACCTGCTTTTGGGCAAGTCACCGGACGATTACGATATTACTACCAATGCTCTGCCTAAGCAGGTTTTGGCAGTTTGCAAGCAACATGATTGGAAAACTGTTGACCAATTAGGTCACAATTTCGGCTGCGTAGTCATCGTTATCAACGGCGTTGCTACCGAAGTAACAACCTTCCGCGGCGAACGCTATAATGATGACGATATGCATCGCCCTGCCGCTACCTGGTTTTGCAATAGCCTGCGCGAGGATTTGAGCCGCCGTGATTTTACGGCCAATGCTATGGCCTTGTCTCTTGACGGCACATTGTATGATTACTTTGGCGGTCAGCAGGATTTGCAGCAGAAAATTTTACGCACCGTAGGTGACGCTAAGCAACGCTTTCAAGAGGACTCTCTACGTATGCTGCGTGCCTGCCGCTTTGTGGCACAGCTCGGCTTTACGTACGAGCAGACAGGCTGCGAAGCACTGCCTGCCTGCGGTGCGCCGAACACGCCCTACTACCTGCCGCATGGCTACAGCTTTCCGGTAGAACGCTGCGCCGGCCTTTCGTTGGAGCGTGTACGCAAGGAACTGGAAAAGCTCATTACCGCTAAATATGCAGGCAAGGGCTTAATGCTGATGATGGCAACAGGCCTTTTGGGTGCAAGCTGCCATACCCGTGAAAACGGCAACAATACTGTCATTCCCATTCTGCCGGAAGCACTGCATCTTTTAGGTCTGCACCAAAATCCACGCTTTCATTTATATGACACCTGGGAGCACACACTGTTGGCAATTGACAGCAGCCCGCGTGATTTAACCATCCGTTGGGCGTTAGTGCTGCACGATCTGGGCAAGGGCTTGCCGAATATCCGCAAGCTGAACAAGGAAGGACAGCCAAGCGATCCCGGCCACGAAGCAGAAAGCGCCAAAATGGCTAAAGCTATCCTGACACGCCTTGGCTATAACAAAAGCTTCGTACATCTGGTAACTTGGCTGGTAGCGCAGCATATGCGCTTCGCGCCTATGCTGCTCACCGGTGAGCGCACCCTGCTGCGCTGGGTGCGCAGCGAAGCTGCCAACTCCGGCTTCCGCACGCAGGCGGAGCTGAAGCAGGCCTACAGCCTGCTGGTCGAGGTTTTTCTTGCGGATATGGGAGCAACCCACGCCCGCGAAAACGAACAGCTGATGGCCGAAGGTCGCCTCTTAGGCCGTCAGGTTGTGGAGCTGGTACGCACACGCATGCCCGTATGCACCAAGGATCTTGCTGTCAGCGGACGCGAGCTGCTGCAAATTATTCCTCAGCATGAAATCAAAAATATTTTATCCTATCTGTTGGAACGCGTGCAGTCAGGCAATCTGCCCAACGAAAAAAACGCTCTGCTCACAGCAGTCCATAAGTATCAAAAGCGCAAAGCTACAATCAGTTCAGGAGACAACATATGAAAACAAAACGCATTTTACTGGCCATTGTTTGCCTAATAGTCATTTTGGGCGGCCTTAATTATCTTTTGCAGCAATCCCCTATGCCTATCGGCACTCCCGGAAGCACACCTGCAGCCGGTGCCGCACAATTCGTAGGCAAGCACGATATCAAGGATTCACCCTATTTTAAACATCCTGATTTTTATAATATGCAATCTGACGAGCATCTTACTATTTTGCCGAAATTTGCCACTACGCAGCAAATCACTCATTATACCTGTGGTCCGGCCGCTGCCAATATGGTAGTAAAATATTACAAGGGCAAAACGCTTGATGAAGAGCTGGACGTTGCCAAAATCATGGGCAGCAGCAAAACCGTCGGCACCAACACCAAGGGCATGGTAAACTACTTTGAAAAAATCGGTTGGGAGTTTCATTCCTCCATCAAAGATAAAACTCCCGACAACTATAAGGATTTCCTTAAATTTATCGAGAGCAATCTGAAACATAATACCCCTGTTATTGTAGAAAACGTCGATTGGGGCGGGCATTGGCGTGTCATTATCGGTTATGACAGCATGGGCACCGCACACAAAAGTGACGATGTGCTTATTATGGCAGATCCCTATGACACCACCGACCATCTGCAGGACGGCTATAGCATTGTACCGGCAGAACGCTTCTTCTATATGTGGTTTGACCACCAGCTTTTCACGCAGAGTGAGCAAAAACGCCAATGGCTGACTGCTAAACCGAAAGATTAAAAAGCACTCCATAATGTTTTTTCCAAAACAAAACCGTTGCCGCATTTTCCTGCAGCAACGGTCTTTTATTTTATATGTATAAACTTTTAGCTTGCAGCTTCCTGCTCCACTCCGCGCACACGCGTAAAGTACGAATACAAGGCTAAGGCCATAAGCACGCAACCGGCAAACACAAGCACATAACGCGAGCTCATAAAGCTGCCCAAGGCACCGCCAACAAGCGGTCCTACAACACCGCCAAACTGCTGCGCGCTCGTAACCAGGCCAAAGGCCTTACCGCGCATATTAGCAGCAGTAACACGCGTCAGGTTAGCATTGATATTAGGCACAGCGCCTGCCAGGAACAGGCCGTAAACAAACTGAATAGCTGCAAACTGCCAAACAGTATTGATGAACACCTGGAAAAGATTAATAAAACCGGCAATAAAGGTTACAATGCAGAAAACGCGCACATAACCGAAGCGTTGACCGCGTTTTCCCCAAAACGGCGCAGCCAAAATGCCGGTAATGCCGGACAGTGAGAAAACTACACCGGACATCTTGATAGCAGCATCACCCATATCATGCATCAGCTCGCCTACGTACAATGTAATCAGCGGCTGAATCAGCATTACGCAGGTCTGCACCACAAAGAACATAGCCATAATATACAGCAGGCCCTTGTTATGCAAAGCGTTCTTTAAATCTGCCAGCAGATTGCTTGCTTCGCGCGCGCCCTTATTCAGTACGGACATATCCTTAACGATAAACACTACGGCACTAGTTGCAATAAACAAGGCAAAACTGCCTACATAAAACGAAGCACGCATGCCAAACCAGCTGCTAAGATAACCGCCCATCAAAGGTCCCATGATAGTTCCGCTGGCTACCGCAGTCTGCATCAGTCCCATGCCCCAGCCCATGCGCTCCTCCGGTAAGGATGAAGATGCCATCGACATGCAGGCAGGCACAAAGCCGGCAACAACACCGCACACAATACGCACCAGAAGAAGCTGATAGACATCATGACAGACGCCGGTAAGAAAATAGGTCAGCGCCAGGCCATAGCCGGCGCGAATCGCCATCTTTCTCTGCCCGACATGGTCAGCCAAAGCACCCCAATATGGTGCCATTACGGCAGACCCCATAAAGGTTACGGCAAAGGTAATACCTGCCCAGAAGTTAACATCAGGCTGGGCAACATGCAGCTCACGCAGCAGATAAACAGGCAAAAACGGTATGCACATAGTATAGCTGGCGCAGCATAAAAATACTCCCAGCCACAATACAGGCAAATTTGCCTTCCAGCTGCTTTTGTTGTCAGAAGTAAAAGCTTGTATTGACATTTTATCTCCCTCTCATCTCTCTAATTGCTATTATAACACAATGCAGGCAGATAGTCACAGCAGATAAATGCCGAAGCTTTTTCTTTCTAGACAATAGATACACTTTTAGCGTATAATATTGTTTAGATTAAATTCGTATTGTTAGCGATAAAGTAAATCGCTGACAACTTTATCAGCGTAAAAATCAAAATGCAGACTTTAAGCCTGTAAAGGAGAGTGCAGAATTTGAAACCTTATAGCATGCAAGAATTAGAAGAATGCGGCTTTTTATCAAAAATATTCGGCAGCAAGCCGACCGAAAACGGCTGGAAGGAGCTCAACAATCTGTTGGCTGCAGCACCAGACGCTTTGGCTGTCAGTGCTGATGATGTACATCACGCTCTGAAAAAATGGGGCGTAAAATTCAACGATGATAATTTCAACCAACGCAGCGGTATTTACCGCAAGCTGGCGGATGTTATCTTTACTGAAATACAGACTAAGGAAGACAGCCTTTGGGGACAGCTTGCACATTTAGCTGAAATTTTGGAGCTGCCGCCGCATCTGGCAAAGCAGGCTGATAAGGCAGCAAAAACAGCTGCTTATTTTGTCCGCTGCCGTGATTTGCTTGCAGGCACCGAAAAGCTGGATATCAAACAATTAAACGACTTATTCGGCTATGACTACGAAGACAGTCTTTCCATGCGTAAGCAGGTTTTTCAGGCTCACTTCAATCAGAAGTTTGACGAAATCAGCAGCGCGCAGCGCTATACTCCGGAAGAAGAAGCTGCCCTGCGTGCCGATTGCGCAACATTGGATATCCCTTACGAATTAAAGAACAATATTGTCAGCGCTCTGGAAAAATACCGCAGCCTGTGGAATGCAGAGCATATGCCTTTAGGTGATATCAAACAGGATGCTTTCCCGCTCAACCCGGGCGAAATCTGCCATGCCTATACCAACTGCGGTCTCTGCCAAAACAAAATGATAGAACGCGAAGACAACTACTATGAGCTGACACGCAAATTCCGCATTGATGAAACTGTTGCCTTCAAGGGCGAAAAAATCGAACATCCCAAATTCACCGAGGAAATGACTATTATTGAAGAGCTTGGCATGTTCTTCCTTACTAATCAACGTTTAGTTTACATTGGTAAGAAAAACGCCTTCCACATTCCACTCAACGTTCTCAGCGGTGCTGATTTTGACGGCATCAACATTGTAACCTTCCATCACACCGATGGTACCGACAGTATCTTTAAATTCAGTGACGAGGCTGCCGGAGTTTTATACATTCTGTTCGAAAGAACCTTAAAAGCTGCTAAAGCTTAAAACTTCATACATACAAAATACCCCTGCAGAAATTTTTCTGCAGGGGTTAAATTTTTATCATCTGTAAAATTTACAAGACAACTTAAGCCGTCAAAGAATTACATGCACTCTTTGATTGCTTTAGCCATACGTTGGATACCTTCAACAATGCGGTCATCCGGCATATTGGAGTAGTTGATACGCATGCTGCGGTCAGTCTTTTGGTTCGGATAGAAAGCATCACCGATAACGCCGGCAACCTTCATCTCGATGCATTTGTTGAATACTTTGCGTGCGCTTACGCCTTCAGGGAAGGTCAGCCACAGGAACAGACCACCTTCCGGATGAGTCCATTCGGTGCCAGCCGGGAAGTATTTCTCCATGGATTCGAGAATCAGATCACGACGATGTTTGTACAGAGCAACGATTTCTTTAACGTGCTCATCCAGGTCGTATTGTTCCATGTAAGCATCTGCAACGCCTTGGTCAAAGTTAGAGGTGTGCAGGTCAGCACTTTGTTTGATTTTAACAAACTCGCTCAGCAGGCTGTGCTCTGCAGCGATCCAGCCAAGACGCAGGCCCGGGCAGAAGATTTTGGAGAAGGTGCCCAGGAACATAACCAAGCCTTTGGTATCCATAGATTTCAGGGACGGCAGGATAGTGCCTTCATAGCGCAGTTCGCCGTACGGATTATCTTCGAGTACAGGCAGGTTGTGTTTGTTAACAACTTCCATAAATTTTTGACGGCGTTCCATGGACCAGGTACGACCGGTCGGGTTTTGGAAGTCAGGAATTACATAGATAAATTTGCAGTTCGGAGTGGTTTCCAGGATTTTGTCCAATTCTTCCGGAATCAGACCACCGTTATCGGTCGGAACCTCAACAAATTTCGGTTGGTAAGCGTTGAATGCGTTCAAAGCGCCAAGGTAGGACGGGCTTTCGCACAGAACAACGTCGCCGGGATCCAGGAACAGCTTGCCTGCGAAGTCCAGGCATTGTTGAGAACCGGTGGTAATCAGAATGTCATCAGGATCAACGTTGGTGTGATATTTATCAGCCATGCGTTTAGCAATTTTTGCACGCAGGGACGGACGGCCTTCGGTAGTTGCATATTGCAGCAGCTGGCGACCTTCCTTCAGTACCAGATCATGAGAAACCTTGGCAATTTCTTCTACAGGGAACAGCTCCGGTGCCGGCAGACCACCAGCAAAGGAAATAATATCAGGCTGAGCAGTTAATTTTAACAGCTCGCGGATTTCAGAAGCTTGCATACGCTCCATACGTGTTGCGAATTTCATGTTTAAAAACCTCTCTTCATTGGAAACTATATTATTTTACCGTAACACTTATTGTAGCACCACAATCTAAAACAAACAAGCAAAATACCGTTTTCGATTAATTCTATTTATTTTTATGGCAAATTGTGTTAACTTATTAACGGTTTGCGCGGAAATTTGTTTGTTTTAATATTTCAGATACTTCAGTAAGCCATCCAGACCTTCCATGATATCGTCATATGTCACTTCAAAGTCACCGGTATACCACGGATCGGCAATGCTTGCACCTTTACGCTCGGTATAATCAAGCAAAAGATGCACCTTATCATGCGCATCTTCACCAATTACACGACGCAAATTACGGATATTATTGCTGTCCATAGCCAGCAGCAAATCGTAATATTCATAGTCGCGCTTCGTTACCTGTACCGCATGCTTGCCTGCCACGCTGATGCCGTACTGTGCCAGCTTATTGCGCGTACCATAATGTACAGGATTTCCGATTTCTTCCCTGCTCGTCGCTGCCGAAGCAATTTCAAAATCAGCGGCAATGCCGCGCTTTTTTACAATGTCCTTCAATAAAAACTCTGCCATAGGCGAACGGCAGATGTTGCCATGGCAGATAAAGAGAATTTTTATCATAATCTCTATATTCCTCCATAAGTCTCGAAAATGTTGATATTATAGGATTTTCGGACTTTCAGTTTTTCTTAAATTCTTCATAAGTCTCTATAAATCTATGTAACTACACCACCAAGTGGTGTAGTAAATGGTGTAGTAACCTTAAGCTGCTGCCACCATACTTGCTGTTTTCCAAACACCCTGTCTTTTTTCACTTCAGGAAAATAGCTGAACTGTGATAATTTCAACATCGCAGCGTGTGCGTAGCTTGTTTGTGTGTAAATATTAAGTGTAACACCCGCATCCTAGTTCCCCATCAGATACTGAAGGTTTTTAATGTCCATGCCGTCGTTTGCATAGTCAATGCAGAAGATGTATCGGAACACACGGGGAGTGATGTGTAGCAGAGGGCTATCCGGAAGAAGTTTCTTGTACTTCTCCATCGCCCAGCACATATCATTTTCGATGTGTAATGCTACTTTCAGATTACCGTTCTTGTCTAGCATGATTAAGCCGCTGTAACCGTCTACCATACCTTGACCTTAGGACGGCGCTCCAGCTTTTTTCAAAGAGCCATAAACCGTTTCGTTCATTGAAAGGATGTGGCGGTCACTGCTTGTCTTTGTTTACTCAACATAGTATTTTCCGCCACACTCACGAATTAGATGATGATCCACACGAATTCTACGATTTTTTTAATCCAGATTTTTTCGGGTCAGACCGCAGAACTCGCTGACTCTCATACCGGTTTCCAGAAGTACCACAAATTCATCATAGTATTTGCAGTAGGTATTGTCTTTCTCAATAAAATTTCATCCAGATTCCCAAATGTTCCTCAGTGAGTGCAGCTCTCGGCACCGTATCATTGACCACCACATCCGTCAACTTGAAGATGAACGGATTCTTTCTGACGGCATCCTCATCGCATGCCATCTGAAATGCGGGTTTGATAACACCTCGTACACTGCTGATGGTGCTAAAACCTCTGCCATCCTTTTGCAGCTTCGCAAACCACAGTTTCGCATCCGATACTTTGACGGTGCTGATTTTGCGGTAGCCGAAATCCTCTTTCTTGACCAGATTCAAAACAAATCGATAGCCGACCTGGGTGTTGTAACGAACGCCTTATATAAGGTTTCTGTTCGTCGGCTCAGAACTTTGCCCACTGTTGATTTCCGCAACAGTATCCGGCTTCCATCAGATTCCATCTCACGATGGACACCCTTGCCTTCGGCTAACGCTTCCTGCTACCGAGCGCGTAGTGGACTTTCACCACCTAGTTATCGCTCATGCTGGGCGCACATAATGAAGCCTCCGCTGGAATCAAAACCAACGGAGGCTTCATTATTTCAGTTTCTTCAGCGGCGCACACAACACTTCATATGCGTATTTATACACTTCATTTGCTGACTCGTCAGGTGATATATCACCGTGGGCAAGACAGCAACGAAGCATATACAGTATTATAACAATAGCTTCGCTGATCTTTTCAGCATCATTCACAAAATTATATGCTCCAATTTGTTTGGTAGCTTGTCCCGACTCAAGGACACTGGTAATGCGATATGGAGTCAGTTCTCTGTAGCATTCCTCGCACTGTTCCTTTTGCCTCTGCGTCAAACCAATAAAGCCCGATTGCTGCCTCAATACATCAATATCATATCCGTCTTGCTCAAAACAAAATACTAAAACACCTGTAGTCTTTACCGTAACTGCCGTTTTTGTCTTTCCATGTGCCCTTGAACACTCGTAATGGTGTTGGTAGTAATCTTTCCTCTTAAGCGTGTTTGCATTCTTTACCGCCACTTCAGCAAATGAAACAGACTGCCGAACGCCTATGTACTCCTGCGTAGTAATCGCTGCATTCAAAAGAGAGCCATGTAGTTTTGCAATATTCTCTCTATATGCGCTACCATCTGCATCCTCAGCATTAATCAAATTTATGATATAGGTCTTAAATCTGTTTGATTGACTTGCAATGTACTCGATGCATTCCTTGTCATTTTTTCCGGTAACCTCACCGCTAAAATTATACCACGCATTAAAGGCAATCCATGCTTTCATAAATGCAGAAAAATAGTCAACCTTTATATCAATAGCATCTATCCAGTCTTTGTATCCTGGCATCCCGGCTCACCTCACTTTGCATAAATGACTTCTTCGTCCATAATTTTCAAAGCCTTCTGTTCTAACTTATAGGCCTCATAACGCTTTTTATTTGCTTCAAGCGCAAGATCATTTATTCTTTTCTGGACATCATGGTTTTTAAGTAACGGAATCGGAATATCACTTACATGTCCATTATCAATTTCATCGACAACTGCACCATAAGTATAGCGTTGAATTAATACCCGGCCATAATCGGAAAGCAAGAAGATGTAATTGTATCCAGCTACATCTTGCGACGCAGGTACCACTCGGATAATGTGTTCGCTTGCAATCCAATTCGCCCAGTGCTTAGGAACCAGTGCAACTTTTCCGATTGTACCGCTTCGTGTAATCAGAGTAGTGTTTTCCTCGATCAGCAATTCTTTAGAAATTCGCTCGTCATGTTTGGACTTGGACAAGTATTTTTTCCCTGAAGGATCCAATGTGTGAATTTGCTTTCCACCAAATAACGCATAACCATGTCCTTCCTCAACATAAACTCGTTTGAATCGTCCAGGCAAAATAACCGCACTACTGATTCGTTTATCTCTGATAGATGTAACTTCCGCTGCATATTTTTTAATATGATCAACAATTGCATCAACAATCGGAAGATGGTATGAGGCATCCAAACGATAGTTCATCTCACTTAATTTGACATTGAATGTTTCTACCGGCGCATCCTTTTTAAAGCAATCAACTTCAAAATTATCAATCGCAGGCAACTTCAGTTCTTCAATTAGTAACTTAGTTGCTTCATCAATTAAGGTATTCGATTCGTCACGAAGAGTATAAGATTGAATAACAAGATTTCCAATTTTCAATTTCAATGCATCTGGTGCATCCGGAATTGGAACGGTTGCAAGATGTTCTGGTTCGATATGGGTAATAACTGCACCATAGCTATTTGTCAATAGAATTTTATTTCCGACCTTGCTCTTTAAATATGCATATACATACCCTGCATCACTCGGCTTTTTACAGTTGATGCGCAAAAGATCATGGCTGAAAATCAAATTATCTATCGTATCCGAAACAAAAGACACTTTTCCGATTGTACCAGAACAAGTCATGAGGACCTGACCTTTCGATACTCGCAATGCGTCAATATCTGTATCGGTTACTGCGGAAATATATCCGTCCGGAGACGGTTTTATATCCATGATCGTTGAAGGTTGATAAATAGGATAATCAGATTTTTCAACCCAAATTCGTTTGAATCGTGCGCCAGTATAAGATGTCGTCATCCCATCTGCGCCACCAAGCGTAGTAAGAGGGTATTTAGCATCTGCAATGATTTCTCGTGCTTGTTTTGCTTCGACATCATAAACGCTTGCCTCTAAGCGTTTCCCTCGCTCGATGATTTCTGAGAGTGATACAGTGCACCATTTAACCGGTGCCTTATCAATCACGATTTCACATTCGGGAGTTTCCGCAATTTGATGTGCCAAATTATCATTTACCATGCCAATCCCTCCTTGACTTTCCATTCTGCAAAGATGACAGGCACATCTGGAGTCTGGTCGTCTTCAACTTTTCTCTTTTGCTCGTGAGATACAGTACGATCACCTTCTCCGGTTGAGCCAAGAACAAGAATACTATTGGTATCAGGCACAAGAATTTCATTTCCTTCTTTGTCACGCTTGAAAGTAGGATTACCACGTTTATCATGCCCAACTTTTTCTACCATGGCCATGAAAATATTATAATCTGCCATCGTGCCACTCTTTTCCTCAGTATCTTTCTGTTCCTGTGTTTTCTTCTGTAGGAACAGCACTGAGGTCTGAGTACCATTTCTCGGCTGGAAGGTATCTACATTAAGGTCCACACTGGCAACGATTCTGTGATTCTTGATAAGCCACTCTCGAATATAACCAAGACCCGGCGCTCCCAGAATATTATCAGGGAGGACTATGCCCATACGTCCACCAGGAACAAGCAGCTAAGTGCAGCGCTCCACAAACAAAATTTCCGGAGGGACTGATGCTTGCAAGCGATCCGTCATTTTCCAAGTATTGGTTTTCTTATCATTTTCCCAGACATGTGCCAATTCAAATTGCTCCAGAATAGCCTTGTCTTTGATTGGAATTTTGCTGCCAAAAGGCGGGTTTGTCACAATCACATCGAAGAAGTCTATCGTTTTATGATTGCGAATCGTGGATTTATCGATACTCAATGCTTCTGCCAAGTTAGAACGGAACTCCTCTGTCCATTCGTGCGGCGGCAACAGAGAGTTGGATTGTAAGATATTACCGCTGCCGTCATTGTTCATAACCATATTCATCTTCGTTGCCTTAATGAGATCCGGATTAATATCGAATCCAAAATAATTTGATTTCGCCATGTCAGATACACGATCTCTGAAAGTGTTGATTGCCTCATTATTCCACACGTTTTTCGGCATACCAAGTTCTTCTTCAAATTGCTTTTCGAGCTTTTCAATCACATGCGTCATGGCATTCACAAGGAAACCACCCGTACCGCAAGAACTATCCAGAACTTTTTCATCAACACCGGGATTAATCATCTCAACGACCATTTTCATAACATTTCTGGGCGTGAAGAACTCGCCTCTATCGCCACGCAGGTTTGCTCCAACAATTTCTTCGTACGCTTTCCCCTTGATATCAATGTTGGTGTTAAGCAAACTGTACTTCTGTAGCTCACTGACGATATAAGCTAAACTGCGAGGAGACAACTTAATTTCGTCATTGGCGTCAAAAATTAACTTGTACTTCTTCTTGTTTTTGACCTGTTCAAAAATCTTGGATATACGTTTCTTGACCGTTAACTGTCCATCGGGATTAGAGCGTTCCTCCGAAGTAGCATAGAACTCCAACGGTTTAGGAATGTTTCTTTCGTCCTCGATTTTACAGAAAATCACTTTCAACAATTCGAAAAATGCAGGCTGTTTCTGCAAGCCGTCATTCACATAAATGTGATTATGGCAAGTTTTAAAAGTAAACAGTAGATTATCGTCATAGGCATTTTTAAGTGTAGTACGCTTAGGACGGTTAATGTCATCAAGATTACCATCAGCCGAAGGGATGTCGTTATAGTCCATAAAGTCTATCTTACCTTTTTCGTTAACGTATTTACGGTAGACTTCCTTCTGGCGACCGTTTGTCCACATACCCCACTCACAATTAGGGCACGCAGACATATATGACTTCAGTTGTTCGACACCATCTTTCGCATTACGTGCTTCAACAGCCTCTTTCTTGCATTCAATGATAATTTTAATGTTCTCCTGGGTCTGTTCGGTGCAATCCTTGTCAAAAATGACAATATCTGCACGAGGTTTTCTCGAGCCCAACTGCAGGATATATTCAATTCTAATCTGCTTAGGCAGATATTTATGTTCGTTAACAAGTCTTTTTTCAATAGTCTGACGTACGTACTCTTCCGGAGTATCGTTACGGAACTTACCGTCAACATAGTCACAAATCTTCCCTTCGGGGATTACAATTACCTTTGCATTAGCCATTTTTATTTCCTCCATTTTTGCTCTTAGATTTTTCCTGTTTGTCTGCCTTACGATTTGATAGGTACTCTTCAGCAGCTTTATTGAAAAAATCCGCAAAACTACTTCTGTCGTATGCCAGTGCTGCTTTTAGTTCTGTGTGCAGTTCATCTGGCATTCTGAACTGCACTTGTTTGGTTCGATTGCTCAATAAACCGCACCTCCTTTGACTGCACAAATGATATCATTATATCTTGATATCATGAT
>NZ_CAUDZA010000035.1:0-21602 GCF_958453765.1 Phascolarctobacterium succinatutens | reverse complement strand
CTACTGGTTATTTTGTATTCGCTTACACCAATCGGCTTTGAAATATCCTTGAGTGAATATTCTGCAACCACATTGTTTTTGCTTTTGCACAGAAGCAAACCAATGGACGGATTATCCTGCTCTTTTTTCAAAATGCCGTCCACGGCTGACAGATAAAAGTTTAGCTGACCAGCATATTCCGGCTTGAAATCACCGGTTTTCAATTCGATAACTACATAACAGCGAAGATTCAGGTTATAGAACAACAAATCAATGTAAAAATCATCGCCGCCTACGTTCAGGTGATACTGGTTTCCCAGAAAAGCAAACCCTGTTCCAAGCTCCAGAAGGAGCTTTGTGACATCCCTAACAAGTGCCTGCTCAATATCCCGTTCGAGCATATCCTCCCGGAAAGGAATAAAATCAAATACATATGGATCTTTCATTGTCTGCGCTGCAAGTTCACTTTGCGGAAACGGTAAGCGGTGATCAAAATTTGTAACTTTATCTGCCAGCACCTGTCTCTGATACAAGTTGCTTTCAATCTGATGGACAAGAACATTTCGAGACCAGCCGTTTTTCGCTGACTTTTTGATATACCATTTACGTTCATCCATATCAGCGACCTTATCCAGAAGAACTATATTGTGACCCCATGGAATTTGTGCAACAACCTGTTGCACAAATTCTCGGTCTGGATAAATCTCTGCGAATTTTGCCATATACTTCAAATTACGAACAGAATATCCTTTGCTTTCTGGAAAAGCAATCCGAATATCTGCTGCAAGGTTATCAATAAACTTGTTTCCCCATGATTTATGTTCATTGATTACGCAACCAATATCATAATAGAGAAGCAGCATATCTGCATTCACATGAATTGCCGCACGATATTGTGCCGCAGTAATTTCACTCTTAATATTTTCAATAATGGAAAGATACTCAGCCGTATTCATTAGCACACTCATCGCCTCGCTTTCACATAATTCTTATCATTATTTTCTCTATAGAAGATGCTTTAATACTCAATCCTGAAATAATCAAGATATGCCTTATATCTATCTGTACAGCAAGGCAGGTATCCGTCAGATAACCGTTTTTCTTAATCCATTTCTGCAAAAATTTTTCAATAAATTTCTAATATCAGTATAGCATGTTGACGGCAAAAACTACAATTATTTTTCATTCGTTTTTACGGACAGTTTTTGCCGTCAACAAGCGCTCCGCAATTTTTTATTATTGCTTTTAGCTTATTTACGCATTCTCACACATAGAAAAAATAACCAAGGGACTGCCATCGCAAGCAAGCTTTACTTACGCTACAGTCCCTTTTAGCTTATCATTATTACTTCAGCAGTTCCTTTTCTTCCAGATACACAGCCAGCAACTGAGCCACCTTATTCACCAGCTTCAGACAATTTTTCAAATGCTCACGCGTATTAAACTCATAGGGCATCAAATCACCGCAGGCACAGGAGCCGAATTCTTTAGCAAAGCGCTCATGAAATTCCAGCGTTAACGGATAAATTTCTGCCAATGGCTTATCGCTCGGCTGATTGCGGCCAGCAAGCGTACTGATGACCATCACACAGCCTGCCATCGCACCGCACAAATCGCGCGCATGACCAATGCCGCCGCCAAAGCCGGAGCACAGACGGAAAGCATTATCATCAATATTCACGCCTGCCTCCTTGCGAAAGGTTTGCACAATCGCTTCGCAGCAGTTATAACCGCTCTTAAAATTATTGCCTGCTACCATGCCCATTTTTTCACTAAATTCACTCATGCTTTTCTCCTCCTTGTATAACAATATTAAAATGCTTACTTTTTGTTGTTATCGCTTTCCGTTGCATACGGCCAACCGCTCATGCCTCCCTCCAGGCTGTAAACATCCTGGAAGCCACGGACGCGCAGAATAACCTCCGCTTCGTAGCCACGCAAATCAATCTGGCAGGCTGTTACTATTTTCTGCTCTTTATCCAGCTTGCTGATATCCGCTGTCCGCAAGGTATCAAGCGGCAGATTTACTCTCGACGGAATGTCGGCAATACGCTTAGCTGCTACCTCTGCCGGCGTGCGTACATCAACGAATAAATAATCCTCCTGCGTACGATTCTTTTCAAAGTCTACAGGATTAATGCTGCGCAGCTGTCCGTCAAGTTTATTTTGCAGGACATTGGCTGCCGTTGCGATATTCTCAATCGGCGTATTAAACGGCGGAGCATAAGCCAGATCAAGTCCGGACAAATCCTCCAGCGTTGCACCTAAAGAAATTGCCGCCGCCAATGTATCAATACGCTTCGCTACGCTCGCTCCGACAGCCTGCGCACCCAATACGCGTCCGCTGCTCTTTTCCGCCAACAGCTTCAGCACAATCCGTCCTGCTCCCGGCATATAACCCAAACGATCGAAGCCTGGTACAACTACGCTTGCAAAATCAATACCGGCCTGCCGCGCAGTCCGCTCGTTCAAACCGGTTGCCACAGCTTCCTGCGCAAAGAAGCGACATGCGGCAGTTCCCAGGACACCGGGATATTGCTTCCGCGCTCCGCAGATATTATCCGCAATCACGCGGCCATGCTTGTTAGCGGTAGAACCCATAGGCACAAACACTTTGGCTCCGCTGACACGATGAGTATTTTCCGCACAGTCACCTCCGGCATAAATTGCATCATCGCTTGTCTGCAGGTATTCGTTAACCGCAATACAGCCGCTCGGACCTATAACAAGGCCGGCCTCACGCGCCAGCTCCACGTTCGGACGCACGCCGACGGCAACGATAACCAACTGTGCCGGGATTACGCGTTTATCTGTCTGCACTCCGCTAACTTTACCGTTTTCTACGGTAAAGGCACCTGCTCTTTCATCCAGATAAATATCGAGCAGCGGATTTTTTGTATCACGCAGCAGCAGTGCTGCCATATCTTCATCAAGAAGCTGCGGCAGCAGTCTGTCCTGCTGTTCCAGAACGCTGGTATGCAAACCGCGGCGCACAAAAGCTTCTGCCAGCTCCAGACCGATAAAGCCTGCGCCGATGATAACTACATCCTTAACGCCGCCTTCGGCAATTTCCTTATCTACCGCTTCAACATCCCACGGAAACCAGAAGCTGTGAATACCTGCGGCATCAGCATTAGGCAAGGGAAGCTTAACCGGCGTGCTGCCGGTTGCCAACACCAGCACGTCATAAGACAGCTGTTTCAGCTCTCCCTTTTCCATATAATGCACGCATTTTTGCATTCTGTCTATTTTCTGCACATTGCAGCCGCAGCGCGCATCTACGCCCTTCACAGCTGCAAAATAACCGCTGTCACGTAAAGCGCCCTGTGGTGTATGGTCAAAGCTGTCCATACTCTTGACCTCACCGCTGATAAAATACGGGAAGCCGCAGGCACCGTAGCTCAGCTGCGGTCCGCGTTCCAGCACGATAATCTCTGCTTCTGCATCAAGTCTGCGCAAGCGCGCTGCTGTTTTCATGCCGGCTGCTACGCCGCCGACGATTACTACACGTTTACTCATAATGTCACCTCCAAGAATGATTTTAACATTGTCTTACTATTATGAAAATTTAACAGTCCAAACTGCTTCTGTCAGCAAATATTACTCTATAACCATTATAACAAAACAGCCTCCGAAAGCAAAGCTACGAAGACTGTTTACAAAAATTATTATATACTATTTTGCTTCATACACACTCAGAGCTTCCATTGCCAAGGCGTAACCCGCAAAGCCCAGGCCGCAAATTTGGCCGACGCAGCCTGCCACCGTTACAGAATGATGGCGGAACTCCTCACGCTGATGGATGTTGCTGATATGCACCTCAATCGCAGGAATGTTTACTGCCTTCAATGCGTCCAGAATTGCTACGCTGTAATGCGTAAACGCCGCCGGATTGATAACAATGCCGTCAAAATGACCGTAAGCATTCTGAATAGCGGTAACTATATCGCCCTCATAATTGCTCTGCAGCAGCTCCACCTCTACGCCAAGGCGGTCGGCCGCCGAGCGGATGTAAGCACACAGGCTGTCATAATCATCACGGCCGTAGATATTTTTTTCACGGATGCCCAGCATGTTAATATTAGGACCATTTAAAACTAAAATTTTACGCATCTTTATCCCTCCAGCTTAGCGGCAATATTCAGCAGCTCATGCAGAACTCTGCCGAAATCGCCATTATTATCAATAGTATAATCCGCATATCGGCGGTACAGCGCAATACGCTCGTTATATAAAGTATAAAGCTTTTGCTTATCGGCAGTAAGCAACGGACGCGCATCACCGGCAATACATCCGATGATGTTTTCCGGTTTGCGGTCGATAAAAACCACAACACCGCCGCGCTTCAGCAGCTCCATGTTTTCCGCACGCTTTACGGCACCTCCGCCTGTTGCGATAACAGCTCCGTCACATTCCGCCAGATACGCCAGCGTGCGCGTTTCCGCTGCGCGGAATGCATCTTCGCTTTCCGCGAAGAAGTCCTTTATCGTGCGCTGCTCACGCTCTTCGAGGACAGCGTCGGCATCATAAAACGGCAGCTGCAAGCGTTTCGCCATGCGCTTACCAAAGGTGCTTTTGCCGCAGCCCGGCATACCAATCAGCACGATGTTTTTCATATATTCTGCTCCAAATCCTGCATGATTTTGACTATGAGTTCACTGTCGTATTTTTCGCCCTGCCAAATTTCCTGCGCAGCCACTGCCTGCGCCACAAGCATGAACAGGCCGTTGACAGTCTGCATTTTCGCCTCGGCAGCCTGCTTTAAGAACAAAGTCTGCTTAGGGTTATAAATCAAATCAACGGCAGCATCAAAATTGCTGATTTCCTCCGGCGTAACCGGTGCTGCGTTAACCTTGGGATACATGCCCACAGGTGTGCAGTTGACAATCACGTCGCCTGTCAGCGCTGCCAGGCCGTCATAATCAATAAACTTGCACTTAGGCGCAATTTTGAGGAAATCCTTATCAACATGCGCAACATCACGCGTAACCAGATACAGCTTGCCTACACGCTTATCAACCATATATTTGACAACTGCACGTGCAGCGCCGCCGGTGCCCAACACCGCAACACGCTTAGCTCGCACATCAATATTGTTGTATTCCAGCATTCTGCCAAAGCCAAAATAATCTGTATTGTAGCCTTCAGCACCGTTTTCATCAAATTTAATCGTATTTACAGCGCCGATAGCCTTAGCCTCACGCGCAATGCTGTCCAAAAACGGCATTACATGCAACTTATGCGGAATGGTAACATTGCTGCCTGCATAGTCGGCACGCAGCTCCTCCATGCGCTTAGGCAAATCCTCCTGCGGAGTTTCCAGCAGCGTATAATCGCCCTCAATGCCTGTATACTTAAAAAACAGCTCGTGAATCTGCGGTGAAAGGCTGTGTCCCAGCTTACCGCCCAAAAGTCCGTAATGCTTCATCTATTTTATTCCTTTCGCTCGTAAGCACGATAATTGCCAAGAACCTTGCAATAGGTGCTCTTCGATTTTATTTCTTCCATCACATCAATAACCAGCGGGTCTGCCAAATTACCGGTGACATCAATGTAGAAAAAGTATTCCCAAGTTTTGCCGACAATCGGTCGTGATTCCAGATTCAGCATATTCAGGCCCATATGATAGAAGCTGGCAAGCATTTTATACAGTGAGCCTGTTTCGTGCTTCACAGCCACAATCAGCGTAATCTTATTTGCATTTGCTACGATTTCCGGTTTTTTGGCGATAATAACGAAGCGAGTGTAATTATTGCTGTTGCTGTTAATCGCCGGTGCAATAACCTTCAAATTATATAGCTCCGCTGCCTGCTTGCCGGCAATAGCGCCTAAGGTTATATCCTGCTTTTCAGCAACCTCCTCCGCACTCTTGGATGTACTGAAATAAGGAACCTGCTCTATATCCGGATAGTCATGAAAGAAATCAGCGCACTGCTTCAAGCCCTGCGGATGCGAATACACTGTTTTAATCGTACTCAGCGACGCACCCTCGCAGCCTAACAGGTTTTGCTCTATCTTCACGCACTGCTCGCCTACAATACTGCAATCGTACTGGCGCAGCAAATCATATACCTCGGTAATACCGCCGGTCGAAGAATTTTCAATCGGCAGCACAGCGTAATCCATCGTACCGTCGCTGATACTGGAAATTACCTCTTCAAAGGTCTGGAAGTGATGACGATTGTAGCGGCGTCCATGAAAATATTCCTCTAACGCCTGATGCGTAAAGGAGCCTGCAAGACCGAAGCAAGCAACCTCATAGGTTTTGTCGTTTGCTTCCGACAGCGCGGTTTCTTCCAACAGGCAGGCTTGGTCGATAATACCGCGCATAATATTTTTCACAGCCACGGAATATTCCTTGTTCTCCAAAAAGCCTGCAACCTTTTCGATAACCTTAGCTTCACGGTTTTTGTCCTTAACAGGCAGGCCTTTGGATTTTTTATAGGCAGCCACCTGCATTACCAGGTGCAAACGGCTTTCCAATACGTCTGCCAGCTGCTGGTCAACCTTATCTATTTCTTGGCGGATTTTTTCTAAATCAAGCTCCTGCATCTTATTTCTCCCATTTCTTCGCTTCTAAAAGTAAATCCCACAGCGTCCACGCTACCACAGCTTCGATAACAGGCACAGCACGCTGCACAATACAGGGATCATGCCTTCCTACAATTGCCAGCGTTGTATCTGCCTGCTCCTTAAGGCTCACAGTCCGCTGCTCGCGCGCAATCGACGGCGTAGGCTTAATGGCTACGCGTACTACCAACGGCATGCCATTGGTAATACCGCCGGTAATGCCGCCGTTATGGTTCGTCAGCGCCTGCACCTTGCCGTCAACGTAATGCAAAGCATCATTTGCTTCAGCACCCGTCAGGCCGGCAAAGCCAAAGCCGTCGCCAAATTCTACGCCCTTAACGGCAGGTACGGAAAACAGCGCATGGCTCAGCATGCTCTCCACGGAATCAAAATACGGTGCGCCGATGCCCGCAGGCAAATGCAGTGCGATAGCTTCAATTACGCCGCCCACACTGTTAAGCTCACTCTTGGCCTGCAAAATGCGCTCCTGCATTTTTGCGCCGACAGCGTCATCCATAACAGCAAACTTTTTCGCATGCAGCTCAGCTAATGCTTTATCACTTACACCCATAGGATTGAAGCGTTCTTCTTTAACATCGTTAATCTGCAGAATATGCGAACCGACAATAATACCATATTGCGCCAACGCCTGCTTGGCCACAGCACCGGCAAAAACGAGCGGTGCCGTCAGTCGACCGGAAAAATGGCCTCCGCCGCGATAATCATTAAAGCCCTGATAACGCACATGCCCTGCGTAATCTGCATGACCGGGGCGCATCTTATCGGCGAGAATGCTGTAATCCTTGGAATGCTGGTCGCTGTTGATGATACGTGCGCACAACGGCGTACCTGTCGTAAAGCCATTGAAGAAGCCGCTTTGGATTTCTACCGTATCGCTTTCCTTGCGTGCCGTGCTCAACGCATTCTGTCCGGGAGCACGACGCGCCATTTCGGCAGCAATCGTTGCTTCATCCAGTGCCAGTCCCGGCGGCAGTCCATCCAGCACTACGCCGATGGATTTGCCGTGCGATTCGCCGTATATCGCCATTTTTATATTCATGCCAAAAATTCCGCTCATGCCAGCACCTCAATTTTTCCGCCTACGCTCTTGTAATCCTGCCAGAAGTCAGGATAAGACTTGCTTACACTGCCTGCACCGGTTAATATAATAGGTTCCGCACAGCATTGTGCAGCAATTGCCAGGCTCATGGCAATACGATGATCGTTCCAGGCAGCTACCTCTACACCGCCTCGCAGACCCTCAGGCTTGCCAATAATCGTCAGGCCTTCCGGCTCTTCCGTAATTGCCGCACCCATTTTATTTAATTCACTCGTCATAGCCGCCAGTCTGTCGCATTCCTTGATACGCAGGCGTCCTGCATTGATAATCTTCGTTGTTCCCTCACTGACTGCTGCCAGCACGGTAAGCACAGGAATAATATCAGGGCAGTCAGAAGCATCTATTATCGTTGCCTGCGTTGCACCGCTGTTTACGGTTACGCTGTCGGCATTTTTAGCAATATCAGCACCCATGCGCTGCATAATTTCTACCACAGCCTTATCACCCTGCAGCGAAGCAAAGTCAACACCGCTTGCCGTAATGCCTGCGCCCAAAGCACCGCCGACAGTCCAAAAGGCTGCCTGCGACCAATCGCCCTCAACCTTGCTGTCCTGTGCCTTGAAATGCTGCTTGCCGGGTACAAGATAATGACGATGTGCACCATCTACATTTTCTACTTTAACACCGTACTTAGCCAAACAGTTCAGTGTCATATCTACATAAGAAGCAGATTCCAACGGTGAAGTAATAATAATTTCGGAGTCGCCCTTTAATAACGGTAAAGCAAAAAGCAGACCGCTGACAAACTGACTGCTGACATCTCCCGGCAGCTCAAATTTACCAGGCATCAGGTGACCGTTAACCGTCAACGGCAGATTGCCGTTATCATTAAAATATTGCACAAACTGCTTATCCAAAATATCGTAATACGCCTGCAAAGGACGCGATACCAGCTTTCCGTGACCGATAAAGGTCAGCGGACAGCCAAGATTTGCTCCCAAAGGAATGAAAAAGCGCAAGGTAGAACCGGATTCACCGCAGTCAACATTATCTGCCGCCGCAATTGGATGACCTGTTCCTGTAATCTGCAAAGCCTTACGTCCCTCTATCATGCTGGGGATTTCGTCCACGCTCACATTCATAGCACGCAGAACGCGCATCGTTGCTTCAATATCCTTGGACATGCTTATATTATCAACAATACTGGTGCCACCTGCCAAACCTGCACAGATGATTTCTCTGTGTCCCATGCTTTTAGATGACGGAACCTGCACCGTTCCTGCCAATTTTGCAGGATAAATTTTAACCTTTTCCATTTAGCCTCACCCCAAATACTTTGGCACTTCCTGCCAATCAACTTTCTGCAGTACGCCCTCGCCTATCTGCTGCAAAATAATGAGGGTAATGCTGTTGCCGTTCTTTTTCTTATCTCTTGCCATTGTATCAAGTAGCTGCGCTTTTTCTACGCCCGCAGTCAACGGTAAATTGTACTTTTCAAGTACGCTCTTAATACGCTCGGCGCTGCCTTTGGCTGTCATTCCCAGCTCTTCGGTGCGCTTTGTCAGCTGATACATGCCAATCGCCACGCCCTCGCCGTGCGTGAAGCTGCTGTAGCCGAAATGCTGCTCTACCGCATGTCCCAAGGTATGTCCGAAGTTCAGCAGCATTCTGAGTCCCGTATCAAATTCATCCTGCTCTACAATGCGTGCTTTGATAGCACAACAAGTAGCAACCACGCTGTCAATATCTGCCAACAGCTCCGCATCATCGGCATAGCCGACAATTTTTTCAAAAAGCGCTGCATCCTTAATGCAGCCGTATTTAATCGCTTCAGCCAAACCATCATGCAAAAAGCGTGTAGAAAGCGTTGCCAGTAAATCTGTGTCGATAAATACAGCCTTCGGCTGATAAAAAGCACCGGCAAGATTTTTTCCGGCCTTTAAATCTACAGCTACCTTGCCACCCACGCTGCTGTCAATCTGCGCCAGCAGTGATGTTGGTATCTGCACAAAGGCAATGCCACGCATAAAGCTGGCAGCGGCAAAGCCGCCCAAATCACCGACAACACCGCCGCCAAGCGTCAGCACAACGTCAGTGCGCGTAAGCCCTGCTGCAGCAAGCTGCTCCAATACATCACTGAGCACCTGCATGTTCTTGCTTTGCTCACCGGCTTCAATTACCACCTTATGCACAACAAGGCCAGCCTCTTCGAGGCTAGCCTGTAATTTTGCTGCATATAACGGTGCAACATTTGTATCGCTGATAATTGCAGCCTTGCGCGCCTTCGGCAGCAAAGCTGCAACCTTAGAGCCGACCTGCGGCAGCAGGCCGGCGGCTATTTCAATATCATAGGCATGAGCGCCTAATGCAACATGAATTTTCTTCATTAAAAAAGCTCCCTTCTCCGTGCTCCCGCCTTGCGCATCAGCTCCTTCAGCTTTTCGCCGTCATCACTGCGCAGAGCGTCGCGCCACAGCGCCAGCTGCTCCATATATCTGTCTATTTCATCCGCAACCTTTTCCCTGTTGGCAAGGAAAAGATTACACCATAATTCCGGATTGATATCTGCTACACGAGTGCCATCTCGGAAGCTGCCGGCGACGAAGTACTTGGTTTTATCATCAAAGGAAGCGCTGTCCATGAGCGCTACCGCAGTAACATGTGGCAAATTGCTGGTATAGGCAATAGTTGCATCATGCTGCGCCGGTGTTACCTGCACCGTATGCTTGCAGCCAAGGGCCAGAGCAAATTGCTCCAGCCAGCTGATTGCAGCCTGTGTGTTATGCTTTTCCGGCACGATGATGTAATTAGCATTCTGAAAAATATGCGCATCACTCATGCCCAAGCCGCTGCCCTGACGCCCGGCCATCGGATGGCCGGAAATAAATTCCATGCCATCCTTTAAAAGTGCCTGCCCTCTGCTGATCATATCGTTTTTTATACCTGCAACATCAGTCAGCAAAACTCTTTCATTAAAGAAATCAACGTTTGCAGCTATAAAGCCCACGATTGCTTCAGGATAAATAGCGCAGATAATTACGTTGGCCTCCTTAAGTCGGTTATCAGGCTCAGTCATGCCAATATCAACCAACCCCTGCTGCTTCGCTTCCTGCAATGTTGCTGCATCACGCTCTATACCGATAATCTGCTTAACGCCCAACTTGCGCAATGCTTTGGCATAGGAGCCGCCAATCAGCCCCAAGCCAACGATAGCAAAGCTGAGCTCCTGCCACATTGTACTTCTATTTTCGCCACCAAAATCAGCTTCCAAAAAAATCACTCCTAATCTGCCATACTACTATTATAACTCTCTGCCGACAATGTTCGCAATGCCTCTGAGGTCGCCCATCAGCTTAGCAAAACGGTCCGGTTTCAAGGATTGGGCACCATCACACCATGCTGCTTCCGGATCGTTATGTACTTCAATCAAAAGGCCGTCTGCGCCAACTGCAACTGCTGCTTTAGCCAGTGGTTCTACCATCCACCACATGCCTGCTGCATGGCTCGGGTCAACTACTACCGGCAGATGACTGAGTCTTTTTACTGCAGGAATAGCACTTACATCAAGCGTATTGCGGGTGTAGGTTTCAAAGGTACGGATACCGCGTTCGCAAAGGATAACATTTTCGTTGCCTTCGCTCATAATGTATTCCGCTGCCATCAGCCATTCCTCAATCGTTGCTGCCAGACCACGCTTCAACAGAATAGGCTTATTGGTTTTGCCCAATTCCTTCAGCAAATCGAAGTTCTGCATATTGCGGGCGCCGACCTGAATCAGGTCAACGTCTTCAACAAAGCGTTCCACCATGTAAGGTGACATGATTTCCGTAACAATCGGCAGGCCGGTTGCTGCTCTGGCATTTTTCAGGAAATCCAGGCCTTTTTCCTTTAAACCCTGAAAGGAGTACGGAGAGGTGCGGGGTTTGAAGGCACCGCCACGCATCAGCGTAGCGCCTGCAGCCTTAACATCCTTGGCAATTTCCGTAACCTGCTCCTGAGTTTCAACGGAACATGGACCTGCAATAACCTGCAGCTTTTTGCCACCGAACTTTCTGCCTGCAACATCTATAATGCTGTCATCTGGATGGAACATGCGGTTCGCACGTTTGAAAGGCTCCTGCACACGCATTACCTTTTCTACACCCTCGACAACACGCAAAAGGTTGATATCCAACGCGCTGGTATCACCAACAACACCAAACAGTGAAGCATTTACGCCATCACTGGCATGAATCTGAAAGCCCTTGCTTTCCAATTGGTTTTTCAGCTTAGTTTTTTCCTCAACAGTTGCATTTTGTTTGAATACGATAATCATGATAAAATCTCTCCTTTAATCTAATCTACAATGCTACAATACTACTCCCAGATCAGGAGTTATTACAAACCCTTACGCTTTTTTTATATTGCTAAGGGATAATGCCTTGACTTACATATCTCTGCCAACAATTCTGGCAATGCCCTTCAGCTCGCCCATCAGTCTGGCGAAGCGTTCAGGTCTTAAGGACTGCGCGCCGTCACAGAGCGCTGCTTCCGGATTGTTGTGGACTTCAATCAAAAGTCCGTCGGCACCGACTGCTACAGCAGCCTTCGCCAAAGGCTCTACCATCCACCACAGTCCTGCTGCATGGCTCGGGTCAACTACTACCGGCAGATGGCTGAGCTTTTTCACAGCGGGAATTGCGCTTACATCCAATGTGTTGCGCGTATATGTTTCAAAAGTGCGGATACCGCGTTCGCAAAGGATAACATTTTCGTTGCCTTCGCTCATGATATATTCCGCTGCCATCAGCCATTCCTCAATCGTTGCTGCCAGACCACGCTTCAAAAGAATCGGCTTATTGGTTTTGCCTAATTCCTTCAGCAATTCAAAGTTCTGCATGTTGCGAGCGCCAACCTGAATCAAATCTACATCCTCTACAAAGCGCTCTATCATATACGGTGACATGATTTCTGTTACAATCGGCAGGCCTGTTTCCTTTTTGGCACCCTTTAAATAATCCAGGCCAACCTCCTTCAAGCCTTGGAAGGAATACGGTGAGGTGCGGGGCTTAAAGGCGCCGCCGCGAAGCATTGAGGCGCCGCCAAGTTTGATGGACTTGGCAATATCCGTAACCTGCTCCTGCGTTTCTACGGAGCACGGACCTGCGATAACCTGAATCTTGCGTCCACCGATTTCAACACCGCCGACATTAATCACGGAATCCTGCGGATGGAACATGCGGTTGGCTCGCTTGAACGGTTCCTGCACACGCATTACCTTGTCTACCGCATCATCAATACGCAGCATATTGATATCAAGTGTGCTCGTATCGCCGATGATACCGAAGATGGTCATGTTGACACCATTGATTTCGTTAATTTGGAAGCCCTTGCTTTCCAAATTGCTGCGCATCTTCGCTTTATTTTCCTCCGGCGCTCCCGGCTTGAATACTATTACCATAAACTGTCTCCCCTTCGTTCTGACACCCTTGTCATTTAATTTACCCTACTGCTATAAGCTACCATGCTACAAAAAAAGCAGGCTCCCGTAAAAGAGCCTGCTGTAAAAGCTAAATCTTAATTGCAAGCACTGCGCTCGCAAACACTATTTATAGTCTCCAATACGATGATTACTGCTATATGATTTTTCCCATGCAAAATAACCGGTGCTAAAATAATAGTTAAATACCGGTGCGTAATAAAAACCATATTCAATTGCAGTGTTCATCATTTTAGATTCCATCATTTTCACCTGCAACAACTTCAGCATTTCCTTATGCTTCAAAATTTATCGCCGCAATCAGCGATTGAGGTTATTTTACTCCTACTGCTCCGCAAACGTCAAGGAAAGAGCTAAATTTTATTTATTTTTTATCTTATCGCACTATTATTGTAAACTAGGTTACAGTAATAACACTATCTTCAAAGCATTAACACAAAATTTTACTGCTGATTCATAAGACAGCAATATTTTAAAGTTTACTTATAAATTCTGCCACCCGCTCCACAGCAGCATCAGCGCGCCTATAAGCACCACCGTCAACGCCAGCTTACGGAACAGATGCTGATTCAGGCGATAGAAAAATTTTTCTCCCAACCAGATAGCCAATAGCATCACCGGTATAGTATACAGCAGCAAACTCCAATCAACAGTACCGCTGACATTGCCATAAAAATAATTTACCAACACCGTCAAAAAGCCGCTTAAGCCAAAGAACCAGATCATGTTAGCCCGCATAACATCCTTCGGCAGCTTTTCGTTAAGAAAATATAAAACCAGCGGCGGTCCGCTGACGCTGGTAGATGCGCCGAAAAAACCGCTCAATATTCCCGCACCAAAACGTCCGTATGTTTTATTTCTTATCGGCAACGTACATTGCAGGCTAAGCAAAACTGTGGCAGCCACAAGCACTGCTCCCAAAAACACCTCCAGCTGTGCCGCAGGCAGCACCTTCAGTACCCAGCTTCCGGGAAGCATGCCCATGATACTTCCCAATGTCGTCAAAATAACGGTTTCTTTATCAAAGCCGTTGCGCACTCTGTACATAGTAATCGCCCGCAAAACCAAATTCAACAGCAGTACAAAAATAACCGCCGCTTTTACCGACATCACCAAAGTAAGCACAGGCATAGCCACCAAAGCGAAGCCAAAGCCGGAAACAGTAGAAAAAAACGACGCGGCAAAAATAATACCTATTGTCAAAATAATCGCAGTACAATCCATTAGCTTCTCCCTCAACAAATAAGCTATTATAAATTTAATTGTAGCAAGTGCAGAATATGCCGTCAAATTAAATATCATATTAAAGCCAAAAATCCGTGCAAACCAAAGTCAAGCTTCTGTTTACACGGATTTTCTATTTCAGCTTTCTTCTAAAACACAGGGATTAGTCAAAGCGCCCACAGCATCTGCACGACAGCGGTTACAATGCTGCATCTGCGGCATCCACTGCTTGCAAACATTACGCAGCTGCATAATTTCTTCGGCCGCAGGCTCCGCAAGATGCGCAAAGCCGGTTCCCTCCACCGGAAGCATCGGTAAAATATTCTGCAGCTTCGCTCCCAGTAAGGCCATACGTCTGGCAATCGCCGGGATTTCTTGGATATTCACGCCGGGGATTGCTACCGTATTTATCTTCACCTTCACGCCGTATTCGCCAAGCAGCTGCAGGCCTTCTATCTGTCTTTCCAACAGCAGCGCAGCAGCCTCTTCACCGACATATTTTTTGCCGTCATCATTGATAAAGCTGTAAATATGCGCGCCAGTGTTGCTGGTAATCGCATTCACCGTCACCGTAACATAATCAACACCTAAAGCCGCAATTTCCTTGGCATACTTCGGCAGATAAAGGCCATTAGTCGAAAGGCAGAAGAAAACATCCTTATCAACCTCACGAATCATGCTCAGCGTTCTGCTGACCGCCGGCCAGTTGGCCAGCGCATCGCCGGGCCCGGCAATGCCTGCTACCGTCAGCTTCGGCACCTTGTCCTTCATCTGCAGATACCAGTCGACTGCATCCTCCGGTACCATAACCCTTGCCACGACGCCGGGACGGCTTTCATTCACACAGCTGTATTTGCGCAGGCAATAGTTGCACTGCATATTGCATTTAGGTGCCACAGGCAGATGAATACGGGCGTAATCGCTGCATTTAGCTGTAAAACAGGGATGTGTTTCAAGCTCACTCATGATTTACCTCACAAACACTTTCACGCAAGCCGGCATATCGGCCATCTGTTTTATATTGCTGCTGCAAGGCACCGTTAACAATCTGCTCAATGAGCAAGGCAGCACCACGCACTCCTACAAGCGTATTATCGGTAAAGCACAACCGGTCAAAGGCAGGATAAGCACAGCGCACTAACGGCACCTGATATTTATCAGCCAAATTCTTTAAGAACGAAGAACCGCAAAACAATACAGGCTTGTGCTTTGCTGCAGCCTCTGCCATTTTATCCAAGCTAAATTCCGCAGTGTCCTCTGCTATAACAACGCGCATGCCCAGTTCTTCGGCAAAAAAGCTCTGTAAGCCCGCTAAATGTGCCTTGTCCGTAGCCAAAGCCACCGGCATCTGATACAAATTCACCAGATAATCCGCACAGCGATAAACGAGCTTTTCAGCCGCAGCTTCCAGCTCAGCAAGCTCATCGGAAAAATCAATTTTCAAAGCTGCGCCTAATTGACGCAAAAACTTCTGCATGCCTGCCACACCATAAGGATAGGCGCATTTGATATACGGCACGCCAAATTTTTCCTGCATCTTTTTTGCCAACGGCTCACCGTAGCCAAAGCAGATATTCAGCTCTGCCTGCGGCATTGCTGCAATATCGCGCAAGCTGCAATCCTGCAGCGCGCAGTTAACTCTCACCTTGGAACCCAAAAATTTCTTCAGCTCGGCTAAATCATTATCCGCATAAGGATCATCGTTCATTATGCCAAAAATATTTATCGTAGCAGCTTCTTTTTTCTCCGCAGGTTGGAGCAAGGGCAGCAACGCTAAATAAGCTGTTTCTGCACCGCTGTCGATATTACCTGCGTATCCCGGCGCTTTTACATGCAATAATTTTTGCGAGCCTTTGGTAGTATCCAAAATACCGTCCACATCATCGCCGATCATATTCGGCACGCAGCCGCTGACTACAAATACCGCACCGCAATGCGCAAAAATACGCTCCGCTTCCTGCAAAGCCTTGCGCAAGACCTTCTCACCGCCATTAACAACATCTTCATCATAGATAACATCAGAGGCCTGACGTACATCATAAGGCTTGCCTGCATATCTGAATGCCAGGCTGCCCCACTGACAGCCGACAACAGAATGCTGCAGTATTAAGGCATCCTTAATACCGCCAAGAGCACGCACAGCACCAAACAACGCACAGCTACTTAATGGTTTCATTATTTTCTCTGCCTCCATACTCTGCTATACAGTTCGCGTGATGCTTTACTGTCTTTATCAGCCTCGCGCATCGGATAAAATACCGGGTCATAGGCCAGTTTGCTCAGCAAAAGACTGCTGCCTGTACGCTGCGGTTGTTGCAGCATCTGCCAAACCTCTTCCATAATATCCACAAAGCCCTGATAATTCCACACCGAACGGTCAAACAAATTATAAAGCACGGGAACATCCAAAGCAGCATAGCGCGGATGACCGTTGCAGATAACAAAGTCACAGCTCTGCGCAGCTTCACGCAAAGCATCCTCCGAAGGCTCCAATAAAATTTCCGCATCACAGCCATACTCTGCTTTGGCAAGCTCAATTCTGTCCTTAAATCTCTGCATCATTGCATCATCCAAACCGGTTTCCGCCTGGTAAGAGGGATTCATGATAATGCATATTTTCGTAATCGGCAGACCATAATCCTGCTGATAAACACGCAGCGCATCCGGCAAATATGCAATACCATGCGCAATCAGGCAAAACTTATACTTGGCAAATTCCGCACGCAGCTCCTGATACCGGGCGGCAACCCGTTCATATTCTTCCTGCAAAACGTGTTCAACAGCATCCTCGCAGCCAAGCATTTTTCCTATTTGCCTGTATAAATCACTGATTCCTTCAATGCCATGCCACTCCTGCATATCAGCAACATGCAGAAACGGCGTGCCCAAGCGTTGCTCCATCGCCAATGCCCACTTCTTGCGACGTACTATATTCAGCGCTGCCCGCGGAGCCCTTTTGATTGTCTGCAAATCAGCGGCAGGCAGATAAGCATTTACGGTAATCCCCATTTTCTGCAGCATCTCGCTCATACCCTGCAGCTTATCCTCGCCGTTATAACCCCAGACAAATGCTTCGATATTTACACTCAGCGGCTGTACGCTTTGAGGCTCCATAACTTGCTCAACCAGCGCATCCATCACCTCTACATAACCGCAGCCGGGATAGACCGCACTGGAAGAAAACTTTTGCTTCTGCTTTTGGCAAGCCTTTTCACGCAAAACCTTGCGGCCGTTGCTCTTGTCCATATGCGAAAAAACCTGTGACGTAATCGGCACAAGCTTTGCTTTAAACTGCGGCTGCAGGCTGCAGGCCAAGCCTGCCAAATCATCATTAATAATATCCGACACCACGGAAGGCAGCAGAAAAATAATCTCCGGCTGCTGCTCACGCTCTACCTTTTGCAATAAAGCCGTCAGCTTTTGCTCGCCGCCGAAAATTACATCATTGTTGCGCAAATCCGCACATTCCAGCTCATAAACCGGGCTTTGGCCGCTGCGCACATGACAGCGGTAATGAAAGCCGCAGCCGCGCGGACTGTATAAGACAACGGCAGCATTTTTGATTTCGCTGATGCAGGCAAGATTTCCCGACACCTTGCCGTTAACGGCGTAGCGATGCAGATAACTGGAAGGATTCATGCCAAAAAGCATGTTATCCTGATAATATTGGTTCATACTCATCAACTCCAATATATGACTTACTTATTTTCAGAAGTCAAGAAATTAACATTGCTCAAACATAACATAGGAAATTTATCTTACGCATTTTTTCCGGCAAGAAAAAACGCCTTCCTGCAAAATTACAGAAAGACGCACTTATTCCTCTAGCAGTCTCCTGTCGCTCGCAGTACACTCCCGTTAACTTCTTCAGGCAATTCTTCTGGCTCAGTTTCCTCGCAAGCCTCGCCTTCCCGGTTTCCCAGTGACATAATTAAGGCTTGCTCAACTTTACAGCTGCGTGACAGCGCAGGTTTCACACCTGCTTACTTATTAAGTCTTTCGACACCTGATAGTTCAAGCATTTTTGTTTTTAATGTTATATTTGTTACATTTTATTTGTCAGAATTATAACACATCTTTGATTTTCTGTCAATAAAACAGCCAGTTAAGGGAAATCAAGAATACCGGAAAGTTCAAAGTAAAAACTTTGAAGGTTCCGGCGTTGCATGTTTTCAAAATATTTATCTAATCGTGATTTTTATAATCTGGATTAGATAAATTACTTTAATTGCCCTTGCTCTATATGCAAGACTCTGTCGCAAAGCCATTCCGCCAAAAATCCATAAAGCACTGGAAATATTTTATGACTTCTCTTACACCTACACTAAATCATCCAAGCAAATTAACTTTATTCCCTTTTCTGCCGCATAAGCAACCGCCTGCTCTGTATACCCGGCTTTGGAAAAGAAATAATAATATAAACTCTTATCCTGCGCTACTTTTTTGCCTAAAAAGTGCTTCAAGTCTTTTACGTCTACCGGCCTATGCTTATATTTGCACTCACCCAAAAGTATTTGTGTTTGCCTGTAATCAACTGCCATAATATCTATTTCATCAGTCTTGTTCCACCAGCGGCCAATCTTGGTAAAATAAAACGGTAAACTGTGTTTTCTGTTCTGCTTACGCAAATATTGCTGGCAAACATCTTCAAATACATACGATGTAAAACGCTCCAGCTCAGGCTTGACAACATATTGATAAACCCCTCCTGCATCGCCTGATTCCAGCTCAGATAAATTAGGGAAAACAAAGGCATACCAAAACCCGAAGAAATTGTCGGTAACCTTATATAAGCCTCTCTGTGTATTAGCTTGCTCCTTAATATTGGCATCCACAGAAAACTCTCTGCACAAAATTCCCAATTCCAAAAGATTTTTCAAATATACGCTCAGCTTGCTTTTATCAATCTGCGTTTTTTGATGAATATCATTTAATTGTGTATTGCCTAAAGCAACTGCTTCAATTACTGCATTATAAACGCTTGTCTCACGCAGCTCCTGACGCATAAGAAACTCTACTTCGCTGTAAAGCACACTGCCTCTGCTTAAAATATTACGTACAATATTTTCATCCAAAGAATATTTATCGGAAAACTGCTTTAGATAATGCGGAATACCGCCCAAAATTGCATAAGCAGTAATTTTGTCTTCTATGCTGTAATTAGGAAAAAACTGTTGTGCAGAATAAAAATCCATTGCCTGCATTTTTAAAATTCCTGTAGCACGTCCATAAAGCGGATTTTTCTCTGCTAAGACTTCTTTTTCTATAAACGACATTGCACTGCCGCATAAAATCAGCATTACATTAGACTGCTTTAAAACCTCATCCCACAGCTTTTGCAAAATAGAAGAAATAGCATTATTACCTTTTACCATATAGGGGAATTCGTCAATAACAACTACTATTTTTTTCTCTTTTGCCAGTTCTGTTATACTGAGCAAGGCCTGCTCCCAATCACTGAAGCGTGTAATATATTTTGCCGCCTGTTTATTTTTTTCCAAAACTCTCTGGCTAAATGCTTCAAGCTGTTTTTCATCTATGATTTCTGTGCAAGTATAAAAAACATGCTCTTTGTGTTCGCAAAATTGACGCAGCAGCTCTGTTTTACCTACACGCCTTCTGCCGTAAAGCACTACAAGCTGACCGTCTGCACTATTATATCTGTCCTCTAAAAAATTCAGTTCTTCCTCGCGACCGATGAACATCTTACTCACCTCATTTATCTAATCGTGATTTGTATAATCTTGATTAGATAAATTATATACCATTATAAGGAAGGCTGCAAGAGATAGGCGGATGAATGAGAAAAACTCCGGAAAAACTAAAGATATGCTTTGAATTTCCAAATTATTCTATGCCTTTTCCAATTAATTTCTACATAAAGAAATGCCTCGCTTTTATTTTTCTGCTACCTGCAAGTCAACACTGTTACATTTTGAACACTCTTAGAGAATTAAATTCACTAGCCTCTTGCATTTTACATATTGATAATATATACTATAAATTAACACAGTTCAGCTTGTAATATTTTACAACTAACTTCGGCAGTTGCTACTGCCAAAAATTTTTTGATGAGTATTTTTAGGAGGCAATTCATGGAAGCAATTCAACAAACAATCATGTATTTTCACAAAGGCGGTCTCGTTATGTGGCCGCTGCTTTTCTGCTCAATCGCAGTAATTGCAATCGCTATTGAGCGTTTTCTGTTCTACAAGACAGAAGACAGCGGTCAGCCCTTTGCCGCTAAGTATTGCGAACTTTTGCGAGCTGACGAAAGAGAAGAAGCTTTTCAATTAGCAGAAGCAACCAACGGCGAATGCGCTAAAATCGTTGCTGATGCAGCTAAAATCACCGAAGGCAGAGAACAACAAAAAGCATTTTTGGAAAGTCAGGCAGGTATTTTCATTGCTAAACTGAAAAATAAACTGGACTACCTTGCTATTATCGTTACTATGTCCCCGCTGCTGGGCCTGCTCGGTACCATCGTTGGTATGATCGGCGCCTTCAGTATCTTCAATCTGGAATCCGGCGCTCCTATCGCTATTACCGGCGGTATCGGCGAAGCACTTATCGCTACCGCTACAGGTCTTTGCGTAGCTATTCTTTCCTTGTGTGCTCACTCATATTTTGCCCATCGTATGGATAATATGATTACCGACATGGAGCAATGCTTCAGTGCTCTTCTCGAAGCAGAAACAAGGAGTGGTAAATAATGCAGCTGCGCAATGTACGTGACAGAAAAACACCGGAGCTTATTATTATCCCTATGATCGATATCATGTTCTTCCTGCTGGTATTCTTCATGCTCAGCACCATGTACATGATCGACCTGAAAACAATTCCCGTTAAACTGCCGCAGGCAGCACATGCTGCTACGGATACAACAACAACCTTCGCTGTATCCCTGAAAAATGACGGCTCTCTTTATCTTGGCGATGCGCCGACAGATATCCAATCTTTAATAACCCAATCCTCAATCGAGCAAAAAAATAATCCTCGTTTTGCTATTGTTATCAGAGCAGACAAGGATGTTGATTACGGTCGTGTTATTGAACTTATTGATAAACTTAAAGGCGCAGGTATTACCCGCTTTGGTTTGGCAACGGATGGAGCTGGTAAATAATGAATTCTGGTCAACGCAGTAGAATCGGCTTTATCGGTTCTATCGTAACACATATTTTTATCTTACTTTTCGTAAGCTTCGTCGGACTGTTTAATTTATCGCATCCGCCTGCTAACGATATCGTAGAGGTATCACTGTTTGGCGGCGGCGGCGGCGGTGGCGGCAAC
>NZ_CAUDZA010000034.1:0-21934 GCF_958453765.1 Phascolarctobacterium succinatutens | reverse complement strand
GTAAATAAAATCATTTAAAATATTCTGAAAAACAGTTAAAAATGTTGCTTAAGTCACACATAGGTTGATGTTTTTAGGATAATATTAAGACAACGGGAATGTAGAAATAAACTGTGACAAGTTATGTTTATACATTACGTAAAAACTTATAAAAGGAGGAAACTGTTATGTCCCCTGCTATTAAGTGTTTGATTCTGTTGGCTGTGGTTGCATTATTTTTCATTACCGAACTTATTCCATTAGCAATCACTGCTACTGCCGGTGCTATCGCCTGCGGTCTGTTGGGGTTATTGCCTGCTAAGCAAGTTTTTAGCGGCTTATCCAATTCTACCGTAGTATTGTTTGCCGGCATGTTTGTCGTAGGTGCAGCGATGTTTTACACCGGTTTGGCACAGTCCATCGGTAACAAAGTTGTACACCTGTGCGGAACCGGTGAAAACAGCCTGATGTTTGGTCTGATGATTGTCGGCACTGCACTGTCTTCCGTGCTCTCCAACACCGGTACTGCGGCCTGCTTGCTGCCTGTAGCATTAGGCATCTGCTCCGCAGCAAAGATTCCTGCTTCCCGTCAGTTAATGCCTTTGGCATTTGCCTGCGGTTGGGGCGGTATCATCACCATGGTAGGCACACCGCCTAACATCATTGCAACCGGCGCTCTGACTGCTGCCGGCCTGCCGAGCTTTGGCTTCTTCGAATTTGCCTGGATCGGTATCCCCGTATCCATTGCCGGCATGCTGTACATGATGTTTATCGGTAAACACCTGCTGCCGAAGGTTGAGCTTGATGCTGACCAGGATATTGAGCAGGAAATCGAAGCTACCAGCACTGACAGCAAAAAACAGATTATCTCCGGTGCTATCCTGATTGCCGTTGTTCTGGTAATGGCTCTCGATATCAAAGGCGTAACTCTGGAAATGGCTGCTATTATTGGCGCGCTGATTTGCGTACTGACCGGCTGCTTAACCGAAAAACAGGCTTATGCTTCCATTGACTGGGTAACCATCTTCCTGTTCGCAGGTATGATGCCTGTATCCACCGCTATGGATAAAACCGGCGCCGGCAAGCTTATTGCTGAATGGACTGTTGGTCTGATGGGCGGCGATCCTTCTCCGATGGTTGTAACTGCTGTACTGTTTGCACTCTCCTGCATCCTTACTCAGTTCATGTCCAACACCGCGTCCGCAGCTCTGCTGTGCCCGATTGGTGTAGCAATTGCTAAGCAGCTCAACGCTGACCCGAAGGCTGTTATCATGGCAATCGCTGTTGCAGCATCCTGCGCATTCGCAACTCCGGTAGGTACTCCTCCGAATACTCTGGTTCTTGGCCCTGGCGGCTACAAATTCATGGACTATGTTAAAGCAGGTACCGGTCTGGTTATCGTATGCTTCATCGTATCCCTGATTGTAATTCCTATCGTATGGCCGTTCTTCCCGGGCAAGTGAGTTAAATGTAATATTTTGACAAATTAGTACTTACTTTACTTAAAAAACTAAAGAAAGTGGTAAAAATGCTGTGCGTTATTGCATGGCATTTTTGCTTTAATAAAAATGAGAGAGTTAGGCAAAATACAGTTGATAAAAGGGGTTTTGAAATATATGCAGTTAATTTTAAAAGAAAAAAATAACGCCTATGGATTTATGATAGCGTGGTCATATATGGAATATGAAGAGCTGGTGCTAAAAAATGTGTTGCTTGCGCAACAGAAGCGCAGAAAAAATGCTGTTATTATAAATTCAACAAAGCAAATAACAATACTTAATAAAGTAAAAAAGATTGCTTTGACATGTACTTTCACAAAGCTATAATTAAAGTTATATAATGTCCAGATGACATTGTATATAAAATTTTTTTACAAAGGAGGAACTTAAAATGTCCCCTGCAATTAAGTGTTTAATCCTCTTGGCAGTAGTTGCGTTATTCTTCGTAACCGAACTCATTCCTTTGGCAATTACTGCAACCGCTGGCGCTATTGCGTGCGGCCTGTTAGGCCTGATTCCTGCTAAACAAGTATTTAGCGGCTTGTCTAACTCCACCGTTGTACTGTTCGCCGGCATGTTCGTTGTTGGTGCAGCAATGTTCTACACCGGTTTAGCTCAGGCTATCGGTAACAAAGTAGTTCATCTGTGCGGCACCGGTGAAAACAGCCTGATGTTTGGCCTGATGGTTGTTGGCACCGTACTTTCTTCCGTGCTTTCCAACACCGGTACTGCAGCTTGCCTGTTGCCTGTAGCATTAGGTATCTGCTCTGCAGCTAAGATTCCTGCTTCCCGTCAGTTAATGCCTTTGGCATTTGCCTGCGGTTGGGGCGGTATCATCACCATGGTTGGTACACCTCCTAACATCATTGCAACTGGTGCAATGACCGCTGCCGGTCTCCCTGCATTCGGCTTCTTCGAATTTGCATGGATCGGTATTCCTGTATCTATTGCCGGTATGCTGTACATGATGTTCATCGGCAAACATCTGCTCCCGAAGGTTGAGCTTGATGCTGATCAGGAGATCGAACAGGAAATCGAAGCTAACAGCACCGATTCCAAGAAAATGGTCATCTCCGGTATTATCCTGCTGGCAGTTGTTATCGTAATGGCACTGGGTATCAAAGGCGTAACCCTTGAGATGGCTGCTATCATCGGCGCTCTGGTTTGCGTACTGACCGGTTGCTTGACTGAAAAACAAGCTTATGCTTCTATCGACTGGGTAACCATCTTCCTGTTCGCAGGTATGATGCCTGTATCCACCGCTATGGATAAAACTGGCGCTGGCAAACTCATCGCTGAATGGACCGTTAGCCTGATGGGCGGCTCTCCTTCTCCGTTGGTTGTAACCGCAGTTCTGTTCATCCTGTCCTGCGGCCTGACTCAGTTCATGTCCAACACTGCATCCGCAGCTCTGCTGTGCCCGATCGGTATTGCAATCTCCAAACAATTAGGCGCCGACCCGAAGGCAGTTCTGATGGCTATCGCTGTTGCAGCATCCTGCGCATTCGCAACTCCGGTAGGTACTCCTCCGAACACCCTGGTACTTGGCCCTGGCGGATACAAATTCATGGACTATGTAAAAGCTGGTACCGGTCTGGTTCTGGTAGCTTTCGTAGTATCCCTGGTTGTTATCCCGATGGTATGGCCGTTCTTCCCCGGCAAATAATACCAGTCTGACGAATAAAGCACCATATGCTTCGTCACAAATGCAAATCAATCCCCGTCGCAAAAGTGACGGGGATTTTTGTTGCCCAATTTTTTCTCATAGACTGGCAGATATAACCAATGAAATAATAAAAGCGCAGAGCTTTCAGCATTTGACTGAACTTCTCTGCGCTTTGGTCTTTTATTTCCTGATTTCTACGTCTACCTCGAATAAACGCTTCCAGGGAAAGGATAGGGTAAATCTGGTACCTCTTGTTATAGAATAGCTGTTTGCCATGTTCTGGCAGTCGGCGGTAATCTGCTGCAGGATGGTTTTTTCTTCTGTAGCAAGATCGTATTTCAAATCTTCGCGGTTATGCTTTTCCAGCTCGTTGGAAATATTGCGGCGGGCATTGCTCTGATAAAACCAATCGTCGATAAGGCGTTGGCGCAGCAGTCTGCTGCGTGCTTCGCTGCTCATATCGTGAGCGATAAGTCCTTGGGCGATGGCATAGCCTACGGCGTTGTCAGCTGTATTCCAACCGTTGTAGGCTGCTAACGGCTGCAGGTTGATGCTGTTTGCCAACAGGCTCATAAAGCCGTTGTCCGCACCGTTGGAATAGCTTATGTCAGCCAGAGAAACGTTGCGTCCGGAACGGAGCAGCTGTCCCAGGGTACCGACAAAGTTTTTATTGCCGGCAGATGCGAAGGGCTGGTTATCATCAGCGGTAGAATCCTTGACGATGCCGTCCTGCGGCGTATTGAGTGCTAAAATAAGATCGGCGTTATCTGCGGATGCTGCCTGTACTGCGCCGGCGGCGATAATCTGCTGCGGTACGCTGTCCTGCAGCCGTGCGTCGCTGTACTGGGGCAGGGTGGAGGCACCGGCTCCTACGCTGTACAGGGGATAAACGGAAGGTTTAGTGCCGTTGGCCTCGTTGTAGGCACGGGCGATTAAAAGCAGGCCGAGCTGATCAACTCCGTCCAAAATCTGAAAGCAGTCTCTGCTCATATCAAAGGTACTGAGGCTGATTTTGCGTCCTTCCATGTGCGTAGCGGAAAGAGTAGCGTTATCATCCTTGCCGATAGCAAAATAATGAAATTTACCGTTGCGGGCCATGCGTGTAAGCTCCTGGTTGACAAGCAGATTTTTTTCGCGTCGCTCCAGCCAGTCCCCCAGCTCAGCTTTTTTCATGTTGCGCTCCAGTGCCTGCATCGTCAGCTTTTCTGCAGGCGACAGCTTACCTTGGTCCTGTTTGTCAAGCAGCTGGCTGTAGGCAAAGATACTTGGGCCTATGGTGCTGTAGTAGGGCGGCTCTACGCGCCCTTTACTGGCGCGTGGGGTGCGCATAATCGTTGAAAAAGCATATAGCTTTATCGGCAGGGTAGTTTTCAGCTTGTAAAGATGATTAACGCGCTTTTGCAGCTCCTCCTGGCTTACGTTGTGTGTGCGCGAGCCGACAAGGCCGCCGTAAACAAGGCTGTCTGTGCTGATAACTGCGGCATCGGCTTTGGGAGCCTTGTGCTCCAGCCAGTCCCAGATAGCTTCGGGATTACCGTTTTTTTCGTTAGTGGCAATATATTTTTCAGGTGGCAGAATAATTTTACAGTTTGCAGCCTCCATTGTCTGCTGCACATAGGCAGAGCAGACAGGTCTGTTATCTAAGGGTACATAAAGAATAGTCAGGCGTTTGGCCTGGACGGAAACCGGCATCAGTAAAGCAGCTGTGCAGATGGCTGCTGCCAGCTTATGGTGCCGAAATGTGAATTTTGCCATGCGTACGCCTCCTTGATTATTAACAGTTCTGAATATATACGTTTTATAAAGGTTAATATACATGCACAAAGGACTCGTTATTTGGCATGTTTACAAGTAGAAGAATTTATTTTCTTATTATACTATGAAATAAAAGTTTTTTCCAGTGGAAGCTTGACAAGCATTGCCGGTGTGCTATAATAAACTGGTAAATGAAAATAGTAACAGTAATGCGAAGGAATTGCCGTCGTGGAGGGTTCTACAGAAAATGCTGCCGTGGCTGAGAGCAGCAGGAAGGAAACGAAGGGCGCACCGCCTTCAAACTGACTGCGGAACGCGCAAGCAAGTATGCCAGTCCGTATTACCGGCGTTAACGGTACCGAGTGGGCATATGTCACTACATATGTCAATGAGGGTGGAACCGCGGATAACTCCGTCCCTTTGGTGTGGGACCGGGGTTTATTTTTTTGCCCGGACTGCACTGTTTACGATACATCATGTTAGGAGGAAACAAAAATGTCTGAGGAAAACAAATTTAGCTTTGAAAACAAGGAATACCGCCAAACCTATTGGCATACCTGCTCCCATGTGCTGGCGCAGGCTATGAAGAGACTTCATCCTGATGTTAAGCTGGCCATCGGCCCTAGCATTGACAACGGCTTCTATTATGATTTCGATACTCCGGCTCCGTTCACTCCGGAGGATCTTGCTGCACTGGAAGGCGAAATGCGTAAAATCTGCAAAGAAAAGCTGAAATTAGAGCGCTTTGAGCTGCCGCGTGCAGAGGCTGTAAAATTCATGGAAGAAAAAGAAGAACCTTATAAAGTTGAACTGATTAACGACCTGCCTGAAGATGCGGTTATCAGCTTCTACAAACAAGGTGACTTCACTGATCTGTGTGCAGGCCCGCATCTTGATTCTACCGGCCGTATTAAAGGCAACGCTATTAAACTGACCTCCGCTACCGGCGCTTACTGGCGTGGCGATTCTAACCGCAAGATGTTGCAACGTATCTATGGTATTGCTTTCCCGAAGAAGGAAGAGCTGGACGCATATCTGGAACAGCAGGCAGAGGCTTTGAAGCGTGACCATAACAAACTGGGCCGTGATCTGGAATACTTCACTACTGTTGATTATATCGGCCAAGGTCTGCCTATCCTGCTGCCGAAAGGTGCACGTGTAATCCAACTGCTGCAACGTTGGGTTGAGGATGTGGAACAAAAACGCGGCTATCTGTTGACCAAAACTCCGCTGATGGCAAAACGCGACCTGTACCGCATTTCCGGTCACTGGGATCATTATCTTGACGGCATGTTCATCTTGGGCGACCCGCATGACGAAACTAAAGAATGCTTCGCTCTGCGTCCTATGACCTGTCCGTTCCAATATCAGGTTTTCCTGAACCGTCAGCGTTCCTATCGTGAGCTGCCGATGCGCTTGGGCGAAACCTCTACTCTGTTCCGTAACGAGGACAGCGGCGAAATGCACGGTCTGATTCGTGTGCGTCAGTTCACTATTTCCGAAGGCCATCTGATTCTTCGTCCTGACCAATTGGAAGAAGAATTTAAGGGCTGCCTGGATCTGGCTAAATACTGCCTGGAAACTGTAGGCATGCTGGATAAATGCACCTTCCGCTTCAGCCAATGGAATCCTGCAAACCCGAACAACAAATATGAAGGAACCGCTGAGCAATGGGATCATGCACAGGCTGCTATGAAGAAAATCCTTGATGACCTCGGTGTTAAATATGAGGTTGGCTTTGACGAGGCTGCTTTCTACGGTCCGAAGCTGGATATCCAGTTCCACAACGTATTCGGCAAAGAAGATACCATCGTTACTATTCAGATTGATATGCTGCTGGCAGAGAAATTCGGTATGTACTATGTTGATGAGAACGGCGAGAAGAAGCTGCCGTATATCATTCACCGTACTTCCCTGGGCTGCTACGAGCGTACTCTGGCATACCTCATCGAAACCTATGCAGGCGCACTGCCGACCTGGATGGCTCCGGAGCAGGTTCGTTTCCTGCCGGTAACCGACCGTGCTGTTGACTACTGCTATGAGCTGGCTCATAAGCTGGAGGCTAACGGCTATCGTGCAACTGTTGATGCACGCAATGAAAAAATCGGCAAGAAGATCCGTGAAGGTCAGCTGGAAAAAATTCCGTACATGCTGGTTGTCGGCGATCGCGATATGGAAAACAATACCGTTTCTCCGCGTAACCGTACCGAAGGCGATATGGGCGCTATGAGCTTCGAAGCATTTGAAGCAATCCTGAAGGATGTAGTTGATTCTAAGGCTAAAAAATAATATTTTCGGCTTCTGCTGAGATAAAAGAGCGAAGGCTGTTCTGTTAAAAGTGCAGTCTTCGTTTTTTAATTCTCAGGGTATTTGGGACTTTAGCATTGTAAATCTTGTGAGATTGGTCTTGAACATTTAAACAAGCCTCCGATATACTATTATACGAAGTTATATCAGAGGCTTGTTTTATTTAAGCGTATAGAGAGAAAATGCGCTTGTACTGTATTTTATTCTGTTTTTACGCCTGTATCTGTCCACACCTGCAGTTCTACTTCGAAAATTCTTGCCCAAGGGAGCTTGGCACCGACGCTGAGGTCGCGCAGATAATAGCTTTGGCCGTTTTGCTGATAAAAGGGTGTGCGTCCCAAATTATCGTGCAGCAGCTTATGTGCCTGCAGGCTGAGCTTTCCCTGAATATATTGCTCTGTTGCCGTTTTATCTTCGCTGTCCAGCTCTACGGGATTTATACCAAAGGCTTCCAGTGTTTGTCGCAGTTGGGGATGCACCAGCTTTTGGTAATAATAATCTTCGAGTATACGCTCTGCCGTAAAGTTCAGGTTGGCAGCGTAGAGTGCTGCCAGCCGCTCAGCGTCCGCATTTGCTGTCTGCAGCTGACGCAGACGGCCGCAGAAAAGCAGTCCCTGTGCTAAAGCAGTGCCTGACGAATTGCTGAAGGTGTTCCAGGCGGCGTAGGCAGCGAGCTTGTTGATTTGCACATTGTTTGCCAAAAGCTGCGGCAGCATCAGCTCTTCTGCTTCAAAGTTGGCGCTGCTGTCGATGAGTGCAACCATATAGCCTTGGTTCAGCATTTGCTGCAGCTCCTGTACCTGCTTGGCAGACGGACGGAAATCGTCGTTACCGCAGTTAACATAGCAGATGAGGTCTGCACTATCTGGAGTGCTTGCTTCTGAAGCTCCCATGAGCTTAAGCTGGTTGCGCAGCGCTGCACCGACGCAGACAGCCATATAGGGCATATCTGCACTTTCTGCTTTGGGAGAAGCATAATGCAGGTAAACTTTAGGCTGCCAGCCGCTTTGCTGCAGATAGTAGCGTACGAGCAGCAGGGAGGCGATTTCATCTGCGCCGTAGGTGAGCTGCGCCTGCTGCTGCAGCTTTTGGGCAGCGATGCTGCTTTGCAGTTTTACGGCACTGGCGTGTGGCAGTCCGATGGGTGAAGCATCGTCCTGACCGAAGGTTATCCGTCTGTCGTCTGTGGCAAGCTTAAGCAGGCCCAGGTTAAAGCGGTCGCTTTGCTGATAACGGCTGCGGTATTTATCCAAAACCTTGGCAGGAATTTTAGCTTCTGTGCAGCGCAGTTCCTGCGTGAGGGCGAAGCTGCCGGTGATGCGCACTATATCGGCAAGCTGAGAATAGCGCATCAGCTGATATTGATACCAACGGTCCGGTAAAAGCTGGTCACTGACGAGCAGACGCGGAATGACGGAGAAGATTGCCTGCTGCTTTGCCGGCGCAAACTGCTGCAGCTGCTTTAGCAGCGCATCCTCCTCTGTCGGGGTGGCGGTGTTCATGCGGGCGGCCAGCAGGCCGCCGTGCAGCAGATTATCGGCAGAAATGATGCTGTAATCGTATTTGGGCTGGTTTGTCTGCAGCCATTGTAAAAGTTTTTGTCTGTCAGACGGCGTCCGGTAGTTGTCAAGACAGGCTTTTGGCGGTAAAATTACATTTAGGCCTGCCAGCGTGCCCAGTTTTTGCACCATAGTGCTGCAGACGGGGCGGCTGTCCAGCGGCAGCAGTAAAATGCTTTGCGTTGGCGGTTGCTGCTTCAGTCTGAGCGGAGTGCTTGAAGGCAGCGCAAGGCGCAGGCAGATGCCTGAAATCAGCATTATGGAGCAAATTATGAAGATTATTTTGCTTGAATTGCGCATAAGGGTGTCCTTTGAAAGAAAATGTAGAGAATGTTTAAGATTAATTTCCCCCTTCCGTCAGCTCATTACATTCGCTGACACCTTCCCCGATGGGGCAGGCGAGAAAGTGATTACGAAAGCTGACTGCTTGCCTTCCCCTACGGGGAAGGTGCCGAACGAAGTGAGGCGAAAGGGGGCGAAATGCCATCTCAACCCAATTATAACACAGAGGAGCAGTATATGAGAATAATTACCGGCAAGGCCCGCGGCCTGCAGCTGACTGTACCTAAAACCTACGATGTACGGCCGACTGCGGACAGGGTTAAGGAATCTGTTTTTAATATTATAGGCAGTAAGATTATCGGTGCCGAGGTTCTGGACCTTTTCGCGGGTACAGGAAATCTTGGCTTGGAAAGCTGGAGCCGTGGTGCTGCGGCTGTCACGTTTATTGATGCGAGCAAGGAATCGCTGCGTCTGGTGCGCAGCAATATTGCCAAATGCCGTGCGGAGTCTGACTGCAGGGTGCTGCAGGGAAGTGCTCCGGCAGTTGCTGAAAGGCTGGCGGCAGCAGGGGAGCTGTTTGACTTTGCTTTTTGCGACCCGCCGTACAATAAGGGCTGGATTGAGCAGATAATTGCGCTTCTGGGCAAAAAGTCGTTTTTGCGTCCGGGAGGCTATCTGGTTGTGGAACGCAGCGCGCACAATGAACTGCCGGAGCTGCCTGCAGGCTGTGAGCTGGTACGCAGCAGCCGTTACGGTGAAACAATAGTGGATTTTATTTGTTATAATATGTTATAATATATAGTATTTTGGAGAATAAAAAGGATTCTCAGCTTTTATGTCGAATAAAATACAGAATATATTAGAGGAATTTCTTTGGTCATTTTTTGATTAAGGATAGATTAGGAGGTCTGGCTATGCGCAGAGCAGTTTGTCCAGGAAGCTTTGATCCTGTTACCAAGGGTCATATTGATATTTTTGAAAGAGCAAGTGCGATGTTTGATGAGCTGATTATCAGTGTTTTTCATAATCCCGGTAAGGATAAGGCTATGTTTTCCATGGAAGAGCGTGTAGAAATGCTTAGGGAGGCAACCAAGCATATTCCTAATGTAAGAGTAACCTGCTTTTCCGGCTTGCTGAATGAATTCTGCAAAAAGGAAGAGGCGCCTTTTATCGTCAGAGGCTTGCGCGCTTTTACCGATTTCGAGTATGAATTCCAAAGGGCGTTGCTTTTGAAAAAAATCGACAATGATCTGGAAACGGTTTTTATTATGACCAATGCCAAATATTCCTTCGTCAGCTCCTCCGGTGTGCGCGAGCTGGCAACCTTTGGCGGTCAGCTGAAGGATTTGGTGCCTGAATGTATTGAAGAACGCGTACGCAAGCATGTTTACAAAAAGTTTGAATAGATTTTAGAGGGGTTGATATCATGATTGAACGCAACAAAACTAACGTAGCACTTGATGGACTTTTTGAACAATTTCTTAATTTGATATCCGAGGCAAGACGTGTTCCTCTGGTAGATAAGATTATGGTTGATGAAAATGATCTGCTGAATATTATCGACGACCTTAAGGAAGCAATTCCGCGCGAAATCAAAAGTGCCAACCAGGTACTGGAGGAGCAGAAGAATATTGTCAACAAGGCTTATGCCGATGCTGACCGTATAGTGCAGCAGGCCAAGGATGAGGCTGAGCGTATTGTCAGCGTTGCTCAGGCTGAGGCTGATGCCAAGGTACAGCAGGAGGAGATTGTTAAGCAGGCCAATGCTGCGGCAGAAGATATCAAAGCCAATGCGCTGCGCTATCAGGAGGAAACCAAGACTGCTGCCGATGATTATGCTTTGCAGGTAAAACAGGATTCCCTGCAATATGCAGAGGATATGCTGGCTTATCTGAGCGGTAATCTGTCCAGTGCTTTGAAAGGCCTGGAAGAAAATAAATTAAACGTAGAAAATGAGATGCAGAATCTTAAGCTTCCGGCAGTTGCTGAGGATGCTCCGGAACAGGAAACTCCCGAGGAAGAATAAAGAACAAGAGCACTATAAAAGCTGTAACGATAAGCGTCATGCAAATGCGCCTGCGTTACAGCTTTTTTTGTTGCCTTAAAGAAGATTTCGGCAATATAGACTGATATTATCTTTTGCTGCTGACATAGACAGGGGACTGATAAAAGTCATTGCCGCTGCGGTTGAGTGCTGCATCTTTCTGCAGCAGGGACCACAGGTCGGTAGCGGTTACTTCTGCTGACAGTTGCGTCCGATAGGCGACGCTGTCGTTGCACAGGGCGTTTTTGCCAAGCTTATTGATGATTGGCAATTGAGCGCTTGTTTTCATCCGGTGCAGCAGCTGACGGCCGATGTTGTTGAAGGCCAGCACGCGCAGATAGGCCGGGGCTTGCTTCTGCCAGACTGCTTTCGGGAGGTCTAAAAGTATTTGCAGCAGCAGACGGCGAATACGGCTGGCAGTGTAGCGCTTGCTGCTGCAGGCAGCGAGCGCTGACTGCAGGCTTGTGCAGTCAGCAGCTTTGCTGAGCAGGTTTTCGATACCTTCGCTGGCTTCGCAGCGCTCCGCCAGCTGCTGCGGCGTGAGCAGACGCAGGCGATATTTCAGCAGCTGCCACAAAAGCTGTGCATTATAACCTCCGGCAGCAAGAGCTGCGTGCGTATAATCTGGTACAGCCTGCTGCCAGCTTTCGTTACCGTCCGCCATTGCCCGGCGGATGGCGCTGGCGCTGGCTATACTGTTGCCGATAGAGGTAGAGTTATAGCCCTCGTCCGTGCGCTGCAGATAAAGCGGTTGAATGTCTGCGGAAGTTTGCAGCAGTGCCTTGGTGTATTCCAAGGCCAAAATGTCATTAGGAGTGCGGAAGGCTGTATTCGCGCCTAAAATTTTTTCCCAGGCCTGCGCATAGCTTAAACCGTTTTGCAGCAGCTCACGCAGTCTTGCTTGCGCTTCAGCGCTGCAGGCAAGGCTTGCTGCTGCCTCGAAATCGCTTTGCGGATGCTCCGTGCCGCAGGCAAGGGTATTGACGCAGCCTGTGGCTGCTAAAAGCTGCACAGCGCCTTTGGCAAAGAATTCGGCACTGCGCAGTGTAAAGACGCAGGGGAGCTCCAGCACCAAATCGGCACCGCCCTGTACCGCGCAGGAGGCGCGCTGCCATTTGCTTAAAACGGCAGGCTCGCCGCGCTGCATAAAGCTTCCGCTCATGACGACAATGACCGGTTGCTGCGTCAGGCGCTTAGTTTCCTGTATATGATATAGATGACCGTTGTGAAAGGGATTATATTCGGCAATGATGCCTGTTGCCTGCATATTTTTTACCTCGCATGATTTTATCTCTGTGAATATTATAACATAGGCTGGGAATTGAGAAAATATTTCTGTTCAATTGGCCGCAAATAGTGTATACTAATAGTGTATTGGTATTTAAGACTCGATTTAATTTTGGCGTTGACCGGGAGGCTTATTGTGATTGTTTTCGTAGTAAATTGTGGCAGCTCCTCCATCAAATATCAGCTGATAAACATGGAAGGCGAGCGTGTCATGGCCAAAGGCCTGATTGAACGCATCGGTATGGAAGGTTCCACACTGAAGCATACGCCGGCAGGCAAATATACAATTGATTTAAAAGAGGAAATTCCCGACCATAAGGTTGGTATCCGTCTGGCTATTAAGGCGCTGACCAGCAAGGAATACGGCGTTATCAAGGATATGTCCGAGATTGATGCCGTAGGTCACCGTGTTGTGCATGGCGGCGAGCGCTTTACCGACAGCGTACTGATTACCAGTGACGTGCTGCGCGGTATCGAGGCCTGCTGTGAGATTGCACCTCTGCATAATCCGCCTAACCTGTACGGCATTAATGCCTGCATGGAAATTATGCGCGGTACACCGCAGGTGGCTGTTTTTGATACGGCCTTTCATCAGACGATGCCGAAGGTTGCATACCTTTACGGCCTGCCCTATGAAATGTATGTAAAATATGGTGTACGCCGTTACGGCTTCCACGGCACTTCACATAAATATGTGGCTCTGCGTGCTGCGGAGCTGATGCAGGAGCATATGAATGATTTGCGTATCATCAGCTGCCATTTGGGCAACGGTGCCAGCATCGCGGCAATCAAATACGGCAAATCTATTGATACGAGCATGGGCTATACACCGCTTGAGGGCCTGATTATGGGCACACGCAGCGGCGAGATTGACCCGGCAATTATTCCGTTCCTGATGGAAAAGGAAAATATGAATGCGCAGCAGATTGATGATTACCTGAACCGCCGCAGCGGTATTCTCGGTATCAGCGGTCTGTCCAGCGATTTCCGCGATCTGGAAAGCGCTGCTAACCGCGGCGATGACCGCAGTCAGCTGGCAATCGATGTTTTTGCCTACAAGGTAAAAAAATATATCGGCGGTTATGTAGCGGCAATGGGTGGTGTAGATGCTATTGTCTTTACCGCAGGCCTGGGCGAGAACTCTCCCTTTATGCGTGATAAAATCTGCAACGGCCTGGAATATCTCGGTACGCGCATTGATCCGGACCTCAACCAGGTACGCGGCAAAGAGCGCGAAATCAGCGTACGCCGTGCGCGTGTAAAAATTTTTGTTATCCCGACAAACGAGGAACTGGTTATTGCCCGCGATACATATAACATATGCCGCAGAATCATTAAGCTGTAGGCATTTGCATGAGGTTATAGTAACTGATAACAGTTTTTATCCGTACAAAGCATTTTTACTTGACAAAGAGCGGTAATACCGCTATAATTGTAACGATTGGTGAAATATGATTAAAATAAATGTCGCAGAAATCAAGAAAAGACTAGTCGGTGAAAAGACTCTTGCTTATGAGCTTTCGCCTGCTGAACTGGAAATAACACCTGAAGAGCTTGTTATTGACGGTACAGTAAATTTGGAAGGCACTATGAGCAATGCTGGCGATGTATTATTGCTGCAGGCTGTAATGACTGCCAAGGTACAACGTACCTGCGGCCGTTGCCTGAAGGATTTTACAGGTGTAGCCAGGGCAGAAGTTGTCGAGAAGTTTTATCCGGCAAGTGCTGAACATATTGAAAATGATGCTTTTGTCTACGATTCGGACGTTATTGACATAACGGAACCGCTTCGTGAAGGGCTGCTGCTTGCAGAGCCCATGCAGGCTCTGTGTAAGCCAGACTGCCGGGGACTTTGTCCCGTTTGTGGCGCTGATCTTAATGATGGTGACTGCGGATGCGACAGGTCCACTGTAGATCCGAGGCTGGCGGCATTAAAGCAATTCATCAAAAATTAAATTCACTTCATAGCACTGAGGAGGTGTATTGAGAAATGGCAGTACCTAAGAGAAAAATGTCCAAAGCCCGTCGTGACAGACGTCGTGCTAATTGGAAACTGAGCGTTCCTGGCATGGTTGAATGCCCGCAATGTCATGAAATGAAAATGCCGCATCGCGTTTGCCCTGAATGCGGTTACTACAATGGCAAACAAGTCATTGCTAAAGCTGAATAATTTTAAGCTGTTTATAAGGCCTTCGGAATTTTTTCCGGAGGCTTTTTACATGGTACGGTAAGATCTCCGATTTCACGGATAGTTAATTATGTAATTAAAGAAATTGGTGAAATGTAAGGGATATCACAAATTTTTTGCTAAAAAGCCCTTGCCAAAAACCTGCGATGCTCTTATAATAAAAACAGATATTATGAGCTGGTACTAAAAAGCAGGTGAGGTAATGACTTCTTCTAAAAAATTAATACGTCACAGAAGCTTGAAGAAGCTGCTTAGGGATAATCCCTTCAGCACTGATGAGCAACTGGCAAAAATGCTGGATGTCAGCGTACAGACAATTCGTCTGGACCGTGTTGCTCTGGGAATTCCTGAGCTGCGTGCCAGAACTCGTACTATGGCAGAGGAAGCTCAGACCAAGCTGCGTGCCATTGATAAAAAAGATATCGTGGGCGAGCTGCTGGATCTGGAGCTGAATAAAATCGGCATCTCAACGCTGAAGATTACACCGGATATGGTGCTTGAACGTACCGGAATCGCACGCGGTTATTATATGTTTGCCATGGCCAACACTTTGGCTCTGGCCGTTGTAGATGCGGAATATGCACTGACTGCTGTAGGTAATGTCAAGTATAAGCTGCCTGTCAATGCAGGAGCTGTGCTTGTAGCCCGTGCAGTGGTTACGCACCGCCGCATGGATAAATATTATATTTTTGTTTCCGTGAAAAACAATAACGAAGAGGTTTTTCGCGCTAAGTTCATTATTGTTTCTTTGGATAACAGAACTAAGCATGAGGGGGAGCAGGAAGCATGAAAATCGCCGTAGATGTTATGGGTACCGATTATGGTCCCAAAGAGCTTGTTTTAGGTGCAGTCAACGCTGTTAAAAAGTATGGCTGCGAAACTGTTTTGGTTGGCGATGAAAAAATAATCCGTGAGCTGCTGGTAAAATACGGTGCGGATAAAAATCCGAAGATTACTATTCATCATGCCAGCGAGGTAATTGCGATGGACGAGCATCCTGCGATTGCGGTTAAGTCCAAAAAGGACGCTTCTATCGTAGTTGCGGCAGGATTGCTGAGAAACAAGGAATGTGATGCCCTTGTTTCCTCCGGCAGCACCGGTGCTGCCGTTGCCTCAGCGCTTTTTTGCGTAGGCCGCATCAGGGGCGTGGAACGACCTGCTATTGCAACGCCGATTCCCAGCCTGAAGGGCACTACTGTAGTGCTTGACAGCGGCGCCAAGGTAGACGCAAAACCTGAGCATATGGTACAGAGTGCTATCATGGGTACGGTGTACGCAGAAAAAATTTTAAAAATTTCTCAGCCGAAGGTAGGACTTTTGAACATCGGTGAAGAAGAAACTAAGGGTAACGAACAAGCACTGGCAACCTACCCGCTTTTAAAGGATACTCGGACAATAAACTTTATCGGCAATGTTGAAGGACGTGACATCAACAAAGGCACGGTAGATGTAGTTGTCTGCGACGGTTTCGTCGGCAATGTTGTGCTGAAGTTCGGTGAAGGTCTGGCGAAGGCTATTATGACGCTGATCAAGGAAGCGATTATGAACGGCGGCATTCTGGCAAAGCTGGGCGGACTGTTAATCAAGCCTGCACTGAAAGGCCTGAAGAAACGTCTTGACCCTGCCGAATACGGCGGAGCTTTGCTGTTAGGCATCCGCGCGCCTTTTATTATCTGCCACGGCAGCTCCAAGGCCAAGGCAATTACCAATGCTATTCATGTAGCTATGGACTTTGCCGAGCAGGATGTTGTAAGTATCATCAAAGATAAGATTGCGGAATCAAAAGAAATGAGGAATTAGATAAATGACAAGAGCTGTTGGTATTTTAGGTTTAGGACATTATGTTCCTGAGAAGATTATCACTAATACAGACATGGAGAAAATTGTTGAGACCAGTGACGAATGGATTACTGAGCGCACCGGCATCAAGCAGCGTCACATCGCTGCTCCGGAAGAAGCAACCTCCGATCTGGCGTACAATGCTGCTGTAGAAGCACTGAAGGACGCCGGCGTTGCTCCGGAAGAGCTAGATCTCGTTATTGTAGGCACTGCTTCCTCCGACTATATTTTCCCGTCTACCGCTTGCCTGGTACAGGCTCGTCTGGGTGCTAAAAACGCAGCTGCCTTTGACCTGGCTGCAGGCTGCAGCGGCTTTGTTTACAGCCTTGCTGTAGCAAGCCAGATGGTTAAGAGCGGTCTGTATAACAAGATTCTGATTATCGGTGCGGAAACTCTGAGCCGTATTATGAACTGGACAGATCGTAACACCTGCGTTCTCTTCGGTGATGGCGCCGGTGCTGCTGTAGTTGGCGAGGTTGAAGAAGGCTACGGTGTACTGGGCATTGACATGGGTGCCGACGGCAACGGCGGCAAGTTCCTGCTGCAACCGGCAGGCGGCAGCCGTAATCCGGCAAGCGAAGAAACCGTTGCTGCCAAAGACCACACCATTCATATGAACGGTCAGGAGGTTTTCAAATTCGCTATCCAGATTATGGGCAAGACTGCAAAGCGTGCTCTTGCTAAGGCGAATATGAAGCCGGAAGAGCTGGATATGCTGTTCCCGCATCAGGCTAACTACCGCATCATCACCTCCGCTGCTAAGCGTCTGAAGATGCCGATGGATAAGGTTTGGGTAAACGTAGACAAATACGCTAATACCTCTGCCGCATCTATTCCTATCGCTCTGTGCGAGGCTCAAAAGGCCGGCGCACTGAAAAAAGGCGATAATATTATTCTTGACGGCTTTGGCGCAGGTCTGACCTGGGCAGCTATTGTCCTCAAATGGAGTAAATAATCCAAACGATAAGGGCCCATCTACTTTGTAATGGCTCCTAGGAGTAGCAGTAGTACACCGTCGTCGCCATTACTCGTATCTAAACCCTTCTCGTTTGTCTTGGTAGTATTTGATTATTATCGAAAGTTAATTATTATCGAAAGAGAGGTAATTTACACGATGAGTAAAATCGCATTCGTATTCCCCGGCCAAGGTTCTCAGACCGTTGGCATGTGCAAAGCTTTTTATGATGAATATCCTGTTGTAAAACATATTTTTGAAGAGGCTGATGACGCTCTTGGCTATTCCATCAGCAAAATGTGCTTCGAAGGTCCTGCTGAAGACCTGAAGCTGACCGCTAACACCCAACCTGCTATTCTGACCGCCAGCACAGCTTGTGCAGCAGTTCTGAAGGAGCATGGCGTAAGCTGCGATATCGCTGCAGGTCACAGCCTGGGCGAATACAGTGCACTGGTAAACACCGGTGCTCTGAAATTTGCTGACGCTGTACGCATTGTTAACAAACGCGGCCAGTTCATGCAAGAGGCTGTTCCCGTAGGCGAAGGCAGCATGGCTGCTATCCTCGGTTTGGACAGCGACAAAATCGTAGAAATCTGCCGCAGCGTAGAAGCTGAATCCGGCGAAGCAGTGCAAGCAGTAAACTTCAACTGCCCCGGTCAGGTTGTTATTGCTGGTGCTGTTAATCCTGTAAATAAAGCTATCGAAGCTCTGAAGGCTGCAGGTGCAAAACGCGCTGTGCTGTTGCCAGTAAGCGCTCCTTTCCACAGCACTCTGATGCAGCCCGCTGCAGCCCGCCTGGCTGAGGTTCTGGCTCCGATTGAAATCAAAGATATTACCGTTCCTGTTGTTGCTAACGTAACCGCTCAGGAAGTTACCAGCGGCGAAGAAATCAAAAAACTGCTCGTTAAACAAGCTGCTATGCCTGTTCTCTGGGAAACCAGCGTACGCAATATGGTTGCAGGCGGCGTAGACATTTTTGTTGAGGTTGGCCCGGGCAAGGTTCTGACCGGCTTCACCAAGAAGATTGCCAAAGGCATGATGGCTCTCAACGTTGAAGACGCTGCCAGCCTGGAAAAAACCTTAGCTGAGCTGAATAAATAATTCACCAGGCTAAACTGTCAGCTTCGCAATTCCCCTAAACGTACATGCAGTATGTATTTGTGAAGACCAAATGACAGATGATGAATTGAAGGATAAGGAGAACTTGCAATGAAGTTAGAAGGTAAAAAAGCTCTCGTAACCGGCGCTTCCCGCGGTATCGGCCGTGCAATCGCACTGGCTCTCGCTGCAGAAGGTGCTGACGTTGTTGTAAACTACGCAGGCAGTGAAGCTGCTGCTAAAGAGGTTGCTGCAGAAATCGAAGCTATGGGCCGTAAGGCTTTCGTAGTGCAGGCAGACATTTCCTCCAACGAAGCTGCTACTGCTATGGTAGATGAAGTTGTTAAAGAATTCGGCCGCATTGATATCCTCGTAAACAACGCAGGCATTACCCGTGATGGTCTGCTGATGCGTATGAAAGAAGAGGATTGGGACGCAGTTCTGACCACTAACCTGAAGGGTGTGTTCAACTGCACCAAGGCCGCTGTCAAATACATGATGAAACAAAAGGCCGGCAAAATTGTCAGCATCAGCTCTGTTGTTGGTCTGATGGGCAATGCTGGCCAGGCTAACTACGCTGCTGCTAAGGCTGGCGTAATCGGCTTTACTAAATCCGTTGCTAAGGAAGTTGCTGCTCGCGGCATTAACGTGAACGCTGTTGCTCCCGGCTTTATTAAAACGGATATGACAAGTGTACTTTCCGACAAGGTTGTTGAAGGTATGCTGACTTCTATACCCTTACACAAATTGGGTGAAACTACTGATATTGCCAAGGCTGTTGTCTTCCTTGTGAGCGATGACGCCAATTATATTACCGGACAGACTTTACATGTTGACGGTGGTATGGTAATGTAATAGGGGGCCCATTTGGGAGACCTGCAACTTTACCTATTGGAAGGAGGTGAATCGTAATGAGCACTTTCGAAAAAGTAAGAGACATCACTGTTGAACAACTGAGCGTTGACGCTGACGAAGTAAAGATGGAATCCGCTTTCATCGATGATCTCGGCGCTGACTCCCTCGATATCGTTGAGCTGATCATGGCTTTCGAAGAGGAATTCGGTGTTGAAATCCCTGATGAAAAAGCTGAAAAAATCCGCACTGTAGCTGACGCTGTTAAACTGCTGGATGAAGAAAAATAATGCTTTACCTGCTTATGTTTAGGGAACCCCTTGAGGGTTCCCTGGCACAAGCTACTCTACTCTAGTCCTGAAATGGGGGATATTTGTTGAAACTACCAGTGCTGAAAATCGGTAAGCTTGTTGCTGAAGTACCGATTATACAAGGAGGCATGGCTATCAGGCTGTCTACAGCCCGTTTGGCAGCTGCTGTAGCTAAAGAAGGCGGTATAGGACTTATCGCAGCGTCCGGCATGAGCTTTGACGAACTGCGTACAGAAATACGTCTGGCAAGAAAACTTACAGGCGGCAAAGGCATTATCGGTATTAATGCAATGTTTGCGGCAAGAGAGTTTTTAGGTCTGATTACTACCGCTGCACAAGAGAAAATAGATTTAATCGTAGCCGGCGCCGGTTTTTCAAGAGATATTTTTGCCGTCGGACGTAAATATGGTGTCGAAGTAGTACCAATTGTTTCTTCTGTAAAACTGGCTAAGATTTCTGAGAAGCTGGGAGCCTCTGCTATCGTTGTCGAAGGCACCGAAGCAGGCGGTCACTTGGGAACTCAGCAATCGATTAAAGAGATACTTCCGGAGATTGTTAAATCCGTTAATATACCTGTTATTGCTGCCGGCGGCGCTGTCTGCGGCAGTGATGTTGCCGAGCTTCTGAAGCTGGGCGCAAGCGGTGTGCAGATGGGCAGCAGATTCGCTGCCAGTGAGGAATCCAACGGCGCACCTGCTTTGAAAGAATTCTATCTTAAAATGACTAAAGAAGATGTTGTGCAGATTGACAGCCCTGTAGGCTATAAGGGACGCGCTATCCGCAATCCGTTTGCACAGTTATCTTTAGAAAATAAAGCTCCTAAACCCACCACCTGCGATTTGTGCTTAAAGCACTGCACCCACAGCTTCTGTATTATCAGAGCGCTGACACGTGCACAGCAGGGTGACGTAGAAACCGGTCTTGTTTTCACCGGTGCCAATATGTGGAAAATCAAGGAAATTCTGCCTGTAAAAGAAATCTTCAGGCGCATAAAGGATGAAATTTCAAAAATTTGATTACGAGGTGAACTATTTTGAGTAAAAGAAGAGTTGTAGTAACTGGCGTTGGCCCTGTAACTCCTATCGGTATCGGCAAGGATACCTTCTGGAATAACCTGGTTGCCGGTAAATCTGGTATCGGCCCTATCACTCAGTTTGATACTACTGATTTCACAGTAAAGATTGCCGGTGAGGTTAAGGATTTTGATTACACTGCTTTCATTGATAAAAAAGAAGGCAAGCGTATGGACCGTGTAACCCACTTTGCAGTTGCTGCTGCTAAGCTGGCTATCGAAGATGCTAAGCTGGATATGAGCAAGGAAAATCCTCTGCGTTGCGGCGTTTGCGTTGGCAGCGGTATCGGTGGCATCCACACCTTCCTGGAGCAATCCCTGAAGTTGGGTTCCAAAGGCCCGTCCAAAATCAGCCCGTTCTTCATTCCGATGGAAATCCCGAACATGTCTGCAGGCCAGATTGCTATTGCAACCGGTCTGAAAGGTCCTAACACCGCTATCGTAACTGCATGTGCTACCGGCACCAACTGCATCGGCGACGCTCTGCGCACCATTCAATACGGTGATGCTGACGTAATGCTGGCAGGCGGCACCGAAGCTGCGGTTTCCCCGATTGCTATTGCTGGCTTTGCTAACATGAAGGCTCTGTCCACCAATAACGAAAACCCTGAAGCAGCATCTTGCCCGTTTGATAAAAAGCGTGATGGCTTTGTAATGGGTGAAGGCGCAGGCGTTCTGGTTCTTGAAGAGCTGGAGCATGCTAAAGCTCGTGGCGCACACATCTATGCTGAGCTGGCAGGCTTTGCTATGAACTGCGACGCATATCATATCACCGCTCCGGACCCGACCGGCGAAACTCCGGCTGCCTGCATCGCTGCAGCAGTTGCTGACGCTGGCGTAAAACCGGAAGAGGTTGACTACATCAATGCTCATGGTACTTCCACCCATCGTAATGACCTGGGCGAAACCATTGCCTTCAAGAAGGTATTTGGCGAGCATGCTTACGAACTGTGCATCAGCTCCAACAAATCCATGATTGGCCATCTGCTGGGCGCTGCCGGCGGTGTAGAAGCTATTGCTACCGTTATGACTATCGAAAACGATATCATTCCGCCGACCATCAACTACAAGGATAAGGATCTGGATGATCCGGAAGGTCCGCTGGATCTGGATTATGTACCGAACGAAGCTCGTAAGAGAGTTGTTAATGTTGCACTGAGCGACAACCTGGGCTTTGGCGGTCACAATGCTTCTATCGTATTCAAAAAATACGTTGATTAATAAGCAGGATTGATTAAAAT
>NZ_CAUDZA010000033.1:0-22467 GCF_958453765.1 Phascolarctobacterium succinatutens | reverse complement strand
AGTGTTGGGGTATTGACTTAATCCAAGTCAATACCCCAACACTTATTATAGAACCTTATTTAATTTGAGACATAACCTCTGCAGCGAAGTCCTCTTGTTTCTTTTCGATGCCTTCACCCAGTTGGAAACGGGAGAATGCCAGAACTTCAGCACCTGCAGCTTTTACCAGTTTACCAACAGTTTGGTCCGGATCTTTAACGAACTCTTGGTCAACCAGGCATACTTCTTTGTAGTATTTGTTGATACGGCCCATAACCATCTTCTCGATGATTTTTTCCGGTTTGCCTTCGTTTTTAGCTTGCTCGGACAGAACTTCTTTCTCGTGTTCCAGCTCAGCAGCCGGTACTTGAGAGCGTTCCAGGTAGCTCGGGTTAGCAGCAGCAACATGCATTGCAACGTCTTTACCCAGTTCAGCATTGCCGCCTTTTAATTCAACAACAACGCCGATTTTGCCGCCGCCATGGATGTAAGCAGCAACAACGCCTTCCGGAGCTTCGTACAGAGCGAAACGACGAACGGAAATCTTTTCGCCGATCTTAGCAACGCTAGCGGTTACCAGAGCTTCAACGGTTTGGCCGTCCAGCTCGGAAGCCAGCAGAGCTTCTACGTCAGCCGGTTTGGTAGCTACGATATGAGCAGCAATTTTTTCAACGAGTTCTTTGAAGCCGTCGGTTTTAGCAACAAAGTCGGTTTCGCAGTTAACTTCTACGATTGCACCGATCTTGCCGTCAGCGCTTACGAAAGAGCCAACAACGCCTTCAGCAGCGATGCGGCCGGCTTTTTTAGCAGCAGCAGCCAGACCTTTTTCACGCAGGAAGTCGATTGCTTTGTCCATATCGCCTTCTACAGCGGTCAGTGCTTTTTTGCAGTCCATCATGCCAGCGCCAGTACGCTCGCGCAGTTCTTTAACTAATGCAGCAGTAATTTGAGCCATCAGTTATTCCTCCTCAAAATGTAATATATTAACGTTAGGATTATTCAGCTTCTTCAGTTGCCGGAGCTTCTTCAGCAGCAGCTTCTTCGGTTTGCATACCTTGACGGCCTTCCAGAACAGCGTCAGCCATTTTAGCAGTCAGCAGTTTTACAGCGCGGATAGCGTCGTCGTTTGCAGGGATTACATGATCGATTTCGTCCGGATCGCAGTTGGTGTCAACGGTTGCAACGATAGGAATGTTCAGTTTGTGAGCTTCCAGAACAGCGATGTGCTCTTTGCGGGGGTCAACGATGAACATAGCGCCCGGCAGTTTTTTCATGTCTTTGATACCGCCCAAGTATTTGGTCAGTTTTTCCATTTCATGTTTCAGGCCGATAACTTCTTTCTTCGGCAGCAGGTCGAAGGTGCCGTCAGCTTCCATAGCTTCCAGTTTGCGCAGACGTGCAATACGGGTTTGGATGGTTTTGAAGTTGGTCAGCATGCCGCCCAGCCAACGCTCGTTAACGAAGAACATGTTGCAGCGGGTAGCTTCTTCTTTCATAGCTTCTTGAGCTTGTTTTTTGGTACCAACGAACAGAATGTTTTCGCCAGCAGCAGCAACCTCACGGATGAAGTTGTAAGCTTCGTCAACCTTTTTTACGGTTTTTTGCAGGTCGATGATGTAGATACCGTTACGCTCGGTGAAGATGTACGGAGCCATTTTAGGGTTCCAACGACGGGTTTGGTGACCAAAGTGTACACCAGCTTCAAGTAATTGTTTCATAGAGATAATAGCCATTTTTTGTTTCCTCCTGTTTTTTCCTCCGCAGGAATGGGTTATAATTCTTCTCTACGCGGCAAAACGTAGCAACAGATGAATTTTCCTGCGTGTGTTATTTTTACACCAAAATATTTTACCATAAATTCCGCAAGCAGGCAAGAGATTTTTACTGCTTGCGAAGGGTAAATGTTAAATTTTTTACATTATAGGACTGTGATTACAGAATATACAGCAGATACGCCGCATAGCACACCAGCATCAGCGCACCGGCCCAGCGCTGCAGGCGCTGAGTACGCAGCACGCACAGCCACAGAAGCACTGCCGCACCAAGCGCTACATAGGTATCAAAGTTGAAGGCAGATGCGAAGGGAATGTCGATAATCAGCGAGGACAAGCCTACTACGAAAAGGATATTGAAAATGTTGCTGCCGACGATATTACCGATGGCAATATCTGCGTTACCGCGGCGTGCCGCCGCTACAGAGGTGAACAGCTCCGGCAACGAGGTGCCCAAAGCCACAATCGTCAGGCCGATAAAGCGCTCGCTGAGTCCTGCATAGGTTGCAATAGAGGTTGCTGCACCTACGGTAACATTACTGCCCGCAATAATCAGCGCCAAGCCGCCAACTGCACCCAAAAGGCAGCGTCCCAGCGGCAAACCGGGCTCTTCCAGATCACTGTCGACATTGCTCTTCATCGCCATGGTGTACAGATACATCATATATGCGGCAAAGGCTACCATGAGCACACCGCCGTCAGCCAGACTGATGCTGCCGTCGCGTCCCTGATAAAACAGCAGTGCGGTAACACCGATCATGAAGGGGATTTCGATGCGTACGGTAGAACGCGCTACCGCAATCGGCACAATAGAAGCCGCAAGGCCTAAAATAACAAGTATGTTAAGAATATTACTGCCGACGATATTACCGATAGTAATATCCGCATTACCCTTAACTGCAGCAGCGATACTTACCGCTGCCTCCGGTGCGCTCGTGCCCATCGCCACGATAGTAAGGCCGATTACCAGCTGCGGAATGCCGAAGCGCATGGCAATACCTGCTGCACCCTCTACAAACCAATCCGCACCCTTGCCTAGCATCACAAAACCTAAGGCCAACAAAACAAACTGTAAAGCTATTTCCATTTTCTTCCTCCTTGATTTGCAGCCGTCCCTAAAAACAAAAAAGCGAGACATTGCTGCAATAAAATTACAACAAAGTCTCGCTACTTAGTCACAAAGCCGGATTGCCGAAGCAATCGTACTGACGACAGAGTGAACACGCCATGCGTGCAAGCTACTCCCTTTATATGCTTAGTTTAGCCAAACGCAGGGAGTTTGTCAAGTAAAATTTAACTTCTTTTGAACAGCTTGCTGAAAAGCGGCGAAAGCAGTGATAAAAGAGCTGCCACCAGGAAGAACAGGCACAGCGGGCGCTGGAAGAAAATAGCAAAGCTGCCGTCACTCATAATCAGCGAGCCGACAAAGTTCTGCTCTGCCATACCGCCGAGGATAATGCCGATGATAATCGCCGACATGGAAAAGCCCAGCTTATTCATAAAATAACCCAGGAAACCGCTTGCCACCATCAGATAAACATCGTTCAGCGAATTATTGTAGGAATAAGTTCCCACGAAGGTCATCATCACGATAATCGGCAGCAGAATATGCACAGGCACGTTAACAACCTTCATAAAAAGTCTGATTAACGAAAAGCCCATGATACCCATAATCACATTAGCTAAAAGCAGACCGATGAAGATAGCGTAAACATCAGGCGCCTTCTCCACAAAGAGCAAGGGACCGGGCTGCAGACCCTGAACCATCAGCGCGCCCATCATGATTGCCGTTGCGCCGTCGCCGGGGATACCCAGCGTCAGCACGGGAATGAAGGCACCGCCGGATACAGCGTTGTTGCCTGCCTCGGAGGCTACAATGCCCTCGGGTTCACCGTTGCCGAAGTTCTTGCTGTGCTTAGACCAGCGTTTCGCCTGATCATAAGATACAAAAGAAGCAATATCGCCGCCAGTACCGGGCACACAGCCGATGAAGGTACCGATGAAGGAGGAACGCAAAAGCGTGCTGAACACTCTCTTGATATCATCAAACGAAGGCAGCAGACGGTCAAGCATCATATGCTGCTCCTTGCGTTCATTGTGATAATAATCCTCAATACTGCTCAACACCTGCGCAAAGGCGAACACGCCGATAAGCACAGGGATAAAGGATACGCCGCCCATAAAATAGTTGGTATCCAGGGTGAAGCGGATAGCGCCGCTCATACCGTCAATGCCGACTGTTGCCAGGAACAGGCCGATGAGGCCGCCCATAATACCCTTGATAACACTGCCGGAGGAAACACTCGTAATAATGCTGAGGCCGAAAATAGCCAGAGCAAAATATTCCGGCTTGGAAAACTGCAGTGCAACCTTCGCCAGCTGCGGTGCCAGCAAAATCAGGCAGATGGTACTGAAAATACCGCCGAAGGTGCTGGCCAAAGTGGAAAGACCGAGAGCACGTCCGGGCTGCCCCAGCTTCGTCGCCATCGGATAGCCGTCCAGAGTAGTCGCTACGGAAGCAGGCGTACCCGGAGTTTTCAACAGGATTGCCGAAATACTGCCGCCGTAAATCGCACCGCAGTAAATGCCCAGCAGCATCAGAATGCCGCCGATACCATGGAACGTAAAGGCCAGCGGAAACAGCAGCGCCAGGCCCATGTTAACACTCAGGCCCGGCATGCAGCCGAAGGCAATGCCCACCAGCACGCCGAAGAAAAGTCCCAGCAGATTCATGGGGACGAAAATCATATTTAATGCGCTCATTATATCAACCATCAGTATGACCTCCTACTCCATGAATACAGATTGCGGCATCTGCGTATGCAGCAGTATGCCGAAAACAAGATAAATAAACAGCAGACACAGCACCGTTGTCAGGCCGATTACCTTATAATTGCGATAATCCATAAGACGCATAACAGCCGGAATCATAATTGCCGCTGCCGGATAAAAGCCAAGAATGCTGATGAGCGCACAGAACAAAACGACAAAACCCATCATTAAATAAACGCGCTTGTTGCCTGTCGAAGAAAGCTGCACCTTCACGCCATGTAAATCAGCTTTATTGACAAAGGTATAAAGCAGCAGCAAAACCGAAACAGCGCCCAGCACTGCACCCAGCGTAAAAGGCCAGAAGCCCGGACCGGGGCCGTTCTCCGTAAACTCCAGCGGAAAAGCTACAGCCGCCTGCATAATCAGACCGCCGATAACCGCGCCCAGCACGCCCACTATATAATTACATACTGCCATGTTATTCATATAAATCATCCTTAAACAACTCCGCCATCAAAATTGACGTCAATTCGATGCCAGACTAAATTGAGTAACTGAAATTTTATTGCAAAGCTAAGAGCAAACTACATTGAGTAACTGAACTCTTATTGCAAAGCTAAGAGCAAGCTACATTGAGTAATTAACATCTCATGCAGAGAAATAATAATTGCAGCGAGTAAGTGTTTGGAACCACCGAAGGGCCGAAACTGTCTGAGCGCTATGCAAGCTAATATTGCATAATTTTTTAGCTTAGCGCGAGTTTTTCGGCACTTCGTCTTGGTTCCACACGAAACGAGCGCCCGCAATTCTTTTGAACGGAATGAGATTTAATTACGAATCTTTAACTTATTTACGCCTCTTTAGGCCCAACACGCTTAGCCGCCGCCATAATCGCCAAACGACCATGCTCAAAAGTCAAACCGCCCTGGAAGAAAACATTAAACGGCTCACGGCACGGACCATCAGCGCTCAGCTCAATAGAAGCGCCCTGTACAAAGGTACCCGCAGCCATAATAATCTCATCCTGATAACCCGGCAGCGGACTCGGAACCGGCTCAACGTGCGCATCAACAGGAGAATTGCCCTGAATAGCAACGCAGAAATCGCACAGACGCTGCTTGCTTTCCAAGGTAATAGCCTGAATAATATCGCTGCGGCGTTCCTCCGGCAACGGCTTAACAGCATAGCCAAGGCCCTTGAAAACAGCAGCCGCAAAAACAGCAGTCTTAACAGCCTGCACCACGATATGCGGAGCCAGGAAAAGTCCCTGATAGAACTCGCGAGCAGTGTCACCCAAGGTTGCGCCCATCTCGCCGCCCAGACCGGGAGCGGTCAGACGGTAGGAAGCGTTCTCTACCAAATCCGCACGGCCGACAATATAACCGCCGGTCGGAGCCAAGCCGCCGCCCAGATTCTTAATCAGAGAGCCTGCCATCAAGTCAGCGCCAACCTCGGTAGGCTCCTGCTTTTCGATAAACTCGCCGTAGCAGTTATCAACAAAGCAGATAACATTCGGATTAGCTTCCTTTGCAGCACTGCAGATACGGCCGATTTCAGCAACGTCAATAGTCTTACGTTCGCTGCTGTAGCCGCAGGAGCGTTGAATATGAATCATCGTAGTCTTGGAGGTAACAGCATTTTTTACAGCCTCCAGGTCAACATGATCGCCGGTCATCGGCAGCTCCTTGTAAGTTACGCCCAAGTCAACCAAAGAGCCGGGAGTTTTAACCGGAGAGCCGATAATAGTCTGCATAGTGTCATAAGGAGCACCGGTTACGGCAATCAGCTCATCGCCTGCGCGCAGGTTGCCCAGCAGAGCAACTGCCAGCGCATGAGTGCCGCTGACGAACTGAGAACGTACCAATGCTGCCTCAGTCTTGAACAGCTCGGCATAGATCAAATCCAGAGTATCGCGGCCCACATCACTGTAGCCATAGCCTGTAGTAGGCTTCAAGTAGTAGTCGGAAACCATGTTATTACGGAAGGCCGCAATAACCTTTTCAGTATTGTACAAAGCTGCTGCTTCCAGCTCTGCGGTATGTTTAGCAACCTCAGCTAAGGCTGCCTGCTCTAATGCATTGTAATCAACCAAAATTCTCACCTGATATTTTTATATTTTTTGGCATTGCGCCAATTCATCCTAAGCCTTGGCATCTGCAGCAAGATACTTGGCAAACTGCTGCACCTGCTCCGCGTCCAGACGCACCTTCAGCAGTGTGCCCTCCGCCAGATATTCCTGCTCCAGTACCGTGCCTGCATCATGCAAGCGTCCTACCGCAGCGGAATCGCTGTAAGGCACGAGGAAGCTCTCCTCTACCGCCTTCAGCTTCAGGTTTTCTGCAATCAGCGCCAGCAGGCCGTCAAGATTATAACGTCCCTTTGCGGAAATGCAGATGCTGTTTTCTTCCTTGGCCAAACGCTCTGCCAGACCGGAATCCGGCGGCAGCTTATCAATTTTGTTATAAACCGTGATAATCGTTTTATCCTTGGCACCCAGCTCATCCAGAACCTGATAAACAGCAGCAGCCTGCTCCTTATACAGCTCGTGGCTGACATCAATAACGTGCAGCAGCACGTCGGACTGCACAACCTCCTCCAGCGTAGACTGGAAGGCTGCAACCAGCTGATGCGGCAGGCGTTGGATAAAGCCGACAGTATCCGTCAAAATAGCCTGCTGCTTATTCGGCAGGTCTAACTGGCGCGTAGTCGGGTCCAACGTTGCGAAAAGCTGGTCCTGCGCGTAGATATCAGAATTAGTCAGCGTATTTAAAAGTGTTGATTTGCCGGCGTTGGTATAGCCAACAAGGCTTACCGTAGGCACACTTGCCTTCGCACGTCCGGCCCTGTGCAGAGTGCGCACACTCTTAACCTTGCCGATGCATTCCTTGATATAGGCAATGCGGTCGCGGATGCGACGGCGGTCAACCTCCAGCTTAGTTTCGCCGGGACCGCGGGTACCGATGCCACCGCCAAGACGCGACAGCGCCAGGCCCTTGCCCATAATGCGCGGCAACGTATATTGCAGCTGCGCCAGCTCAACCTGCAGCTTGCCTTCATTAGTATGCGCACGCTGAGCGAAAATATCAAGAATCAGCGCCGTGCGGTCAAGCACACGCACACCCATTGACTGCTCAATGTTACGCTGCTGTGCCGGCGAAAGCTCATCGTCAAAAATGCACAGGTCTACGTTCTCCTGCTGCACATATAGCGCCAGCTCCTGCACCTTGCCGCGGCCGATAAAGAACGCCGGGTCCGGCTTGGGGCGCTTCTGCAGGAAGCGTGCCACAACCTCCGCACCGGCAGTATCTGCCAGCTGCTTCAGCTCCTCCAAAGAATCCTCGGCCGTCCAGCCGCTGCTGTTGGGGGCACCGTATTCCATGCCCACGATAATCGCCCGCTCTGTTCCCTGCGCCAGACTGGCACTGCCCGTCTGCTTATCAAGGATACGCTCCACCATCGCCGCCAGATTTGGGAAGAACACTCCCTCCGCCTCCTGCAGCGTCAGCGGTCCGTAGCATTCCACCTGATATTGCTCGTTATCGTCAATACCGGTAATCATGCCGAAGCTCATCTGCGACTGGCTGATATCCGGCGAAGTAACGCCGACAGCAATCATCGCATCAAAGCGGTTATTCTTCAGTGCGGAAATATCCACACCACTGAGCAGCGGATTGCCGTTGGGATGAGTATGCACGCAGCGAACACCGCTAAGACGGCTGGCACCGCGTCTGCCCTCAACTGGAGGCAGCTCCACACTCTGATCATTGCCCACCGATACGGCAAGAACCTGACCGTTGCGCGCAACGTAAACGCTCACCTCGCGGTTAATAAAATCAGTAACATCCGCCATACGCAAAGCCAGCTCGCTTGTCAGCAGCTGACCGCCCTCCAGACGGATATCATAAAAAGTTTTTAATTCTTCAATAACGGAATTACGGATACCCTTCAGGTTGCCGTAAATTTCATTCGCCATGGGTAATCACCTCCAATAATTGGGGATGTATGCGTCAGCGACTAGAGGAGAATGCGTCAGATGCAAGGAATGGCGACGACGGCGTACATATTCGTACTCCTAGGAGCCATGACGATGCAGATGACGCATTATACTCGGTCGCCCTATTATCTTCTTGCCTTCGCCGGCTCAATATTAACCTTATACCCCTTGATAAAGTTCTTGTTCATCGCACCGATAACCTTTTCGGCTACATCCTCCGGTACTTCAACAAAGGTGAACTTATCATAGATATTAATCAGGCCGATATCACGTGCCGGAATGTCTGCCTCAATAGCAATTGTGCTGACAATATCCTTAACCATAATCTTCTGGCTGCGGCCAATGTTGATGAACAGGCGCACCATGCCGGGACGGCCGCCGGTGTTGCGCAGATCCTTAGAGAGGATATCCTCCTGCGGAGCCTCCAGAGCCTTAATGCCCTCCTGCATCAGCTTCAGAGCTGCGGCAGCAACCTCTTCGGCGCTGTAATCATCCAGCAGGCTTTCGGCAATCGGCATATAGTCATGGTAAGCGTTCAGCTCCAGCACAGTCTGCATCTTGCTGATAATCTGGTCGCGCTGACGCTCGATAACGTTAGCAGCGGTCGGCAGCTGACGGCGTTGGATTTTAGTCTTGACGGTACGCTCAATCAGCTTCAGCTGACGGAACTCACGCGGAGTGATGAAGGTCATAGCTACGCCGGTGTTGCCTGCACGGCCGGTACGGCCGATGCGGTGAACGTAGCTTTCCGGATCCTGCGGAATATCAAAGTTGATAACGTGGGTAATGTTGTCAACGTCGATACCGCGGGCAGCAACGTCGGTAGCAATCAGTACATCAACAGCACCCTCGCGGAATTTCTTCATTACGCGGTCACGCTGGTTCTGGCTCAGGTCACCATGCAGGCCCTCAGCCATGTAGCCACGGCTGGAAAGTGCGATAGACAGGTCGTCAACACCTTTTTTAGTACGGCAGAAGATAATCAGCTTGCCGTCGATTTCTGCGTCCAGCAGACGGCACAGGCCTTCAATCTTATCCTTGGTTTCGAAATAGTATTGCTCAATCAGAGGTACAGTCAGCTCTTCCTTGGAAATAGTTACATTCTTCGGCGCCTTCATGTACTTCTTTGTCAGGCTCAGAATCGGACGGGGCATAGTTGCGGAGAACAGCAGAGTCTGACGTTCAACCGGCAGGCTGCGCATAATTTCTTCGATATCATCAACAAAGCCCATATCCAGCATTTCGTCAGCCTCGTCCAGTACGAGGAATTTGATATGGTCCAGATGGATAGTACCGCGGTTGATATGGTCAATCAGACGGCCCGGGGTACCGATAACAATCTGCACATTGTTGCGCAGCGCACGGATCTGGCGTTCAATCGGCTGGCCGCCGTAAACAGGCAGTGCACGCACGCGGCGTGTACGGCCGATTTTGCCTACCTCTTCCGCAACCTGAATAGCCAGCTCACGGGTCGGAGTCATAATCAGCGCCTGAATATGCTTGAAGTCGGTAATTGCCTGCACCAGAGGAATACCGAAAGCAGCGGTTTTGCCGGTACCGGTCTGTGCCTGGCCTATAACGTCGTTACCCTCGAGCACCAGGGGAATAGTAGCGGCCTGAATCGGAGAAGGCTCTTCGAAGCCCATGTCAGTCAGGGCGGTTACAATTTTTTTGTCCAGCTCTAAGTTGCCGAACATCTCTTTTTGAATGGTCATTAATGTTTATCCTCCATATTGTTTTTTTCTTCTAATAATTTATCAATAGCCATGGAAATAGCTGTCTGAGCTATTCTCAGCTTATTTTCTGTTCTTGTAGACATAAAACGGTGCTCCTGACAATATACCACGTCGTCAGTAGCAACGGCAATATATACAAGGCCTACCGGCTTGCCCTCACTGGCTCCCGGTCCGGCGTTGCCCGTAATGCTCACACCGTAATCGCTTCCCAGCTGCTTGCGCACGCCCAACGCCATTTCGCAGGCGGTTTCGCGGCTGACAGCACCGTATTTGGCCAGCGTATCTGCCTGCACATTAAGCAGCTTCTGCTTAGCCATGTTAGTGTAGCTGACGATGCTTCCCAGCAGATATTCGCTGCTGCCCGGCACATCCGTAACCAGGCTGCTGGCAAGACCGCCGCTGCAGGATTCCGCAAAGGCAATAGTTTTGCCCTGCTTCAGCAGCTCCTGCCCTAAGCAGGCCGCCAGAGTGGCATCATCCACACCGTATATATAATTATCAACGCTCTTGCGTACCTTGGCTTCCATAGCGTCGAGCATTACGGCTGCCTTCTTGTCATTGGCAGCCTTCGCTGTAAGCCTGATGAGAATTTCACCGTAGCGGGCATAAAGCGCAATCGTAGGATTCGTCTGCGCCATAATCAGCTCGTCGAGCTTGGATGCTACCATGGATTCGCCGATACCGCGCAGATGCAGAGTGCGCGACATGATAATGCCGTGCTCGCTGAAGCGCTGCAGCATTCGCGGCAGCAGCTGCTTTTCGCACACATCCGTAAGCTCGCTCGGAGGTCCTGGCAGCATAATGAAGATTTTATCCTTATATTCCAGCCACAGTCCGGGAGCGGTACCCACATCGTTCTGCAGTACCTCGGCCCCGATAGGCACATACGCCTGCTTTTCGTTATTTTGCGAGGGGCAAAGTCCCTTCTTGGCAAAATATGCATCTATGCGTCCCCATGTATCCAAATCGAGATAGCCTTCGGTATGACATACCTCCATCACCATCTCCTTGGTAATATCACCGCGCGTCGGCCCCAAGCCGCCGCTGGTAATGATGATATCGGCGCGCTGCATGGCCTGCTCCAGCACTGCGCGCATACGCTCCGGATTATCTCCGACCGTAGTTTGATATAAAACATCAAAGCCTATATTATTCAGCTTGCGGGATAAATACTGCACATTGGTGTTTAAAATTTCACCCAGCAGCAGCTCCGTCCCGGTAGTAATGATTTCAACCTTCATCTGCTGTCACCCTCTCACCGGTTATTTTGACTCTTACAGCAACGCTCTTAAACCAGCTCTGCCACCATTTCATAGGTAAAGCCTTGCAGAATACGCACTCTTACCATCTGGCCTACCTCCAGCTCGGCGGCATTTTCGATAAAGATGTTGCCGTCGATATCGGGTGCCTCGTGATAGGAACGTCCTACCGCAAGAGCGGGGTTTTCTTCATCAAAGCCTTCGACGATAACGTCCAGCTCCTCATCCTCGCGCTCCTGATGGATTTCTTCGGAAATACCTGCCTGCAGCGCCATCAGCTCATGATAGCGGTTTTCCTTAACCTCAGGCTCAATCTGGTTTTCCATAGCGCCGGCCACAGTGCCCTCCTCTTGGGAATACTGGAACACGCCTGCGTTTTCAAAGCGCTGCTTTTCAACAAAGTCCATCAGTTCCGCAAAATCCTCGTCGGTTTCACCGGGGAAGCCCACGATAAAGGTAGTGCGGATAGTAATTCCCGGAATACGCTCACGCAGCTTGGCAAGAAGCTCCTCTACCTGCGCGCGTGTATCATAGCGGTTCATACTTTCGAGCAGTCTGTCGCTGGCATGCTGCAGAGGAATATCAATATACTTGCACACCTTGTCGCATTCGGCGAAGGCTGCAATCAATTCATCCGTAAAGTTGTTGGGATACAGGTACATAACGCGAATCCACTCAATGCCCTCCAGCTCGTTGAGATCACGCAAAAGCTGCGGTAAAAGCAGCTTGCCGGTGATGTCCTCGCCGTAGCGGGTGGTGTCCTGCGCCACGACAATCAGCTCCTTGGTGCCGTGAGCAGCAAGGCTTCTTGCCTCTGCCATAACCTCATCATAAGGACGGCTGGTGTAGGGACCGCGCAGCTGCGGAATAATGCAGTAGGAGCAGCAGTTGTCGCAGCCCTCGGCAATTTTCAGATACGCCATGTAATCAGGCGTAGTCAGCATTCTGGGCGGAGCCTGCACATTTTTGCTTTCCAGCTTCTGCAAATGCTTTACGCGCTTGCCTGCCAGCACCTGGTCGATAACCCAACCGATATCGGTGAAGCTGTCGGTGCCGACGATAGCGTCAACCTCAGGCATGCTTTCGAAAAGCTCGTCTGCATAACGCTGGCCGAGGCAGCCTGTCATAATCAGATACTTGCAGCTGCCCTCCTCCTTGTATTGCGCCATTTGTAAAATTGTGCTGATGGATTCCTCCTTCGCACTTTCGATAAAACCGCAGGTATTAACAATAATCAGTTCGGCATCTGCGGGATCATTGGTAATCTCCAGCTGCTTATCCTTGATAATACCCAGCATAACTTCAGAATCTACCAGATTTTTGGGACAGCCGAGGCTGACCATACCTATTTTCATTCTTTACCTCCAAAACCTGCTGCCCTCACCCAAGCTGTCGGGACAGCAAGCAAGAGCATAAATCACTATAATCTAATCACTATTTACTGAATCTTACCTTACTCAGCCACTTATTCGTCAGTCCGTCCTGCTTATCAGGCTCAAGATAGCTGCTGTTAAGCCAGATTTTATCTGCATCGGCAGCAGCCTCGTCAAAGCCACGCGGAAAGATGAACATGTAGCCTGTAGCGTTTTCCTGCGCTATCGCCTGCACCTGCTCGCTTGTCAAAAGCCATTCCATAACCGCAAGGCCCTGCAAATCATCGGCAGTGTTCTTAAAGAGGCCTACGCAGAAAAGATTTACCGGCGTACCCTCCTTAGGATAGACAACATAAGCGGGAAATTTATTTTCCAGATATTTAAAAACGTAGCTTTGTCTTGTTATGGCCACATCCGCATCACCTACCGCCGCCATGCGCACAGGTGTAAAGGGAAACTTGGCATATTGCCCGATAAAGCGATTGATATTGCCTAAATACTCCAGCGATTCATCCTCGCCGAAGCGATCTGCCAGACCTGCCAAAAAGTTTTGCGTGCTGTTGCTGTCGGATAAATTTTCCAGAGCAATGCGCAGCTGCTCTTTTCCTGCCAAATCCTGCCAGCTGCAGATATTGGCCTGACCGACAGTACGTGCATACTGCTGGTTGACCAGAAAAACTATCGGATCATAGAAAACGCCGTACCAGCTTAAATCTGCGTCACGGAATTTCTGCGGCAGTCTGTCGCCATCGGCAAAGGCCACAGGCTTCAGGCGTCCCTGACGCTTCAGGCCGGCAAGCGTGCGCTGTTCGGCCAGCACAACGTCCGGCAGCTCCCCGCCGGGCTTCAGCTCGTAAACAGCCTTCAGCTGCAGCTTAGCCTTATTATCCTTGTTAAAGGCATCCACCAGATTTTCAGTAAATTTATTATCAAGCTCGGAATACAGGATAACGGTTTTTGCCCCTGCGTTCTGTACAGGAGCAGGCTGCTCACCACAGCCTCCCGTCAGTATTCCGGCCAATATCAGCACTAAAAAGATACAACGGATCATCTCATCCCTCCGTTACTATCTGCGGCGCTTATCCTCACGCCTTTTTCCACCGGTACTGCCTGAAGCGGTACTGCGCGTTGCCTTACGCGCTCCACTGACCGCAGCACTGCGGGTTGCATTACGCTTCGGTCCGCGAGATGCATCACGCTTCGCGCCACGCGCTCCGCCGCGCTGCTCCTGCTCCGTATGCAGCAAACATTTAGGTCCGCTGCCCACAAGGTCCATACGGCCTGCCTTCTGCAGTGCCTCCAGCACCAGCTTGCGGTTACGCGGAGCACGGTACTGCATCAGCGCACGCTGCATTGCCTTATCATGCGGATTGCGGGCCACAAATACGGTTTCGCCGCTTTCCGGGTCGATGCCGGAATAATACATCGCCGTCGCCGCACTGCCGGGAGTAGGAATGAAGTCCTGCACCTGCTCCGGATTGTGCTTGATGTCACGCAAAAACTCTGCCAGCTCAATGGCATTGTTCAGCGTGCAGCCAGGATGGCTGGAAATAAAGTACGGCACCAGATATTGCGGCAGGCCGATTTCCTTATTTTTTTGCGCATAAAGGCGCATAAACTTCAGATAAACTTCCTTGCCGGGCTTGCCCATACGCGCCAGAACCTGCGGTGCGATATGCTCGGGCGCCACCTTCAACAGACCGCTGATGTGATAGCGGCACAGTTCATCCAGGAAATCCTGCTTTTTATCCGCCAGCATATAATCATAACGGATACCGCTGCGGATAAACACCTTCTTGACGCCCGGTAAAGCGCGCAGCTTGCGCAGCAGTGCTATATAATCGCTGTGGTCGGCATCAATATTGGGACACGGCTTGGGGAACAGGCACTGTCTATCCTTGCACACGCCGTATTTCAGCTGCTTGGCACAGGAAGGATGGCGGAAGTTAGCCGTAGGGCCGCCGACGTCATGGATATAGCCCTTGAAGCCGTCAAGCTGTGTCAGAATTTTAGCTTCGCGCAGAATAGATTCATGGCTGCGCGCCTGAATGATGCGTCCCTGATGAGCATGAATAGCGCAGAAGGAACAGCTGCCGAAGCAGCCTCTGCTGCTGACAAGGCTGAACTGTACCTCCTCCAGCGCCGCTACGCCGCCCTTGGCATCGTAGCTCGGATGCCACTTACGCATATAGGGCAAATCATAGATAGCGTCCATCTCCTCCATCGTCAGCGGGAAGATGTTCGGATTCTGCACAATATATTTCTTCTGTCCCTTTTGGACTACGATTTTGCCATAAAACGGGTCCTGCTCCTTGCTCTGCAGCTTGAAGGCTTTGGCAAATTCCTTGCGGTCGTCCTTGATAGCCTTCCAGTCGGGAAGCTCCACATATTCCTCGTCAGGCAGAGTGTCGGACATATAGGCCGTACCGCGGATATAATGCATATCCTCGGCGCTGGCACCGCCTGCCAGATAATCGGCAATTTCCACTACCTGCTTTTCACCCATGCCGTAAACAAGAAGGTCCGCACCGCTGGCCTCCAGAATAGAAGGCATCAGCTTGTTTTCCCAGTAGTCGAAATGCACAAAACGGCGCAGGCTGGCTTCAATGCCGCCGATAATTACAGGCATATCGGGCCACAGCTTTTTGACGAGCTGCGCATAAACAGCCGTAGCATGGTCGGGACGCTGTCCCACCGCGCCGCCTGCGGTATATTTGTCGACAGAACGCTCATTCTTGGCTGCCGTATAACGGCACAGCATGGAGTCAAGGTTGCCGCCGGAAATAAGCACGCCCAGTCGCGGCTTGCCCAGCTCTGCCAGATATTCTGCTTTATCCCAACGCGGCTGGCACAGCAAAGCTACCTTGTAGCCCTGCGCCTCCAGCACACGGCAGATTACTGCCGGACCGAAGGAGGGGTGGTCTACATAAGCATCGCCGCTGATAAACAGAAAGTCAAGCTGCTCCCAGCCACGCTCGGCTATTTCCTGAGCGGAAATCGGTAAAAACTGTTTCATTAAAAACTCCTGAACAAATTATTATTTCTTCTTATCGGCCTTCGCTTCGCCGGCAGCCTGTGGCTGCTGCGGCTCAGCCGGCTTAACCTCAGCCTGCGGCTTCGGTTCCTCTGCCTTCGGCGCAGGTGCGGCTGCTGCCGGCTGCGGCGCTTCCTCTACTGCGGCAGCAGGTGCGGCCTTGGCTTCTGGTTCGGGCTGCTGTGCAGCCTCCTCTGCCTTAGCTGCGGCTGCAGGCTGTGAGGGAGCGTTACGCAGATAGGTCTTGACAGCAACGCCATGCTCGCCCTTCAGGTCAACAGCCTCGCCGTTCACCTTAATGCGCACAACGCCGATGTTGCCATACTTGACAATCAGCTTATCCTTAGCCTCGAAATGCTTGCTTTCCTTAGCATGCAGAATGCCGGCAAAAAGCTCCTTGCCGTCGGCACTTGCCTCCAGCCAGCAGTCACCCTCGGCCTCCAGGTCAACGGTAACCTTATCCAGCACTGCAGGTGCTTTAGCTTCAGGCTTAACCTGCTCGGTCTGCTTTGCCTCTTCCTTAGGCATATTTTTAAAATAGTTAATCGTAGCGGGAATAGCAAAATAGCCTGCCGTGAGCACCGCTACCGCTGCTAAGCCTGCCAGGCACTGCTTCATCGGCAGTTTCGGCAAACCCGGCATTTCAAAGCGGCCTGTACCGCTGCCGATATCACGCTTATCCTTCAGCTGGATGTTGAGGCGGACCTTTTCCACCTCACGGATACCCTGGCTGCGTACAGCCTCTGCTGCCATACCGGCAGCACTTGCTTTATATTCATTAACAAGCTCCGGACCGTTCAGTCCCAGATAATTACCGTAGTTGCGGATTATTCCCTTCAGGAAAACCTCGCCCGGAGTCTTGTCATATTCGTCATTTTCTACAGCCTGCAGATAACGGCTGCGGATACTGGTAGCCTTTTCGGCATCAGCAAGAGAGATACCCTTGGCCAGTCTTGCTTCTTTCAAAATTGCGCCGACAGTCTTTTCCTTATCATCCATTTCGCCTGCACCTCCGCTTATTCACGGCGCAGGAAGCGTTCCTCTGCTTCCTTACGCGACATTATAACCTCTCGTGGCTTGCTGCCTACGGATTGACCGACAATGCCCAGCTCCTCCATGGTATCTACCAGACGCGCCGCACGCGTATAGCCTATGCGGAAGCGTCGCTGCAGCATGGAGCTTGATGCCTGCCCCATGTCCAGCACAAGGCTCAGGGCATCCTCAAAAAGCTCATCCTCCGCAGGCGCATTGGAGCCTGCATCCTCGGCATTATGGCCTTTATTATCACATTCCAGCTCCTGCTCTGTTACCTCTTCGCTGTAATTTACAGGAATGGACTGCTTGATAATGAAATCTACTATTTTATTCAGCTCATCATCGCTGACGAAGGCCCCCTGCACACGCACAGGCTTGTTGTAGCCCATGGGGTAAAAGAGCATATCACCCTTGCCCAGCAGCTTTTCGGCACCGCCCATATCAATAATGGTGCGCGAATCTGTCTGCGAGGATACGGCGAAAGCAATACGTGAAGGAATATTCGCCTTGACGATGCCTGTAATAACATCTACGGACGGACGCTGAGTTGCCAGAATCAGATGGATACCGGCAGCGCGGGCCTTCTGTGCCAGACGCAGGATGGCATCCTCCACATCAACCTTGGCTACCATCATCAGGTCTGACAACTCGTCGATGATGATTACGATATAAGGCATCTTTTCGGCGGCCTGTGCGTTATAGGTTTTGATGTCACGCACACGGCTGTCGGCAAACGCCTTATAACGGCGCTCCATTTCCGCTACCGCCCAGTGCAGCGCGCTGGCTGCCTTTTTCGGCTCGGTGACTACAGGTGTTAAAAGATGCGGAATACCGTTGTAATTAGACAATTCTACGACCTTAGGGTCAACAAGAATCAGTTTAACCTCGTCCGGGGTAGCACGGTACAAAAGGCCGGCGATAATCGTATTGATGCACACCGATTTACCGGAGCCTGTGGAGCCTGCTACCAGAAGGTGCGGCATTTTCGCAAGGTCGGCGGAAATAATATCACCGCTGATATCCTTGCCCAGACCGATGCACAGATGCTCCTTGGCATTACGTACACTGCCTGCCTCCACAACCTCACGGAAGCACACGGGATCGTTCTTCGTATTCGGCGCTTCTATGCCGATGGCGGATTTGCCGGGAATCGGCGCCTCGATACGCACACCGGGCGCAGCCAGACGCAGGGCAATATCATCCGCAAGGTTCACCACCGAGCTTACCTTCACGCCTGCCGCAGGCTCCAGCTCAAAGCGCGTAACCGACGGTCCGCGCGTTACGGCAACAACTCTGGCGCGCACCTTGAAGTCTGCCAAAGTCTGCTCCAGCACCGCACATTGGTCCATGATGTCCTTCTGATAGGTGGACGGGTCGCTGGCCTTCGGCGTATCCAGAAGCTCCAGCGGGGGCAGCTGATAGCTGCTCGCAGCCTGCGCTTCAGGCTCATATGCTGCTGCGGACTGCTGTGCAGGTGCCGCTGCGGCAATTTTATCCGCGCTGTCAAAAATCGTTACGGCCGGCTTCTCCGGTTCAGGCTCAGGCTGCGGCTCTGCCTTAACTGGCGCTGTAAACGCTGCAGCCTCCTCGCGATAGGTATTGCGGATTACGGAAGCAGGACGCTCCGGCTCAAGCTCAGGCTCGGGTTCGGCAGCCGGCGGCTCCGCATCATCCAGAAAGCGGCTGTCCGGCTCGTAATCATCGTCATAATTGATAATCGGTCTTACAATGACCTCGGGTTTAGACTGCTCCCATTCGGGCAGCTGCACCGGGTCACGCTCTATTTCCTCTTTTAAAGGAGATTTTTCGTAAACGCTCTTGTTTTTGGTAAAGCCCAAAATGCTTCTGAAAGCACTTTTCTTCTGCACGCCCTCGTTGAAAGCATCAAATTCGGGGCTGGTATAGTTGCTGATAACGTTATCCGCAGGAGCGGTATGCTGTTGAGGCGCGGCACTCTTGCGCTTGAACACAGCTCTCACCGCAGGCTCCGGATGCACACGCTCCTCCCTCACCTTGTCACCTGGGCGCACCAGCGTAATCTCGTCGGAGGTCAGGTAATCCTGCCACAGCTCCCACCATTTGCGCAGCGGCAGCACCAGACCCAGCAGCCACAGCCAGCCTAAGGCCAGAATGACGTAAACCGTTACATCACCGGCAAAGGAACGCAGCAGCTTCAGCAAAAGGCCGCCTATAAGACCGCCGCCATCCGCTATCAGCGAAGGCTCCAGCTCAGAGCCAACAGGCACAAAAACATGATGAGCTGTGCCTGTAAGGCACAGCGTCACCAAAGTAAAAATTAATGTTCTCTTGTTAAAAACACCAAATTGTCCTTTAAGCAAAGCAAAGGACGCAGCAAAGAAAGCCAAAGGCAGCAGAAAGATACCCTTACCCAGCAGATTCTGCTCCACCAGATAAGCATAATGCATTACGCCGTCCTCAGCCGTCACAAGAAGCGCGGCAGCAAACAGCAGACCCATAAGCAGGCAGACAACGCCGACAGGGCGCGAGTAGCTTCTATTCTGTTGCTTCCTTCTTCTTTCCTTGCGCAAGATAAGACAACTCCTAAAATCGCAGCTGCCGGCAGTCATCCTTTATCAGCTGACTGCTGACAACCGCTCACCAAAAACTAATCACTAATAACTAATCACTGAAAACTATCAAATCTCCATGATAATCGGCAGAATCATCGGACGGCGGCGAGTTCTTTCGAACAGGAAGCGTCCCAGAGAATCACGCACGGTAGACTTGATTGCCGACCATTCGGAAACATTGTTTTCCTCGCAGCGGTCCAGCGCAGCCTGCACCTTGTCGCGTGCTTCATCCATCAGGTCCTCGGCCTCGCGTACATAAACAAAGCCGCGGGAAACGATATCCGGACCGGAAACCACATGGCAGGATTCCTTGTCGATGGTTACAACAACAATCATGATACCGTCCTGAGAAAGCTGACGGCGGTCGCGCAGTACGATGTTGCCTACGTCACCGACACCCAAGCCGTCAACCAGAACCTTGCCTGCAGGCACCTTGCCGTTAATGGTAATGCTGCTCTTGGTCAGCTCGATAACGCTGCCGTTTTCACCGATAACAATATGGTCTGCCGGCATGCCAAGGGATTTAGCCAGGTTAGCATGCTTAACCAAGTGACGGTATTCACCATGCACAGGCATGAAGAAACGCGGACGCACCAGATTGTGCATCATCTTGATTTCCTCCTGGCTGGCATGGCCGGAAACGTGGACGCCGTTGCTCTTTTCGTAGATAACGTCCGCACCCAGCTTGTACAGATGGTCGATAGTACGGGAAACTAGCTTTTCGTTGCCCGGAATCGGTGTAGCAGAAATAATTACTGTATCACCGGGCATAATATCAACCTTTTTATGGTCATTCATAGCCATACGGGTGAGCGCGCTCATCGGCTCGCCCTGACTGCCGGTGGTGATAATAACAACCTTTTCCGGCGTATAGTTATGAGTTTCATCAATATCAATCAAAACGCCCTCGGGAACCTTCAGATAACCCAGCTCCTTAGCGATATTTACAACATTCACCATGCTGCGGCCGATAACTGCTACCTTACGCTCGTACTTCACAGCAGTATCAATAACCTGCTGGATACGATGTACGTTAGAGGAGAAGGTTGCTACTATAATACGGTGCTTAGCATAGCGGAACTCCTCGTCAAAGGTCTGGCCAACCATTTTTTCGCTGGGAGTGAAGCCCGGGCGCTCGGCGTTGGTGCTGTCTGCCAGCAGGCACAGTACACCGCGGTCGCCGTATTCGGCAAATTTATTGAATTCCATAACCTGTCCGTCAACAGGAGTGTGGTCGATTTTGAAGTCACCAGTGTGGATAATAACACCGATAGGAGTAGTAATCGCGATAGCAACAGCGTCGGGAATGCTGTGGTTTACGCGGATGAAATCGAGCTTAAAGGCACCGGCGTTAATCTTGTCACCGGGTTTTACTACGTGCAGGTTTTCGTTACCTACACCGTTTTCCTTCAAGCGGCCTTGTAAAATACCCAGAGTAAGTGCGGTACCATAAACGGGACAATCAATTTGTTTCATAACATAGGGCAGCGCACCGATATGGTCCTCGTGACCATGTGTCAGAAAGATACCCTTAATTTTATCTTTATTCTCAACCAAATATGTAATATCGGGAATAACCAAGTCAATGCCGAGCATATCGTCTTCAGGGAACATCAGGCCTGCATCAATCAGGATCATGTCATCCCCGTAACGGAATACCGTCATATTTTTACCAATTTCGCCCAAACCACCCAGCGGGATTATCTGGACCTTATGTTGAAATTTACCCAAAAAAAATACACCTCCATTTTTTATTTTACATTCTTCCGTACAAATGTAGAAATTGAATTTGATACTGTGTCCGCACACATACTCTCTACTTTATTATACACTAAATATGGGCTATTGACAAATAGTGATACATATTTTTTGTGAAAAGTTTGTTGCCAAACGGATGATTTTTTGGCAGAGGTAAAGCGCATGCAAAAAAGCGGCTGCTGGCAATACGCTCCCTCATCCCCTCCCTTGACATTCCCCCATATTTCAAGTACACTTAAACTAAGTTCTTGAAAACCGCAAGTAAGCATAAGCATCAAGCTCATTTACCTGCGGACAATTAAATAAGCAGTATATCCTGCAGATGCATCTTTTCTGCAGAAGCTTAAGCAAGGCCATTTATTTTTATCTGGTACATTCTAAGAGTAGTACAAACTGACGATTTTTTATCGTCAGGGTACTGCTCTTTTTTGTTTTTGCGCTGCTTATGTATTTTTTACTTTATCTGTGTTAAAATGAAAGGAGAAAAAACCATGCAAGACCTGGCAACAAAATTTGCAAACCTGACAATCCAAAGCGATTTCATCTTCAAGAAGGTTATGTCGCGCAAGCGCATCTGCAAGCATCTGCTGGAGGAGCTGCTGCAGATAGAAATTGCGGATATCAACTATCTGGAGGCAGAAAAGACGCTTGAGCCTGAGTACACCAGCCGCGGCATCCGCCTTGATATCATCGTAGCGGATGATAAAAACACGCATTATAATCTGGAGATGCAGGTGAAAAACAATAAAAATCCCGATACGGACACCTACGTCCTGCCCAAGCGCTCACGCTATTATCAGGCGCTGCTTGATATTGATTTGCTGCAGAAGGGACAGCCTTATGACCTGCTGCCACCGACCTTTATCATTTTTATCTGTGTTTTTGATTTCTTTGAACAGGGTAATTATGTCTATACCTTTAAAAAGCACTGTCTGGAGAATCGGGAGTTGGAGCTTACAGATGAAGCGACTACTATGCTGTTGAATACTAAGGGTACGCATGGCGATATTTCTAAAGACATCAAGAGCTTTTATGATTATGTAAACAACCACATTGTAACTACTGATTTTACCAAACAGATAGATGATGAAATCAGCTATCTCAAATTAGATACGAAAGTGAGGCGAGAATTTATGCTTATGGAAGCACGTTTATTAGATGAAA
>NZ_CAUDZA010000032.1:0-23060 GCF_958453765.1 Phascolarctobacterium succinatutens | reverse complement strand
TCATAGCGCCTACGCCCAAGAAGATCAACGGAGGGAATACTTCGTGGTGAATACCGTACATAATAACGGACATAACACCAGGTTCTTCGAAACCGTTTTTAGGAATGTTAGCCAGAATACAACCGAAAGCAATCGGGGACAGCAGCAAAGGCTCGAAACCTTTAGCGATAGCCAGATAAAGCAGAACCAGACCGACGCAGATCATGATTATATGACCGCCAGTCAGTGCAGAGAAGCCGGAGTCTGCCCATACAGAAGACAAAGCAACAAAAAATGCCTCAAACATGTGAATTTTTCCTCCTTGTTTCCCTTAATTGGGATGTTATAAGTGCAAATAAGCTTCACAATAATGCTATAACACTTCCATTTTAACTGCATCACCACAGTCTCCCCTAGTCTACCTGTGGTCTGCTTTGCAATGAAAGCAGAAGATCAGAAAATGCTATTTCTTCTTATGAAGCTGCTTAAAGCAGCAGCACTGCTTTGAAACCTTTTTTTACAGCTAAATCTTATTTAGCCTTGGTAGGATCAACTACCTGGATTAAACTCATCAACATGCCTAATCCGATTAAAACTCCAAAGACAATGGTCATGTTGATTATGGCAATCAGCCACGGATTTGTTGTTACAGGACCCACTGTTTATCACCTCTTCCTAAGATAATTAAAGGGGAACTAGGTTCTATAAGCGTGATGCTTATCTTACTTTAATAAGTATAAAGTTATATTTTTTTATCTTCTGTTGCACAGGTCACACTGTTTTTCACGAAACAGTTACTTTATTTACATAATTACTTCACTTTAACTTCTATACTATTTCAAAAGTTCATTAATCGTTTTTGTTGCCTGTGCAACAGATTGTCATTTTGAGTTTGCTAAAATAAATACTGCAAAGCAACAATTTAATATCCTCTCAGTTTTCAATTTGTCTTTAGAGAGATTGGGAGAATGCTGAAACGACTGCGAATTTAGTTTTGGCAATAAAAAATAACCAGCTGCGAACTGGTTATTTTTTTGCTTTCAAACAGTCACAGCCTAATGACTGTACGTCTATTTAAAGCTAAACAAAAGCAAAACCCATCCGGTAAAAACCGGACGGGCTTTACTTTTTTAGGGAGAGTTATCACAATAACTGCTTATTTAGCAACAGGGCCAATCATAGCCAGCATAGTACCTGCAGCAACTGCAGTACCGATAACGCCTGCTACGTTAGGACCCATAGCATGCATTAATAAGAAGTTTGCCGGGTTAGCCTTTTGACCGACAATCTGAGATACACGGGCAGCCATAGGAACTGCGGATACACCGGCACTGCCGATAAGCGGATTAGTTTTGCCGCCATCAACCATGCACATAATCTTGCCGAATACTACACCGCCCCAGGTGCCTGCAGCAAAAGCAACCAAACCTAAGCAGATAATCAGGATAGTCTGATAGTTCAGGAAGGCTTCGGCACTCATGGTAAGACCGGTACCGGTAGCCAGCATGATGGTTACAGTGTTCATCAAAGCATTTTGTGCAGTATCGGACAGACGGTCCAGGCAGCCTGCTTCTTTGAACAGGTTACCAAGCATCAGCATGCCTATCAAAGCTGTTACCGGCGGCAGCAGCAGAGAAATAACGATGGTGCACATAATCGGGAAAACGACCTTTTCAAATTTACTTACCGGACGCAGCTGCTCCATAACAATCTTACGTTCTCTTTCGGTAGTAAACAGCTTCATTACAGGCGGCTGAATCAGCGGTACCAGGGACATGTAGGAATAAGCTGCAACGGCAATAGCACCCAAAAGATGCGGAGCCATTTTAGCTGCCAGATAAATAGCTGTCGGGCCGTCAGCACCGCCGATAATACCGATAGCAGATGCTTCCTGTACAGTAAAGCCCAAAGCCATAGCGCCCATCAAAGATACAAATACGCCAATCTGAGCAGCAGCACCTAAAAGCAAGGTCTTAGGATTGGCAATCAGCGGACCGAAGTCTGTCATTGCGCCAACGCCCAGGAAAATCAACGGCGGGAATACTTCATGGTGAATACCGTACATAATAACGTACATAACACCCGGCTGTTCGAAACCGTTTTTAGGAATGTTAGCCAAGATACAGCCAAAGGCAATTGGTGACAACAGCAAAGGCTCGAAACCTTTGCCTATAGCCATATAAAGCAGAACCAGACCAACGCCAATCATAATTACGTTGCCACTTGTCAGAGCAGAAAAACCTGAGTCTGCCCAAACAGAAGCCAAAGCGACGATAAATGCCTCAAACATAGAATAATCCTCCTCTTGGCCCATATCGGGAAAATAAGTGCATTTTTTAATAGATCAGACAGGGAAAAAGTGCATCATTTGCTTCAATGCTTATTTCTAGTAGGGTCAACCAACTGAATCATACTCATGAGTACACCTAAAGCAATGAGCACACCAAAAACGATTGTCATGTTGATAATAGAAATCAGCCACGGATTAGTTGTTACGGAACCCATATAAATCACCCCTTCCAAATAAATTTAAATATAATATTTACCGCAATATGCTTCCGGATATTTGACTTCAAACACCCCTTTTTGCCTTGCTAAATTAAGTATAAAAATAATTCTGCTGTTATTCCGTTGCTTATGTCACACATAATAAACTGACGGTCTTAGTTTACTTACAGATTGTATTCGTTTTAAATTTGTTATTGTTATTAAAATTTAAAAAACATTTTTGTTATTGTAAGGGATTAGTTTACTTATGTAACTTAAAAAAGCAAGCTCAAAGAGCTTGCTTTTCAAGTCAGAATAACCATTAACTTCTATGCTATTATTTATGTATAAAATTAAAAATATGTATTTTACTGTCTAACACCAGCTATTGAAAATTAAAAACGCCGCTCAAACGAGCGGCGTTTTTTAGCAGCATTACAACTGTTCGGTTACATTGTCTTCGGGAGTCCCCTTCTTTTTGCGGCTGAAGAAGCGTTCAACAACTACAAAGAGTACAGGAATCAGGAAGATACCAAAGAGAGTAGCGATAGTCATACCGCCTACTACGGCATTACCCATAGATACACGCGCACCGGCGCCCGGGCCGGTAGCAATAGCCAAAGGCAGACAGCCTAAGATGAACGCAAAGGACGTCATCAGGATAGGACGCAGACGGACATGAGCAGCCTCGACAGCCGCATGTACAACATCCATGCCCTGCTCCATATTCATCTTCGCATATTCTACGATCAGAATAGCGTTCTTTGCAGCCAGACCGATCAGTGTAATCAGACCAATCTGCATATAAACGTCATTCTGCAGGCCACGTGCATACTGTACCAGGAAGCAGCCGAAAACTGCTGAAGGTACAGACAGCAGTACTGCCAGAGGAATTGTCCAGCTTTCATACAGAGCTGCCAGACACAGGAATACGAAAATCAGAGAGATAATGAAAATCTGAGTGGAACGGCTGCCGGCTTCAATCTCATCAAGGCTCTGACCGGTCCATTCGTAGGTATAGGTATTAGGCAGAACCTGCTTAGCAACCTCTTCAATAGCAGCCATAGCCTGACCGGAGGAATAACCGCTGGCAGGGTCGCCGGAAATCTTAATCGCACTGGCACCGTTAAAGCGTGTCATAACAACAGAGCTGTTCTTAGGAGTAGGCTTTACAAGTGTATTCAGCGGAATAGACTTGCCGTCATTGCTGCGTACAAAGAAGTAACGCATATCCTCTACACCGGTACGATATTTTTCATCAGCCTGCATAACAACCTTCCAAGTACGGCCGAAGTTATTGATATCGTTGATTTCGTTACCGCCTAAGAACGCCTGCAATGCGGAATAAACAGTAGATACAGGAACGTTCAGGGATTGTGCCTTATCACGGTCAACCTCAAACTGATACATAGGAGTATTGGTGTTCAAGGTAGTGTACAGCATACCGATTTCCGGGCGCTTGCGGCAAGCAGCCAAAAATTCGTTAGCACGCTCACCCATAGTGTTAACGTCTTCACCGCCAAGATTCATGAGATAAAGGCTCAGAGTACCGGTACTTGAAGCACCGGGCAGAGAAGGCGGCTGGAAGGCCATAACGGTTGCATCAGGAATCTGTGCGCCCATGCCGAAAATCATCGGAATAACATCCTGTACGCTGTTGCTGCGCTTGCTGTAGTCCTCCATAGTAACTACTGCCAGACCGGCGTTAGCCTTCTGGCCCATGGACAGGATATCAATACCGCTAACCTCCATAACGTTTTTAACGCCGGGGAGCTTTCTCATATTTTGTGCAAGGCCTGCCATAATCTGCTGCGTACGGTTACTGGAAGCACCCTCAGGCAAAGCGATAGATACAGCAGTCATGCCCTGGTCCTCGTTCGGTACAAAGCCTGTCGGCGTTGCCTTCGCCAGGAAACCGATGCAGATAACAACAACAACAAGACAGGTCAGAATCAGTTTAGATTTACGAATGCAGCCTTCAACGTTTTTCACGTATTTAGCCAACGTTCTTGCAAACCAATCGTCAAATGCTTTTACAGCCTTGCCGATAAAGCCCTTCGGCGCCTCCTCCTTCTTGACCAGAATCAAGGAGCAGAGTGCAGGAGTCAGGGACAAAGCTACGATAGCAGAAAGCATCATGGATACAGAAATCGTAATCGCAAACTGCTTGTACAATTCACCAACAGTACCGCCGGTGAAGGCTACAGGAATAAATACCGCAGACAGTACGAAGGCAATAGCCACAACAGGGCCGGAAACCTCGTTCATAGCGCGGTAGGTTGCCTCCTTAGGAGACATACCGTTTTCCTGAATATGATGTTCAACCGCTTCTACTACAACGATAGCGTCGTCGACAACAAGGCCGATAGCCAGAATCATTGCGAAAGCAGTCAGAGTATTGATAGTAAAGCCCAAAATTACGAAGGAAGCAAAAGTACCTACCAAAGATACCGGTACAGCCAAAATAGGAATCAGGGTTGCACGCCAGCTGCCCAGGAACATAAATACTACCAAAATAACCAGAATCAAGGCTTCAACGAAGGTATGCGCAACCTTCTCCAGAGATTCGGTAATAAACTGGGTGTTATCCTGAATAACGACCAGCTTCATATCGTCAGGGAAACGGCTTTCGGCATCCTTTAATACCTCGCGGATATTCTTAACAGTTTCGATTGCATTCGCATCGGAAGTCAAGGATACCGGGAATACAACGGAATCGCCGCCGTTGAGCTTACTGGTAATAAGGTCATTACGCGGACCTTCTTTAATAGTTGCGATATCCTTCAACTTCAGGTTATCGCCGTTGTTGGAACGGATAATTACGTTACCGAATTCCTCAGGTGTATTCAGACGGCCCTGGGCACTTGCGGAATAGGTACGCTCCTGCTTGTCAACAGTAGGACGGTTACCGATAGAACCAACCGCAGCCTGCACGTTCTGTGTTTTGATAGCGTTGGAAACATCGGTTACGGTTACGCCCAGCTGTGCCATTTTTTCAGGGTTCAGCCAGATACGGACTGCATATTCCGGACCATATTCACCAACTGTAGATACGCCCTTAACACGCTTTACTGCATCAAGGAAGTTCGCATCAGCGTAGGTTCTCAGGAACATAGCATCATAGGTATTTTTCGGAGAATAAAGGGCAAAATACATAATGGTCTCGGCAGATTCCTTAGCAGTGGTTACACCGTAGCCGGAAACCTCGCTCGGCAGAGAGCTGGTTGCCTGGGATACACGGTTTTGAACCTCTACAGAAGCAATATCTGCGTTTTTCTCCAGGTTGAATTCAACATTGAGCTCGTATTCACCACTGGAGGTACTTACAGAGGACATGTTCAGCATATTTTCTACGCCGCTGACCTTCTGCTCAATGGTCTGTGCTACAGCCTTTTCAACTATATCGGCACTCGCACCGACATAGTTGGTGTTTACGCTGATACGCGGTTTAGTAATGTTAGGATATTGGGCGATAGGCAGGCTGAAGCCGGCAATCGTACCCAATAAGGTAATAATAATCGCCAGTACTATCGCAAATACCGGGCGATCAATAAAGAAACGAGCCATCTAGCCAACCTCCTTATTGCTTCTTGCCAGCGGTAGCACTGTTATCAACAGTAGTATCCAAATCAGCCTCAGTCATCGGCTGCGGGTTAACCTGAGCACCCTGTCTGATCTTGCCGGTGCCTTCAACTACGATTGTTTCATCGCCGGTCAGACCGCTTTCAACCATGTAGAAACGGCCAACAGAAGGACCAAGAGTTACTTCCTTCATGGTAACCTTGTTATCGCTGCCAACAACATAAACAAATTTCTTGTACATCAATTCAACAACTGCACGCATAGGAATCAAGAGAGCATCCTTTTTGGTGCCTGCGGTTGCCTGCACGTGAGCAAACATGCCCGGCAACAGACGATGTGCAGGGTTTCTGAACAAAGCCTTAACAGTCATGGTACCGGTGTTATCATTGATACCACGGTTAACCTCTGCTACAGTGCCTTTTAAATCGTAGGTACTGCCATCGCTCAAAACAACAGTCAGGTTGTCAAGAGAAGCAGCGCCGCTGTTATCATGAGCACCGGAAAGCTTCAGATATTCCGGCTCAGCAATGCTGAACTGTACAAATACCGGGTCAGTATTGCTTATTTTTGCCAGCGTAGTCTGACCTGCGGTTACATAGTTGCCAACCTCCAGCGCGGTAGTATCAATACGGCCGCTGAACGGAGCGGAAACGCTGGTATCGGTCATGTTAATCTGAGCATTTTCCAGAATTGCTTCCTGCGCATTTACAGAAGCCTGTGCCTGGTCACGCTGCATAATAGCGTTATCCAGAACCTGCTTGGAAATTGCATTCTGTGCATACAAGGTGCTGTAACGCTCTGCATTCAGAGCTGCGTTAGCCAAAGCCGCACGGGCATTAGCCAGGCCTGCCTGCGCGTTAAGCACGTTGGCCTGATAAGTACGTTGGTCAATAGCATACAAGGTCTGGCCTGCACTTACATTGTCACCGCCTTTGAAATACTTGGCTGTAATCTGGCCGCTTACCTGAGCCTTCAGCTCCATTTCCTGCTGAGCCTGTACAAAGCCTGTATAATCATATACCAGAGGGGTGTCACGCTTAATAACCTTCATGGTTTTAACCAAAGCTGCCTGATTGCCGCCCTGCTGCTGCTTTTGACCACAGCCTGCAACGCTCAGTACAAAGGTTGCCGCCAGCGCCGCAGCCATTGCTTTTCTCGCACGGCCGGAGCGAATAAAACTTAACATAAAAAAACCTCCTTCACCTTCACTCTGAAACTACTCAATATATATAATGACAAATGATACTGCTATATTGTCGATAGCACCTTTACCTGAAAATATTCCTGCTCCAGTTTCAGAATACTACTATTATAATGGACATTTTTCAGAAATGCAAACTTCATTTAAACAAATTTCGCCGCTTTTTCTTGCATTTTCTTCACTTAGCTTCGTCTCACAAATTTTGCTGACTGACCAGTCAGCTTTTGCTGTTCAACAGCTCTTTTTTCAGCAAAAATTTATGCAGATTGCCCATGGCAAAACCCGATACCTGGTCTACGCCATCAATACGCTGCATCAAAAACAGATTATCTCCTTCAATATACCATTCATCCGGCAGTCTGTCCTTATATACAACCTTCTTATTGGTATTCAGCAGATTAAGCAGCGGCAGCAAATCCTTATCCTTGACATTAAGCACTTCATCCAGTCTGATTTTTTCGGCAGTCTTTGGATTTACGTTCAGCTGATGATGGATAAAGCTGTTTTTACCGCTAATCAGCTGCACGCTCAGAATCTGCTCGTCAGCACGCATCACCTTAAATGCCATATCTGCCTCGCCCTTATAAAAATGCTCCAGATATTCATGGCATTCTTCTTGCAGCAGCTTATTCATTTTATTTTGCAGCTCTACATCCTTACCGGCAAAAACCGGGAAGGTAGCTTCACCGCCGGGCACAACCATCTTACGCGCTAATATAGTACCGGCAGCAAAATCTTTGCCATCATTTACGGTATTATCCTTAGGCGTAGGCGCAAGCGTCATAATGGTCAGGGAAAACTGTTTCCATTCCTTAGTTTTCTTGTCCTGCTTCCAGATAGCGCCCACATCTGCCAGAGGCTGCTTTTTTTGCAGCAGCTGTTGACAGCCAAACAATTCATCTGCGCCGTCATTATCTACATCGTGTGCTACGAGAGAATGCAAGCCGCCATACTCCAGCTTGCCGTCTTCGACCACGCAGCCTGCTGCCGGGGTTAAATCAGATTTGTTCCCGTCAATTAAGGATACATGCATTTTGCCGTCCTTGGCAAAGGCTTGCGTTACCAATCCCATGCTTTCTGCAGCTCCAAAGACCTCACGCACATTTTTCTTATTGGCAAAGGAAAGCACACGATATTCACTTGGCGCATGCCAATCTCCTTGAGCAGCACTCACCAGCAGCTGCTGTCTGGCGCTTTTGCCCGCCCACAGCTTAATAGGCTGCAGTTGGCAATTATACCCGCCCTTAATAGAAGGTGCATGAGCCGTCAAAAGCTTCTTGTCCTTATCCTTAATCATAATAAGCAGATCATTGGCGTAACCGTTAGGCAACCGGTAACCCCAAAGCTCGGCAGTAACAGTCTGCTCTGCAGTCAGCTGCAGCGGCACCTGCGCCAGCAGTGTGTCTGCAGCAGCGGCCATAGTGCTGCAGAAAATTACGCTGCTGCAGGCCAGGCCTTGCACCATCCATTTTATCTTCACGTCTTCACGTCCTTTCTTCAAACGTACTATTATATTATAGCATTTTTTTGTTATAAGTAGCTGTTAAAACACAGATTTTTTACATAAAGGTACCACAAACATCGTCAAATTCTGTTGCATTTCGTACAAAAAGGCTTTTTCTTATTTCTCAAAACGATTTTTTCATTAATATTACTGCTTTTTATTGTTAAATAGTGTAGAATAAAAGCGGTATTTTATGATTTTTTGGGAGAAGGGAAGGATTTATTAATGAAGAAAATTGTTGCTCTTCTGCTCAGCCTTTGCCTATTAGTATTAGCTGCAGGCTGTGGCGGTAACGATTCAAAAAAAGACACACCCAAAGAAAAGACTAAGGTAAGCCTTGGCATGCTGCGCCTGACAAGCAGCGCTCCTTTATTTATCGCTATGGATAAGGGCTTCTTTGCTGAAGAAGGTATTGAAATCGAACCACAATGGTTTGATGCCGCTCATCCGATTGCCGTATCCACTGCTTCCTCTAAGGTTGATGTCGGCGCTACCGGCATTACGGCCAGCCTATATAACATGGCAGCCAACGGACAAAAGCTTGGCATTGTTGCGGATAAAGGACGTGAACAAAAAGGCTATTCCTCTTCTGCACTGCTTGTGACCACCGACAACTATAACGCCGGTGTAAAAAGCCTGAAGGATTTGAAGGGCAAGCGTATCGGTATTACGCAAAAGGGCTCTACCTTCCATTATATGCTTGGCAGAATGCTGGAAACCCAGGGCATGAGCCTCAATGATGTGGAAATTGTTCCCCTGAGCAAGCTCAGTGCTGTTATGGCTGCTCTGGAAAGCAAGCAGATTGATGGCTGTATCTTAAACGAGCCTAACATCACCAAGGTGCAAAAAGCAGGCTACGGCAAACTGGTCGTACAGGTTGGCGACGTTATTCCTTACCAGACCTCTGCTATTTTCTACTCACCTGACTTTATGAAGAATAAGGATGCGGCTGTACGCTTCATGCGTGCTTACAACAAAGCCTGCAACTATTACTACGAAGCTGCAGTAGAAAAGAAGGATGCCAAAAAGCTGGAAGAAGTTGTTAATATTGTAGCCAAATACGTTAAGGCTCCAGCTGAAGACATTAAAGCAGGCCTGCCCTATATTGACAAGGACGGCAAGCTGCTTGTCAGCGATATTGCAACCCAGATTAAATGGTACACCGACAACAAGATGATTTCCGGCACACTGGATGCGAAGGATGTTGCCAACACCAGCTTTCTAGATGAAGCAATGAAGAAATAAACTATTGTATTAAAGCAAGACTGGCGTAAATGTAACAGCTGCAAAATGCGTTGACGATGCTTTAGCACCAAAACGCTGCGACTGATATATTAGCGCCAGTCTTTTTGGAGGATGGTAGAAAATGAAATTAGAAATCGCAAATATCTGCAAGGATTTCACCACCACCAGCGGTAAGCTGCTTCCTGTTTTGCAGGATATTAACCTCAGCATTAATAAGGAAGAATTTGTAGCATTGGTAGGACCGTCAGGCTGTGGTAAATCAACCTTGCTCAATATAACTGCCGGGCTTTTGGAGCCCACAAGCGGTAACGTAAAATTTACTGATGTCGCCGCGGGCTATGAGCCTCGCATGAGCATCGTCTTTCAGGAAACAGGCCTCTTCCCCTGGCGTAATGTGCATGATAATATTGCCTTCGGGTTGGAAACAGCAGGCATGAAAGCAGACGAAAAGGAAGCACGCATTAAGCATTACATTGAGCTTGTAGGCTTAAAGGGCTTTGAAAAATCCTTCCCGCACCAATTAAGCGGCGGTATGCGTCAGCGCGTTGGCATTGCCCGTGCTTTAGCTATCGAGCCTGACCTGCTGCTGATGGATGAGCCGTTTTCTGCCTTGGATGCGCAAACACGCACCATCATGCAGGAGGAACTGGTAACGCTGTGGGAAAAGACGCGTCTGACCACGCTATATGTTACACATAATATTCAGGAGGCAGTAATGCTTGCTGACAGAGTTGTACTGCTTTCGCGTCGCCCCGGAAAGGTCAGCAAAATACTGCAGATTACCATTCCGCGTGCCGAGCGTGCTAAAACGGAGCACACAGACGAAATTGCGGAATTTGTCCGTATCATCTGGGAGCATATCAGCAAGGATGCGCGTGCTGCCTTAATGGAGGTGGAAGACAATGCCTGAAAAGAAAACTGCTGCTGACGCAGCTAATGAATATATCGTGCGCAACCGCATGACGCATTGGCAAAAGACCTATCCGCATTGGGTAAGCGTTGCTTCCATCATCATCCTGCTGCTCTTTTGGGAGGCTATCTGCCGCTGCGGCCTGGTTTCTTCTCTGTTTTTGCCGGCACCGAGCCAGATTATCAGCGCCCTGCTTACCATGCTTGCTGACGGCGAAATCGGCGTGAGTCTGGTCGCCAGCATATACCGTATCCTAATTGGTTTCGCTGTCGGCAGCCTTATCGGCCTTGCAGTCGGTCTTGTTACCGGTACCTCGGCACTGGCAGATAAAATCGGTAATCCTGTTGTCAACGCTCTTTATCCTATCCCTAAAATCGCTTTGCTGCCGTTGTTCATTCTTTGGCTGGGAATCGGCGAGCTGTCGAAGGTAACGATTATTGCGCTCGGCGTTTTCTTTCCGGTAGCAATGAACACATACAGCGGTGTCAAAAATGTTGATACACTGCTTATCAAGGTTGCAGTCAGCTTTAACGCCAGCTGGTGGAAAACGATGAAAAGTGTTGTTCTGCCTAACGCCTTACCTATGATTTTCGCAGGTCTGCGCCTTGCTGCCGGCACATCTCTGTTGCTGCTGGTAGCTGCAGAAATGATTGCCGCCCAGGTCGGCATCGGTGCTCTTATCCTGCATTACGGCGATTTGATGATTACCGACCGCTTGATGGCCGGAGTTATTGTATTGTCCTTGCTCGGCCTGCTCTTTAACCTGTTCCTGCAATGGTTGGAGCGAAAGACTATCCCCTGGAAGAACTGAGAAAAGCACAAAAGCACTGTCTGCTCACTGATATTCTTATATCAGATAGAGCTGACAGTGCTTTTTCTTTTTCTGCTAAAATCTTACTACAGCTTCTTAAAATACTGTTACGCTTATACACAAATACTGCTTTCTGCCGAGCTATTACTGCAGGCTTGCCGAAGCCTCTTTTAAAACTGCTGTCACAGTCTCCGGCGGCAGCTCGCCTATCTTCTTGATCAGTTCAGGCTGCTTGGGATGTTCGGCAATAACCTTCTCCATCAACACCATGTCCAGCCAATGGCCGTGCTTGAAGCCTGTATTATTGAAGGTACCAATAATTTTATAGCCACACGCCTCATGCATTTTGACGCTGTGCTCATTGCTGGCAGTAATGCAGGCATAGGTCACAACTATTCCCTGCAGGCGCAGTAAAGCTTCCAGCGCCGTGTACATCACCTTGCCCAATCCGTGTCCCTGACCCTCAGGTGCCAGATAAATCGTTACCGCGGCACCCCACTGATAGGCAGCACGCTGCATATAAGGATGGGCATAAACATAACCCAACAGTCTGCCATCATGCTCACAAACTATATAAGGATAGTGCGCAGAAATATTTTTGATTCGCTCTGTAAATTCTTCTATAGACGGCTCCTCATATTCAAATGACACATCGCTGAGCGTCCTGTCATTGCTAATAACAAAGGGCGCGTAAATTTCCAGCAGCTTTTCTGCATCGTCAGGCTTCGCAAGGCGAAGCGTATACTTCATCGACATTTTATCGCTCCACCTTTACTTCAAACATTCTGCTCCACGGCAGCGTAAATTTATATTCTTCGGCAGTGTTGCCCATATACGGCTTGCTTACCTTGTTGATTTCCCGAGTAATATATGCTTCCGCCGCAGTACGCTGCTCCTCATTCAGTCCGCTGTTGGGCCAATAGTTAGGCCAGATAAGCTGCTGATAGGTTTGCATGCGCACATTCGCCTGATATGCCCAATCATCAAGATAACGCACATTAAGCAGATTTTCTCTTGCTTCCGGCGTTAACTGCTTATACAGCAGTCCCTGCGCCAGAGCAAAGCCCAAGCTGTTGCCCGCGGTATTCCAACCGCCGTAGGATGCCAGTCTGTAGGCAAGCTGTTTGTCAAACAAGGTTTTTACCAAAGCATTGTCCGCACCATTACCAAAGCGGATATCTGCCACAGTCACAGGATGATTATGCTTAAGAATGCGTTCAACCTTATTGACGAAATTTACGGTAGCAGGCAATGCCTTATAGCTGTTGCTTGCATCGGATGCCTCATGCGTCACACCATCGGCAGGAGTGTTGACTGCCAAAACCAAATCCGCATTTTTGCGCGAATATACTGGGAAGGCACCTGCCGCGTAGATATGCTGCTTAGCGCTCACAGCCACAGTATCATCCTCGTAGGTAGGCACAGTTTTACCGCCCTTGCCTGCAGCATAGGTTACATTTACCAAAGGCAGCTCATACTGCAGACGGTTGGCAGCACGGCTCAAAAGCAGCAGGCCAAGCTGATCTGCGCCGGCGAAGAAACGGATTTTCTCCTTCGGCAGCTCATTTACCAGAATATCCATCTCGCGTGCTTCCCTATGTGCCTGAGAATAGGCAGCGGTATCGTCACGCCCGATAAGCATATAATCAAAGTCGCCACTTTCCACACCATGCAGCAAAAGCTCCGTAGCGCGGATATTATTGCTGCGGCGTGTAAACATATCAGCAAGTATTTCCCGGGGAATGCTGCTGCGCAGTTCCGCCAGCTCCTTTACCTCTTTACGCTTAATCTGCTTAAGCTCCAGCTTGTCCTCAAGTTCTCCCAAGCGGAAGATTTTCGGACCCCATTCCCTATAATATGCCGGCTCAGTCGGTGCACTGCTAGCCTTAGGAGAACGCATAATAGTGGTAAAAACATAAACCTTCTGTCCGCCGTGCTGCTTTTTCAGCTCTACCAAGCGTTCAGCACGCTGCTGCAGAAGCTCCGGCGAAATTTCATGTGTGCGCGATGCTACCAGCCCGCCATAAAGCAAAGCATCGGAAGAAGCAACAATGGCTACCGATTCACCGGCTTTAGCCTCCAGCCAGTTAAAAAGCTTTTCCGGCTGACCTGCTGACTGAGCACCGGCAATATATTCGGCCGGCGGCAGCTGTACATCCCAGCCTGCAGCCTGCATCGTCTGCACTGTGTAATCAAGGCACACCGGTCTGTTGTCCATGGGTATATATAACAGAGTGCCCTTAGCGGCAAATGCTGTATGAGTAGTCAACAGTAAAGCGCAAAGCAAAGCACTTCGCAAAACCTTCATCATTTTTATCACTACCTTTAACTCTTTCTAAGCAGAGATATTCCTCGCCTTAATAGAATTTCTACAGCAATAAACAAAATTCCTGCGTTGACTTATAATTTCTTCTTGCATCTCTCGGTTATGATAAAAGCTCATCGCAAAACAAAAGCTCCCTGCTTCAAGGTATACCTTGAAACAGAGAGCAAAGCTACGTTATAAAATTAGCTTAAGCGTTAGCAAATCTGCTTAAGAAATCCTGAGTACGTTTATTCTTCGGATGCGTAAACAGCTCCTGCGGCTCGCCTTCCTCAGCAATTACACCCTGGTCGATAAAGATAACACGATTAGAAACGTCACGGGCAAAAGCCATCTCATGTGTTACGATAACCATCGTCAGGCCTTCCTTAGCAAGGTCGCGGATAACGCGCAGAACCTCGCCAACCATTTCCGGGTCCAATGCGCTTGTCGGCTCGTCCATCAAAAGAACCTCCGGCTCCAGCGCCAGCGCACGTGCGATTGCCACACGCTGCTTTTGACCGCCGCTCAGCTGATGCGGTTTCGCATTTACATAAGTGTCCATACCAACATGCTTCAGATATTTCAGCGCAGTTGTGCGAGCTTCATCCTTGCTTTTGCCAAGAACCTTAACCTGACCTACCATGCAGTTTTCCAGAACGGTCATATTGTTAAACAGGTTAAAGGATTGGAACACCATGCCTACCTTAGTACGATACATAGTGAGCTTTTTGAAAGCTTCGTTGACATCCGTACCACGGTAATCAATAGTGCCGGCAGTCGGATGCTCCAAATAGTTCACGCAGCGGATAAGCGTAGACTTGCCGCTGCCGGAAGGACCGATGATGCAGACAACATCACCGCGACGGACATCAAAGCTGATGCCCTTTAAAATTTCACGCTCGCCAAAGCTTTTCTTTAAATCATGGACTGATAACAAAAGTTCCTTTTCCATAGCTTAGTACCGTCCTTTCTGCTTCTTAGTAGGCAGAGGGATATCACCGCAGGGATCCATCATCGGGTCATAGGTAACCAGCTGATAATCCTTAGGGCCATCCATCTTGCTTTCCAACCAGCGCAGCAGGCGGGAAGCGGTAAAGGTCATAATAAAGTAAATTACGCAGGTAATGAAGAAAATTTCAAAGTATTTGTAGTACACGCCTGCAGCAGACTTGGAAGCAAAATACAGCTCTGTTACGGAGATAACGTTCAACACAGAGGTATCCTTGATATTGATAATCAGGTTGTTGCCCAGCTGCGGCATAACGTTGCGCAGAGCCTGCGGCAGAATAACGCAACGCATAGTCTGGATATGGTCCATACCGATAGCAATTGCTGCTTCCTTTTGTCCCGGGTCAACAGATTCAATACCGCCACGCACAGTTTCTGCCATGTATGCACCGGTATTGATAGAAACAACCAAAAAGCCGGCAAACAGCGGTGACATATCGATATCAAACAGGCTCATTGCACCGTAATAAACAACCATAGCCTGTACAATCATAGGTGTACCGCGGAACACCTCTACGTAAGCATCTAATAAGCGCTGCAAACAGCGCACCAAAGTTCTCTTAACCTTGCTGTCATTATCCTCCAAAGGAATTGTTTGGATAACACCGACAATAAGGCCGATAATACAACCGATAAATGTGCCTACTACTGCCAGCAGCAGAGTAACGACCGCGCCCTTCAGCAGGACAGAGCCATATTGCTGCAGCAGGTAGACTACCCAGCCAAAAAATGTTTCCGGCATTACATACACCACCTTAATTTAATACAAAAAGAGGCGACAAGCGCCGCCCCTTGCAAATGGCGTAACTCGTTATTACAACGCAGCTATTCCATTCCTATACAGCTTATTTTGCCAAAGGCTGTTTCTTAATAGCTTCATCCATAATTTTGTTGAAGTCAGCCTCGGTCATACCGCTCAGAACCTTGTTCATAGCGTCTGCCAGTTCCTTGTTGCCTTTTTTAATAGCAATGCCGATTTCAACATCCTCTTTGGAGGTTTTAAAGCCTTTGTCTTCAGGGAAGGTTACCATGGTCAGATCAGGGTTAGCAAAAGCAGCAGCCTTAGCAGTCGGGATATCGGTTACGATCAGGTTGCATTTGCCAGATTTCAGCGCAACAATCATGCCGGGAACGTTGTCGATAGCAGGCAGCTTTTTAACGTCAGGAACCTGGTCAATCTGGTCATACCAGATGGTATTCAGCTGAGAGGTAGCAATAGAGCCTTTGAGGTCGGCAACACTCTTAGCCTGAGCTTGCGGAGAATCCTTTTTAACCAGTGCTACTACAGTTGCATAGTAGTAAGGTTTGGTGAAGTCAACGGACTCTTTACGTTTGGAGGTAATGGACATGCCGGCAATAGCAGCATCAATTTTGCCGCTTACTACTGCAGGAGCCAAGCCATCCCATTCGATTTTATGGATTTCCAGGTCAGCGCCCATGGAATCAGCTAATTTTTTAGCAATCATAACGTCATAGCCGTAAGCATATTCGTTAGAGCCGGCGATTTTTACAGCGCCGCCGTCAGCAGACGGTTGGGACCAGTTGTACGGAGCGTATGCGCATTCCATACCAACCTTCAATACCTTTTTGCCGCTGTCAGCTTTTTTATCGCCACCGCCACAACCTGCGGTAACAGCCATTGCAACAACCATAGCGCCGCACAGAGCAGCTTTCAAAAATTTCTTCAAGTTCATCAAAAACACACCTTTCATTGTGAAATTATCTACTAAGTTACGTAATACTTTACTATATTACTGTCAAAAAAGCAAGCGTTCCGGCACAGATATAATGTATACATGAGTATAACTGCATAAAAGCCGTACCATCTCCTCAAGACACAGTACGGCTTGAAATGCTTAAGCTTATTTTTTCAGTCCGTTAATAATACGTTCCATAGCTTCGATGGTGTTTTCACGGCTGCCGAAAGCAGTCAGGCGGAAGAAGCCTTCGCCCATTTTGCCGAAGCCTGCGCCAGGAGTACCTACAACCTGCAGTTTTTCCAACAGGAAGTCAAAGAATTCCCAGGAGCTCATGCCGTTCGGACATTGCAGCCAGATGTACGGAGAATGTACGCCGCCATAATATTTAATGCCAACCTTATCAAAGCCTTCCATGATAATACGTGCATTTTCCTGATAGTAAGCAATGCTTTCGCGGCATTGTTTAATGCCTTCTTCGCTGAATACAGCCTCTGCACCGCGTTGGATAATGTAAGGAACACCATTGAACTTAGTGGTCTGGCGACGCAGCCACATTTTGTTCAGTTCCATTTCCTTGCCGCTTTCGGTTTTGCGAACCAGTGCATGCGGAACAACGGTGTAACCGCAACGGGTACCGGTAAAGCCTGCAGTCTTGGACAAAGAGCACAGCTCGATAGCGCATTTTTTAGCATCTTCGATAACGAAAATGCTGCGCGGAATTGCCGGATCGGTTACATATGCTTCATAAGCAGCATCGTACAGAATAACAGCATCATTTTTCAGTGCATAAGCAACCCATTCTTCCAGCTGCTCTTTGGTATAAGCAGAGCCGGTCGGGTTGTTCGGAGAGCACAGATAAATTACGTCAGCCTTAACATTTTCGTCCGGCATCGGCAGGAAATCATTTTCCGGCTTGCCTTCCATATAAATAATGTGACGGCCGCACATAATGTTGGTATCCAGATATACAGGGTATACCGGATCAGGAATCAGGATAGTGTTTGCATTGCTGAAAATATCGGTGATATTAGCGCAATCGCTCTTTGCACCGTCGCTGATGAAGATTTCATCGCTTTCCAGGGTAACACCGAAGGAAGCATAATATTTTACCAGTGCCGCATGCAGGAAATCATAGCCCTGCTCAGGACCATAGCCACGGAAAGTTTCCTGTACGCCCATTTCTGCTACAGCCTTAGCCATTGCATCAACAACACATTTTGCCAGCGGCAGGGTAACGTCACCAATGCCCAGGCGGATAATCTTTTTGTCCGGATGTGCCTCAGCATACGCGCTTACCTTGTGCGCGATATCAGCAAAAAGAAAGCTTTCTTTTAAGTTGCAATAGTTTTCGTTTACAAATGCCATTAAATAACCCCCATTATTAAATCATTTTAAATTTATAGCAAACGCCTGAAAAATTACTAGCTGCAAGCATTGCGATACCTGCAGCCAGTAGTTCAAGCAATTTGTTTACTCGTTAATAACACTCTCAGGAATATCAATTACGCCGTCAAATACTGCGACTGCGTTACCCTCCAGGGTAACATGATCATTCAGCTCATGCGTAACCTTGAGCAGACCGCCTTTGCAATGTACATTGAGCGGTTCGCCCTTCTTGCCTGCTTTGTTCAGCATAATGCAGGCTACGGTAACAGCGCTCGCACCGGTGCCGCAGGCCCAGGTTTCGCCGCTGCCACGCTCCCATACGCGGAACTTAACAGTGTTCTTGTCAAGAACCTGTACAAACTCAGTATTCACGCCTTCCGGGAACAGCTTATGATGTTCAAATTGCGGTCCCAGCTCCTCCAGGTTCAGGCTGTCCACATCATCCACAAAGGTAACAAAGTGCGGATTGCCCATAGAAATTGCCGTACCGTTATAGAAAACCTTCTCTTTGGTTACATCATCATGATTATCATTCAAAACAATTGCCTGGTCAACAAAAATATAATGGTCGCAGTTCATCGGAATTTCGGTAGCGCGGAAAACAGGCTTGCCCATATCCACCTTAGCACCTACAACCTCGCCGTTTTCGACAACCATTTCAATTTCCTTGACACCGGAAAGAGTTTCCAGCGTAATGGTAGTTTTATCGGTCAGACCTTTGTCATGCACAAATTTAGCTACGCAGCGCACGCCGTTACCGCACATCTTGCCTTCGCTGCGGTCAGCGTTGAACATACGCATTTTGAAATCAGCAACGTCAGATTTGCAAACGCAGATAAGACCGTCACTGCCAATACCAAAGCGTCTATGACTTACATATTCGGAAATAGCGCCCGGGTTCGGCAGCATCTCCTTGGTGCAGTCTACATAGACATAATCATTACCAGCACCATGCATTTTTGTAAATTCTATTTTCATGGCCCTTCCTCCTTTGAATCCTCTTTACTCATTATAACAAAAATATACTGAAATTCCAACCTGATAAACAATAAAGTTAGCTTTAGCGCACAAAAAAGCCGGTACATTTCCGTACCAGCGAAATATAACGGACATGATTGCTTTTTTTATCTGCAAAGATTTCACGTAGAATGTTTTTCTGCAGTAAAAAACAGCTTCTGAAAGTATTTATGCAAATCTCCTGGACGGCCTGCACCACATCAGCGCAGCAAAAATCAGCACAGCAGTCACACCCATGCTTACAGGATAAACGTACATTAAGGTACGGAAATCATGATACACAGGGAAAACAAAGGCAACCCACAAGAAGCGTACACCGCAGACACCTAAAATCGTAAGCAGCGACGGTAAAAAAGATATTCCGAAGCCACGCAGATAACCCGACATGACATCATATGTAAGGCTGAAAATATAGGCACAAAATACTGTAGCTGCTCTGATATAGCCAAGCCTGATAACCTCACTATCATCATTAATGAGTGCAATAAGCCGGTCACCAAAGAGGAACACTATAAGCATGCAAATACCGGTGCAGATAACATCCTCCAGCAGGCACAAGCGTAAAATCTTGCGACAACGTGCCAGCTGTCTGGCGCCATAATTCTGCCCGACAAAGGTTGTGCATGCCTGTGTAAAGGAGCTGAAGATACTGAACGCTACCATCTCCAAAATCAGTGAAGCACTGGAGGCTGCAATGACCTCTGTTCCCAGGCTGTTGATAGCCCCCTGAATGACTACATTCGCCAAGCTGAAAACTGCGCCTTGGATGCCTGCAGGCAAACCGATGCTTACAATTTCTTTCAGTGTAGGCATATCAAGGTGCAGCTTACTCCATTCCAACTTAATTATAGAATCTGTTTTCAGCAATAAGCGAAGCAGAATCAAAGCAGAAACCGCGTTAGCCAACACTGTAGCAATCGCTACACCGGTAACATCCAGCTTGCATACGCAGACAAAGAATAAATCCAGCACAATATTAACCAGGCTGGCTGCAATAAGCGCCATCAACGGTTTTTGCGTTTCACCGATACTGCGGAAAATAGCCGCTTCAAAATTGTACAGCAAAATAATCGGCATACCTAAAAAATATATTCTGAGGTACATCACAGCTGAAGGTAAAACTTCTGCCGGAATTTCCAGCAAACCTAAAATCGGCACAACAGCAAACTGTGCAAAAACAGCAACCGCAATACCGATAATCAGCGAAAGCAGTACAGCAGTATGCACCGCCTTCTTTACGCCTTCCGTATCACGTCTGCCGATAGACTGCGCAATAACAACATTAGAGCCCAAAGCTAGGCCCAAGAACAGAAAAATAATCATACCGATAATCGGCAAATCTGTTCCTACGGCAGCCATTGCCGCTGTTCTGTCGCTGTTAGCAAAGTTGCCGGCAATTACTACGTCTGTAGCGGTAAAAAACTGCTCTAAGATAGCTGTTGCAGCTACTGGCATAGAAAATTTAAATATTTTATCACATAAGGAACCATTAAGCATGTCCATGCTTGTCCGCATATCTTCAATACCTTCTCTTTCTTTTAGCTAGTGATAGATATTATAATACTAAATTTAGGCAATAGCAAATTGATATTTTCTATGCCCTGTTATAGTTATAAGGCATAATATAACGCTTATGATAAGCAATGCTTAACATACAAAAAGCCGATACATTTCTGTATCAGCTTTTCGATCATAAAATATTTCGTTTAAGCAGCCTGTTTACGCATATAAGTACGCATAACCAGCAATGTTACAAATAATAAGCACAGCGTAATAGGCAAAGCAATCAGCGCTAAGGAGCTTTCCGTAAAGTACGCAATACCGCCGGCAATCAGATAGCCGGCAACAGACACGGAAGCTGCAGTCAAAGCATAGGGCAGCTGTGTGGAAACGTGGTTAACGTGGTCGGAATGCGCACCTGCGGATGCCATAATCGTTGTATCGCTGATAGGCGAGCAGTGGTCACCGCATACCGCTCCGCTCAGGCAGGCAGCAATAGAGATAATCAGCATTTCATAGGTATCGCCGGAACCGAAAACGTTGCAAACAACAGGAATCAGAATAGAGAAAGTACCCCAGCTTGTACCGGTAGAGAACGCAAGAAACATAGCAACAACAAAGATAATTGTCGGCAGGAACATTTTCAGGATACCAGCAGAGTTTGCAACAAGATCATGCACATAGAACTTTGCACCCAAAAGACCGGTCATACCGGACAGAGTCCAAGCCATGGTCAGAATCATAATCGGCGCAACCATTGCTCTGAAGCCTGCAGGAATACACTCAGTAAATTCCTTAAAGGTCATTACGTTGCGCACCATGTAGAAGCAGAAGGTAAAGAAGAAGGTTGCCATGCTGCCGAGTACCAGGCCTTTAGGAGCGTCAGCACCTGCAAAAGCATCAACAAAGCTTTCGCCTGTGAAGAAGCCACCGCTATAAATCATACCGATAATACAGCAGATAATAAGTACAATTACAGGCAGTACAAGGTCAATAACCGCACCGTTAGGCTTATCAGTATTGTCATCATCATCACCATACGGACGAGCAGCAGTAGTAAACAGGTCACCCTTATTTGCGTTATCCTCATGAACCTTCATGCTGCCGAAATCAAATTTCATGATGGTCAAAAGAAGCATCATAGATAAGGTAGTAATTGCGTAGAAGTTATAAGGAATAGTCTGCAGGAACATGTTAAAGCCGTTAATATCAGAGCCTTTAGGTACTGATGAGGTTACAGCTGCAGCCCAGCTGGAAACCGGCGCAATAATACAAATCGGCGCAGCAGTTGCGTCAATAAGATATGCCAGCTTTGCACGGCTAACCTGATGTCTGTCGGTAACAGGACGCATTACAGAACCAACCGTCAGACAGTTGAAATAGTCATCGACAAAAATAAGTACACCCAATGCAATGGTAGCGAGCTGCGCACCAACGCGGGTCTTGATATTTTTAGAAGCCCACTGGCCGAAGGCAGCACTGCCGCCAACCTTGTTCATAAGAGCTACCATGATACCAAGAATAACCAAAAATACCATAATACCAACGTTACCGCTATCCGACAGCTTGGTAATCATGCCGCCGTTTTCATTGTAAAGCATAGTATTTAAACCAAGCTCAAGATTACCGTTGGAATATAACAGTGCGCCGATTGCGATACCTACGAACAAAGAAGAATATACTTCCTTAGTAATCAAGGCCAAAGCAATTGCGATAACCGGAGGCAACAAAGCGCCGATAGTCGAATATACGGCAGGCTTATAGGTTTCAGGATCAACAGTGTTAGGATGCTGTCCGCTTATATAAAATAGGCCAGCCATGATAACAAGCAGTATCGCCAAAAATAAGTAATTGTTTTTTCTCATCTAATTAATCACTCCATAATTTTTTTCTAAAAAGTCCGAAAAAATTATATCATGATTACGTAACTAAAAGCAAGTGTATTATAAAAAATCGCTGACAAATTGTTAAAAATTATACATTGTTGTGTAAATAAGTGCAAAACAGGGCACTTTAACACTGGTTTATATTGCTTTAATGTCTATTCACAGTTGACAAGTTTCGAGGCTTACAGAGCAGGCGCATATATTCTTTATTCGCGCATCCAAGAAGCTAGTCTGCAGAACAACGCTGATTGATAAGAAGGCAAGTAAATTGAGCGATGGGTATATCGTGCAAGGAATAGCAATTTTAGCAAATGAGTGTCTGGAATCATCGAAACAAGGCAACTAAACCCTAACGATTACTTTCGAACAAAATCGGCGCCGCATGTTTCGTTATGATTCCACACGAAATTTGCGTTAAGAAATTGCTGCTGACTGAAATGATATATCTCTCGCAAATATTAAGAAGTTAGACGATAAGCTTAATACATGCTTGCGCGTCGCTCTGCTCCTTCAAGCATGGCTATCTATCCCTCCAAAAA
>NZ_CAUDZA010000031.1:0-27974 GCF_958453765.1 Phascolarctobacterium succinatutens | reverse complement strand
TTTTCAAGGTTCAGTGCCTAGCGATTTTGGCTTTTGTTTTGTTGCCGTATCGCGTTGACTTGTATATAATACCATGTGACCTGCATTATGTCAACACCTTTTTTGTTACTTTTTTAACATTTTTTCGTGATACACGTGGCTCAGTATTCAAAAGAAGCATCATGTATACACGCTTTAAAGCATCTGAAATTTCTTCAAAAAATCTCAAAAAAGTTAAAATTTCTACCGAAAAACGGTAAAATCTGCGTAAATTTCTCCAAAAAAATCGAGCTGACGCAAGAATTTTTTTCTCTCGTCAGCTCTTTTTTTATTGTACTAATACTATTCTATTTTACTTCAATCGGCAGCTTAATCAGCTTCTGCTGCTCGCCGCTGTTATCCAGCATCACAAAAATTTCTTCTGCATTACCGGTTTCCCAATCAGCTTTAAACAATTCAATCGGATAAAGCTTGTGAATTTGGCGCCAGCTGCTGAATTTATACGCAGGAATATATCGGCGTACCTTCTCTTCATCGCGCCAAAAAGCAGAAACCGCTTCAAAAATTTCTTCCGTCTGCCACTTCAGCCACTCCGGACGCCACTGCGGTATCTCGCAGAATACGTCAAAACGCAGAATCTCCAGTAATTCCGCTTGCTGCCCGGCATAATTTTCTTCTATAAATTGCTTTAGGATTGCCGCTACACCCTTGGCATTGTGCGTCTGCGGATAAAATCCTGCCTTCACCCACCACTGCGTCAGCTTTCTGTAAAAGGCAAAGGCTGTCATGCCGGAAGCACGCAGCAATGCCCTCAGCGTATATTTAAAGCCACCGCTGTTGGCTGTCTGGTCCAGAATATTATCCAAGTGCTTCAAATACAGCATATCCTCATATGGCATATACTTAGTCGCCAAAATCTCATAAGGCGGTTCGTCCATATAACGCAAATCATGCTGCTCTGTTTCCCTGCGCATCTGCGTACCCGGCAGAACCTTCAAAAAGCCCAGCTGCAGCATATCCGCACCCAAACCGTAAACATCATCAAAGGATTTGGCAAATGTCGGCAAATCTTCATAAGGTAAGCCTGCAATCAAATCAACATGGATATGCATATTACCGAAGGACAGCAGACGTTTGACATTAGCAGACAGCTTTTCCCAGTTATCCTGCCTGTTGATAGCTTTTAATGTTGGCTGATGCGTGCTCTGAATACCGATTTCCAACTGAAAGCGTCCCTTCGGAACAGTCGCCAGAAAATCCATAACGTGCTCTGACAGTATATCGGCCTTAATTTCAAAGTGGAAAGTTGCATTTGTATCAGCCTGTGCTAAATGCTCCATCATCGGCAGAAAGTATTTTTCGTCCAGATTGTAAGTACGGTCTACGAACTTCACCAACGGCACGCCTGCAGCAATAAATCGGTCCAAATCGCGCAGCACAAGCTCCAGCGGACGCTTGCGCACAGAGCGCGATATGCCGGACAGGCAATACGCGCAATTAAACGGGCAGCCACGCGTGCATTCGTAATAAACTATTTTATGCTCTGCCAGCATTTTTTCCAGATCAGGATACGGGAACGGCAGCAGTGACATATCATCTATTACGGTAATGCCTCCATTCAGGTTCACCTGCTCCCCTTCGCGATACGCAATATGCTGAGGGACAGAGCCACCACCAGCCAAATACTCCAGCAGCTCGCTGAATACCAGCTCACCCTCTCCCTGCACGATATAGTCTGCCTGCGGCAGCTCCGTAAAAATTCTCTCCGCGTCAAACGCTACCTCAGGTCCGCCAATAACGATTGCTGCTTGCGGACGCAGTTTGCGCAGCATGCGAATAAGCTTGAATACGAATGGCTTGTTCCAGATATGTACCGAAAAGCCGTAGACCTGTGCCGGTACTGCCATTATTTTTTCCAGCACCGCCAGAATTGGGGTATTGATTGTTTCTTCTATTAATGTTACCTCATGCCCCTGCGCTTTAGCATATTCGCCGACATAGCGCAGACCAAGGCCGGTATGGATATATTTACTGTTAATTGCGCTTAATACTACTTGCATTTCTTTGCTCCTCAAATTTTTAACCACAAATACAGAAAAAGCTCTACAACCGAAATTGTAGAGCCTAAATTTACTGGTGCCGAAGGCCGGACTCGAACCGGCACGAGCGTGAACCCGCTTGATTTTGAGTCAAGTGCGTCTGCCAATTCCGCCACTTCGGCATAAGTTCCAATCACTCGGAACAATAACAATTATACTCGTTTCTTAAAGCTTTGTCAATAGCCTTATTTTAAATTTCTTATAGAGTGGTTACTTTCCCAACAGCGCCTTCAGCTCCTTGAGCTTAGCAGCAAACTTCTGCAGCGTTACCGTTACAGGCTGCGGCGTATTCAAATCCACGCCGGCGTTCTTCAGGATGTTCAGCGAATAATCGCTTCCGCCCGCATGCAGGAAGCCCAGATATTTTTCCACCGCTCCCGCTTCGCCGCTTAAAATTGCACTGGCGAAGGCTGTCGCTGCACTGTAGCCTGTTGCGTACTTGTACACATAAAACGGCGTATAGAAGTGCGGGATACGGGACCATTCGCTTGCCAATTCCTTGTCCACTGTCAGCGCCGGGCCATAGTAATCCCTATTGCTCTGCAGCCAGTATTCCTCCAGCTTTTCAGCCTGCAGTGAACGGCCTGCGGTAATTTCTCCGTGAATATATCTTTCGAATTCGGCAAACTGCACCTGTCTGTAGACCGTTGTGCGTACTGCCTCCAGGAACTGGTTCAGAAGATAAATCTTCTGCTCTGCCGTAGCATGCTTCAAGGTATGCTCCAGCAGCAGGTTTTCATTTGTAGTGGACGCAACCTCCGCGCAGAAAATTGTATATTCCGAATTGACGTAGCTTTGTGCCTGACTACTGAAGTAGCTGTGCATAGCATGGCCCATTTCGTGCGCGATGGTAGAAATGCTGTTATAACGCGGCTGATAATTGAGCAACACAAAGGGATGCACGCCGTATACGCCCCAGGAATACGCACCGGAGCGCTTGCCCTTATTTTCATATACGTCAATCCAGCCTTCTGTCATGCCTTTATGCAGCGCCGCAAGATATTCCTTGCCCAAGGGAGCAAGTGCTTCCTCAACCTTGGTGCAGGCCTCCGTAAAGCTGCAGGCAAAGCTGTCACCCGCAGTGGAAATAGGCATATACATGTCATAGTAATGGAATTCATCTACGCCCAGCACGTCCTTTTTTAATTGGATATATTCATGCAGCGGCGCAAAATTATCATGCACAGTATCAATCAGTCCGTCGTAGAGGCTGGACGGAATATTATCCTCTGCCAACGCTGCTTCCAGTGTATCTTTATAGTTATGCACGGTAGCATAAAAATAACCGGTGCGTGCAGAGCCTGTGAGTGTTGCTGCCAACGTATTGCGGTATTGATGATAGGTATTCATCAGGCCGGTAAAAGAATTTTTACGCAGTACACGGTCAGGAGAGGTCATATTCAGCAGATAGCAGCCTTCGCTGACGCTAGTCTTGTTGCCCTGTCCGTCGGTAATTTCCGGGAACTGCATATCGGCACTCACAAGTGCGCGGAAGGCCGCTGCTGCAGTACCTGTTGCCAAATGGCTTTGCGCAAAAACAGCCTCTTTATCTGCAGACAAAACATGGTCTGATAAACGAACCATATTTTCAATATAAAAACGGTATTCTGCCAATGCAGGCTCTTCGTCCAGCATCTGCAACAGCTTTTCCTTGCCTAAGGCCAGCATTTCCGGCTCTACAAAAGCGTTAGCGTTACTGAAGGCTGCTGCCATACCTTCGGCCTCGCCTGCGAGCGCCTGCAGCTTCTGGTCCGTATTATCCGCATCCTGCTGCAAGCGTGCGTAAGCGTAAATCTTATCCAGCAGCTTTGCCAACTCTTCCTGCAGCTTTAAGGCAGCACACACTGCGGCTGCAGTATTCAGTTGACCCTGCATAGCCTGCAGCTGCGGCAGCTTGCTTTTATATTCTTCGCAGGCCGCCTGCCAATCATTTTCACTGGCATATATATCGCTTACCTGCCATTTGCAGGCTGCCGGAATCTGCTCTCTGGCAACATTGCTGCCATGAAGCGGAGTAGTATTTTTTTCTTCTGTCATTATTAATCAGCTCCTTATAAAACTGCTTATTTAGGCCACAGGCTGGGGTTGCCGTATTTGGCATCCAGCTCATCACTGAACCAGCGTCCGTTCAGCACATTATGAATGATATAATTTTTGCTTTGCTCATTGATGCTCTTGTCATTAGCCATCTCTGCCAAAATACCGGCATAGCTTACTCTGCTGTTGATACTGCTGATGCGTGCATGCTGACGGTTGGCATCCCATACAAGCTCCGGACGGTAGGTGGGATTCCATGCCTGCCACGTTGTTCCCAAAGCCGGAGTATTAGGATTACCGGTACGCACAAAGGCCGCAATCGAAGCAATAAATGCTTTGCTCAATTCTTTGGAGCCCGCCTGCTCAAAGGCATCGGTATTTTTGGTATAGCCGTAGCCCTGATCCGTCAGGAAGGGCTGGAAGATGCCATGCAACGCACCGTTACGCACCATATATTCCTTGCCGACAACGTCAGCAGTATGAGCAAAGGCAAAGCTGCAGACATACATATCGGCCTTATAATGCGGATACAAAACCTCAGCAGACTGCTGGCCGTTGAAGAAGCCATACAAAGCACTGCCGTATTTATTGGCAAATTTAAATTCACTCGTAGTCTTATAATCGTTGTTGATTAAGCCAAGACGATCCTTAAAGAAAGGATCACGTGCAGCAAAGGAGCTGAACTCGTCAGCACTTGCCAGCATCAGCAGCGGTACGCTGTAGTAATGCTTCGTAGCAAAGCCTTCTACCGGCAGCACCTCTCCATCGCCGTAAAGATGCGGAAATGCGCTCATGCGGATGACAGCGCCTGCCATCACCGGCGCCAGACGCTCTGCCGGCATTGCCTGCAGATATTGACGCACGGCCTTTTTATCCTTGCCGTTGTCACTAAGCAGCCAGTTTTCGGCGTTAATCAGATTATTTTGCTTACCATCCTCTACCACCATCGGGGCTAATTTCTGCGCGATAGTTTTCTTGCTCTTGTCAGCATCGGCAACAGTCAGACCGCCGCTAAAGGAAATAGCCTTATCAAATTTATTTTTGAAAACAGGCGAAATCAGCATCGCCATAACATCACGTCCGCCGGCAGAAAAACCGGAAACAGTAATATTCTTGGCGTCACCGCCGAACTCCTTGATATTTTCGCGTACCCAGTCCAAGGCTGCAGCCTGGTCAAGGAAGCCGAAGTTACCGCTCTGTTCCTTCTTGTTGCCATCTGCCAGAGCAGGCAGATTATTAAAGCCAAAAAGTCCCAGGCGATACTGTACGGAAACATAAACCATGTTGCCTTCCTGCGCCAGCTTGTTGCCCTCCATCAGATGGCTGTTGCTGGCCTGATTATTGCCGCCGTGGATATAAACTAATACCGGCAGATTCTTTTCCTGCGTATCCGGGCGCACAATATCAAGCGTCAGCATGCCCTCCTGACCGAGCACCTTTTTACCGTTATATTGGATATTCGCCGGTGCAGCCTTGGTGCAGTCCAAAATTCCCTTATGCTTCTTTGCCTGCTGCGCCTCACGCCAACGGTCAGCGCCCGTCGGCTGCTGCGCATACGGAACACCCAGCCATTGCACTACCTGATGCTTGTCGTCATAAACACCGGCAACAACACCCTGCTGGGTTTTTACTTCATTATTAAAATTTGCAGCCTCAGCCGCAGTTGTAAAAACGCTTGCCGCCAGCAGCGAAGCAAGCAGATATTGCATCTTTTTCATCTGTATCATTGACTCCCTCATAGAAATTTATTAAACACTTACTTCTCTATTATAAAGAAATGCTGCCCACTTGACAAGGCTGTGCGAAAAAAGAGGCTGCCTTCTCAGCAGCCTCAAATAACTAATATGATTGACTTTTTCAAATTACCTTAGCAGCGTAAAGAGCGCACAGGGTTTTGGCATCATACAGCTCGCCGTCCGCAACCATGCGACGCAGCTCTTCGGGAGTAAAGGCCTGCACGCCGATGAATTCGTCCTCATCGGTATGCTGGGCAAACTTTTGCAGTCCCCAGGCCTTATATAAATGGATAATTTCATCAGAAAATCCCGGCGTAGTTGCAATGCTGATCAGCTTCTCCCAATGCTCTGCGTCATAGCCTGTTTCCTCGCTCAGCTCACGCTTTGCGCATTCCAATGTGTCCTCCTCCGGACCATGGTCAAGCTTACCTGCGGGAATTTCCCACAACAATGTACCAAGCGGATAACGGCACTGCTTTACCAGCACCACGCTTCCGTCAGCCAGCACTGGTACAATCGCCACTGCGCCCGGATGACGGATATATTCACGCGTTGTATCATTACCGTTCGGTAGCGTTACGTGGTCGCGCTGCACCTTCAGCAGGCGGCCGCTAAAGACCTCCTCATTGCTTCCCGGTACATATATTTCATCTAAAGCCGCCTCATGAAATTTTTTCAGCATCATCTTACCTCATTTCTCCTGCAGTCGCTTTAAGCTGCTTTTTATCTGCTCCGCACCCTGCAGCAGCTCGGTAGCACTTTCAAAGGCTGCCCTGCTGGCAGTTGCGCCTGCCGTCATGCGCACCAGCTCCTGCAGACGTCCGTTATAATCAAGCGTTGTCAGCTGCGTTACCGTGCGTCCGTCAGCACTTTGCTTCTCAATATGAATATGATTATCCGCAAAGGCAGCAATCTGCGACAGATGCGTAATACACAGCACCTGACCGACACTGGAAATAGCAGCAATTTTTTCCGCCATCTTCTGCGCCGTAACACCGCCGACACCGGTATCAATCTCGTCGAATACCATCGTAGCAACATCGCCGCTGTTCATCAGCACAGTCTTAACCGCCAAAGCAATACGGCTCAGCTCGCCGCCGCTCGCTACCTTTTCCAGGTCATTCAGCGGTTCGCCCATATTTGCACTGAAAATAAATTTCAGCTCATCACGGCCAAGCGGCATAAACTTATCCAGCTGACCGCACTTAATCTGCAGTACACCGTTAGGCATTGCCAAATCGCGGATATGCTGCGTAATGCGCTGCGCCAACGCCTTGGCGCTGGCTTCACGCAACTGCGTCAGCACTGCGGCAGCACGTCCTAAACGCACAACCGCTTCCGCTACCGCCTTCTGTGCCTGCTCTAAGAGCTTTGCAATCTGCTGCAGCTGCTCCAGCTTTTCCTGCGTCTGCTGCAGATATTCCAATGCCGACTGCGTACTGCCACCGTACTTCTTCTGCAGGCGGTAAATAATATCAAGACGCTGCTGCACCTGTGCCGCACGTTCACCGTTAAACTCACTGCCTGCCATATATTCGCTCAGCTCCGTGCGGCAATCGTCCAAGCTGATCCAAGCGCTGTCGGCACACTCTGCAAGCGATGCCAGACGGCTGTCGTAGCGTGCCGCATACTGCAGCTGGTCGCGCACTCGCGCCAGACGCGAAAGAATTGCGTCCTCCTCATCAAGCTGCTGATATGAGCTGTCAACAGCCTTCATAATGCGCTCACTGTTCTGCAGCAGGCGTGCCTCCGCTTCCAGACCATCTTCCTCGCCCGGCTTCAAGGCAGCGTCCGAAATCTCCTTGATTTCCCAAGCGTAACGGTCCAGCAGCAAATCCTGCTGCTCATTTTCCTGCTCCAGGCTGCTCAAATGCTTTACCGCAGCAGTATACTCGCTGTAAAGCTGCTTATACTCCTGCAGTGCCTGCGCCAGCTTCAGACCGCCAAAAGAATCCGTCAGATGCAGCGGCGCATCCGGCTTCAGCAAAGCCTGGTTTTCGTGCTGGCCGTGAATATCAACCAAACGTGCACCGATAGCCTTCAGCACAGCCAAAGGCACCTGCACGCCGTTGATAAAAGCACGGCTCTTGCCTGCAGCACTTATCTGACGCTTCAGAAATAAATCCTCCTCCGGCTCCAGACCGTGCTCCGTCAGCAGCGCTTTAAGCTCCTGCTGCCCGCTCACGTCAAAAACAGCCTGCACCCACAGGCCATCCGTACCACTGCGCACGTAATCAGCAGAAGAACGCCCGCCAAGCACCATGCCAAAGGCATCAATCAGAATAGATTTACCGGCACCGGTTTCGCCTGTAAAAACATTGAAGCCGGTGGTAAAATCAGAATGCGCGTCCTCTAACAGTGCAAAATTGTGAACATGCAATGATTGCAGCATAATCCCTTGCCTCGCTTATCTGTAATCCTTGAAGCGTTCCAGCAGAGTGATTACAGCTTCTTTATTTGGCAGAGCAATGAAAACGGTGTCATCACCGGCAATAGAGCCAAGAATCTCCGGCCATTTCATATAGTCTACGGCAAAGGCAACAGCCTGCGCTGTGCCCGGCAGCGTGCGGATTACCACCATGCTGTCGGAAGCACGTACACTTACGATAGAATCGTTGAAGGTACGCTCCAGACGCTCCATGGTCAGCATCGAGCTGTGCTCCTTCGGATAAGCATAGTGATAATGTCCGTTGGCATCCGGCACCTTGACCAGCATAAGCTCCTTGATATCACGCGAAACCGTAGCCTGCGTAACATCAATGCCCTGATGACGTAAAGCGGAAGCCAAATCCTCCTGCGTTTCAATTTTATTGTTGTCAATAATCTCTTTAATTTTAGCGTGTCTGGTCATTTTCATAGTCAATCACCTCTAATAGCAAAATATTTCTATATATCTATCCTGATGAAGTATACGGTACCTTATCGTGCGCCGCCTATAAATTGCGCATTAATTTTTGTTGCCAAGTCTGATAATAATCGCGTCGCGTAAGTCTTACAAACTTCATCTCATAAGGCGATTTGGCGATATGCACACTGGTATCGTTAGGCACCTCGATAACATTTTCGCCGTCAGCCGAAAGCAGCATTTCCTCACTGCCGGGAATCGGCCTGAGCTCTATTGTTTCCGACATAGGAATAACAAGCGCTCTGTTCGTCAGCGAATGTGCGCAGACAGGAGTAATGACGCTGACATCAAGCTCCGGCATAACAAGCGGTCCGCCTGCAGACAGTGAATATGCCGTAGAACCTGTTGCCGTTGCTATAATCAAGCCATCTGCTGCGTATTTACCTGATAAACGTCCGTTAATAAAAAGCATCATATGCGCCAGCTTGCTGAACATGCCCTTAGCCAAAACTAAATCGTTGAGCGCATGCGCCGTAGCAAGCAGCTTATCGCCACAGATAACTCTGGCCTGCAGCAGACTGCGGCTTTCCAGCGTATAGTTGCCCTGTGCCAGACGGCTGATAGCCTTATACATACCCTGCAAATCAATCTCTGCCAAAAATCCCAGCTTGCCGAAGTTGATACCGAAGGCAGGCACATTGAGCGGTGCAAGGTGGCGCGCCATCTGTAGCAGTGTACCGTCACCGCCGAGGCTGACACCATAGTCCAGCGTTTTCAGCGTCTGCGGCTCACTTTTATTGTAGCTGCTTACGCCATACTGCTGCGCCACATCCACAGGCAACACCGGTTCAAGCCCCCAGTCCTTGCAGAGCTGAATAAATTCCGGCAGAGCAATGCAGACGTTTTCTTTACCAAGGTTGGGGAAAATCCCTAAACGTTTTTTTTGCATCTCATGCCTCTGTCTTTTCTGCTTTCTTATCTAAGTCGCCATGACTGCGGCCTACAAGCTGTGCTACCTGCTCGCTGCTTACGGCATCGTCGTCACCCAGCGTCAGGTGCAGCAGATATTCAATATTGCCCTCCGGTCCCTTGATAGGAGAAAAATCCAATCCGGCAATGCCGAAGCCTTCACCCTTGGCGAAGCTGATGACGTTATTGATAACCTGCTCGTGCACGGCAGCATCACGCACAACGCCCTTCTTGCCGACATTTTCCTTGCCTGCTTCGAACTGCGGCTTGATTAAAGCCACTACAAAGCCTTCGGGCTTGAGGATTTTGTGTACCGCCGGCAAAATTTTATCCAGCGAAATAAAGGCTACGTCGATAGTTGCAGCATCCACCTGCTCGGGCAGGCTGTCTGCTTCCAGATAACGCACGTTGGTGCGCTCCATGTTCACTACACGCTCATCGTTGCGCAGCTTCCACGCCAGCTGACCGTAGCCTACGTCAATCGCATACACCTTTGCCGCACCGTTCTGCAGCGCGCAGTCGGTGAAACCGCCGGTAGAAGCACCGATATCAGCTACAACCTTGCCGTCTACGCTGATGGGGAAAATCTGCAAAGCCTTCTCCAGCTTCAAACCGCCGCGGCTTACATAGGGCAGCTTGTTACCCAGCAGACGGATAGTAACCTCCGGTGCCACCGGTGTACCCGGTTTATCTATTTTCTGTTCATTGACCAATACCTGTCCTGCCATAACCGCAGCCTGCGCCTTGGCACGGCTTTCAAACATACCGCGGTTAACTAACAGAACATCAAGTCTTTCTTTTTTCACTCTTCTTCACCCTTTACAAATGCTGCAGCCTTGGCAGCAATGGTTGGCGTATCCAGTCCCAAATCACGGAACAGCAGCTTTTTGTCGCCATGCATAACAAATTCGTCAGGAATGCCGAAGCAACGTACTTCACACTGCTCCAACAGTTTATTTTCATTAAGCTCTTCAAGAATTGCGCTGCCGACACCGCCTGCCAGTACGCCTTCTTCCAGAGTAATAATCTTGCCGTAGCTTTGCGCATGCTCACGCAAGAGTTCAACATCCAGCGGTTTGGCAAAACGCATATTCACAACACCTGCGCTGATTCCCTGCGCTTCCAGCAGCTCCGCTGCATCAAGAGCAGTCTGCACCATGCTGCCAATCGCCCAGAAGCAGACATCCTTGCCTGTACGCAGCACCTCTGCCTTACCAATCGGCAAATCCTGCCACTGCGTATCCAGCGCAACGCCCACACCGCTGCCGCGCGGATAACGCACGGAAACAGGTCCGTCAAAATCCAGCGCTGTTTTCAGCATGTGCTGCAGTTCATTCTCATCCTTTGGCGCCATAATGGTCATGTTGGGAATGCTGCGCAGATAAGCGTAGTCAAAAACGCCATGATGCGTATAGCCGTCATCACCGACAAGACCGGCACGGTCCAGACACAGCGTTACGTGCAGCTTCTGCATGCAGATATCGTGCATGATGGAGTCATAAGCACGCTGCATGAAGGTAGAATAAATTGCTGCCACAGGCTTCATTCCGGCAGCAGCCATACCTGCAGCCGCAGTAACCGCATGTTGCTCGGCAATACCTACGTCAAAGAAATGGTCCTTGTGCGCCTCGGCAAAAATATTCAAGCCGGTGCCATCAGGCATTGCAGCCGTAATGCCAACAATTTTATCGTCGGTATCAGCCAGCTTGCTCAAGGTTTTACCAAAAACCTCGGTATAGCTTACGGGTGCATTCGGATTAGTAATCTTTTTGCCGGTAGCAATATCAAAGGGGCCTGTACCGTGGAACTTGTTGGGGCTTTCTTCCGCAGGCTTGTAGCCCTTGCCCTTTTTCGTCAGCACGTGTACCATAACCGGTCCGTCAATCTTTTTGGCAGCCTGCAGTACATCCAGCAGGCCATCCAGATCATGTCCGTCAACCGGTCCCAAATAAGTAAAGCCAAGCTCTTCAAAAATAGATGTCGGCACCATCAGGTACTTTACGCTGCCTTTCAGGCGGCGGATAGCCTTCAGCACATCACTGCCGAATTCCATATTTTTGAGCCAGCCCTCAATATCATTTTTAATTTTGTTATAGGTTTCGCCTGTACGCAGCTGGTACAGATATTCACTCATCGCGCCCACATTTTTGGAAATAGACATTTCGTTATCGTTGAGCACGACAATCATATTCTTATGCAGCATACCGGCATTGTTCAGCGCTTCGAAAGCCATACCGCCGGTCATAGATCCGTCACCGATAACGGCTACGACATTATAGTCCTCGCCCTGCAGGTCGCGGGCGCAGGCCATGCCCAATGCCGCAGAAATAGACGTACTGGAATGACCGGTACCGAAAGCATCATGCTCGCTTTCGCTGCGTTTGGGGAAGCCGGAAAGACCGCCGTATTGACGCAGCGTAGGAAATTGCTCCCTGCGTCCGGTGATAATTTTATGGATATAGGCCTGATGACCTACGTCGAAAATAATCTTATCTTCCGGCGTATTGAAAACCTTATGCAAGGCCAAAGTCAGCTCTACTACGCCCAGGTTCGGCGCCAGATGGCCGCCGGTGTGCGAAATAACACTGATTAAAAGCTGTCTGATTTCCTTAGCCAGCTGCTCCAGCTGCGGCACGGAAAGCTTTTTGACATCAGCCGGTGAATTAATTTTATCTAAAAATTTATTCTCTGCCATAATTACTTCTTTCTGTCAGTCATCAGGCGAGTAATTTCACGTAACGGCTCTGCATTCTCGCCAAACATTTCCAGGCATTCCAAAGCCTCTGCCACAGTCTTTTCTGCCAGCTCGTGTGCTGCCTGCAGGCCGTACAGTGTTACATAAGTAGATTTGTGGTTCTTGGCATCACTGCCTACCGGCTTGCCAAGCTCCTCCTCAGTACCTTCGACATCAAGGATATCGTCGGTAATCTGGAAGGCAAGTCCCAACAAATCAGCAAATTTGGTAAGAGCCAAAAGCTGCTGGTCATTAGCGCCGGCCAGATGCGCACCGCCGCGGATGGCAGCAATAAAAAGCGCACCGGTCTTGCCCGCATGCAGTTTGCGCAGCTCCTCCGGCGTAATCTTTTTGCCTTCAAATTCCAAATCAAGGCCCTGACCGCCAACCATGCCGAAGTTACCGGCACACATAGCCATTTCACGTACAGTTTCAATCAGAACCTTAGGGTCAACATTCTTCTGCTCCAGCATTACCTCAAACGCCAAAGTGAGCAGGCCGTCACCGGCAAGCACTGCCATGGCCTCACCAAAAACCTTATGGTTGGTCAGACGGCCGCGACGATAATCATCGTCATCCATGCACGGCAGGTCATCGTGAATCAGAGAATAGGTGTGAATCATTTCCAGACCGCAAGCCACAGGCAAATAATTGTAGCCCTTGCTGCCCACAGCCTCTGCCGCAGCCATCAGCAGAATCGGACGAATGCGTTTACCGCCTGCCATCAGGCTGTATTCCATAGCTTCATCTACCTTGGAAATACCCTTTTTAGCAATTCTGTTCTTCAAATAGTTTTCTACAAGTTTTTGCTGGTTAGCATAATAAGCTTTAAAATCCATTATTTTACCTCCAAATCCTGGAATGCTTCTAATTTATAGCCAACGTCGTTACTGTCGGTAACAACGATTTTTTCAACCTCCTGCTTCACTGTTTCCAATCTGCTGCTGCAGACACGGCTCAGCTCCACACCGTATTTGAATACCTCCAGGGCCTTGTCCAAAGGCAGCTCGCCGCTTTCCAGAAGCTGTACCTGTGCTTCCAGCTCGCTTAAGGCATCTTCAAACTTAATGTTCTTTGCAATCTTTTTCGTTGCCATCCTTTACCGCCTTTCTACCTGCTGAACAACCGAGGTTATCACACCGTCTGCGACTGTTGTCAGCAGCTCATCACCCCATCTGAGGTCATCAACACTGCTTACCAGCGTATAATCGGATTTTTGGCTCACAGAATAGCCTCGTCCCAAAACAGCCAGCGGACTTAAGCTGTCCAGCCTTGCCGCCGCCAGCGCCAGCTTATGCTCATCCTGCTGCAGATGCAGCTCTAAGGCCTCACGCAGTCTGCGCGAAGCAGTATCCAGACGCTGCGACTGGTCGGCAAAAAGCCTTTCCGGGTCACGCAGCGCCCACGAATTAACTAAATTATCCAATCTGCGCTGCTGCTGCGTCAGCAATGCTGACAGCAGGCTGCGCGCACGCTGCTCCAGATAGACAACGCGTTGCTTATAGCCTTCAACATCAGCCACCACCAGCTCCGCGGCCTGCGACGGTGTCGCAGCCCTCACATCGGCAGCAAAATCGCACAGCGTAAAATCTGTTTCATGGCCTACAGCACTGACCACCGGAATTTTGGAGGCAGCCACCGCTTTCACGGTAATTTCTTCGTTAAAGGCCCACAAATCCTCAATAGAACCGCCGCCACGTCCTACAATAAGGACGTCAGCCAGCTTTTTACGGTTAAAAAATTCAATCGCCGCAGCAATTTCCGCCGAAGCGCCCTCACCCTGCACCTTAACGGGATAAAGCAACAGCTTTATGCCCTGATTTCTCCTTCGTGACACTGTTATGACGTCACGCACAGCTGCACCTGCAGGAGAGGTAATAATACCCACAGTGCGCGGATGCAGCGGCAGCTGCTGTTTACGCTCAGGCGCAAACAGGCCGGCACGCTCCAGCTTCTGCTTGAGCTTTTCGTAAGCCTGCATCAAATCGCCCACGCCCTGCTGCAGCAGTAAATCGGTATACAGCTGATAAACACCGTCGCGTTCATAAACTGCCAAACGGCCTACGGCAACAACAGTATCGCCGTTCTGCGGTTGAAAGCGCAGGTTAACGGCTTTACTGCGAAACATTACGCATTTGAGTACCGCACCGGCATCCTTCAAAGTAAAATAACAATGACCTGAAGGATAGCGCTTAAAATTGGAGATTTCACCGACAACCTGCAGATTACGCAGCTCCGGCTCCTGCTCCAGTATATGCTTTATGAAATTATTTATTTCGCTTACCGAATAAACATCTTCAGTCATTTTTCTTATGTAATCTCCAGGCAACAGCGGCACAGCCACTGGCATTATCACAGCTGAAGCGTCCTTCCGGCACCCACAGGCGCACACGGCGCTTCGCCAGCTTTTCTTCAACATGCTTGCGAATGTACTTGTTGGAGCCTACGCCGCCAACTAAAATAACATCTCGCACACCATATGCTGCTGCGCCGTTACGCAGTAAACGGGCAAAGGTTTCCGCAAGCGTATGCTCTACGCCCAAGGCCAGAGAAGCAGCATCCGCCCCAGCCTCCAGCTTGCGCATAGCGGCAGTTGCAGGTCCCGATAAGCTCACATCCAGCTTACGCACGGACACCGGCAGCTCCAGCGGTTCCTCCGCCTGGTCTGCAAGCTGCTCCAGTTCCGGACCTGTCGGAAACTGCAGTCCCAGCGCCACACCGATGCGGTCCACAAACTGACCGGCGTGCAAATCAAGGCTGCCGCCAACCTGCGTCAGGTTGTAGCGGCTGTCCTCACGGCGCTCGCACAGCAGCAAATCAGTAGTACCTCCGCTGGCATGCAACAACAAAAAGCGCTCCGCCTGCGGACCGCCTGCCGACCAAAGACCGGCCTCCAAGTGATTTTCCTGGTGGCTGATGACCTCCAGTGGCACCTTATAGGCAGCTGCCAGGCTGCGGGCAACACTCATACCGGCAAGAAACGCCGGCATATAGGAGTCCGCAAGCGGACGCGGATAACCGCTGACACCAATCGCTGCCAAGGTGCAATCCTTATCGGCAAAGACCTCCTCCACCAAGCGCGGCAGATTGCGTGTATGCTGAAAAACCATCTCGGACTGCTGCAGGCCGCAGCGTCCCGGCTTCACGCTTAAAATCTGTCTGGCCTCGGCAAGCAGGCTGCCATCCTCCGCCAAAAGAGCGGCAGAGGTAGTGTAACAGCTGGTATCAATGCCTAAATAAACCTTTTGGCTCATTTTCTTGCCAGCTTACCTAAAACACCGTTAATAAAGCGCGGAGATTCTTCGGTACCATAAGCCTTGGCAATCTCCACTGCCTCGTTGATAGCAACACCTGCAGCCAGAGCAGGCTTTTCGTGACGCATTTCAAAAACTGCCACGCGCAGGATATTTCTGTCGGTAGCAGGCATGCGCTCTACAGTCCAGTCGGTTGCACAGCTGTTCAAAGTCGCATCAATAGCCTCTTTGTTTTCTACAACGCCGTTAACAAGCACCATGGAATATTTCTTTACATAGTTTCTGGCACTTGCTGCCCCCAGCTCCTTATGCTGGTCCAAAGCCTTGTCTACCGCAGCTTCCGGATGCAGCTCCTCGTGCTCATCTAAAGCTGCGTCAACAGCCTGTTCTACCTCATTACCGGTAAAGTCTATTTGGAATAACGCCTGTAAGGCAACCTCTCTTGCAAGTCTACGAATCATTTGCACACTCTCCTTGTATAAAAATTTTTAATAAATATCTTGTATGATGATGGATTCAGATTAGGCAGATGGTGCCTTATCTTTCGCCGCTACCACTGTTATCTGTGGTAGCCTGGCGGCAACAACCTATCCAACCACTCCAGCAAATCCTCTTTCTTATCCAGCTTGTTGCCGATAAAAAAGCCCAAGCCGATGCAGATCATCAGAAACAGTGCCTGAAAAAATCCCAGCCACAGCACAACCACGCCGATAAACAGGCCAAACACCGAGCAAAGCAGACGGCCGCGATAATTATTCCAGATATCATTAAGAATATCGTTAAACATAGCTTCTGCCTCCTATTCTTCCTTTGCTTTAATCTGTTTGAAGAACAGCTCTATTTCCTTAACCTCAATGCCGGTAACCTTTTTGATGGTTTCACGGACGTTGGTCTTAATCTCACCGGAGGTTTCCGGAATATTTATGCCGGGTTCAATCGAAGCATTAATGCGCACATCAATGCATTGATCCTCCAGCTTCACAATAACCTTTACATGATGGATGCCGTATATTTCCTGCGACAGAACAGCAATATAATCCTCCAATGCGCCCTTGCCTACAAGCACCTTGCCCTTATCGCTGTCACTCAGCTTCAGCGAGCTTACGCCCGTCAGTCCCAGGCCGGTAATCAGTAGCCGTACGCTCACCAGCAGCATAATCACGCCGCCTACAGCATAAACCCAGTTGCCCGGAATATGGCTGATAAACGCTACCATACCGGTATCAGAGAAAACGCCCAGGCTGCACAGCAGCGTCAGCACTGAAGCTACCGTCATTAATATCGTATACAGCGTCAGGATAATTCTATCCGCAATACCCATAACAGTTAATCCTCCTCTAAAAACTTCCTATGCTTTTCATCCATGTCTTCCTCCGGCGGCAGCTCAAAATCATGGTTATCATGGAGATTAACCAGCTGCTGCTCAAAGGAATTGGCCTCCGTTGCTTCCGCACGCTTAGCCTGCGCCTGCAAAATCTCTGCCATATCAACATCAGATGAGCTTTCCTTTTCCAGCTCGCTTTCACGCCTCTTGGCTACACCTTCAACATTGACATCAACAAACTGGACCTCGTAACCGGTCATAGCCTCAATGGCATCTTTAACCTTTTCCTGTACCTCCAAAGCAATCTCCGGAATGCAGCAGCCGTATTCAATAACAATATACACACTGGCATTTACCGTCTTGCCTTCAAAATGCAAATGTACGCCCTTAGAAGCGTTCTCCTTGCCCAAGAAGCGGTTAATGCCATCTGTCAGACCACCGCTCATGCCGACAACTCCCGGCACCTCCTGCGCCGCCAAACTGGCAACGATACAGATAACCTCGTCGGCAATACGTATATCACCATATTCTTCCTTGTCCTGTGTTTCCGCTGCTTCGGCAGCAGCTTCAGCGGCTTCTGCAGCCTTGGCCCTGATAGTGTCCTTTATATTTTTTTCTTCCATATCCGGCACCTCCTGCTCGCTTACGTGCCGGCAGAAGCGCGACAGCGTAATGAAGACAGTTATACATTATTATCTTCTTATTATAACACATTTTATACAATCCGTATGCATAAAATGTATAAAAAATAAGTGCTTAGCCTACATATGATTGATTCCGCTTTTCGCTTACAGTACATGAGCAATACAAGGGAACGCAATACTTCACATATCATATGCAACGCAAAAAGACCACTCCGCAGAGTGGTCTTTAAGAATAATTTCAAATTAAGCTTACAGCGCTGCTTTAACCTTTGCAACCAGGTTTTCAACAGTAAAGCCGTATTTTTCCATCATTACATCGCCGGGTGCGGAAGCGCCGAAGGTGGTAATGCCCAGAACATTCTTTTCAGTGCCGGTGTAACGGCTCCAGCCGTACGGCACACCAGCTTCAACAGCAAATTTGGTTACGCCTACAGGCAGAACACTTTCCTTGTACTCATCGCTTTGAGCATCAAAAGCATCCCAGCAAGGCATAGATACAACGCTAACGTCAATGCCCTCTTCTGCCAGCTTAGCTTGTGCAGCCAGTGCCAGATGTACTTCACTGCCGGTACCGATTAGAACAGCCTTAGCCTCGTTCTTAGCCGGACTCAGTACATAAGCGCCCTTATGAGCGTTTTCATGGATTGTTGCTGCATAGTCATGCAGTACAGTCAGTTTTTGACGGCTCAGCAGCAGGCAGGTAGGTTTATGTTTGTTCAGGCAAGCCTGTTGCCATGCGGTAGCAGTTTCCAGAGCGTCAGCCGGACGGATAACGCTTACGTTCGGAATCAGACGCAGAGCCATAGTGGTTTCAATCGGCTGATGAGTAGGACCGTCTTCGCCCAGTGCAATGCTATCGTGAGTCAGTACGAATACAGACTGAATTCCCATGAGTGCAGCCATACGGATGGTAGGACGCAGGAAGTCAGCGAATACCAGGAAGGTGCCGCCGAAGGGAATGAAACCGCCATGCAGGGAAATGCCGTTCAGAACGGTACCCATAGCGTGCTCACGAACGCCAAAGTGAATATTGCGGCCGGTTCTGTCCAGCTTGGAGAAGTAACCGCCAGTTTTCATGATAGTTTTGTTGGACGGGCCAAGGTCAGCACTGCCGCCAACCAGCTCAGGCAGCTGTGCAGCCAGAACTTGGATAATATCGCCGCTTGCTTCGCGGGTAGCGTTCTTAACGGTATCCTTGAAGATTGCTTCCAGAGCAGTCAGATTAACCATGGAGTTGCCGGCAATGCGGTCTTCCAGTTCTTTAGCCAGCTCAGGATATACCATCTTATAGTCATCCATCAAAGCATTCCAGGCAGCTTCATTTGCAGCGCAGCCATCCAGCTTAGCAGCAAAATGTTCTTTAACCTCAGCAGGTACATAGAACATTTCCTGCGGCCAGCCGGCTTTTTCTTTGGTAGCTGCCAATGCTTCACCACCCAGCGGCTCGCCATGGCAGGACGGGCTGTCCTGTTTCGGGCTGCCGAAGCCGATGTGAGTACGTACAATAATCAGAGAAGGATGCATAGTATCAGCCTTAGCTTCTTCGATAGCTGCCTGCATAGCGTCAACATCCTCGCTGCTTTCTACGCGCAGAACCTGCCAGCCATAAGCCTTGAAGCGAGCTTCAACATCCTCAGTGAAGGCAATATCGGTGCTGCCTTCGATAGTAATCTTGTTGTCATCATATAAGTAAATCAGTTTGCCCAAGCCAAGGGTACCTGCCAGAGAAGCAGCCTCGCAGGAAACGCCCTCCATCAGGTCGCCGTCAGAGGTCAGACCAAAGGTATAGTGATCAACAACCGGGAAATCGGGTTTGTTGTACTTTGCACCCAGCATAGCTTCGGCAATAGCAAAGCCAACGCCCATAGCAAAGCCGTGACCCAGAGGACCGGTAGAAACGTCAACGCCAGGAGTCAGGCCGAATTCCGGATGGCCCGGAGTCTTGCTGCCCCATTGACGGAAGTTTTTCAGCTCATCCAGGGACAGGTCATAGCCTGCCAGGTGCAGCATAGCATACAGCAAAGCGCTGCCGTGACCCGGAGAAAGGATGAAACGGTCGCGGTTGAACCATTGCGGATCAGCCGGATTATAATTCATAAAGCGGTCCCAAATGGTGTACATCAAAGGAGCGGTACCCAGAGGGAAGCCAGGATGGCCGGATTTAGCCTTTTCTACCTGGTCTGCTGCCAAAAAGCGAAGAGTGTTTACACATGCCTGATCAATTTTCTGCATCGAGAAAACCTCCATTTTTCCAAAATTATCTAAATTAATTATATCATATTTCCCTATATTGTCTACACTTTTTCGTTAAAATTGTAAACTATTTACACTTTTAACAGAATCTCCAAGTGAAGATAATCGTATGATATTATTATTTTCCCGTGCTGCCGAAGCCGCCTGCACGTACAACCTTCTCCACCTTATCGTCATCGTCAACGGTCAGATAGTTGTAGAAAATGCCCTGTGCAATGCGTTCACCCTGCGGAATCGTAACAGCCTCGGTACCCATATTCATCAAAGCCACCATAATGTGACCTTCGTTATCAGCATTATTATAATAATCGGCATCAATAATACCGACATTATTCACCAACATCAGATGCTTCTTTACCGCCATGCTGCTGCGGATATGCAGGCCCAAGAACTCGCCTGTCTGCATATAAGCCTTCACACCTGTAGGCACCAGCACCAGCTTACCTGGCTCCAGTACAACCTCTTCGGCAGCGCTGATGTCATAACCGGCGCTGAACTGTGTCTTGCGCTCCGGCATCGGGAACTCAACATCCATATATCTGGCAACCTTTTCAAAACCACGTGTTTTCATTAGTAAACCTCCTATTCTATTACCCCCTTCCGCCTCGCTATGCTCTGCACCTTCCCCTAAGGGGCAGGCAAGAGGGTTCGTCAAAAACCAAGCATGAGTAAGTGGTATATCGTGCAGCGAATAAAAATTTTAGCAAATAAGTGTCTGGAACCATATGCGGGCGCATCCAAGAAGCGAGTCCGCTGGACGAAGCTGATTGGCTCATGCGCGCCATGCGATAGTGTCCCAAGAAGCAAGCTCTAAGAGCGCGGCTGATTAGTCTGACACGAACCGCTAAGTGTCGCAACTGTTTGAGCGCTATGACGGACTTATATAGGAAAAACTCTTTGCATAGCGCGAGTTTTGCGGCACTTCGTTTTGGTTCCACACGAAAATTGCGTTATGTCCTACGGACATAGGAAATTTTTTTCTGAGCGGAAGGATATATCACTTACGATACATATAACACCACATTACAATTTACAAAAAAGAGCTGTCACAAATGCGACAGCTCTTTTAAATTCACAAATTATTTTTGTACGCTCTTCATCAGAACAGCCTTGCGGGACAGGTTAATGCGGCCCTTGTTGTCGATTTCGGTAACCTTAACAACAATTTCATCGCCAACACTTACAACATCCTCAACCTTATCTACATGCTCGGTAGACAGCTGGGAAATATGTACCAGACCTTCTTTGCCCGGCAGAATCTCAACGAAAGCACCAAAGTTCATCAGACGGGTAACCTTACCGGTATAAACCTTGCCAACCTCAGCTTCGGCAGTAATGCCTTCGATCATCTCGATAGCTTTATTAGCAGCCTCGGTGTTAACAGCAGCAATAAATACGCGACCGGTATCATCGATATCAATCTTAGCGCCGGTTTCGTCAACAATCTTCTTGATCATCTTGCCGCCAGGTCCGATAACCTTAGCAATCTTATCAGGATCTACATGGATAGTAGTAATCTTCGGAGCATATTTGGACAGCTCTTTGCGCGGTTCGCTGATGCATTCCATCATTTTGCCCATGATGAACTCACGGCCGCGTTTAGCCTGTGCCAGAGCCTGGGTGAAGATATCCTTGTTGATACCGTCAATCTTAATATCCATCTGGATAGCAGTAATACCTTTTTCGGTACCTGCAACCTTGAAGTCCATATCGCCCAGAGCATCCTCCAGACCTTGGATATCAGTCAGAATAGTGAAGTATTCGCCATCCTTAACAAGGCCCATAGCAACGCCTGCAACAGGAGCTTTAATAGGAACGCCTGCATCCATCAGGGACAGGGTGCTTGCGCAAACAGAGCCCATGGAGGAGGAACCGTTGGATTCCAGAACCTCGGATACCAGACGGATTGCATACGGGAACTCCTCTTCGGAAGGAATAACCGGACGCAGAGCGCGCTCAGCCAGAGCACCATGACCGATTTCGCGGCGGCCAGGGCTGCGCAGAGGTTTGGTTTCGCCTACAGAGTACGGCGGGAAGTTGTAGTGATGGATGTAACGCTTGGTTTCCTCAGCGCCGAGACCATCAAGGATTTGTGCTTCACGCAGCGGAGCCAGAGCCAGAACGTTCAAAATCTGAGTCTGACCACGGGTGAACAGAGAGCTGCCATGCGGACGAGCCAGCAGGCCAACCTCGCAGCTTACCGGACGTACTTCGTCTAATTGACGGCCGTCAGGACGAATCTTATCTACAGAGATAGTGCGGCGAACGATTTTCTTAACCAGCTTTTGGGTGATGTAAGCAACGTCTTTAGCATTATCAGGATATTTCTCCAGGAATACTTCAGCGATTTCAGCTTTAACCTTAGCAACGTTTTCTTCGCGCTCCAGCTTGTTGGCATCCATCAGAGCATCTTTGAGCTTTTGAGCACCGTATTCTTCGATTTCCGCAGCCATTTCTTCAGGCGGAGCGTAGAACGGAACTTCCATTTTCTCTTTGCCGATTTCAGCAACGATTTTCTCCTGGAACTCAACGAGTTGTTTGATTACGCCATGACCGAACCAGATAGCATCCAGCATGGTTTCTTCGGAAACTTCGTTAGCACCTGCTTCTACCATCAGGATAGCGTCTTTGGTGCCGGCAACAGCCAGGTTCAGTTGGCTGATTTTAGCCTGTTCAACAGTCGGGTTGATGATGAATTCACCATCAATCAGGCCTACGCGCACACCGGCGATAGGACCTTCGAACGGAATATCGGAAATAGACAAAGCGCAGGATGCACCGATCATAGCGGGCATATCCGGAGCATTGTCGGGATCAACGGAAACAGCGGTAGCAACGATTTGTACATCGTTGTGGTAGCCTTCCGGGAACATCGGGCGAATCGGACGGTCAATCAGACGGCTGGTCAGGATAGCCTGCTCAGACGGACGGCCTTCGCGTTTAATAAAGCCACCGGGGATTTTACCTACGGCGTACATTTTTTCTTCAAAATCAACAGTCAAAGGGAAGAAGTCTACACCCTCACGCGGGGTCTTGGTGCCGGTAACGGCAACTACTACGGCGGTATCGCCATAACGAACTAATACAGCGCCATTAGCTTGTTTTGCAATCTTGCCGGCTTCAATAGTAAGAGTTCTGCCGCCAAGATCCATGCTGTAACTATGCATATCTTATGCCTCCTATTCTTTTCACACATTGTGTACCTGCATATTATTCGCCGTCAATCAGAAAAATCCTCTATATTTTTACGGCTTTTTAAAAATTTTTTTGAAAAAAATTTCTACAACAGACCAAAACAGCCGACAGCTCTGCCCAAGGCAACACTGCCGGCCGTCAGAAATACATTTTTACGCTATTAAAAGCCCATAAAAAGACGCATAATAAACAAAACTATTGCGCCGACAGCGGCAAAGACAATAAACGTCGGCAGCAAAAAGAAGATAACTGCCACAATGCCGCACAAAATCAGAAAAGTAATCAGAATGCCGCTGCCGCAGCCAAAGGTATGTACCTTGATATTCGGCGGCACCTGCTGCTGTCTTTCATTATAAGCATCAGCACCGCTGTCATATACAGCGCCTTCCCTGGCACTTTTGTTTTCCTCTGTGCCTGCGCTCTCGTCTATCGTCACGCCCTCAAAGGTATCGCGCTCCTCCGGACTGAGCACCTGCGCATCAATCTTGAACTGATAATGGCAGTACGGACATTCCACTGTGCCGGGAGCAACCTCGTGGCCGCAAAAATCACACTTCATATTCTGGTGCCTCCTCTCACTGCAGCAGCATCAGCAGCAAACCCTCTTCGTTAACGTAACGCGGGTCATGTGCCTCCAGCTGCAAGGTTTCATTTAACATATCTATCATCTGCTTCAGCTTTGCATGGTCGGTAGCACGGCACATAGCAAAAACCTGCTTTTCCGTAAAGGTATAAACATCATTCAGCTTAACAAAGCAGTACATAACCGCTGCCGTCCAATGCTCAAAATCAGCGTCTGTATTATCAGGCAAAGCATTGCCACGAAGCATAAAATCGCTCCACATGGTACGCATCAGCTGTATATCATAGGCAGAAAAAAGCCCTGTTCCTCTAAGAGATTCCAGCATTGCCGAGGTCTTGTCCTCAAGCAGCGCCGCAGGCTGATAATTACTTATCTGCGTACTGAAATTAAAGCCCTCCATACGCACATAGATTGCATACAAAACAGAAACATGGCGTACGAACATCGGATTACGGTTGATGAACTTCTCCCAGCTCATCTCGCCGCTTTGGCGCACGGCAAACCAGTCTTTCGCCGCACTGACAACCTCGAAAAAGCGCTTACGCGAGGTCTGCGACATCACCAGTCCGCGCAGGAAGTTCATCACCATAGTATTTTCATAAAAAATATGGCCCATGAAAATATAGCCTTCTGTGTCAATATTATCATCTACAGGCAGCATCAGCGTATATTTTTCATTAGTGAAAATATTTCTGCAGACATACATTCCCTCCTCCGTGCGTCTTTGCACATCAAAGAGAACCAGCTTAGCCTTAATCAGCTCATTCAAAATATCAACGGAGGTATCCATCTCGGAAGCATCACGGCAAATTACATCACGGTAATGCTGCAGAGGCGTTTTGTCATCTTCAAGCAGACGATAGTCAAAGAGAAAATAATCCCAAAAGGTCTGTGAATATTCCTCCGTGCCCGGCTTTTCCTGAACAGTACCGTTCTGAAAAATACCGCCGAAGAGAAAATCGGCCCGCTCCAAATCACGGCGGAACTGCTTCTGCGTATAGTAGCTTTGCACATCATCCAGCAAATTCTGCATTCTCTCGCCGATGTTCAGATACACCTTCGTCGGCAAATCCGGTGTAGAATACAGATTGTAACGGTCATGCCCAGGCAAAAAGCTGCCATCCTTGCCGACAATCTGCAGTTTTCCGTCAACCAGCAGCTTTGCTTTAGCTTCGGCAGGCGCATTATCACGGGTAATAATGCGTTTCTTTTTCATATATGCATAAAACTCCTGCATAACATCTAGGAAATGTGCGATGTTGCTCTCCGTTGCCGGGAAGCCGGAAACATTGCGGCAGCACCAGCCTACGCAGTCAATAAAATCCTCACGCGACATATCACCGAGAAAGTTCTCGGAATTGCCAAGGTAAATACAAAGAATCGTAATATAATCCCAAATCTTGACCAGCTCGCCGTCTTTGGCTCCCTGCCAAGTTTTATAGCGCAGGAAATCCTCAGCACAGGCTTGCTGCAGTACCGAATTCCATTCTTCATCCTGTGTATAAAATTCTTCTATCAAATCGAAAACATTAGTCATTTTTTCTCCATTCTCTGACGTATTATGGAGATATTATACCACACTTTTGTGGCTAATTTATGTTTTTTTGCGCCAGCTGTGCCGCCAGATAGATATCCTGCAGCGGCACCCCCTGCTCCTGCGCCAGTTTGGCAGCGCTGTCATATTCCACATAACAGCGTTCGCCGTTCTCCAACAGGCAGCGCTTCACCGCCACATCACCGTAAGCAGTGTGCACCACATCCCTGCGGCGTGGCAGCACAGTGCGTTCCATGCGCGCACGACGGATGCCGATTGTTGTCGTTTCCGCAAAAATCAGCGCTTCCAGCTTCGCTCTGTTCTCATCGCGGCAGATAACAGTAAGCTCCCACGCCGGACGGCTCTTCTTCATAAACACCGGCTGATAATGAGCATCCAGCGCTCCTGCCGCCAGCAGGCGCTCCAGCGTGTAGCCCAAAAGCTCGCCGCTGCAGTCATCAATATCAGACTGCAATTGGCAGATGCAATCTGTCTGCAAAGCGTTACTGTTTACAGAGTTTTTTTTTGCGCATTATCCTCAATCATCAGCGCACGCAAAATGCTGGGGCGCTCATACTGACGCTTGCCTGCTCCCAGACCGATGCCCAGAATTTTAAAGCTCTGCGGCAACTCGTCCGTAGTCATCAGCGCAGCAGCGGCAGCAGCACCGGTCGGTGTAACGAACTCGCCCTGTACCGGCAGCAAGCGTACATTAAAGCCAAAGCGCTGCATAATATTAGCTGTTGCCGGAACAGGCACCGGCAGCACGCCATGCTGGCAGCGGACAGTACCGCGGCCCTCGCACAGCTCCGGCACAATTACGTTTTCAACGCCCAGGCTGTCGGCACACACAGCAATCGCCACAATATCAACGATGGAATCAATCGCGCCAACCTCATGGAAATGCACTGCATTCTTCTCCACAGCATGCGCCTTTGCCTCAGCATCCGCAATAATATCAAAAATTTTCAACGCCAATGCCTTGGCTGCAGCACTCATATCCGTAGCATCAATAATCGCAATAACCTCCTGCAGACCGCGGTGCTCATGGTGATGATGATGCTCATGCGGCACATGGCTGTGCTCATGTTCATGTTCGTGGTCATGATGATGTTCATGCTCATGGCTATGCACTACAGCATCGCCGTTGCCATGCAAAAAGGCCATATCATGGTCATGGTTAGCATGCTCCTCGTCCAGAATAACATCAAAATCACAGCAGTCAACGCCTGCCTTAGACACTCTGCTGATTTTATACTCAAAGCCCTTCGCAGGAATACTCTGCAGAGCCTTATCAAGTGCCTCTTTATCCGCGCCCAAATCCAAAAGTGCTGCTACCAGCATATCGCCGCTGATGCCGGCATTACATTCCAAATATAAGCTTTTCATAATCTTCCTCCTAACCAAAGCCTGCATACTCGTAACAGGCTGCTGATAAAATTCGCTGTAAGTATAATTTAATCCTGCTTTAAAGTTTCATTCATGCTGCCTGTACGATAGCCCTGTAAATCAAGTGCCACATAAGCAAAGCCTGCAGCCTTCAGTCCTTTGTAAATTGCGCTGCGCATCGGCTCCGCCACTGCCAGCTCCAGCTGCTCGGGCAACAGCTCAACGCGCGCCAAACTGCCATGCACACGCACACGGAACTGCTTAAAGCCCAGCTCCCACAAAAGCTGCTCCGCCTTATCCACCGCCGCCAGCTTCTCCGCCGTAATACGCTCACCGTAAACAAAGCGCGAAGCAAGACAAGCAAAGGAAGGCTTATCCCAAGTCGGCAGCTGCAGCTTATGCGACAGCAGGCGGATTTCTGCCTTCGTCAGCTCTGCAGTGCGCAGTGGGCTCTGTACATTAAGCTCCGCCAAAGCCCTCAGGCCGGGGCGGTAATCGCCAAGGTCGTCCATATTCGAGCCTTCGCAAAGCACAGCACCGTTTTCCTGTGCAATGCGCAGGAAATTACTGAACAGCGTTTTTTTGCAAATATAGCAACGGTCCGGCGGATTTTCGGCAAACCCCGGCACCTGCAGCTCATCAAAATCAAAGTAAAGATGACGGATTCCCTGCTTCCGACAGAACTCCTCTGCCTCTGCTATATCACGCTGCAGCACAACGCCGGAACGCGCCGTCACCGCAAGCGCCTTATCGCCCAAAGTCAAATGAGCCGCCTGCAGCAAAAACGTCGAATCAACGCCACCGCTGAATGCAACCAGCACACTGCCCAAGCGCCGCAGCTCCTGCTGCAGCACGGCAAACTTGGCTTCCGCCTGCATTTCTAAAGCTTTATCTTTTGGCATAATATTTCTCCCTCATAAATTTTAAATACATAGCTTGCGTTTCCCCCTTCCGCCTCACTACGTTCGGCACCTTCCCCAAGGGGCAGGCAAGAAAGGTTAGACTAGCAATTAATATATCGTGTAAGGAATAGCAATTTTAGCAAATGAGTGCCTGGAAGCACAGGAACAAGGGGACGTAACTTACTGTTACAATCTGACAAATTTTACCGAAGTTCCGTCTTGCTTCCGCATTAAATTTGCGTTAAAAAATTGCTCCTGACTGAAACGATATTTAATTGCGACGCACAACCCCCTTCCGCCTCACTTCGCTCGGCACCTTCCCTATACTAAGACCCATTTTCATAAAATGAAAATGCTGGTCGTGTTATACTCGAAGAGTGCAAGGAGCAGGCAAGAAAGGCTCAGTTAAAAGCCAACACGAGCAATTAATATATCGCAAAGCACAACCCTCAGTCATCGCCTGCGGCGATGCCAGCTCCCTTGCAGGGAGCATATAA
>NZ_CAUDZA010000030.1:0-28701 GCF_958453765.1 Phascolarctobacterium succinatutens | reverse complement strand
GATGGTGCCGATATTCAGATGCGGTTTAGTTCTTTCATATTTAGCTTTTGCCATTGTGAATTTCCTCCTTAAGGTTGTTTGTTAAAACTAGGCTTAGTTGGTGCCTTTGTTTTTAGCAATAATTGCCTCAGCAATGTTTCTGGGAACGTCTTCGTAGTGGTCTACTTCCATGGAGTAGTTACCACGGCCTTGGGTTTTACTACGCAGGTCGGTAGCATAACCGAACATCTCAGCCAGCGGAACGAATGCATTGATTACTTGTGCACCGTTACGAGCTTCCATGCCTTCGATGCGGCCACGGCGGGAGTTAACGTCGCCGATTACGTCGCCCATGTATTCTTCAGGAACAGTAATTTCTACTTTCATATACGGCTCAAGGATAACCGGGTTAGCTTTTTCAGCACCGGACTTGAAGCCCATAGAACCGGCAATCTTAAATGCCATTTCAGAAGAGTCGACTTCATGGTAAGAACCATCATAAACAGTAACTGCGATATCAACCATCGGATAACCGGCAACTACGCCATTTTCCATAGCTTCTTTAACGCCTGCTTCGATAGGAGCGATGTATTCTTTAGGAATAGCGCCGCCAACAACTTTGTTTTCAAACAGGAAGCCTTCGCCAGGTTCACGCGGAGTGATTTCCAGCCAGCAATGACCATATTGGCCTTTACCACCGGACTGACGAACAAATTTACCTTCGGATTTAACAGCTTTGCGAATGGTTTCGCGATAAGCAACCTGCGGGTTACCAACAGTGCAGCCTACTTTGAATTCGCGCAGCAGACGGTCAACAATGATGTCCAGGTGAAGCTCGCCCATACCGGAAATAATGGTTTGGGAGGTTTCAGGATCAGTGTGAACACGGAAGGTCGGATCTTCTTCTGCCAGTTTTTGCAGGGCGATGCCCATTTTTTCCTGGTCAGCTTTAGTTTTAGGTTCAACTGCAACGGAGATTACAGGATCAGGGAATACCATAGATTCGAGGATGATCTCGTTTTTCTCATCGCAGAGAGTATCACCGGTAGTGGTGTCTTTCAGACCTACAGCAGCTGCGATATCACCGGAGTAAACTTGTTCAATTTCTTCGCGGTGGTTAGCATGCATTTGCAGGATACGACCGATACGCTCGCGTTTACCTTTAGTGGAGTTATATACATAAGAACCAGCAGTCAAGGTACCGGAGTATACACGGAAGAATGCCAGCTTACCAACAAACGGGTCGGTAGCAATCTTGAATGCCAGTGCGGAGAACGGAGCTTCGTCGCTGGACGGACGCTCGTCTTCTTCGCCGGTTTCAGGGTTTACACCTTTGATGTTAGGAACATCGGTCGGTGCAGGCATGAATTGGATCACAGCGTCCAGCATCGGTTGAACGCCTTTGTTTTTGTACGAAGAACCGCAGCAAACCGGAGTCATTTTGCAAGCGATAGTTGCTTTACGGATACCAGCCAGGATTTCTTCTTCGGTCAGCTCTTCGCCTTCCAGATATTTCATCATCAGCTCGTCATCGGATTCAGCAACAGCTTCAACCAATGCTGCACGGTATTCCTCAGCTTTTTCTTTCATGTCAGCCGGGATTTCTACGAACTCTTCTTCTTTACCGAGTGCATCATCATAAACGATTGCTCTCATTTTGATCAGGTCAATCATGCCTTGGAAAGTATCTTCAAAGCCGATAGGCAGTTGAATAGGTACTGCATTGGCATTCAGACGAGTCTTCATCATGTCAATTACACGATAGAAGTCTGCACCGGTAATATCCATTTTATTTACATATGCCATACGGGGTACATGGTATTTGTCAGCCTGACGCCATACGGTTTCGGACTGAGGCTCAACACCGCCCTTAGCACAGAAAACTGCAACGGAACCATCAAGCACACGCAGGGAACGTTCAACTTCTACAGTGAAGTCAACGTGGCCCGGGGTATCAATGATGTTGATACGATGTTTATCGAATTGGTGCTCGGAACCTTCCCAGTAGCAGGTGGTTGCAGCAGAGGTGATGGTAATACCACGCTCTTGTTCCTGAACCATCCAGTCCATGGTAGCAGCACCTTCATGGGTTTCACCAATCTTATGTACTCTGCCGGTATAGAACAGAATACGTTCGGTGGTGGTGGTTTTACCAGCATCGATGTGAGCCATGATGCCGATATTTCTAGTTCTCTCAAGCGGAATTAATCTGCCCACTTCTTTATCCTCCTCAAATTAACTGAGACAGGTCATTACCAGCGGTAATGAGCAAATGCTTTGTTTGCTTCTGCCATCTTGTGGGTATCTTCGCGTTTCTTAACAGCTGCGCCAGTGCCATTGGAAGCGTCCATGATCTCACCAGCTACACGCTCGTACATGGTGCGCTCACCACGCAGACGAGAGTAGTTTACCAGCCAACGGATACCCAGGGTGGTTTTGCGGTCAGCACGTACTTCAACAGGTACTTGGTAGTTTGCACCACCAACACGACGGGCACGAACTTCCAGCAGCGGCATTACGTTCTGCATAGCAGCATCGAACACTTCCAAAGGATCTTTGCCAGTCTTTGCACGAACCAAGTCGAATGCATCGTATACAATACGTTCTGCAACGCCTTTTTTGCCGTCGAGCATAATTTTATTGATAAATCTAGTTAAAAGCTTAGAACCGTACACCGGATCCGGCAGTACGTCTCTTTTAGTTACAGGGCCTTTTCTCGGCATGTGTTTCCCTCCTTAGGATTAAATCATTCTTAATGTTTTCTTGAAATTATTTCTTTGCTTTAGCACGTTTTGCACCGTACTTGGAGCGAGATTGGTTGCGGTTAGCAACGCCTGCAGTATCAAGAGCACCACGAATGATATGGTAACGCACACCAGGAAGGTCCTTGACTCTTCCGCCTCTGATCAGAACAACACTGTGTTCCTGAAGATTATGGCCGATACCCGGGATATAAGCAGTAACTTCGATGCCGTTGGTCAAACGTACACGAGCTACTTTACGAAGTGCAGAGTTAGGTTTCTTCGGGGTAGTGGTGTAAACACGAGTGCAGACGCCACGTTTTTGCGGGCATTCTTTCAATGCCGGTGCAGTAGATTTGCTTTTCAGAACCTCTCTACCTTTGCGAACCAATTGGTTAATTGTAGGCATATCGGCACCTCCTTTCCAAACAATTAGATTTTAATGATTATAAAAACTCGGCTCACGCCAAGCCCTTATCGGCTTTAAGTATCGCAGCCGCTGCTGCTTTGACGTTTATGCCGCAGGCTCTGCCGATTTCCAGCATCGTTTCTGTGTTTTCAACCGGTACTGAATTTTCCCGACACAGTTGCATCAGCCTGCCGGTAACTCTCTCGTCCGCATCACTTGCGATATAGACGACAGCGGCAACTTGTCTTGCTACAGCTTTTTCTGTCTGCTTAACGCCTACAGTATGCTTTTCAGCTTGCTTTAAAGCTTCAAGTGCCATCATGTTACCTCCTTCATCGAGCGCATAGCTCTCCCGCGATACTTGTATATTGTAACATCTCATGCACAAGCTGTCAACACTTTTTAGCAACTTTTTTAAAAAAATTAGCAGCGCTTTCTGCCGTGTTAATGCGCTTCTTTCTTTACACGTAGCCAAGTGTTTCATTGACTGTTTCTTCATACATAAAGTACACCCAAGGAGTACTTTTTCAACAGAGCATTCACCTTAAATATCGCATAAAAAAAGAGCTGCCAACACTTCTGACAGCTCATATGTATATTATTTTGCCACGCCCGGGAAGGAAGAAACGTATTTGATTTTTATATCCGGAAAACTATCAACAAACTGAACTCTGAAATCTTCACCGTACTCAACAAATTGCCACTCGCCTATATTATTGGGAAAGCTTTGGACAACCTTTACCTTAAGATCTGGGAAGCTGTCGACAACCTTTACCTTAATATCGGGAAAGCTGTCAACAATTTTCACTTTACCGCACAGCTTGATATTTTTATAATAGCCTGCGCTGTTGATAGGAGTGGCAGCTCCTGCGATACAGGGAAATGCAGCAACCAGCAGCAGACCTAAGCAAAGAGCAGTTTTTTTCAGCATTTTTCTTTCCCCTTTCGTTAAGGACGTTTTTATTTTACGTAAAATACACGGTTTGCTTTACGCGGAGCAGCCTTAGGTACAGGGCCGTCAACATAGCCGAGGATGCAGTGGCCTACACCTTCATACTCTCCCTCAATGCCCCATTCCTTCAGCAGCTGTTTGCCTTCTTCGGAATCAAATTCTTCCTTAGCGCGGTTAATCCAGCAGCTGCCAAGGCCAACGGCATGAGCCGCCTGCATCAGGTTGCCCATTACCAGGCTGCCGTCATAGGGAGTGAGCTTATTGCTTTTAGGTCCCAAAACAACAAGAACCACAGGTGCGCCATAAAAACTGTCGCTGCTTGTGCCCAAAATTTCACGGTTCATCTGCGCCAGCTTGTCGCGAACCTCTTTATTGGTTACCGCAACAATAATTACTTCCTGCGTACCATGACCGCTGGCAGCATAAAGACCGGCATCGATAACCTGGTCAATCAGCTCCTGCGGTACCATATCCGCCTTATATTTACGTACGCTTCTGCGTTCCTTTAATGCCTGTAATTCTGCATTCATTATATGTCAGCTCCTTATCGTTAATAAAATAAAATTTTACGCTGTTACGTTATATTAATTTTATTCTTGCCTGCGCCGTTATTATCCTGCCGAAAAATGCAACAAAAATGTTAATTTCTCTGCAGCTTTACTTGTACAGCAGATAAGGCTTTACCTGCTGCTCAAAGGCCGCGCACTCCTGATGCCAGCGAGCAAAAGCTGTTTTTGGCGCTTCACCTTCACGCAAGCTGCTTTCTCCAAGCGCAATATCCAGCTTATAGCCTTTGCTGCCATAACCGCGCTCCGGCGTTTTTACCTGCTCCGGATATAATTCTTTAAATGTAGTAAACAAAATATAATCCAGCTCAGGCAGATTAACCTTACGTAAATCCGTAAGATAAATTTCTACGCCCTGCACCAGCTCACCGCTGTAGGTGCCGTAACGCGGTGTAAAGCGCGCTGCTCTAAAAGCCACGCCTGCAAGCTGCTTTTCATCTAAGGCTGCCTTTACGGCATCCGCATCAGCAAAAGGTGCTCCCAGAAAATAAAACGGTTTAGCTGTCCCGACACCCACGGAAAGATTACTGTCACCGCTTGCACCGGTAGCGCCATACAGGAAAGCGGTCGCCGCCGTAGGAATCAGCGGAGATGTCTGTACCCATGGCAGGCCTGTATCCTGCCACAGCTCTCTGCGTGACCATCCCTTCATAGGCACCACCGCCAGCTCACAGCCGATATGCTGCGTAGCGTTGATATAGCTTGCAAATTCACCTATAGTAAGACCATGACGCAACGGCAGCTCGTAAAGCCCGATAAAAGTTTTATATTCCGGTTTGAGAACCGGTCCCTGCATAGCACCGCCTAAAGGATTAGGGCGGTCCAAAACAACAACCTGCTTTTTCGCTTTGGCACATTCTTCCATTATATAAGCAAGCGAAGAAAAATATGTATAGTGACGAATGCCGACATCCTGAATATCAACCACCATAGTGTCAATCTCATCCAGCATTTTTGCCGTAGGCCTGCGATTTTCTCCATACAGGCTGTGTACAGGTATATCCTTATAGGTGTGACTCTCAAAGGTTTCGCCTGCCGCCACAGCGCCGAACAATCCATGCTCAGGCACAAACAGTGCCGTCAGATCATAGCTCTTCTGCAGCAGCTCTGTGCTGCTGCGAAGCTTGCTGTCCACGCCGGACTGATTAGTAAACAGTCCCAGCCTTTTCCCTGCAAGCAGCTGCTTAGCAAACGGCTCATCAATGCGTTCAATACCTAATACAACTCTTTTTTCACCGGTTGTCGCAAAACCTGTTGCTGCAAACAGCATTATCAATAAACTGCATAATATCCATATGCAAAATGACTTCTTCATTAAACCCCTCCCAAAAATAATTCTAAGTATATTTTAGCACATTTGCTGTTTTCGTGACGGCAAAGTAACTGTACTTCCGAAAGAGAAAAAACAGACAGACCTGTCGCATAAGTTCTGCCTGTTTTTCCAAAGTTGTTTTAAATTAATATATCAGAGCTTCTCGTCATATTCAGCCTGTTTAAAGCCAACCAACACGCCGCCGTCATAAATTACCAGCGGACGTTTGACAAGCATACCATCGCTTGCAAGCAGCTCCAGCTGCTCGTCCTCGCTCATTGTCAGCAGCTTATCCTTCAATCCCAGCTGCTTATACAGATTACCGCTGGTGTTGAAGAAGCGTTTCAGCGGCAAACCGCTGGCTGCATACCATGTACGCAGCTCGTCAGCTGTCGGATTATCAGTCTTGATATCACGCACAGTAAAGCTCAGGCCCTTAGCCTGCAGATACTGTTCTGCCTTCTTGCAGGTAGAGCACTTAGGATAGCAAACAAATAACATCTTTATACCTCCTTACTGTAGCTGCTGCAGCAGGTAATCCTCTGCCGCCTTCAGCTGAACATCAACGGTAGCGTCATCTGGCAACTCCACCTTCACATCAGGCTCAATGCCTACATTATGAATAGAAACGCCGGACGGAGTATAATATTTAGCCACCGTAATTTTTACTGCAGTATTATTGTCCAGGCGATATACAGACTGCACACTGCCCTTACCGAAGGTTTTGGTGCCGAAAAGCTTACCGCTTTTGGTATCCTTAATCGCACCGGCAACAATTTCCGCAGCGCTGGCACTTCCATGGTCAACAAGCACAGCCAAAGGATATTTCACCTTCTCCAGGCTGGAGGTTTCTTCATACTTGTTGCCGTTTTTATCTACAACAGAAACAATCGGTCCCTTAGGCACCAGCATACCGGCAACTGCAACACCTGCATCAAAAACACCGCCGGGATTGCCACGCAGATCAAGCACCAGGGCCTGCATGCCCTGTTTCTCCAGCTCTGCGTATTTTTTGGCAAAGTCATCACCGGTATTTTCATTAAATACGGCTATTCTGATATAACCGATTTTTGTATCCGGCAAAAGCTGACCGCCAACAGACGGATTTTTGATTTCGCCACGCTCAACGCTCACAGTACGCAGTTTACCATCCTTGCCCTTGAGCTCCAGCTTAACAACAGTGCCATGCTTGCCGCGGATTTTGTTGGCTACCTGCTCCATATTCATATCACGCGTCGGTTTACCGTCAATCGCAGTAATAATATCGCCGCTCTTAATACCAGCTTTTGCGCCCGGATTATCCTCTAAAGCAGAAATAACTACATAGTCATTACCGCGTTTGCCAAAAACAATACCGATACCGCCAAAGCTGCCCCCTGTCATTTCACTCAGCTGCTGAAAATCCTTACTGTTAAGATAAACTGTATAGGGATCGCCTGCAGCTTCCACCATACCTTTTATTGCGCCGTCAAACAGCTGGCGATTATCTACCTCACCATTATAGTTACGCTTTAAAAGGTTCATAGTGCGCAAAAAGCGCACCGATTCAGAGGCACTGCCTGTCAACCTGTTTAACAGCACAGCTTCTGTTCCCACTACCGCTGCGGTAGTCAGCAGCGCTGTAAGCAGGCAGTAGGCTGCAAGCTGCCATCTTCTTTTTCTAAACACTTTTCCTGCCTCCGTTTATATCTGTCACGGTAAATAATTTAACGGCTCCGTAAGCTCACCATGCAGACGCACTTCAAAGTGACAGTGTGGTCCGGTAGAATAACCGGTACTGCCGGCATAGGCAACTACCGCGCCCTTGCTTACATATTGCCCCTCACCAACATTTAACGCCGAATTATGTGCATAAAGCGTTACCAGACCGCCGCCATGGTCAATCATTACGCAGTTGCCGTAACCTCCAAGCCAGCCGCTGTAAACAATCGTGCCGCTGTCAGCAGCGTGAATCGGCGTTCCTGAATCAACAGCAATATCCATACCGCTATGGTACTTGGTTGTACCGAAAATCGGATGCGTTCTCCAACCATAGTAGGAAGTAATCGGACCGTTACAAGGCCACATAAACTGACCTGTACCGCCTTGTCCTGCAGGAGCACCGCCGCCTGCGTTTTCCATATTACGCAGCATAGCGGCGATATTTTCCGAAATAGCCAGCAGACGCTCATATTCCTCCTGGCTGGACTGCTCTTCCTCCTGGGCCTTGTAAAGCATATAGGCACGCTGCTCACGCAGCTTATTTACTTTAGCCTTTTTTGCTTCCAGCTCTGTCTGGGTAGCCTTGATTTCCTTCATTTCAGCTGCCAGCTGCTCCTTGCGGCTGTTGATTTCCGCAGCATCCTGCTTCAGCTTTTCCAACAGCTCCAAGTCGCGGCTGATGATTTTTTGCAGCAAATACATGCGCGAGGAAAAATCACTAAAATCCTTGGCACCCAAAAGCACATCCAGATAATTTATCTGACCGTTGATATAAATATCACGCAGACGCTTGCGGTAAATCAACATCCGCTCCTGCATTTCCTGTTGCTTTTTCTCCAGCTTAGCCTGGTTATCATTTATTTTTCCCTGCAGAGTATCGCTTTTTTTCTGCAGATTATTAGCCTGTGCCTGCAGTTCGTTAAGGTTGCCCATAACCTCGCTAAGCTCCGCGCTGGCGCTTTCAGCCTTCCTGCGCGCCTGCTCCTTGCGGGTCTGCATCCGCTCCATACGCTGACGTACATCATTCAGCTCGGCACGCTTGTCATCAGCAGTATCGGCAAAGCACATGGCTCCGTAAAGCGGCAGCACTGCCAGCCATAATGCCAGCAGCAGACCGCCCAGCTTCTTTTTCTCCATCACTTCTGCCTCCCTTAAACGCGCAAGAACTTACGCAAGGAGATATAACTGCCCAAAGCGCCGATACCGGTACCTGCCGCCAGTAAAAATATTGTTACATAAAACAATAAGGGAGATGTGGGCAGTAACGGCAGAAAGGCCAGAGTAGCATGGATTCTTTCCAACAGCCCGGCGTAAAGGCTGTTAATGCAGACAGATGCAATCACGGCGCCGAAAAAGCCTAAGGTCATTCCCTCCAGCAAAAACGGCCAGCGGATAAACCAGTCGGTTGCACCTACATATTTCATAATGACAACTTCCTTACGACGGGCAAAAACCGTCAGACGGATAGTGTTGGAAATAATAAACAGCGTTGCCATAGCTAAAAATATAACCAGCACAATGCCGCCGAAGCGCAATATTTTGGTCAGAGAAAATAAATGCTCTACAACCTCCTGACCGAATTTAGCTGTTTCTACCTTAGGCAGCTGTCCGATAGAAGGCGTGATAACCTTGATACGCTCGGGATTATCCACCTGCACCTCAAAGGAATTTGGGAAAGGATTGTCCTTACCCAAGCTGTTGAGCAGCTGCTCCTGATCGCCAAGACGCTCCTTGAAGCGTGCCAGAGCCTGCTGCTTGCTTACCGGCGTTACCTTGACTACACCGGGCATCTTCTTCAGCTTCGCCTCTACTGCTTTCAGCTCCTCCGCAGAGGCATTATCCTGCATATAGACCGACACCTGTACCTGACTTTCCAGATACTGTGCCAAATTGTTGGTGTTGAGAAAAATCAGCAGAAACATTCCCAGCACTAACAGCGAAACCGCTACAGTCGAAATAGAAGCAAAGCTCATAAAGCCGTTACGCCTGATAGATTTATAGGTTTCCTTAACAAAATATTCTTTTGTACTAAAGCTCATAGCCATATACCCCGCTTGCTTCATCACGTACGATATGCCCGTCCTCTATGGCTATAACGCGCTTGCCCATGGCATCAACTATTTCTTTATCGTGAGTTGCCATGACAATCGTAGTTCCTTCAGCATTAATTTCCTTAAAGATTTCCATAATATCCCAGCTTGTTTCCGGGTCCAGGTTACCTGTAGGTTCGTCGGCAATTACCATAATAGGATCGTTGACAATAGCACGGGCAATAGCGATACGCTGCTGCTCGCCACCGCTCAGCTCATTAGGATAAGCATCGGCACGGTGACGCAGGCCGACAAGATCCAATACATTCAACACTCTGCGCTTAATCTTGCGGCGCGGTGTTTCTATTACCTCCATAGCAAAAGCTACGTTTTCATAAACCGTACGGTCCGGAAGCAGGCGGTAATCCTGGAAAATTATGCCCAGCTGACGCCTCATATACGGAATCTCATTGGGTGTCAGCGATAAAATATCCACGCCATTAACAAAAATGCTGCCCGTGGTCGGCAGAACCTCACGGAACAGCATTTTGATAAAGGTAGACTTACCAGCGCCGCTAGGTCCTACAACAAAGACGAATTCGCCTGGTTCAATATGAATATCGACGTTCTGCAAGGCAACAGACCCACCGGGATATACCTTGCTTACATCAGTCATTTTCAGCACTACCTTCAATCTCCTCTCAATTTAATAAATCAAAGGCTTCCTTTGCATTTAAAAAAGCTTTCGCTCTCAATGTATCCAAAAGTCCATGAGCAGCATTGGCAGAGGCCAGCGCCTTGCGCGCAGACGCAACTACCTGCGCAGCCTGCAGTGTTTCCACAGCTCCTGCGCTGATGCCGTTAATGTCTTTGACGAAGCCGTCAATTTTGGGGTCATAGGATACAGCCACAAAAGGCAGCTCCATAACTGCAGCAAAAATCAGTGCATGCAGACGCATACCGATAAGCAGATTAAAGTTACCCATCAGCGACAAAAACTGCTCGGTATCACATCCGGTTTCCAAAACAGTACTGTCTGCCTTGCTCCTCATAAAGTGCTGTAATCTGTTGCAGGCAGCCACATCCACAGGATATTGCAGCGGCAGCAGCACAATATGTGCCTTATATTCCCTAGCCAGAATATCCGCAGCCTTAGCCAGCTCCAGCAGGTACTTATCATCCTCCTGCCATTTACGTACACTTATAGCTATCAGCATTTTATCTTGCGGCACCCCAAACTGCTGCAGCAGCTCGAGTCCTTTTTCCTTACTCTCCTGCGGCAAAGTCAGCACAGAATCGGCTGTCAGCTGCACCTTTTCCGCCGGTACACCGATGCGACGCAGTTCATACAAAGAATCCTGGTCACGCACGGTAATTAAATCCACCCGGCTGCAGATAAATTTAGTCAGCCTGCGCATAAGTCTGTTATGGATAGGTCCTATACCCTGACCGAAAAGCATGACCTTTTTTTTGAGCAACAGGCCCAAAGCCAGGATAAACAGATAATATAACAGACTGCGCTTGCTGGTAACGTCCTGCAGCAGACTGCCACCGCCGCTGAGCAGCAGGTCGCAGTCCATGAGGGCAGCAAAAATTTTGCAAAAGCTGAAACGATGAAGAGAATTCACCTTGTGTCTTGCGGCAGTAGCGGGCGGATTGCCTGAGATAACCGTCAGTTCCACGGTCTTTTCCGTACTGCGCAAAGCCTTAATGATCGCGGTCAGCATAGCTTCATCTCCGGCATTAGCAAATCCATAGTATCCGGAAATCACGATCTTACTCATTCTTCAAGGTATCTCCTTCTAAACTTAACAACTAAAGGCAACAGCATGCCAAGCACCAGTACAGCGATTACGCCGAATACAACGCCAACAGCATAGCCGTCGAGAGCACGTACAAAGCTCATAACAACCGGTGTACGCATATGACAGAAGGTCTGCACCAGACTGCCCTGTCCGATAACGGCAGCACAGGTAAGTACAAACTGCCACCAACGTGGTGCACAACGGTAAACAGCAAGCACTGCCACGAAAAATGCCGGATGACCGATCATAAATTCTTTTTCGCGCGGACGTGCATACATCAGCTGCTCTAAGAAAGCACGCATCTTCAATTCAATTGCCGGTACAGGCACACCACCGGTGTGACCGCTGCGGCCGACAAAATAATAAGCAATAAACAGCAGCACCGCAAGCACTGCTACATGGCGGAAGGTAATCTCTGTATCAAGCAGACCGTTCAGGCGCTCCCACAGAGTTTTCAAGCCTTTGCCCACAACCTGCAGCAGGTCATAGCGTTTCATAAAGAGAACTGCTGTCAGCATAACCGGCAGAACAAAGGTTAATTTTACGCCACGATAAATATCAATTTCCAACAGGAAGCGGCTGTCTGTCAAAATAGCCGACAGGAAGGCTGCGCCCACCAAAGACAAAGCAATAGCCAGTGCCAGCTGCCAGATACCGTTCCAACAGATAGCAAGCAGACTGTGCTTATCACTCGTATTTTTATCCCAAATGTTAAAGATAACATTCATCGAAAGCACCGGGAAAACACTTGCTGCCGCCAAAGCCAGCAGCTGACGCGTAAACAGGCCGCGGCCGATAAACAGCAGTGCCAAAGCTCCGGCAGAAAAAACAGCCCACAGTGCTATTTGCTGCTTACCGCCCAGGTTAAAGAGCAACGCAAGATACAGCACTACACCGGCGGCAATCGCCAATACAATAGGAATAAAGTTTACCTTAGCGGGGAAATACGGTGCAAAGCCATCTTTGTTTTCGGCGCTGAAAACACCTGCTTCGCCGATAGTATAACCACGCGCTTCAACGCTGGCCTTAATATCACGCACATACTTCAGGTTAGTCTTCATAATATCCTGACCACCCTCAGGCATCAGGAAGGGACGGATATAGTTCACGCGGATATTGCGCTCCTCGTCCGTCAGTGCCCACCGACGCAAAGCCTCGCCCACGCTGATTTTCTTTTGCTCGGTCGGGTCGATAACATAGGAACGGGCAGCCTTATAGTCATTGAACTCAGCCAAAGGCAACAGACCGTCGATTTTGGCAAACTGCAGCTGAGTGTAATGCTCCAGCATTACCAGCGTCATGTTGTTTTCCTTCATGCGCTCGCCCAAATGCTGCATTTTATTAGGATAGCCCACAACCTCTGTACCGCATGGCATCAGAGCATCAACCGGTACACCGGCTTCTTTAATGCGGGCAAAAATGCCGTCAATCTGCTCATCCGTTACATCCACATAATTTTGCGGACGTACGATAATTTTGAAGCCCAAAGCAGCAACCTTACGCATATCCTGCACCGGCAAACCTAAAGGAGCCTGCAGCAATCCCTGAGGCTCATCGTATTTACCCTCAGGCAGAAGTGTAGTGCTGCCCTTGATTTTGATAATACGCGGATTTTCACTTACAACCTTTACACGGTCAGCACCGTAGCGCAGGCACAAATCCTGCTCTACATCATCTAAGACAGACTGCTTGTCAGTAGCAGCAACGTAAGCAGCATTTTCTTCAACATCGCCGGCTCCCACATTAGCGAAAATACCCATGCCGGAACCAAGCGCAGCTGCCTGACGCAGCTCACCGCCTGTTACCGTCCGGATTTCGCCGTTTTTAGTCAGGCGCTCCAACGTAGTATCGAAAATCATCAGCGAGTTGATGCCTGCATCCTTAAACTGACGCAGTACATCCTCCTCCGGCAGGCCCTGCAAAGCGGCCAGCTTACGTAAGCCCTCGTACTCCATAGCCATTTCTACAGTATTGTTTTTTTGTTCAACATCGTGACGGACAACGTTCAGCCATAAGGCACAAACCAGACCGATTACGATTACTGCCAAAAGCAAAGGATTATATCGGCTTTTCATAAAATTCACCTGTCCAGACCTCGCTTTATTAAACCTTTTTCTGCTGACTGCGCAGATATGCTTCTACGAACGGCATCAAATCGCCATCCATAACAGCCTGAATGTTGCCTGTTTCGCAACCTGTACGATGGTCCTTAACCATAGTATAGGGCTGGAACACATAGGAACGGATCTGGCTGCCCCATTCGATATTCTGGTAATCACCGGCAATATCGCTGACAAGAGCATCCTGCTTAGCCTTTTCATATTCATATAATTTTGCACGCAGCATCTGCAGGCAGCGCTCACGGTTCTGAATTTGGGAACGCTCATTCTGACATTGAACAACGATACCCGTCGGTTCATGTGTCATACGTACAGCAGAGGACGTTTTGTTGACGTGCTGACCGCCGGCACCGCTGGAACGGTAAACATCGACACGCACCTCATCCATATTAATATTTACATCAACAGTATCATCCAGCTCCGGCATTACGTCTACCGCAGCAAAGGAGGTATGACGGCGGGCATTGGCATCAAACGGAGAAATGCGCACCAGACGGTGTACACCCTTTTCAGAGCGCAAGAAGCCATAAGCATTATGGCCGTTAACCTGAATGGTAGCACTTTTTACACCGGCCTCATCACCCGGCTGATAGTCGAGCATCTCCAACGCAAAGCCGTTTTGCTCCGCAAAACGGGTAAACATGCGCAGCAGCATGCTGGTCCAGTCTTGAGCTTCAGTACCGCCGGCACCTGCATGCAGTGTCAGGATAGCATTATTGGCATCATATTCACCGCTGAGCAGCATACCCAGCTCCAAATGTTCCAGCTCGCTGCGGCATTTTGCCAGCAGCTCATCCATTTCAGGAAGCAGGCTTTCATCATTTTCTTCGGCAGCCATTTCCTGCAAAGCTTCCAAATCGTCAACACCTGCGCTTAATTTATGGAAACCGTCAACCTCTTCTTTTAAGCTGTTAACGTCCTGCGCAGTTTTTTGTGCCTTTTCCGGATCATCCCAAAAAGTAGGATCACCCATTTTATGTTCTAATTCTGCAATACGATCTTCTTTGACAGCGATGTCAAAGAGATCCCCTCATTTCCTCTAATTTTGCTTGCAGATTTGTAATTTCAGGCTTATATTCTTCAATCAACAAAATTCCTCACAACCTTTCGTGTAGCAAATATTAGTTATTTACGGCCTCAGCCGTTTTGCCGAGTTCTTGCAAACAAGGCGAAAGTAAGTCAGCAGCCAAGGCTGCTGACTTAAAATTATTTCTTGGGTTCAGCTTTCAAATTACCCTCGTCACCCTCGGGAGTCGGGTTATTGGTGGAAGCATTTTCCAGCGGGTCTTCAACCTGCGGCTGGGTAATAACATTGACGCGGTAAATGTAACGAACAACGTCTTCCTTGATAGCCTCCATCATGGCTTCAAACATATCGTAGGCTTCAAATTTGTACTCAACCAGCGGATCCTTCTGACCATATGCACGCAGGCCAACGCCTTCACGCAGCATATCCATAGCATCCAGATGCTCCATCCAATGGTTGTCTACAACCTTCAGCATAACCAGGTTTTCCAGCTCGCGCATCAGTTCGGGACCGATTGCATCCTCACGTGCCTGGTAGTTGTCATCAGCAACCTTCTGCAGATATTCAGCCAGCTCTTCACGGCTGAGGTTTTGCAAGTAATCTACAGTCAACAGACCACGCGGAGCATAGAAATCCTCAGCGTAGTTAATCAGAGCCTGCAGATCCCAATCCTCAGAGTAAACCTCAGGCGGTGCGTACATGGTCATAGTACGTTCAACGGTTTCATCAACCATTTCCTTGATGGTATCCTTAAGATTTTCCTGATGCAGGATTTTATGACGCTGAGAGTAAATAACCTCACGCTGCTGGTTCATAACATCGTCATACTCCAGGACATGCTTACGAATGCTGAAGTTACGTGCTTCAACCTTCTTCTGCGCATTTTCAATGGACTTGGTAACAAGGCTGTGTTCAATCGGCTCATCGTCCTCCATGCCCAGCTTATCCATGATGCCGGCAATATTATCACTGCCGAACAGACGCATCAGATCATCCTCCAGGCTCAGGAAGAACTTGGAAGAACCGGGGTCACCCTGACGGGCGCAACGGCCACGCAGCTGGTTATCGATACGACGGCTTTCATGACGCTCGGTACCGATGATATGCAGACCGCCTAATTCAGGAACGCCTTCACCCAAGGTAATATCGGTACCACGGCCTGCCATGTTGGTAGCAATGGTTACAGCACCGTATTGGCCTGCATGAGAAATAATCTCAGCCTCTTTTTCATGGTATTTGGCATTCAGCACGTTATGCGGAATGTTGCGGCGTTTAAGCATAGCGCTCAGCTCTTCGGATTGAGCGATGGAAGTAGTACCAACCAGTACCGGACGGCCGGACTTATGGCATTCTTCAATCTCGTTGACTGCTGCCTTGTATTTGGCAATACGTGTTTTATAGATAACATCAGGATAGTCGATACGGATCATCGGCTTATTGGTAGGTACAACAACAACCGGCAGATTATAAATCTTCTGGAACTCCTGCTCCTCAGTCTTAGCAGTACCGGTCATACCGGCAAGCTTTTTGTACATACGGAAGTAGTTTTGGAAGGTAATAGTTGCCAGCGTCTGGCTTTCGCGTTCTACCTTTACGCCTTCCTTAGCTTCGATTGCCTGGTGCAGGCCTTCGGAGAAACGGCGGCCGAACATCAGACGTCCGGTAAATTCATCGACGATGATAACCTGACCATCCTTAACCACATAATCGCGGTCGCGGTGCATCAAAGCCTTAGCCTTCAGAGCGCACATAATCTGGTGGGAGTAGTCCACACCGTGCTCATTGTCATACAGGTTGCCGATGCCCAGCATTTTTTCTGCCTTGGCAATACCCTTTTCGGTAGGTGCTACCTGTTTTTGTTTTTCATCAACAGTATAGTCCTCGCCTTCTTCCATGTTGGCAACAACACGGGCCAGAACCTGATACAGCTCGGTGGATTTTTCACCGGGGCCGGAAATAATCAGCGGGGTACGCGCTTCGTCAATCAGGATACTGTCGACCTCATCGACAATACAGTAATTCAGCTCACGCTGAACCATCTGATTTTCATCAACTACCATGTTATCACGCAGATAGTCAAAGCCGAATTCGTTATTTGTACCGTAAGTAATATCTGCAGCATAAGCAGCCTTACGGTCGGGGAAGTCCATATCATGCACAATCAGACCTACAGACAGACCGAGGAACTTGTAAATACGGCCCATATCCTCGCTGTCGCGGCGTGCCAGATAATCATTGACAGTTACAACATGCACGCCTTTGCCGGTCAGTGCGTTCAGATATACAGGCGCAGTAGCTACCAATGTTTTACCTTCGCCGGTACGCATCTCGGCAATTTTGCCGCGATGCAGTACTACACCGCCAATTAACTGTACATCAAAATGACGCATGCCGGTAACACGTCTGGATGCTTCACGGACAACGGCAAATGCTTCCGGAAGAATATCGTCCAGGGTTTCACCCTTTTGCAAACGTACTTTAAATTCGCTGGTCTTGGCTGCCAGATTGGCAGAGCTAAGGCTTTCCATATCCTTTTCCAGACTATTAATCTTATCTACGATTACACGAATGTTTTTGATTTCTTTTTCGTTGGGGTCACCAAAAATTTTCTTTAAAATGCCTTCGAGCAACACGATCACTCCTTAAAATTATGGTGTTTGAAAAGACTATACACCTAATTTTAAATTATAACAGAATCTCTCTTAAAAAGCAAAAAGCACAGGAGCAAATCCTGTGCTTTTTTGTGAAGTTTAGGTTAAAATATTTGTTTTATTTCAGTTCAGGACTCAGCAAGCCATATTTGCCATCCTTACGGCGATAAACTACATTAGTAGCACCCAGATCAGGATCGTAGAATACGAAGAAATCGTGGTTCAACAGATTCATTTGCAGAATTGCTTCTTCCGGAGTCATAGGATGCATAATGAAGCGTTTATTCTTGATGATTTCGAATTCGCCTTCATCAGCAGCTTCTGCAGCCGGTGCCGGAGCAGGAACAGCGGTATCAGCAAAGTTGCTGTATTTTCTCTTCATCAGACGAGTTTTATATTTGTGAATCTGACGTTCAATTTTCTCTACAACCAAATCAATGGAGGAATACATATCTTTCGTGGTTTCCTGTGCTCTCAGCAAAATGCCGCTTGCAGGAACCGTAATTTCTACAATATGGTTACCTTTCTCAACCTTCAGTACTGCAGAAATGTCACCAACAGTCTTAAACTGCTTAGTAACCTTGGTAATTTTTTTCTCCACATACTCTTTCAGAGCCGGGGTTACATCAATGTTTCTGCCTTTTACGTTTACACTCATAATCAATGCCTCCTTTGGTATGTCGCCAAATTGCTTTGGTGCTACCATTTTTCTATCAAGGGCTCGGGCTTTATCCCTTTGCTTCTATATTTCGCTATAGGAACGAAAACTCCTGCTTAGGTTTGCAAAAAATATCTAATTTGCTTAGATTTGTTGCAATAGTGTTACATTGATTACAGCTTATAACCGATGTTAACATCCTCATCTTATAAAAGCGCAGCAACCATACTTTTCGACTCTTTTTAACCCAAGGAATTCATAAAAAGCAATATTTTTTTCACTTGCTTCTGTAAGGAGCTGCAGTTGATAGACATCGGCGTACTTTTCCATAACTCTTTGCATAAGCTGTGAACCAATGCCATGACGCTGAAATTCCGGCAGCACTATTAAATCCTGCAGAAAAACCACAGAAGCACCATCACCGACAGCACGGAGTATCCCCACAAGCTTTCCATCAGCATAAGCAGCTAAAACATAAAGTGAATTCTTATAAGCTTTTCTTAGCATTGCCGGATTATTGGTATAATTACTCCAGCCAACACTACTATATAACGCCATAATTTCGGCTTCATTGTAGTTCTTGTATTCTGCAAATCTAAGTTCATTCATCAGTGCGTACCTTCCACAATCGTCAGTCCGGAAGCCTGCTGTTTTGCATACTCCGGCTAAAATCAATATTCTTCGCTTAACAAAAAGTCTGCTACATGCATACTCTTAATACCCTTATAATTTCCACCGGCAAACTCATCTGTCCTTAAAACATACTTTGGAAAATTATCATCTATATCCAACAGCCTTGCATATTCTCGTTTTTCTGTTTCTGCTGAGATGATTTGTTGTGTAACCTGTATATAAAGCTTTTCATTCTGTTTAGTAGCGACAAAATCAATTTCACCAGAATCTATTTTGCCGATATTCACTCTATATCCACGTCGACACAACTCCAAGTAAATAACGTTCTCCAACATCGCAGCTACGCTATTATCATTATAACCCAATACACTATAACGCAAAGCTGTATCTGCCAAATAAAACTTCTCTTGCGTTTTCAGTAGTTCTTTACCCTTTAAATCATAACGCTGACAACGATGTAAAATATATGCTTTTTCTAATTTCTCCAAGTAACTATATACTGTTTCATTATCAATTTTCCTGTGCTCTGATTTCATATAGTCGGATATTGTCTTTGCAGAAAAAGTATTACCAACATTGTTAAAAGCATATTTTACAACTCGCTCCAACAGATCAACCTTGCGTACCTCATTTCTTTTTACTATATCCGAGAAAATTGTAGAATTATAGATATCTCGAACAATAGTATAAATCTCATCTTCAGTATACGCATGCAAATGTATTGCAGGAAAGCCGCCTAACTTTATATAATTTATAAGCTCTTGTCTTGGAGTAGCAATCTCCGTATAGCGGCTCTTAAAATCCAGATATTCTGCAAAAGATAAGGTATATATTCTGAAAGAAACATATCTGCCAGTAAGGTATGTAGCTATTTCCGATGACAACATACGTGAATTAGAACCAGTAATATAAATATCTACATCAAATTCCGTAGACAAGGAATTAACTATTTTTTCCCAGTTATTGATTTCCTGAACTTCGTCTAAAAAAAGATATGTCCTTTCATCAGGATTTAATCTGTTTTTCAGTTCTTGGTACATCTGTTTCGCAGTATAGCCATCATATTCCATCGAATCAAAACGATAGCTTATAATGAGCCTGTCATCAATGCCACGCTCCTTTAAATTTTGCATAACTAGCTTTAAAATAGTTGATTTACCGCTGCGTCTGATTCCTGTAAGAATTTTTATGAACGGAGTATCAACATACTCCATAATTTTCTTTGTATAAAGTGGTCTATTAATCATCTTAGACACCCCCTATACATATATTATAACCGTAAAAAGCATTGCTTTTCAACATTTTTACGATTATACCCGCAAAACTTTTTTCTTTTATGTTGTTTTTAGGTTATAATCATATTTTTTCAATAATTCATCTATGCGTACCTTCCACAATCGTCAGTCCCGCAGCCTCCAAGCGCTCACAAATTTCTTCAATTTTTTTGCAAGTAACAACCTGACCATCCTGCGTGCGCTGCTTAACGCAAATGCCCACATGTACCACATCCGGCTTCAGGCTGATAATACGCTCCAGTTTTTCTTCGATACCCTCCTGATGCTTAAAACGGCAGTCGCCGCAGCCGTTGCAGCTCCAAAAGGCCTCCAGCTCCAGCGGTTCCTCACCATATCTGGCGAAAGCGCCGGTTTTTTTATTAAATGCCTTTAAACAAGCTGCACCCGTACAAACACTATTTGAATGCAGACAGTGTAAAATTACAATACGTTTCATGAGTGCCTCCCAAAGTCCTTACTAATTTTGTTCTTAACCTCCCGGCAGTCTTCTGCAGTCAAACCGATTTTCAGCGCCACGTCCTGCCAGGAATTTTTCGTGGTCTTCAAATCAATAACATCCTTAATATCCAGTCCGGCCTTTTGTGCCAACAAATACGCGCTGTTGATATGATGCATTGCGTAACCCATATGCATATATTTTTTTGTTACCTTCTGCGGAATATTCATGCGTTCTGCCAAACGGCGTGCCTGATATTCCACGCAGCTGTCAAAATATACCTGCGGTGTTAAGCCAAGCACATACTTCATGCGCTCCCAGGAATATTTATCGCGCAGGTCAATAATTTCCTGCAAAGATTTTTTGCTCATGTAGGCATGCAGGCAGATATCCTCCAAGCCTTCGAAACCATATTTTTCGTACAATGGTAATAATTCTGCTTCATCAAAAAGATAATCAGCATGGAAAATCTTTACAGCTCTTTCTGCCGTCATGTTGCGCGTATGCAAGCCGGCAAAACCGGCACCGCTACGCTGGCCGCGTCCTCTAAAAGCGAAAGGTTTGTCCTGTTTTTGTTCCTGCTGCAAGCCCAGCTTTTCCTTAACCTGATTCCAGTCACAGGTAACAGTGCGCATTGGCAATACCTGTGCCAAAGTTTTGCCGCTCTCCTTGGCCAGCTTGGCAGCCTGCTGAATATCGCCCAGCGGATAACCCTGTCGCAGATATTTCAGCGCCGTTTCTCTGTCTACAAGGCTGTCTGCAGGCAGATAGCTTGCCTGATACTCCATATATTTTTCGGCATACAGCTTAGGCGTCAGCCCTAGCTGCGCACGCACCCTGCCCCAGGTTGCAGGCTGACGCAGCTGCAGCACCTTTTCTACCGGCTCACCGGACAGATACGCATACAAGCAGGCTGTGTTCATATCGCCATAGCTATGACCGATATTCAACAGTCGCAGCATATCAGAATAACGGTAGCCGTATGCGGACTGCAGTTTTTCCGCAGCCTCTGCATTGGAAAGCTGTGGCCGGCGCATGCGCGGCGGCATCGGCGGACGCTTGCCGTCTTTGGGCGGCGGCAGCATCATTTTGTTTTCCTGCGGCGGTGCAGGCTGAGCAGCGAAGGCAGCAGGAACTGCTACGCTGCCGGCGAAGAACATGGCCATGAATGCCGGAATCAATAAAAGCTTTTTCATTTTAACCCTCCTTGAACTGAAAAAATATAGTATGTCAAGAAAACTTATATTAGGATAATTGAAGCCGCAGATGGCGCCTTATTCGCCGCCGTCCTACTGCCAATGTTGAGGCAGATACACAATGTTTATACGTCCCGTAGACTTTTCCTCATCCACTCTGCAGCGCACCTCATACATATCATAAATAAACTTTTCCGTCAGCAGCTCACGCGGAGTTCCCATGCCAACAATCTGTCCGTCCTTAATCGCAACCAGACGGTCACAGTACATCGCTGCGATATTCAGATCATGCACTGCTGCTACAACAGTCAAATCAAGTGATTTTACAATATCCATAATCTGCAGCTGGTACTTAATATCCAGATGGTTTGTCGGCTCATCCAGCACCAGACATTCCGTCTGCTGCGTCAGCGCACGCGCCAAAATTACACGCTGCTGCTCACCACCGCTCAAGGTAGCAAAGCTGCGTTCTTCAAAGTCCGCCAGACCTACAGTAGCCAGCGCTTCGCGCGCGATGCGATAATCGTTGAGATTATCACGCTCCAGCATTTTCTTGTGCGGCGAACGTCCCATCAGCACAACCTCCAACACCGAAAAATCAAAGCTGTAAACATTATGCTGTGCTACTACCGCCAGCTGCAGTGCCGATTCACGGTAGGAAAGCTCGTCCAACGGCGTTCCGTTGAAGGTAATTTTACCATCTGTAGGCTTCTGCACACGGTAAACACATTTTAAGAAAGTACTCTTACCACTTCCGTTAGGCCCGATAATGCCCACAAATTCCTTATTATGCAGGCTGAAATCTATTCCCTTAAGAATTTCCTTTGGTCCGAAGGCCATTTTTACTGCTTCTGCTAAAATCTCCATTATCAGTTACCTCCAAAGCCATAGGTTTTCTTAATCATCAGGTAAACGAAGCAGGGCGCGCCGATTAAGGATATCAGAATACCGATTGGCAGCTCGGTGCGCGGAATAATTACACGGCATAGGCCGTCGGCAATTACCAGAAATACCGCGCCTGTCATAGCGGAAACAGGTATTAATTTTTTGTGGTCGGTGCCTACCAGCATACGAATGACGTGCGGTACTACCAGGCCGACAAAGCCTACCATACCTGCAGCATACACTATAAAGCCTACGATAAGAGAGCTTACCAGCAGATAAATCTGTCTGTAAATATGTAAATCCGTTCCCAAGGTCAACGCAGATTCATCACCTAAAAGCATCAGGTTGAGCATACGGCTCTGCGTCCAGAAGAACATTACTGCCAACACTACGATTGGTCCGATAACTGCAAGTGTTTCCCACTTGGCACCGGCAAAGCTGCCCATCATCCAGTAAGCTATGGTCTGCATGCCTTCTTTATTATTGGCAAAATAAACGATAAAGCTGGAAAAAGCACCGCAGACTGCACTCAGCGCCATGCCTGCCAAAAGCAGCTTAACGGAATTGCTGCGTCCGCCCAGGTTAGAGATAAACAGTACGCCCAGCGACATAGCCAAGGCACCGATAAAGGCTGCAATGCCTACAAAGTTTTCACCCAGCGCTACGCCGATACCGAGCAGAATCGCTGCCGTCGCACCCAGCGAAGCGCCGGAGGAAATACCCAGTATATATGGGTCAGCCAATGGATTCTTTACTACAGCCTGCATGATAACGCCGCAGACCGAAAGTCCCATGCCTACTAAGGCAGCCAATACCAGGCGCGGCAAGCGCAGCAGCCAGATAATATCATGCACAGGTCCGCGGTCAACACCTTCAATAGGCTGTCCGCTAAACAGCTGCTCTACAACAGTATTGTAAATATTTACCAACGGCAGCTTAACTGTACCAATGGACAGCGCCCAAAACAAGGCAATTACCAGCAAAGCAAGCAATCCCAGGCAGATGAACAGGTACCCCTGCTTCTTCAAAAAATCAACCATCATCATTTCTCCTTATACAAATCCGGGTACATTCCGGCCGCAATAATTTTTATGCCATCATAGGTGCGCACGCCTGAGCTGTAAATAGCATACAGCGGCAAGGCTACAACACGTCCTTCCTTCACGCAGCGCAAATTTTTCAGCGCCTTGTGCTGGGTAACGCGGTCAATCATATCCTGCTCATGTCCGTAATGTGATTCAATGACAACCACAAAAATAACATCCGGGTCAAGCTCTACAACCTGCTCCAGACCAATAGCACGCTGCTTTTCTGCCAGCAGTTCACCGTGCAGCTCTTTGACAATATTGCCTGCCAAAGATTTTTCGCCATACACCGTCGGCTCCTTGCCCATAAACTCCAATACCAGAGCACGCGGACGCTTTTGGTAGCCTGCAGTCTGACTGATGGCAAAATTAACCTCCTGCTGCATTTGTCCTACAAGCTGCTGCGCCCTTTCATTTTTATCAAAGATTTTGCCTAAATCAAGAATATCCTTATATTCATTTTGCAGAGTACGCGGCTTCGCATCAATCATAGAAGAGCGTGCGATAAAGGTATTTACTCCGCGCTTATGCCAAAAATCAGTTGGGCGCAGCACCTTCGGAGCAAACGTTGAATGCCAGCCTACAATTAAATCCGGCTTCAGCATCATGGTTGTTTCCACATCCAAAAGCTGCAGTCCGGTATAAGGTATTTTGCTGTACTGCTCCTGATATTCCTTGCGGAAAAACTTTTTGTCCGGCACGCCGTTACCGGCAATAATGCGGTCACCAACACCCAAAGCCAGCAGTGTTTCAATGCTGTTCTGCCAGACTGCCACCACTCGCTGCGGCGGCTTTGTATATGTCATCTTCTCAGGCTCGCCCTGGGTATTATAATTTTCGATAGTTACGGGGTAGTGCGCAGGGTTATAGGCATATTCTACCGGGTGGTTAAAGCGCAATAGCGCTTCGGGGTTTTCCTTTACCGGCAGAGTAAAGATGTTGCGTTCACAGCCTGTGAGCAGCAAGCATACTCCCAGCAGCACTACTGTTAATATTTTTTTCATTTACTTCCTCAGCTTAGTACGAATATGGCAAAGCACTACTGCGCCAGCAGTAGTGCTTTACCTAAAGGGAGATAGAGTATGATGTATCAGTTAAAAGTTAGAAGCTGTATTTCATACCAACCATCCAGCAACGGCCAGGCATTGCAGAGCTGCCAACACCATTCCAAGAGTTATAAGAGGTTTCATAAGCTTCATTGGTCAGGTTGCTTACGATTACATATGCAGTCAAATCTTTGGTAACCTCATAGTTCATGTTCCAGTCAAGAACTAAGAAGCGATTGTTAGTGAATGCATAATCGCTGCAGCCAGTATACCAGTTGGTCAGTAAGCCGGTGTACAATTTGCCGTTTTCATAAGACAGGTTCAAGGAATAATGGTTTTGCGGACGCAGGCTGTTGATAGCAGTGTTGATATCAGCAGGATTCTTATAGCCCCAGCTCGGATCAAGTACCCAACCGTTTTTAGCCATCCATTTATCCTTCATATGAGAATAGGATGCGCTCAAGGTGAAATGCTCATCAAATTGATGATCTACAGTCAGGTTGAAGGATTGTTTATCCTCTTTAGCATTAACAGCGGTATTTTTGATTTCACCATCAACGAAAATAGGTAATGTTGCAATAGCATTGCTCATACGGGTCCAGTCATAATGTACCGCAACGCTGGTCTTATCACTTAAATCTTTACGTAAGCCTAAAGTCCAAGCATCGCCTTTTTCATCATCCAGAGGAGTTTTGAATACACCGTCAACGCTGGTGTAGTCACCCTGTTTTAACGGACGGAATACTTTAGTCCAGCCAAAATACATGCTGCTGGTATCATCAAACATATATTGGGTATTGATTACCGGTGTGAGCAGATGAGTATCGCCCTTACCCTGTGTTTTGCCTTTATCATTAGTTGTTTCAAAAGCACTGTATTTTGCATAGCGCAGAGAAGGAGTAATATCCCATTTATCGCTCAGATGAATTTTATCCTGAATATAAGCAGTAGTAGACTTTCTATCTACATGACTGGTTGTAATCTCTCCGGTTGCATTGTTAATTCTCTTGGAGAAATTCTTAGCTTTGTCATAGGTTACGCTGGCAATAATATCATTAACACCTACAGTTTTAGCATATTGCAGTTGAACACCACGATTCTTTTCTTCATGCCAACTGGTAGGTTCCTGTGCAGCGCCGCCTGTTTTTTCCAACCATTCTTTAACCTTTTCTTGGTCGCCATCCGGGAACGGAGCTAAGTTTTGGCTAATCCATTGGGAAAGCTGTTCGTTAGTTGCGCCATTAGGAAATGCAGCTTTATATGCATCAGCTGCGCCTCTACCGTTTACATACCATTGATATTTATCACGGTGAGCATAGCGATGGTTCTGATCATATACACGGATAAAGCTTTCCATGCCGTTTTCTTTATTAAAGGTATACTGTACATCCCAGTCATTATTTTTGAATTTACTGAAGGAGCCGTATACCTGACCATCTAATGCATAAAGGTTATGATAACCGGGATTTTTAGCATCGCCAGTTAATGTACCGCCAATTAATTTATTATTTTCATCTAATTGGCCTACAGTAGCTTTGAAAATAATATCGTTCCAGTCTTTTTGATTCCAATATTTCATGTTAGGTACAGCAATAGGATAGCCATCCTTGCCTTCCTTAAAGTTGTACCAAACCTTTAAGTTTTGCTTATCATTGAAGTCTTTATCTACACGGAAGTTAACTCCGTCTTCCTTCCATTTAGAACCACCCAAGGAACCGTTAGAACCGACAATACCGTCTTTATAACCGGTATCACCGGACATATCACGGTTAGCAGAAATAAAGTAATGCCAAGAATTGTCATCACCGGCACTACCGGAATAGCTGATAGCATATTTATGTTTGTGCCAAGAACCGGTAGACAAATCGATAGATCCAACATTCTGGTCACCGCCCTTACGGGTAATAATATTGATTACACCGCCGGTTGCATCACTGCCATATACGGAAGCGCCAGGTCCTTTGATAACTTCGATTTTATCAACATTTTCCATATTGGTTATCTGGTCAAGGTTTACACCGGTGGATTTAGAACCGGATTTTGTATTGCTACCGACACGAGTGCTGGCAGCATTGTCTACACGACGACCATCAACCAAAATAATTACGCGGGTATCACCATTGATGGAAACACCATTGTTATAGAACTGATAGCCATATTCGCCGCCACGATAGCCGGGGTTTTGGAAGGTAACGCCGGGGATACGTTTGATTGCTTCAGTCAAATCAGTATAATGACGTTTTTCAATCTCTTCACGGGTAATAACTTTAACGTCGCCGCCGGTACGATAGTAGGACTGCTCAGTAATAGTATCGCCGAACTTGTTTTTAACTGCGTCAGCCTCTACAATCATGCTATCTAAGGTATAGCTGTTCAGGTTTTCGTCAAATGCTGCGCTTGCGCTTGCGCACAGGCCCATTACCATCATCATAGCAGCCGCAGCTGTATATCTTCTCTTCATGTTACTCATACACTTCTTTCTGTAAAATTTGAGTTTCTTGCAAACTCAACGCCTAATACTCATCAAAAACATTATTAGAACCGTGCGCCATTAATATACGTAAACGTATAGGTCTGCGCCGTTACCCAGTTGCCAACAGTTTCGTCAGCAAATTTGCCAAAGTTAAAATTCAGCTTACGTGAACCATTGGCAGGAATCTTGCACAGCGGAAACTTTACCGGTCTGCCGGTAAACTGCTTCTGCTCGCCATTTTTATCTGTGTAGGTCACACGCATAATAAAGTCGTTCAGCTTCGTAATCGTCAAATCACTGCGCTTATTGACAAAAGTGCCTGTTACACACAGCTCGCCGCCGTTAACCCATACCTTGGATGTTGTCCAGTCCAAAATCATCTTGTCACTCGATACCTCAGCACCGGCAAGTGCTGGGCACATAAGCGCCAAAATTAAGGTCAATAGCATAAATATCCTTTTCATAGCTCCTCCTTTCTCTCGTAATCCTTGAGCATACTGGGACAAAATTTATTTTCATAAAAGCATCTGACCAAGCTATCCTTGTTCCGCTTGTCAGATGTTAATATGCAAGAATAATAAATACACTTCATACAAATATTGCAGTCAAAATAAAAGCGCCTTGCCGTACTGTGACAGCAAGACGCACTTATCCCTGGGAAAGCGCAATCCTGTACATCGCAGGTTGTTGAAAGGCCCTATATCAGGCAGTTCTTCTGGCTCTGCTTCACTGCCAGCCTTGTCTTCCCGGTTTCCCAGTGACTATATAAGGCCAGCTCCACATTACAGCTGCGGGACAGCACAGGTTTTGCACCTGTTTACCTATTAAGTATAAATACACCTGATACGCTTTTATTCTCTTGTTCTCTAGTTAGATTCTTAAATTTTATAGCAATATATCATGCAGTGTTTGCAGTTCCTCAAAGGAAAAAATACTTACATGAGAAACTCTCTAAATTGTTAATTATGTATATTGGCTTTTTTCTTATTTTACAATAACTTTAATTACATAATTAGTCACAGCTAGAATTATAGCACGTCGTCCCCCCCCCGTCAAGCAAAAGTACATCGAGTACTTTTGGCTTGCAGGTGCCTACGGCACCTGATAAATCAAAAAGGACTCCGTAATTTTAGAACGAAGTCCTTAATGTTTAAAGCATTATTATATTGTAATTACACGTCAACTAACCTACAACTATATTCTTAGTCTAACGTAATATACTTGGCCAGATATCATACCGCTATACCTATTTTTCATATATTTAATTTTCTGTCAGCAAAAAACGCTGCAAAGCCTGCTCTACAATTTTATTCATCGATAGGACCGTTACCTACACCAACTACACTCTTCTTTTCGCCTGCAACAGCAATTTCACCTTCAAAACGGCTGTGGATGCTGCCATCAGCTTCGTTAAGCTCGGTGAAGCGATGACGCAGCAGCTGATATTTGCCAACAAAGTCGATGTATTCCTTGCGGAAAAGCTGCACAATCTGCTCACTAGACAGCTCATCGCCATATTCATCAGCCGCAGTCTTCACGATATTGCCAAATTAGGATAATTGAAGCTGCAGACAGCGCCTTATCTGCCGCCGTCCTATTGCCAGTGTTGCGGCAGATACACAATATTTATACGTCCCGTAGACTTTTCCTCATCCACTCTGCAGCGCACCTCATACATATCATAGATAAACTTTTCCGTCA
>NZ_CAUDZA010000029.1:0-30854 GCF_958453765.1 Phascolarctobacterium succinatutens | reverse complement strand
AGTGTTGGGGTATTGACTTAATCCAAGTCAATACCCCAACACTTATTATAGAACCGAGAAAAAGCCGTGTGCTGAAGCACACGGCGGTGGTGGCAGAATTTTTAGTTATAGGTTGACTATTTTTGTTCAGCCTTAATTTTTTCAACCTGCTCAACAGAAAGCGAAGTACCTTTAGCGACATCTTGCACAGATAAGCCCATGCTTAAAAGACGTTTGGCGGTAGCAAGTTTTTCTTCAGCTATACCTTCAACTCTACCTTTAGCTTCACCTTCGGCAAGAGATTCTTCACGAATATCCTTCATACGCATTTCGTAAGTCATATAGGAATTCCTCACTTTCTTATCATTCTTGATTTCCGTAATCGTATCAGCAACCTCGCGAGTGAAGTTGCTGGTAACTGTATTGTTGTTGATGTAGTCAAACAGGCTTTGAATATCTGGCGATACATCGCCCTTAGTGCCTAATGTGTTAAGAAACATAATAGCAGCTTCATCTGCTAATTCAATCTCCATGTTTTCCAGGCAGCGTCTTTTAAAAGTATAAATACGCTGGGAATCCTCAAAGAAGTCAAACAGGCAGAAGATGATGATATAAGTGGGAGAAAGCTCGTCATAATCCTGTCCCTTTTGCAGCATATCTGTATCCAACATGGCCTGGTAGTAGCGAGTGCGCTTGGGAAGTTGAAATTTACCAGTACGGCTGACAGGATTTTTGACCTGCATTTCCAGATTGTAATGCGTATTAGTGTCGTCAGCAATTCTGACGTCCAGACGAATACCATGGCTGTCGGGATAAACATCAAGTGTCTGTTCTGCTTCAAGATAGGTGATATCTGCAATTTTGGTGTGTAAAAGCTCCTCTAGAATATGCTTGCAGATGCGCTTTCTGAGCATAACGTGCTTGAAGAGAAAATCGTTGGAAAGAGTGAGCTTGTCAAGATTAGATACTTGGTTTTTCATATGTTTCCTCCTTTGATTATAGCATAAAATAAGGCAAAAATATATAAGACAGCAGATGTAAAAAAAAGCACCTGCCGAAAGCTCGACAGGCGCCACTGGTCCGCACGACCAGGCAAGAGCTCCGCAAAATTGCGGCTACCCATGCAACTAAGGTTATTATAACATAGAAAAAGAATAAAAACAATAGTTCATAAAACAAACATTTTTATAGGTTGAAATACGATGACCTTTTTGTACAAAAAACAGCTTCTAAGAATATCTTCTGCTTTTTTGATGTTTAACCGGATAACGATTCGTGATATACTTATTATGATTTGCAATTTTTGCTAGTGCTATGAGGATAAATTCAAAGCGTAACAAAATATTGTGATGCATGTGCTTTGAATAAATAATTTATTGAGGAGAAAAAGCTTATGGTTATAAAATATGCAACTGCGGAAGATATTGCTGCGATTGCCGCAGTGGAGGCAGAATGCTTTCCGCTGGCGGAGGCAGCAACGGAAAAGGAATTTATTGACAGGGTAAAATATTACGGCAATCATTTCTGGCTTATGTATGAGGCTGAAAAGCTGATTGCCTTCGTGGACGGCTTTGTGACGGATGAGCCTGATTTGACGGATGAAATGTACGAGAAGGCAACGCTGCACGATGAAAATGGCGCGTGGCAGATGATTTTCGGTGTTAATACAATTCCTGCTTATCGCAAGCATGGCTATGCCGGCGAGCTGATATGTCGTGCGATTGAGGATGCCAGAAAGCAGGGGAGAAAGGGTTTGGTGCTGACCTGCAAGGATAGGCTCGTTCATTATTATGCCAAATTCGGCTTTGCCGATGAGGGCGTGTCCGATAAATCTACTCATGGCAATGCTGTCTGGCATCAGATGAGGCTTACATTTTAATTGGGGGAGCTTAAGGGAATGCTCTAATTTGGCTTGTACATCATGACAATATTGCTGCTCTATATCTAATGTAGAAAAGCTGTGTGTCGAATAAATAAGCAGCTGCGCAAGCAAAAAGCCTGCGCAGTTTTTTCTGTCTGCGTTCTGTAAAGCGCTGCCGATGGCTTAGTTGGCAACGTAACGACAGACAAAATTTGTCAGAAATGTGAAGAAAATAGTTTACGCTTTTTTGTATATGTGTTACAATATTTATGTTATAGAATTATGCGACTTTTTTGGATGTGATTGATATAATGCAAAAGGAATTGATTATGCGCTGTTTGCCGACGGCCTTCTGCCATGCTTCAACAGTATTGGCGCTGCTAGACGGCAGCCTGCTTTGCTGTTGGTTCGGCGGTACGCATGAGGGCGAAAGCGATGTGGGTATCTACCTAAGCAGACGCACGGATGCAGGCTGGAGTGAGCCGAAGCTGCTGGTGAACGGGGCGGCGGCGAACTGGAATCCGGTGCTTTTTGCGGGCGCGGACGGCAGCTTGCTGCTGTTTTACAAGCAGGGCCAGCAGATTGCCGATTGGCAGACGTGGCTGCTGCAGTCGACGGATAATGGCGAAACCTGGAGCGGATCGCAGGAGCTGGTGCCCGGTGATGTGAGCGGCGGGCGCGGACCTGTACGCAATAAGCCGTTGCGTTTGGCGAGCGGACGCATTCTTGCCGGTGCTTCTACCGAACACGGCATCTGGAAGGCCTTTGCAGATATTAGTGATGATGATGGCGCAAGCTGGCATAAATCCTCTGCAGTGCAGATTGATGGCCTGCAATATCAGGAAGGCGAAAAGACTGCCGACAGTAATATTGCTGTAAGCCAGCAGTCGTTTTACGGACGCGGCGTAATCCAGCCGAGCCTGTGGCAGAGTGCGGACGGCAGCGTGCATATGCTGCTGCGCAGCAGCGAGGGCTTTGTCTATCGCAGCGATTCTGCGGATGACGGCGAAACCTGGTGCAGTGCCTACGCTTTGAGTCTGCCAAACAATAACAGCGGTCTTGACTTGGTACGGACTGCCGGCGGTGTACTCTACTTGGTGTGCAATCCGGTGGCTGCCAACTGGGGTCAGCGTTCTCCCTTAAGTCTGTTCAAATCTACAGATGAGGGTGCGAGCTGGCAAAAGCTGCTTGACCTGGAAACAGAGCCTGCGGAATTTTCCTATCCGGCGATTATTGCCGACGGTGAGAACCTTGTACTTACCTATACCTATAAGCGTTGTAATATTGCATGTGTAAAATTGAGCGCGGATGAACTTGTTACCCTTTAAATTTTAAATATAAGGAGATGTAAAACAATGAAGAAAATTTTAGTTGTGCTGATGGCTATGCTGACCATGGCTGTTATGCTTACCGGCTGCGGTGGCGACAGCAAAAAAGCAGCTTATCCTGCAGACGGAGATATTTCCGTAATTATTCCTAAGGCTCCTGGCGGCGGTACCGATATCTCTGCCAGAGGCCTGATCCAGTTCATGGAAAAAGAGCTGAAGGGCAGCAAATTTGTTCCCGTAAACAAACCCGATGGCGGCGGTGTAACCGGCATGGTAGAGCTGGCTAATGCTAAACCCGACGGCCATACTCTGGGCATGGTTACTGTTGAGCTGGCTATGTTCCCGCATCAGGGCAAATGCAAAAACACCTATAAGGATTATGCAGCTATCTGCGCTCCGATTGCAGCTCCGGCAGCTTTGATTGTGCCGAAGGATGCTCCTTATAACAGTGTAGACGAATTCGTAGCCTTCGCTAAGGCAAACCCCGGCAAGGTGAAGATGGGTAACTCCGGTATCGGCGCTATCTGGCATATTGCCGCACTTTCCTTTGAAGAAGAATTCGGCGTACAATTCAAGCATGTACCGTATCCGAAAGGATCCGCTGACATTGCTGCTGCTCTGGCAGGCAAGCACATCGACGCAACTTTGGCTGACCCGTCTGTATTCAAGAGCCAGGTAGACGCAGGCAACCTGAAGATTCTGGCTGTTATGGCTGACACCCGTAGCGTAATTTATCCGGATGTTCCGACCTTCAAAGAGCTGGGCCACAACATGACCGTTCGCGCTTGGGCAGCACTGGTTGCTCCTAAGGATACTCCGAAAGAAAAGCTGGAAGCTCTGCGCGCTGCTGCTAAAAAGGTTTGCGAATCCAAGGAATTCAAGGATTATTTCATGAAACAGGGTATCGACCCGACCTGCATTATCGGTGCCGATGCTGATAAGATGATGGCTGAAGACCATGCAATGTATGAAAAATTCCTGAAGAAAGCAAAATAAAATCGCTGTAAGGCGTAAATGAAAATACCGACGCTGTAACCCGGAAGGGTTACTGACGTCGGTATTTTTTGTTGTTCTTATTTCACCTGTAATTCTCTTGACCATACTATTACTATATAGCTTATAATAACAATAAAAATCAAAGGAGGCTGATTATGTCGGAACATTTATGTACCTTGTCGACAGGAGATAAGGTTTATTTTTACGATAAAAGCATTGTTATCTATTTCGCAGGAGCACGTAAAATCTTAAGCACATCGCTTTATAACGGCGGTTACCATGATGATTACACTGCCGTATATAATTATGATGCCAAGCAGGGAGCAGGTATGCCCTGCGAAATGCTGGCGGACACCTATGTGGAGCACATGCGCCTTGTATCCAAGCGCCTGGCGCTGGACCCGGACAAGGTGAGCGGAATGGGCACGGCGGCCAGCATGGAAAACGTCGTGGTAGAAACCATGAGCTTTAAGGAGCTTACCGTGACCGCCATCGTAACCGGCGGCATCGAAACTAACGGCGGCCGTGCGGGTGACCCTGCGGATTACTATAAGCCGCAGCCCAAGCCTGTGAAGTATGGTACCATCAATATTATGCTGCTGTTGGACTGTGATATGCCTGAAGGAACAATGGCGCGCGCTCTGGTGACCTGCACTGAGGCTAAGACCGCTGCCATTCAGGAGCTGCTGGAGGGCAGCAAATATTCCAACGGTATTGCTACAGGCTCCGGCACAGACCAGACAATTATCATCGCCAACAGTGCGAGCGAGCTGTACATGGAGGGAGCAGGCAAGCACTCCAAGCTGGGTGAGCTTATCGGCAAAACCGTGAAGAACGCAGTTAAAAAAGCGCTGGCCAAGCAATCCAGCCTCACTCCCACAAAACAGCATGACGTATTCCGCCGCCTCAAACGCTTTGACATCAAGGCGGGCGATATGTGGCAGGCATACAGCGCACAGGATGCTGCGGTAGTAAAGCCGGAATATCTGCTGGCAGCCGAAAAGCTGGCTAAGGAAGATATAATGCTGGTATATACTTCGCTCTATGCGCACCTGTTGGACCAGCATTTGTGGGAGCTTATCAGCGCTAAAGAAATGCAGCTGGCAGGGCAGAAGCTGCTGCAGGCTATTGCAGAGCAATATAATGTTGAAGCTGAGATTATAAATGAAGGCACTTTGCCTGTTATGCTGGCTTCCTGGCAGCAGCAGTTCAACAAAATTATCGCTGAGCGGTTGCATCCAACTGCAAAAGAGAGCTAGTTTCAGGTGAGAAAATATAAATATACGCTTGACCTTATAGCGGCAATATAGTGTATATTATGGTTGTAATCAAAGGAAGCGAGGTGAATAATATGCATCCGAAATTTGAAATTCCGACTGATCCGCACGGCAAGCATCGGTATGAAAGCGCTATGAAGCACGTAGAGGCTGCTAAAAAGGCAGGCAAATCCAGCGACGAAATCCATGCTATCTTCAAAAAGGTAATGGAGTTCAACCCGATGGACATCGAAAGCATTCCGCAGGATGAAGCACATGCTAAGTATCGCACTGCCATGGTGCATATGAAAAAAGCATTGGAAAACGGCAAGAGCGCAGACGAAGCGCATGAGGTTTTCCGCAAAATCATGAATGGCGAGACCAGCGGTCACTGCCACCACAGCAAATAAGGCTGAAAGCAAAAGCATCGTAGGCTATTGAGGTAGCTTACGATGCTTTTTTGTATACAAAAAAGGCGCCTGCCGAAAGCTCGACAGGCGCTACTGGTCCGCATGACTAGGCATAAGCTCCGCAAAATTGCGGCTACTCATGCAACTAAGATAATTATAGCATAGGCAAAGAATAAAAACAATAGTTCGATAAAAGAAAAATGAAGTTGCGTAAAATAATTTATAAAAATTTTATAAAAGCAAGTCAAGATAGACAGATATTGTCCAATTTATATGGTAAGATTATATTAAAGCAGAAGTCAAAAAGCTTCGGCAACGCGAGAAGTTCGCAAAATGGCTTTTGTTTTACCATGATATCTGTAATGCCGGGCATGATGGTATTCAAGATATCCTAATTATTGAAGGGAAGGTGTTTGAAAATGAGAACAACAGGAAAATTTGCGGCAGCAATCCTCAGTGCAATTATTATGGCTAATGGCTTGAGCTTGCCGATGGCTTATGCTGCGCCGTCAAGCAGCTATGTAAATGTGGATGAAAAGTACGACCCGTTTGCAGAAGAAGAAATGCCTGCTAAGGAGGCATTTCCTTCGAAGCTGACTTTTAAGGAAAGACTTGCGCTGCAGAAAAAAGAGGAGCAGGCCGCTGCTCAAAAGGTGACAATTGCCAATGTTATGCCGGGACATATTTATATCCCTAAAAAAACTATGCTTAACGTTGAGCTCATTGAGCCTGCTAACTCTAAAACTCACAAGAAAAATCAGCAGGTGGAGTTCAAAACTACCGAAAATCTGATAATCAACGGAGTTGTAGTTATTCCCAAAGGTACTGTAGGCATGGGTTATGTATATGAAGTGCAAAAAGCAGGCGGCTTCGGCAGAAAGGGTGTACTGCGTATTGCAGGCAAGGAAATCAAGACGTTGAACAATGTAAGCGTTCCGTTGAGAAAAGGACTTGAAGGCAAGGGCAAAACCGATGGCGGTGCTGTGGCTGTTGCTGCTGCGGTTAGCCTGGTGGGCGGTCTTTTTATGAAGGGCAGCAATATCAACTATCCGGCCGGTACTGATTTTCAGGTAGAGGTTAGGGATAATGTGGATTTGGGCGTAACTCCGGAGGAGCTGAAGGATGCTATGAATCCTAATATTCCGCATGGTCAGGAAATCGTTGTTGAAGTTAAATAAGGTATCTGAGTGAATTAAGGTTTAACCTTTCGTGCTTTGGTGAATCTGCGCAGGCTGTGTGCTTGCGCAGATTTTTTTATGTGTCTTTAGCCCGTAGAGCGCTATCAAGTTTATTTTCAAAGAATTGAGCTAGTGCTTTAAACAAAACCACTAGCTATGCGGTGAGCATTGATTTAAAGCTGGCTTTTGATCCAAACTTATTTTTCAGGCCGATTACATGTAACTACAGTCACGTTTTTCAAATCATTTTCGGCAGGAAATTTTATTCCGCCAGCGAATAAATATAAATATAGACAGATTTGAGAAGGAGGAATAATATGTCTGGCAAATCATTACCGAAGCCTTCCTCAAAGACAGCTTTGAACAAAAAATATCAGCTTCTTGCTATAGAAACAAAGGGACGTCTTGATACAGCTACTGAAAATGGCAGAGCAAATATTAATCTGCTTCAGAAATACTATAATGCTTTTTCCAATTTGTATGGCGCTATTATCCTTGACGATGCATGGGATATATTTAAAATACTTGAAAAGGAAAAAATCTCAAAAAAGCAGATCCTGAAAAAGGATTTTCTGTTTTTTTCGGAAGTGGCCAGATATGAGGCACATAACTATTTTGTGTTGGAGATAGATGAGCTATATGAGGCTGAAGAACGTGGCAGTGCCGCCAGACGTTTTATTCTGAATAAAAAGCTTTATAAAAAAGGATATTCAAGGTTCGACTCTTATTATCGGCTTGCTGATAAGCAATTAAATCATCCATTATGCGTTTTGGATAGGGATGAACTGCTTTCATGGGACGAGCCGGGGATGCTTTGGCGTTCTGCTGAAGGAGCTGCGTTAAAGCTGTTTGTCGAAAACCTTAGCGTTGACAACAAATCCGTAAACCAAGATATTAATGGAGAGAAGATTGCGGGCAAGCTCTTAAAAGACTTTATCTTTTGGCATGATAGTGAAAAATTTGCCTACTCATATGCTAAGCGGGAATGGGAAAAGAAAGAGCTGGAAGAATACCAGAACGTAGACGAATCCGAGAAAATACTTAGGTTGATAGAGAAATATATTAATAGTGCAGTGCTGTATACCGAGATAAATAAGCAAATAGATTTTGTATTAAAAGATTTGCAAGAAGTTGGTGTATGCTTGACGGAGCAGCAGTTCAAAACATTTTTACAACTATATAGTGACTTTTCAAATAGCAGTCGTAAATGGCCTTTATGTGGTTGGCAACCAGTTGAACTTAGCAATCTGTATAAAAATTTTTCCAAGCCGGCTATTTCATTCGGCAAAAATATGCAGCGGGCATTTGAGGATGGAACCTTAAATAAGGATGAGTTAATAGAAGAAATTAGAAAACTTGATATTGATGTGATAGATATGTAAAGCGGGTGAGAATACTGCTATGAATCATGAAAATAATTTATCCAAGCTAACCGCATAACAGCACAGCATTACAAGGCGTTCTACCGAACTGCGGTAGAACGCCTTTACTATTCCTCCGCCATCTATGCTATAATAATATGTAAAAAAACCAACGTGAGGAGCGATTATCATGAAATACGTTGCCTGTTACGGCGATTCTCTGGTGCAGGGCTTTCCCTTCGGCCCACGCTATTCCTGGACCGCTCAGGTGGAAAAGCTGACGCAGATTAAAATGCTCAACTACGGCGTCTGTGGTGACTGCTGCGACGATATCATCTACCGCATGCGCCAGTACGCACTGCCGGAATATGTGCAGCACGTTCTCTTCCTCGGCGGTGCCAACGACATTCTGCAGGGGCGCCGTATTGAGGACATCAGCCGCGATTACAAGCGTGTGCTGGAGTGGTGCGAGGAAAAGCGGTACAGCCTGTGCATCGTGCTACCGTTCATCAGTACGGAGCAGGCGCTCAACCGTCAGCTGCTGAACCTGCGGCAGGAGGCAGAGCATATCTGCGGCGGCAAGGCCTTCCTGCTGGATTTGCAGCCTGCCATCGGCATGGACGCAGGGGCACGCTTCAAGGCCTACGTTGACGGCATTCATCCCAAATCCCAGACGTATGAGGCGATGGGAAGCTACGCAGCGCCGCTGATCTGGCAATGGCTGAAGGACGAAAAAGAGGCTTAGAAAAAATTTTTGAAGGTGACAAGTAAAAATACTTGACAAGCATCGCTTTATGCTTTATACTTACATAGTCGACTAAATTTCGAGAGGGATAAATATGTCAGCAGAAGAAATTTTTGCGCAGCGTATGCGCTTAGGCAGGCTCTTTGATATTTATGGCGGACTTCTGACAGCTAAGCAGAAGCAATGCCTGGGACTGTATTTCTATGACGACTTGTCTCTGAGTGAGATTTCGGAGGAGCTGGGCGTTTCGCGTCAGGCTGTCCACGACCTGCTCAAGCGTGTTGAGCAGCTGCTAGAACGATATGAAGCATCACTGAAGGTGCTGAGCCGCGAGGAGGAGCTGCATGCTAAGCTGCAGCAGGCAATAGATTTGCTGGCAACTCCGGATGAGGCAAAAAAAGACGAGGCCGTGCAAATGCTGAAAGAGCTTTGCAGTGAAGGTAGGTAGATAGAATGGCATTTGAAAGTTTATCTGAAAGATTACAAAATGCATTAAAGATGTTCCGCGGCAACGGCAAGCTGACTGAGGAGGATTTAAAGGCTCCTATGCGCGAAGTGCGTATGGCGCTTTTGGAGGCCGACGTTAACTTCAAGGTTGTTAAGGACTTTGTAGCCAAGGTTAAAGAGCGCGCTGTTGGTGAAGCAATCGGCGAAGGCCTGAATCCGCACCAGCAGATTATCAAGATAGTTAATGAAGAGCTGATTGAGCTTTTGGGCGGTACCCAAAGCAAGCTCACTGTTGCTCCAAAACCGCCGACAGTTATTATGCTGGTTGGTCTGCAGGGCGCAGGTAAAACTACTACCGCCGGCAAGCTGGCCAATTACCTGAAGCGTAAGCACAAAAAACCGCTTCTGGTTGCAGGCGACGTTTACCGTCCTGCTGCTATTACCCAGCTGCAGGTTTTGGGCGAACAGCTGAATGTGCCGGTATTTACTCTGGGCGATAAGGTTTCTCCTGTAGAAATTGCCCAAAAGGCCATGGAAAAGGCGCATAGCCTAGCATGCGATACGGTAATTATCGATACCGCAGGCCGCTTACATATAAATGAAGAGCTGATGGAGGAGCTGCGCAACATTAAGGGCGCTGTTCATCCTCAGGAAATTCTGCTGGTTGTAGATGCTATGACCGGTCAGGACGCAGTAACTGTTGCTGAAAGCTTTGATAAGGAATTGGGCATTGACGGCCTGATTGTTACCAAGCTCGATGGCGATGCCCGCGGTGGTGCGGTGCTTTCCGTAAAGGCTGTTACCGGCAAGCCGGTTAAGCTGATCGGCTTGGGCGAAAAGCTGGATGCTTTGGAGCCCTTCCATCCGGACCGTATGGCTTCCCGTATTCTGGGCATGGGCGATATCCTGACTCTGGTAGAAAAAATCCAGTCTACAACTGATCTCGCCAAGGCATTGGAGATGGAGAAAAAGCTGCGTAAGGATGAATTCACCTTAGAGCAGTTCCTGGACCAGATGCAGCAGGTTAAAAAGCTGGGTTCTCTGGAAACCATCTTAGGCTTAATCCCCGGCATGGGCGGCATCAGCCAAAAGCTGAAGGAAGCTAATGTGGACGAAAAGGAATTCGACCGCATCGAAGCAATCATCCGCTCCATGACCAAGAAGGAAAGACAAAAACCCGAAATCATCAATGGCAGCCGTCGTAAACGTATCGCTGCAGGCTGCGGCATGCGTGTACAGGATGTCAACAAGCTTCTGAAAAACTTCGAAGAAAGCAAGAAGATGATGAAGCGTATGCAGGGTATGGCAAAGTTTGCTTCCAAAGGCGGCTTCAAGCTGCCGTTTGGCAGATAATAAATGAAAAGTTCCATGTTGTGAGATATTAATTTAAGGAGGTGAAAATCAACATGGCAGTTAAAATCCGTTTAAAACGTATGGGCGCTAAAAAAGCTCCTTTCTATCGTATTGTTGTTGCAGACGCTCGTTCTCCTCGTGATGGTCGTTTCATCGAATCCATCGGTTACTACGATTCTACCATTCAACCGGCTACCGTAAAAATCGACGCTGAAAAAGCTATCGACTGGATGAACAAAGGCGCTCAACCTACCGATACCGTTAAAAACCTGTTCAGCAAGGATGGTATCATGAAAAAATTTGCTGAAGCTAAAGCAGCAAAATAATTTGAGGGGGCGTGATCTACATGAAGGAATTGGTAGAAGTTATGGCCAAATCTCTTGTAAATGATCCCTCTGCAGTAGTAGTGGAGGAGGAGACCACCGGTACAACAACGGTGCTTCGCCTCCATGTTGCTTCTGAAGATATGGGTAAGGTTATTGGAAAACAGGGCCGTATCGCAAAAGCTATCAGAACTGTTATGAAAGCAGTAGCAACCCGTGAAAATGTGAAAGTCATTGTCGAAATTATTTGATTGAGGATGGTATATCGCTATGGATAAAATGATCGTTAGGGTTCCCGTCGCTGTTAAAGCAAAAGTTACTGAAGATTTAAAGTTGAAAATTGTTGGAGATCTCCAAAATACCATAAAGAATATGGAGCTTGATCTGGAGCAATTCGAGTTCCAGGCTAAAAAAGCATTGCATCAGGCTGCCAGCGATTTGAGCGTGCTTCCGGCTTTGCGCGAACAAATTGACATCGAAAGAAATAAGCGTACTGCTGCCAAACAAGAAGCAGAGGCTAAGCTGAAAAGAGCGGAAGCTCTGGAGCTGGGCGCTGAAATTGGTCATGGTACCCTGGAGCGTACTGTAGAAATTACCGTAGGCACCAATATCGATACCCTGATGGGCGCAGAAATCCTTACCGAAGACGGTAAGATTATCGCTTTCCGCGAATAATCCATGGAAAACCAAATAGTTATTGGCAAAATTGTCGCTCCGCACGGTGTGCGGGGCGATATTCGTATATTGCCGTTAACCGATAAGCCGGAACAATTTTTAGACCTGGATTATCTGCTGCTGCCGGACGGCCGCAAGCTGACCGTTAAAGCAGCACGCTTTCATAAAAGAATGGTGCTGGTGACTACTGCCGAAATCAAAAGCATGAACGAGTCCGAGCTGCTGCGCGGTATGGAGGTAAGCATTAACGCTGAGGACCTGCCGGAGCTGGAGGAAGGACGCTTCTATGTTGCTGATCTCATCGGCCTGCCTGTTTATGACGAGCAGGGCGAGCAAATCGGCACCTTTAAGGACGCACTGAGCACAGGCAGCAATGATGTTTATGTTATCGCTGTCCCCGGACAGAAGGATTATCTGTTGCCGGCACTGAAGAAATATGTCAAGGAAATCAATCTGGCAGAAAAGCGCATTGTCGTAGAGCTGCCTGAGTGGGTTGAGGCAGAATGAAGTTTTTATTTGTAACCTTATTTCCCGAACAGATTGAGCAGGCTGCAGGTCACAGCATTCTGCAGCGCGCTGCCTCCAAGGGCCTGATTGAGGTGAGCTGCATCAATCCGCGCGATTTTACGTATGACGTGCATCGCACGGTGGATGATTCTCCATTCGGCGGCGGTGCCGGTATGGTGCTGAAGCCGGAGCCGATGGTGGCTGCCATCCGCAAGGCGAAGGAGCAGTTGCCAAACGCCCGTGTTATTGCGATGTGCCCGGGAGGACGCACGCTCAAACAGAGCATCGTTGAGGAATATGCCCACAGCGGCCAGGATTTTATCTTCGTCTGCGGTCATTACGAGGGCTTTGATGAGCGCATCTTCCATTGGGTTGATGAAAAGCTGTCTATCGGCGATTACGTGCTCACCGGCGGCGAAATGCCTGCCATCATCGTGATGGATGCAATTTCCCGCTTTATTCCCGGCGTATTGGGCAAGATTGAAAGTGCGGAGGAGGATTCCTTCAGCACCGGTCTTCTGGAATACCCGCAGTACACCCGTCCGGTGAACTTTGAGGGCCTGGAGGTGCCTGAGGTGCTGCGCAGCGGCAACCATGCGCTGATTAACAGCTGGCGCCTGAAGCAGTCGCTCAAGGCAACGCTCGCTCTGCGTCCCGACCTTTTGAGTGCGGAGCAGAAGGAGCTTTTGACAGGCCGCTTGCCCTATAAAATGAAAAAATCGGAGCGCCGCTTCTATGAGGAGCTGCGTGCCGAAATAGCTGCAGAGCAGGAAAAACATGCAAGCGCCGAGGTGAAGGAGGATGAGGCGAATGGCTGATCTATATGTTGGCCTTGTCCATTATCCTATCTATAACAAGCGCATGAACATTATCGCCGGCGCGGTGACTAACTTTGATATCCACGATATCTCGCGTACCTGTCGCACCTACAATGTGCAGGGCTATTACATCATCCACCCGTTGGAGGTCCAGAAGCAGATTATCGACAAGATACTTTCCTACTGGCAGGAGGGCTATGGCAAGGTGTATAACCCCGACCGTGCCGACGCGCTGAGCCGTGTGCTGTGGCAGCCTGATATTGCAAGTGCAGTGCAGACGATTGTAGAGCGCACAGGCAAGCAGCCTTACGTTGTCACTACGGATGCACGCATTTATCCCAACACCGTTTCCTACAGCTTTATGCGCAAGCAGCTGCAGGAGGGTGACAGACCGGTGCTGCTTTTGTTCGGCACAGGCTTTGGCATTGAGGCGGAAACTATGGCCAAATTTGATTATATTCTAGAGCCTGTTTACGGCCCCTGTGACTATAATCATCTTTGTGTGCGCAGTGCCGCAGCCATTATTCTGGACAGGCTTGCAGGCGAGGCCTGGTGGGAAAAAAATTAAAGAAAAATGCAAGAAATTATACACTTTTCTCTTGCATTAATTGTTTGTCTATGATACAATTTACGTTGTGTAATACGGACGGTCCGCTGTGGAGTTCGCACATGAACGTCTATGATTTAGGAGGAAACTATGAACATTATTGAAGTACTGGAACAAGAACAACTTCGTTCCGACATCCCTGAGTTTAAAGCAGGCGACACCGTTAAAGTTTATTGCAAAATCGTCGAGGGTACCCGCGAGCGCGTTCAGCTGTTTGAAGGCGTTGTAATTTCCCGCAGTGGCTCCGGCGTTCGTGAAAACTTCACCGTTCGTCGTATTTCTTACGGCGTTGGCGTAGAAAGAACTTTCCCGGTTCACAGCCCGCGTATTGAGAAAATTGTTGTAGCACGCGTTGGTATCGTTCGCCGTGCTAAACTGTATTATCTGCGCAAACTGACTGGTAAAGCTGCTCGTATCAGAGAAAAACGCTAATCAATCTTGTTTATGTAAAAGGGACTGTAGTAGTACGGTCCCTTTTATTACGTTATGAAGCATTTATGCTTTAAAATAAAGCAAATTTACAATTATGTCATAACTGAAGCTGCAATCTATGCTACAATATATCTATATTATTGTAGTTAAAAATCCGGCCTGTGCCGGCGATAGAGAGGAGGCTCATTAGTTGAGCAAGAAAAGTGGAACCTCCTGGCAGGATTCTGCCAGTGACTGGCTTGTTTCGATTATCATTGCGGTAGCACTCGCATTCTGCATCCGCACCTTTTTGGTAGAGCCTTACATGGTAGAAGGCTCCTCTATGTATCCTACGCTGGTAAACCATGAGCGTCTTGTCGTTGATAAGCTGAGCTACTTTGTTACCGACCCTAAGAAGGGCGAAATCGTAGTCTTCCGCTTCCCCAAGGACCAGACCCGTGACTTTATCAAGCGCGTTATCGCAGTTGGCGGTGACACTGTGGAGATGCAGCAGGGCAAGGTATTCGTCAACGGCAAGCAGCTGAACGAAACCTACATTTACCACAATGACCCTAAGGGCAAAAATATTTCCGATTACCGCAAGGTAGTTGTTCCCAAGGATACCATCTTTGTATTGGGTGATAACCGTAATAACTCTGAGGACAGCCGTTTTGCCGACGTTGGCTTTGTGCCGCTGAAGCTGGTTAAGGGACGTGCGTTGGTTGCCTTCTGGCCGCTGGACAAGATGCGCGTGCTGAAGGCTGATACGGGTATGGGCGAATGATGCTGGAGGATTTTAAGATTCAGTGGTTCCCCGGCCATATGACCAAGGCGAAGCGCATGATGGAAAGCCAGATTAAGCTGGTTGACGTAGTGGTGGAAATGCTGGACGCACGTATTCCGCGCTCCAGTACTAACCCCATGCTGCAGGATATCCTTGGCAGCAAGCCTAAGGTTATCGCACTGAACAAGATTGATATGGCAGACAAGGCCCAGACTGACCTGTGGCTGGAAAAAATTAAGCACAGCGGTCTGCCTGTGTGCAAGATTGACTGCGCTACCGGTAAGGGCGTTAAGCAACTTATCAGTGCAGTTCAGCTGGCTGCCAAGCCGGTGATTGATAAATGGCTGAAGAAGGGCGTGCGCAACCGTCCCGTCCGCGTTATGATTGTAGGTATTCCGAATGTTGGCAAGTCTACCCTGATTAACCGCCTCGTAGGCAAGAACAAGGTAATGGCTGCCGATAAGCCGGGTGTGACACGCGGACAGCAGTGGGTAACGATTGCCAAGGGCTTAGAGCTTTTGGATACGCCTGGTGTACTCTGGCCTAAGTTTGAGGACCCGTCGGTGGGCTTTGCGCTTGCTGTTACCGGCGCCATCAAGGAGGATGTATTCGACAGGGAGCAGGCCGTAGAGCTGCTGCTTGATCTGTTGATACGCAAATATCCTCAGGATTTGCAAACTAAATATGCAGTAAGCCTCGAGCAGGGTGATGATGTCAACGCCGTTATGGCGAAGATTGCCGTTGCCAGAGGTTGTCTGAAGTCTGGTGGACTGCTGGACCTTGATAAGGTTATTCAGCTTGTACTCAGAGACTTCCGAGCAGGACGTTTAGGGCGGTTTACAATCGACGAGCCTTGATTTGTCGTGCCATAAAAACCGCCGCAGGGCGGTTTTTCTTTATGCAGAAATAAAAGTTAAGGGGGATACAGAAGATGAATATTACCGAAATCAAGGAGCTGTTGGCAGGCACGCCGACGGCGGAGCAGCTGGCGACATTAGCAGCAGACGAGCGCAAGGGAGTACAGAAGCTGCTGGCAGCATACAACAAGCGTCTGGAGAAGGCGGCGGCGGAGAAGGAGCGCTTCACGGCGATGCTGAAATTGGAACGCGAGCTATATGACGAAGGCTGCGAGCTGATTGCCGGCGTAGATGAGGCAGGACGCGGACCTTTGGCAGGACCGCTGGTTATCGCTGCCGTTATTCTGCCCAAGGATGTGTTTATCAGCGGGCTGAACGATTCCAAGCAGCTTTCCGCTGCCAAACGCGATATGCTGTATAACGAGGTTATGGCCAAGGCGCTGGATATCGAGGTGAACATCGTCAGCGTCAGCAATATTGATGAGCTGAATATTTACTCTGCTACGCAGCAGGGCATGGCGCAGGTACTGGAAAACCTGCACTGCCGTCCGCAGGCAGCGCTGATTGACGCTATGCCGGTGAAGGTTCCTGGTATGAAGATTGAATCTGTGGTGCACGGTGATGCGCTGAGCGCTTCTATTGCCGCTGCTTCCATTATTGCGAAGGTTACCCGTGACCGCATCATGGAGCGCCTTGATCTTGTTTATCCTGCCTACGGCTTTGCGCATAACAAGGGCTATGGCAGCGGCGCACATATGCAGGCTGTGAGCGAGCTGGGTGCTACACGCTGGCACCGCCGCAGCTTTGAGCCTGTGAAGAGCATGCAGCTGCCGCCGGTGGCTGCTGAGGAAAATATCCTCTATGCTCCGCAGACTGATAACTATGAGTACCCCGTCGAGGAGTAGTCTTGGGAAATACGGCGAAGATTTTGCCTGCCGCTATCTGCAAAATATGGGTTATAAAATATTGACCCGCAACTTTCGCTGTCACCGTTATGGTGAAATTGATATTATTGTTGAAAAAAGTGGCTGTATCAGCTTCATAGAGGTCAAGACACGTGCTTCTACCCGGTTCGGCAGACCGATAGAGGCCGTGACACCGGCAAAGCAAAGAAAAATTCATCGTTGCGCTGAATATTATCTCCAATGCAGAGGTCTGCTGGAGCAGCCGCCGGTGCTTTCCTTTGATGTAGTAGAAATTATCATTGAAAGCACTGCGGCTATCAGCATCAGGCATTGGCCGCACTGCTTTTAAAAGAAAAGGAGTGTTGATAATGTTTGCACAGATTCTTGGCGAAACAACCTGTGGTATTGATGGTGTACAGATTTTGGTGGAGGTGGACGTGAGCAACGGCTTGCCCAGCTTCGATCTGGTGGGACTGCCGGCGATGGCCGTGCGTGAGTCCAAGGAGCGCGTAAAGGCGGCGCTGCGTAATTCCGATTATCCCTTCCCGATGACGCGGATTACGGTAAACCTGGCACCCGCCGATTTGCGCAAGGAGGGCAGCGGCCTTGATCTGCCTATTGCCGTAGGCCTCATGACCTGCGGCAGAATTCTGGAGCCGGAAAAGCTGGAAAGCAAGGTTTTCATCGGCGAGCTGTCGCTGGACGGCAGAATCCGCAAGGTTTCCGGCGTGCTTTCCATGATTATGGATGCCAAGAAGTGCGGGGCGCAGGAGGTGTATATTCCGCAGGCCAATGCTGCCGAGGGCAAGCTGATTCATGGCATTGATGTGTATACGGTGGCAACCTTAAAGGAGCTGGTGGAGCACCTGAAGGGGAAGAACACGCTGACGCCGCTGCCGAAGGAAAATATTCTGCAAAATAATAATAAGATTTATCATGTGGATTTTGCCGATGTCAAAGGACAGCTTGTGGCGCGCAGAGCCTTGGAAATTGCTGCCGCCGGCGGTCACAGTATCCTGATGGTTGGTTCTCCGGGCTGTGGGAAGACGATGCTGGCGCGCCGTTTGGTGACAATTTTGCCACCGATGACGGAGGCCGAGGCGCTAGAGGTTACCAAGATTTACAGCATTGTGGGACTTTTGCCGCAGGCAGACAGCGTCATGCTGGAGCGTCCGTTCCGCAGTCCGCATCACAGCATCAGCGGCAGCGCGCTTCTGGGCGGTGGCAGTACACCGCGCCCGGGGGAGGTTACTTTGGCGCATAACGGCGTACTGTTTTTGGACGAGCTGCCGGAGTTTGAACGCGCTACGCTGGAAATGCTGCGTCAGCCGCTGGAGGATGGCGAGGTGAGCATTTCGCGCGTCAGGGCGGCGATGACCTTCCCGAGCAAGTTTATTTTATGCGCTGCTCAAAACCCTTGCCCCTGTGGGTTCCTCGGTGATTCGGTGCACCGCTGTTCCTGTAAACAAGCGGAAATTGACAGCTACAAGCGCAAGATTTCCGGTCCGCTGATGGACAGAATAGATATGCAGATAAACCTGAGCAGGGTGGAGTTCAGCGAGCTGAAAACGAAGGAAAAGGGCGAATCCTCCGCTGCTATCCGCGAACGTGTGGTAAAGGCGCGACTGGTGCAGCAGGAGCGCTTGGAGGCCTTGGGGATGCACTGCAATGCGCAGATGGGACGGAGCGAGGTTGTTAAATATTGCCAGCTGGACGCGGCGGCGCAGAATGTTATGAAGCGCTACTTTAATATGCTGAACCTCAGCGCCCGCAGCCATGACCGCATCTTGAAGGTGGCACGCACGATTGCAGACCTCGCTGGCAGTGAGAACATTGAGGCGGTGCATCTGGCGGAGGCTATTCAGCTGCGCACCAGCGTGCGTCCGTAGGGAGCAGAGAAGTCTTGCGTAGCTGCAAGATATGCTTTTCTTGGCAAATATGCTATAATTTAAGAAGAAATATTTGAAGCAAGGAGATGGAATGATGCGTAAGACCTTTAATACGACAGCTGTTTGCATACCCGGCGAGCATTATATGGTTGATATCAGTGGACGACTGCAAAAGATTAAAGAAATGATTGCTGCCAAAAAGTATTTCACCATCAACAGAGCACGCCAGTATGGTAAGACAACAACGCTGCAGGCACTTTTCGGCTATCTGCAAAGTGAATATTACACCGTCTTGCTGGACTTTCAAACCTTTGATGCTTCTAAATTTAAGGACGGCAATATATTTTCTATTGCTTTCGCAGGCTCTTTTTTGCATGCGCTGAAGCGTAACCGCCTGTCGGAAAATACTGCCTTGGAAAAGGCCTGTGCAGATTTGAAAAATGCAGCTGTAATCAGTAACAGTATTTTCAGTCTGAAGGAGCTTTTTGAATGCATGAGAGATATCTGTGCAGCGAGCGATAAGCCTATCGTTCTGATGATTGATGAGGTGGACAGTGCTTCTAATAATCAGGTTTTTTTAGATTTTTTGGCACAGCTCAGGGCGCAATATATCGAACGTGCCTGGCAGCCTGCGTTTCAATCTGTTATTCTTGCCGGAGTATATGACATCAAAAATCTTAAACAAAAGCTGCGTGCCGATGAAGAGCATAAATATAACAGTCCTTGGAACATAGCGGCGGATTTTACGATAGACATGAGCTTTTCACAAGCAGAGATTGCTGCTATGCTTAATGAATATGCCAAGGATTACGGACTTGCTTTTGATACCGGAATCTTTGCAGGCTGGATTTACGATTATACGGCAGGCTATCCGTTTTTGGTTTCCAGATTGTGCCAGCTGCTCGACGAAAAGGTTTGCTTAATGCCGGAATATGCTTCTAAAAAAGCTGCCTGGACCAAGGTTGGCTTTAATGCGGCAGTACGCTTGCTTTTGCAGGAGAAAAATACCCTGTTTGAATCCTTGATAGGGAAGCTGCACGCCTACCCGAAGCTGAACCGGATGCTGAAGGCAGTGCTTTTCTCCGGCAATATGTATCCTTATAGTGCTGATGAAGCAGCTATTGATATGGCTACGATGTTTGGCTTTATAAAAAATAAAGACGGGTATGTAGCGATTGCCAACAGGATTTTTGAAACCAGACTCTATAATTATTATCTGGCGGAGGATGAGCTGCAGAAAAATGAGCTTTACAAAGCATCTCTCCAGGATAAGAATCAGTTTATAACTAATGGCAGACTGGATATGGAAATGGTGCTCCAAAAATTCATTGTGCATTTTAATGATATTTTCGGTTCGTGTGATGAGCGCTTTCTGGAGGAGGAGGGAAGAAAGTACTTTTTGCTGTACTTGCGTCCTATAATCAACGGAACCGGCAACTATTATGTCGAAGCGCGTACAAGGGATTTATGCAGAACAGATGTGATAGTTGACTATAATGGTGAGCAGTATATTATCGAAATGAAAATTTGGCGCGGAAACGAATATAATAATCGCGGAGAAAGCCAATTAGCTGCTTATCATACTAAGGTTGGCTATCTGCTGAGCTTTAGCTTCAACAAAAATAAGCAGGCAGGAGTGCAGCGGATCAATGTAGGGGATAAGGTTATCATTGAGGCAGTAGTTTAAGTTTGGTCTATTAACGCTTTGCGTATTACTGACGGTAGTACGCAGAGCGTTTTTTGTTACAAATCTGTAACCTGCTTTACAAAATCACGGATAAATAAAAAAATCTGCAAGATTTTGTACAAAGTTGTTGACGAAAGATATTCGTGGTGGTAAACTAGGCACAACTTCAAAAAACCACAAACCGTTGAGACGGAGATCAAGTCAGCAGATGCGCTTACAGAGAGTTCGGGCAGGTGGAAGCCGGATAGAGATGCAGGCTGATAAATGGACCGTTGAGGGTGCTGTCAAATCGCTTCGGCGAGAGTATTCAGCAACGCAACACCGGCGTTAAAGGTGAGGAGTGTGATGGCACTCTGCGAGAGCGCGTCGCAATGGCGGCGAAACAAGGTGGTACCGCAGGTATAAGTATTTACAGCCTGTCCTTGGAATTGCTTAGAAAAGCTAAGCAGCTTCAGGACAGGCTTTTTTGTATAACAAAACTGTGATAGACCTTCTCGTAGAATGTTAGCGTAAACTATGGGAGGAATTAAAATGATTAAAGAAGCTATTGTAAAAATCGTCGGCAAAGAGGACTTAACCTATAACGAAGCATATGACGTAATCAATGAGATTATGAGCGGTGAAACAAGTGCAACGCAGAATGCAGCCTTTCTGGCAGCGCTTTCTACCAAGAGCACTACGGCGGAAACTACCGATGAAATTGCCGGCTGCGCCGCAGCGATGCGTGACCACGCACTGAAATGCGAAACCGGCATGGACATTTTTGAAATCGTTGGCACCGGCGGTGACGGCTCCAACAGCTTCAACATCTCTACAACCTCCGCTCTGGTTGCTGCGGCAGGTGGCATGAAGGTTGCTAAGCACGGCAACCGCGCCGCTTCCTCCAAATGCGGCACCGCAGATTGCCTGGAGGCGTTGGGCGTGAACATTCAGCAGGAGCCGGAAAAATGCGTGGAGCTGTTAAAGGAAGTCGGCATGTGCTTCTTCTTCGCACAGAAATACCACACCTCGATGAAATATGTAGGACCTATCCGCAAGGAGCTGGGCATACGCACCGTATTCAACATCCTCGGACCTTTGACGAACCCAGGCAGCCCGAAGATGCAGCTCTTGGGTGTGTATGACGAGTATCTGGTTCAGCCGTTGGCGCAGGTATTGATGAACCTGGGAGTTAAGCGTGGCATGGTGGTTTACGGTCAGGACAGACTTGATGAGATTTCGCTGAGCGCACCGACTACCATTTGCGAGTTCAAGGACGGCTGGATGAAAAATTACGTTATCAAGCCTGAGGACTTCGGCATGGAGCGCTGCACCAAGGCAGATCTGGTAGGCGGTCTGCCGGAGGAAAACGCTAAGATTACGCGCGACATTCTGGCGGGAGCGCAGGGACCGAAACGCAATGCAGTTTTGCTGAATGCCGGCGCCAGCCTGTATATCGGCGGCAAGGCTGCAAGCTTTGCTGATGGCGTGAAGCTGGCGGCAGAGCTGATTGACAGCGGCAAGGCACTGCAGACATTGGAAAAGCTGATTGAGCTGAGCAATAAATAAGCTGATTAAAGAGGTTAGATTATGATTTTAGATGAGATTGCGGAATATACCAAGGAGCGTGTGCGGGCGCTCAAAGCGCAGAAAAGCCTTTACGCGGTGCGTGATGAGGCAGAGGGCAGACCGCAGGGCAAGGATTTCAGGGCAGCGCTTGCTGCCCCCGGCCTGAGTGTAATCGCCGAGCTGAAGAAGGCATCCCCCTCGAAGGGCATCATTGCTCCAGATTTTACGGACATCTACCTGCGCAAGGCTGCGGAGTACGAGGCAGGCGGCGCAGCAGCCATCTCCTGCCTGACGGAGCCGAAGTTCTTTCAGGGCAACGATGCTTACCTGCAGGCGGTACGCCAAAGAGTGGAGCTGCCGCTTCTGCGGAAGGATTTCACGCTGGACGAGTACCAGATTTACGAGGCCAAATGCATTGGTGCCGACGCTGTTTTGCTTATCTGCAGCCTGCTGAGTGCAGCGCAGCTGGGCGAATACTTGGCGCAGGCGCAGGAGCTGGGGCTGAGCGCTCTGGTGGAGGCGCACACCGCAGGCGAGGTGCAGATGGCACTGGCGGCGGGAGCGGAAATCATCGGCGTGAACAACCGCAATCTCAAGGATTTCAGCGTGAACCCGCTAAACAGCCTGCGCCTGAGGGATGCGATTCCCGCAAGCAAGATTTTCGTAGCGGAAAGCGGCATTCAATGCGCAGCTGATGCCAAGGCGCTGAAGCAGGCAGGCGTGCAGGCGGTGCTGGTGGGCGAGGCCCTGATGCGCAGTGCGGATGCGGCGGCGATGCTGAAGGAGATGCGTGATGCGTAAGGTAAAGGTTAAAATCTGCGGCTTGAAGCGTGTGCAGGATATAGAGTGCGTCAACAGACTGCTGCCGGATTATATAGGCTTCGTTTTTGCCAAGACCAAACGCGAGGTGACGGAGCAGCAGGCAGCACAGCTGAAGGCAATGCTTAACCCGCAGATTAAGGCAGTCGGCGTTTTCGTCAACGCCGAGATAGATAAGATTGTACGCTTGGCCAAAAGCAGGACGATAGACGTCATCCAGCTGCACGGTGACGAGGATGCAGCTTATTGCGAAAGGCTGCGGCTGCAGACGGAGCTGCCGATTATCAAAGCAGTCCGCGTGAAGGACGCAGGCTCCTTTGAAAATCTGCAAGCCTATCCCTGCGATTACCTGCTCTTTGATACCTATACCAAGGGGCAGTACGGCGGCACTGGTAAGCGTTTTGATTTAGCGCTGGTGGCAGATGAAAAAATCAGCAGACCGTATTTTATCGCAGGCGGTCTTGAGGCAGCGAATGTTGCAGATGTATTGAAAAACAGTAACGCCTTTGCCGTAGATGTAAGCGGTGGCGTAGAAACAGAAGGGTTCAAGGATCCGGAAAAAATTGCCGCATTTATAGCGGAGGTAAGGGGAGATAACGATGACAAAAGGTAGATATGGTATTCACGGCGGTCAATACATGCCGGAAACTTTGATGAACGCAGTTCTGGAATTAGAGGCTGCTTATGAAAAATTTAAAAATGATCCCGAATTCAAGGCGGAGCTGGCGCGTCTGTACCGCGAATATGCCAACAGACCGTCCCTGCTGTATTACGCAGAGAAGATGACCAAGGACTTGGGTGGCTGCAAGATTTACTTGAAGCGCGAGGATTTGAACCACACCGGCGCACACAAAATCAACAACGTTTTGGGACAGATTCTGCTGGCGCAGAAGATGGGCAAAAAGCGTGTTATCGCCGAAACTGGCGCAGGCCAGCACGGTGTTGCGACTGCTACCGTAGCGGCGCTGATGAACATGGAATGCGTTGTTTACATGGGCAAGGAGGACTGCGAGCGTCAGGCGCTCAACGTGTTCCGCATGGAGCTTCTGGGTGCGAAGGTTGTGCCTGTAAGCAGCGGCACCGGTACCCTGAAGGATGCAGTAAACGAAGCGCTGCGCGTATGGACGGAACGTGTTGAGGATACCTACTATGTTCTGGGCAGCGTTATGGGCCCGCATCCGTATCCGGAAATTGTGCGCGACTTCCAGAAGATCATCGGCGAGGAAATCAAGGCGCAGATGCTGGAAAAGGAAGGACGCCTGCCTGATGTGCTGGTGGCTTGCGTAGGCGGCGGCTCCAATGCTATGGGTATGTTCTATGACTTCATCGAGGACAAGGACGTGCGCTTAATCGGCGTAGAGGCTGCAGGCCTGGGCGTAGATAATCCCAAGAACGCCGCAACCATGGCAAACGGCAAGTTGGGCATCTTCCACGGCATGAAGAGCTACTTCCTGCAGGATGAATACGGCCAGATTGCTCCGGTTTATTCCATCTCCGCCGGTCTTGATTACCCCGGCATCGGCCCCGAGCATGCTTATCTGCACGACATCGGCCGTGCGGAATATGTTCCTGCTACCGATAAGGAGGCAGTTGACGCCTTCAACTATCTTTCTAAAACAGAAGGCATTATCCCTGCAATCGAAAGTGCGCATGCCGTAGCCTACGCTATGAAGCTGGCACCCACTCTGCCGCAGGATAAGATTATGGTTATAAATATTTCCGGCCGCGGTGATAAGGACGTTGCCGCAATCGCACGTTATATGGGAGTTGATTTACATGAATAGAATACAAAAGGCATTTGACGAAAAGAAAAAGGTATTTATCGGCTTTGTGACCGCAGGCGATCCCAATCTTGCTACAACTAAGGAGCTGGTGAGAGCCATGATTAAGGGCGGTGCAGGACTTATAGAGTTCGGCATTCCCTTCTCCGACCCCGTGGCTGAGGGCGAGGTTATCCAAAAAGCGGATATGCGTGCGTTGGCTGCAGGCACTACTACCGATAAAATTTTTGATCTCGTAGCGGAGCTTCGCGAGGAAACACAGGTACCGCTGGTATTTTTGACCTACGCTAACCCGATTTATGCCTACGGTGCGGAAAAATTCTTCACCCGCTGCGAAGAAACAGGTGTAGACGGCGTCATCATACCGGATATACCGTACGAGGAGCGCGAGGAGATGCGTCCGTTCAGCGAACCGCATCACGTTGCCCTGGTGCCGCTGATTGCGCCTACCTCCAAGGACCGCATCCAGAAAATCGCCGCTATTGCCCAAGGCTATGTATATGTAGTTTCTTCCTTAGGCGTTACCGGTGTGCGCAGCAACATCACTACCGATATTGACGGCATTGTCGCAGAGGTGCGCAAGGCTACCGATATTCCGGTGGCTGTAGGCTTCGGTATCGCTGCTCCCGAGCAGGCGTACAAGATGGCCAAGGCCAGTGACGGCGCTATTGTGGGCAGTGCGATTGAAAAAATCGTGGCACAATACGGCGAGGCTTCTCCCGAGCATGTTTACGAATACGTCAAGAGTATGTCCGAAGCGGTTGCCAAGGCAGCTGCGGAGGCTTGATTACAAAGGTTTGGGCACAAAAAAACTCCGTTCCTTACTGCATATGCAGCAGGGAGCGGAGTTTTTCGGTTTAAATTATTGCAGCGGCATGGGCTCAGTACCACCGTTTACTGCGTCCGGCTGTTCAAAAATGAAGGCAGGGGACGGATAGTAGAATTTGCAGTGCTGGAAGTTGATAACTTCGGTGGAGAAGCGTTTCAGCAGAGCATAGGAAGCGCGCTCTTCGAAATCAATCAGGTTGTCCTTGTTGATGTCAGCGTCTTTAACGATTACCAGCAGATAAGCCGGTACTTCCGGTGCATCCTCAGGCACCTGGCTGCGGTCGAGAGGGATGTTCGGAATAATTTCCAGATCACCGATAGGCTGTTGGTTTTCATTGTACAGCATAGCATGATAAACATTTTCGTACAGGGTACGAGCGAGTCTTAAAGAATAAGCTCCGGAACTCATATTATTCACTCCTTAAAAAGATGTTTTTGATGACTCTCGCTTTATCAGAAAAAGCAATAAACATAACGCTATTATTGTAACATAGATTACGAAAATAAGCAAAATGAATCTATAATGAAATGATTCCACAGCGATTTATGCAGAAAAGCTGTATTAATAATCACAAAATAGCAAGAATTTTTCATAGAATCTGCATTTTTATGCTGAAAGTATTTTGTATACATGACGTTTTTATGAATTTTTCAGCAGGATTTTACACAATGTTGACGAATAAGAAGAATAACAATATGTTGCTGCGTGAATTTTATTATCTTAGCACATATGTATATTAAAGGAGGGGAACTCTTATGAAAAAACTCTTGGCTTTTTTACTTGGTATCATGGTTATGGCTACTATGATTGCCGGCTGCGGCGGTGGAGATAAGAAAGATGATAAAAAACCTGCTGCACAAAAATTCATTAACATTGCTACCGGCGGTACATCCGGTACCTACTTCCCGTTAGGCGGTGCTCTGGCTGATATCTTGAATAAAAATATTCCGGGTACCAATGCTTCCGCACAATCTACCGGCGCTTCCGTAGCAAACGTAAACCTGCTCAGCCAAGGCAAGGTTGAAATTGCTTTTATTCAAAATGATATTGCTTACTATGCTGCCAACGGCACTGAAATGTTCAAAGGCAAACAGGTTGCCGGCCTGCAAGGTCTTGCAACTCTGTATCCGGAAACCGTACAGATTGTTACCCTGAAAAAATCCGGTATCAAATCTGTTGCTGATTTTAAAGGCAAACGCATCGCTGTAGGTGCTGCAGGCTCCGGTACCGAAGCTAACGCTCGCCAGATTATGGAAGCATATGGCATTAAATATGATGATATTAAGGTTCAATACCTGTCCTTCGGTGAAGCTGCAAGTGCTCTAAAGGACGGCAACGTTGATGCTGCTTTCGTAACCGCAGGCCATCCGACCGCTGCTATTCAGGATATCGCAACTCAGAACGACGTTGTACTGGTTCCGGTTGATGCTGACAAGGCTGATGCTCTGATCAAAAAATATCCGTTCTACACCAAGCTGGTTATCAAAGCCGGTACTTATCCGAAGCAGGATGCTGACGTTACCGCAGTAGCAGTAAAATGCATGCTGGCAGTAACCGATAAGATGGACGAAAACACCGCTTATGCAATTGCTAAAGCTCTGTACGGCAACCTTGACCGTATGAAATCCGCTCACTCCGCAGCAAATGCTATCAGCAAAGATACTGCTAAAGACGGCATGTCCATTAAGCTGAACCCGGGTGCTGAAAAATTCTTTAACGAAAAATAAGGATTTTAAATGATGCCGAACTTCAAAGACCGGAAACCGGCGTTTGCCGGTAGCCGGTCTTTTTTCCCAGTAAAGAATTTAGTAATTATTGTAAGCGTTGTGTTAATGCTTTTGGGGTGGTATAGTACGCGCCTGGTGGTGGCGATTATACCTGAGGGAACTGCAGGAGCTGTTACTTTTGCCACAGCGGCAGGTGATGAATGGTACATCAGCCTGACGCATTCGGTGGAAAAAACTGCCTGGAATGATTATTTCAGGGTTAACGGCGCAAATAACATGACCATGACGCACACCCGCTTTTCCTCGCTGGGCTGGGGCTATCCGTATTCCGCTGCCGACGGCAAGCTGACGCAGACTGCCGACGGTAAGTTTGATATGGAGATGAACCGCCCCTATAAGGAAGTAGCCCTGCGTATATCCGAGCAGGCAATGCCGCACATTGTCCACGGCGGCGACAGCTACGACCTGATTGCTCTGTACGGGCAGGGGACTGCGGTAACAGTGAAGGTCATGTATCGATATCAGTACTGGCTGGAACGGTACTTTTAGGTTTTATTATATTAAATGAGAGGAGCTGATACCCATGTCTGAAAAAGAAAAGAAAGTAAAAGAGCTTTCAGCAGAAGAGGTATTGCAAAAATTTGACAAGGAATCAGACAAGCGTGAGCTTACAGGTGTGTGGGGTAAAATTATTTCCGCAATCTGTATTCTGTTTGCACTTTTCCAATTATATACAGCCACCTTCGGTGTGCTGGACGCGCATCTGCAGCGCGCTATTCACTTAGCCTTCGGCTTTTTATTGATTTTCCTGCTGTATCCCAGCAGACATTCCTGGTCCCGCAGCAAGATGCATCCCTTTGATGCCTTCCTGGCACTGCTCAGCGCAGGTACTGCCATGTATCTGGTTGTGAACTATCAGGAGCTGGTGCTGCGTGCCGGCATGAACACGGAAACAGACTTCATCGTCGGCCTTATCGGTACGATTATGGTTTTTGAAGCAGCGCGCCGCGTAGTAGGCTGGCCGATGATTATCGTTGCCTTCTGTTTCATGCTGTACGCCTTCTTAGGTCCTTACGTTCCCGGTATTCTGGCACATCGTGGCGTTGGCGTGCAGGAAATGTTTGACCATCTGTTCTTCACTACCGAGGGTATTTTCGGTACGCCTATGGGTGTATCTTCTACCTTTATTTATCTGTTCATCCTCTTTGGTGCTTACTTGGAAACCACCGGCCTCGGCAAATTCTTCATTGATATTGCCAACGCTATCGCAGGCTGGGCAGCAGGCGGACCGGCGAAGGTTGCCGTACTGTCCTCCGGCCTCATGGGTACTGTTTCCGGCAGCTCCGTTGGTAATGTTGCCGGCACCGGTGCTTTCACCATCCCGATGATGAAAAAGCTTGGCTATCGTCCGGCATTTGCGGGTGCTGTTGAGGCTGCTGCTTCTACCGGCGGTCAGCTGATGCCTCCTGTAATGGGCGCTGCTGCCTTCCTGATGGCAGAGTTTGTAGGCGTTCCGTACTTTGATGTTGTTAAGGCTGCCGTAATCCCGGCAATGCTGTACTACATTGGCGTATGGCTGGGCGTTCACTACGAAGCTAAAAAGTTCGGCCTGAAGGGCACTCCGCGTGACCAGCTGCCGAAGTTCAAAGAGCTGTTCCTGGAAAAAGGCCATTTGGCTATTCCGTTAATCGTTATCGTTTACCTGCTCGTAAGCGGTTATACTCCTATGCGTGCCGCTTTGGCAGCCATCGTGCTGACCATCGTTTGCGCCTGCCTGCGTAAATCCACCCGCATCGGCTTCAAGCAAATCGTCCAAGGTCTCATTGACGGCTCCAAGGGCGTGCTTGGCGTACTGATTGCCTGTGCAACCGCAGGTATCATCATCGGCGTTGTTACCAAAACCGGCGTTGGCCTGAAGATTGCAACTGCTCTGCTGGACTTGGCAGGCGGTAATCTGCTGCCGGCAATGTTCTTTACCATGATCACTTCTCTGATTCTTGGCATGGGCGTGCCGACAACTGCTAACTACGTAATTACCTCTACCATTGCAGCGCCTGCTCTGGTGCAGATGAATGTACCGGTACTGGCAGCGCATATGTTCGCGTTCTACTTCGGTATCGTTGCTGACGTTACTCCGCCTGTTGCACTGGCTGCTTATGCCGGCGCAGGTATTGCCGGTGCTAACCCGATGCGTACCGGCGTTATCGCTGCTAAGCTGGCGATTGCTGCGTTCATCGTTCCGTACATCTTCGTACTGGCACCTGAGCTGCTGATGATCAACGCAACTCCGTTCACCATTTGCTATAGCGCCTTCACCGCGATTGTAGGTATGTGGGGTGCTTCCATGGCGATGATCGGCTTCTGCAACAATCTGCTGAACATTCCGCAGCGTATTCTATTCCTCGTTGGCGGTATTTGCATGATTATCCCTGGCGTATTTACCGACGGCATCGGTGTTGCGCTCGTTGCTGTTGCCTATGTATGGCAGCGCACGAACAAGGTTAAGGGTGCTATTCAGCAAGATGGGGAAGACCTGTAAGCCGAAAATTTCATAGCAAGCTTCAAGGTCCTGCGCGCATTTTATATGCTGCGCAGGACTTTTTTATTGATTAACATTGTTTATTCTACTTTTTATGTTTTCTGAGATAATCCCAAGGCTTTTCAACGTTTTACCGCAACCATAAGCCTTGACGGCAGTGCTTAGCTTTTGCCTCAAATTTAAATAACTTAAGATTTTACGCAAATCATGACCACCCGTCAAACGGGTGGTTTGACGACGGGCTATAAGCCCTTAATACTAGCCAGCGCCTCAAGACGCTGGCTTTCACTTTGTTCAAGCCACATTGCACTTTTCTCTTTCGCTGCCCCTGTCAGGGGCGTTTTGAATACTAGTTACCCTTAAAAGGGTCTTCGTACTCTTTTACACTTAACTTGTCTAAAACTATATCGTACTTTTCTTGTTCCGCAATATATTTCTTTACGGTGGCTTCATTTAGACCTACTGTAGATGCGTAGTAACCTTCTGCCCAAAAATGTCTATTGCCAAACTTATACTTTAAATTTGCGTGTTTATCAAACATTTGAAGCGCTGACTTTCCTTTAAGATAGCCTATAAATGTCGATACTGCAATTTTAGGCGGAATACTAAGTAGCATATGCACATGATCAGGCATCATATGACCTTCGATAATTTCTACACCCTTGTACGAACATAACCGTTTAAAAATTTCTATTAAATCCTCACGGTATTGATTATAAATGATTTTTCGTCTATACTTAGGTGTAAAGACTATATGATATTTGCATACCCACTTTGAATGCGATAACTCGTTAGTTTTATTTGCCATTAATACGTCATTCCTTTCTTTGCAATAGTGACTTGAACACTTACTATTGTATATCGGAATGACGTATTTTTGTATAACAATCAATGCGCACCCGCATAGCGGGTGGTTCTTTGTGAAGCACTATCTCATTTCTTTGAAAAGAATTTCGATAGCGCTCCACGGGCTAAAGCCACATAACGAAAAGACCTGAGGTCCGCAAGAATCCGGACTTCAGGTCCTTTTTTTGTATAAAACCGCAAGTTTCAAGAGAGCCTATCTTGGGGCATTCTTCGAATCAAACTTGGTCAGCTTTTAAGGCTTCAACCTGCTCAATAGGCAGAGAAGTAAGCTCCGCAATATCATCGAGAGAATAGCAGCCCTTGGCCAGCATACGCTTAGCAGTAGCGAGTTTTTCCTCAGCAAGGCCTATTTCTTTACCCTCAGCAA
>NZ_CAUDZA010000028.1:0-31510 GCF_958453765.1 Phascolarctobacterium succinatutens | reverse complement strand
CAAATAAATTTTTTGGAGGTTTCCGATGGCTCTGTTATCCTTGGGTTTTTTACTGCTGGCGATAATGCTTGGTTTTATCCGTAAAATGAATACGGGTCTTTTGTGCATAGCTTTTGCCTTGCTTTTGGGACGTATGGCAGGCATCAGTGATGCGGAAATTATTAAAGGCTTCAATGCTTCTTTGTTTCTGATGCTTTTGGGTGTAACTTATTTGTTCAGTTTGGCACAGATTAACGGCAGTCTGGATTTACTGGCACAAAAAGTTATTTCCTTGGCAGGTAAGCGTGTTTACCTGATTCCGATCATTATTTATGTATTCTCGATTATACTTGCTGCGCTTGGTCCCGGCTCTGTACCGACTATGGCTATAATGATGGTTTTTTCCATGTCCTTGGCAGCAGAAATGAAAATCAGTCCAGTGCTGCTTTCAACCTTAACTGTTTTGGGTTCTTGCGCCGGTGGTTTATCACCGCTTGCTGCTACCGGCATTATCGGTGCGAATCTGTGCGCAGAGTTTGGCCTGACAGGTATTGAAAATGATTTTCTTATGAATGGTATTCTTTCATTTACTATTTATGCCGTTATTATCTATATTTTGTTGGGAGGCTATAAGCTGCGTTCTGCTGCTGTGGAGCAGAAAAAAGAAGTTCCCTGCTTTAACAAAAGGCAGCTGACGACTATTGCCGGTATTGTAGTGATGGTGCTTATGGTTATGCTTTTGCGTATTAATGTCGGACTGGTCAGCTTTGCAGTTGCTGCGGTATTGTCCTTTTTACGTGTTTCCGATGAGAGCAAAGCTATCAGGCACATTCCTTGGAATACGCTGCTGCTGATTACCGGTGTCGGTGTTTTGATGCAGCTGATTATAGATCTCGGCGGTATTGAGGTGCTTTCCAATGTGCTTGTTTCGCTGATGAGCGCTAAAAGTGCTGCCGCTGTTATGGGACTTACCTCCGGTATTATGAGCTGGTTCAGCTCAAGCAGCGGTGTTGTTATGCCTACGCTGCTGCCGACTGTGCCGCATGTTGCCCAGCAGCTTGGCGGGGTGAATGAGTTCGAATTGGCTTCCTCGATTACAACGATTTCACATGTCGCTGCCATCAGTCCGCTTTCTACAGGCGGTGCGTTGGCGTTGGCAGCATATGCTTCGGCCGCTAATGCTAATCAGAAGCAGCAGCAGAATCTGTTTATGAAAATGTTCGGCGTTTCTGCGCTGGGCGTTTCCGTGTTGTGTGTTTTCTCTTATTTCGGCATGTTCCATTGGCTGCTGTGAGATAGAAGCTTAATAAATTATTTTGGTCTTCGTGCATATTCGTATGTGTGCGAAGACTTTTTTGTTGCAGCGTGCATAAAAAACTCACGTTGATTACAGTAATACAAAAAGCCGCCGGCTCAGAGAACAATCTCCTGAGCCGGCGGCTTTTTGTGTGCCTTACGGCACCATGATAAATTCTGCTATAAACACCACTGCACAGCAGCAGCAAGCCACATGAAAAAGGCTCATGCTGCGCCAGGCGGTGACAACGCCGATGCCGAGGGCAAGTGCACCTGCAGCAGGTGTCTGCGTTTCCTGCAGGATTGCAGGAAAGGTCATTACTGCGAGAGTCGTGTAGGGGACATAATATAAAAAGGAACGGATGAAGGGATTTTTGATTTCCTTACGGATGAGTGTGAGCGGAAGCACGCGGATAGCGTAGGTAACAAGTGCCATTACGGCAATATAAATGTAAATATTATGTTCCATATGCTAGTCCTCCTTTTGCTGGGACTGTACTGGCCTAAGCCAGGCTGCAGCCGCTGCGATGACTACAGTGAGGATAATGGTACGTGTACCGCCGGTAAGCTGTGCCAACGGCTGCAGATATGCTGCTGCGAAGCTGGCGACGAAGCTTGTGATTACAACAGTGAGAATGATACGGCTTTCGCGTGCCGGCGGAATGATAATAGCAAGGAACATGCCAAACAGCGCAACGCTCAGTGCGCTGACAATGCGATCAGGCAGCGCTGCACCGGCGATAATGCCGCAGGCTGTGCCAATCGACCAGCCAGGAATTGCTACGGCCATACCGCCATAGTAATAGTATGGATTTAAAACACCGGGACGGGAGATAGCAATCCCGAAAAGCTCATCCGTTACAGCAAAGGCCATAGCCAGACGATGTATAAAGCCTTGCGCGTTGCTGAGCCTTTGGCTCAGCGCGCAGCTCATTAGCATGTAGCGTGCATTGGCGATGAGGGTGACCAGTGCTATTTCGGTATAGCTGGCATTTTGACCTATGAGGGTAATGGCGGCAAATTCACCGGCTGAAGTGTTGTTGAGCAGGCTTGTTAAAAAGCCCTGGAATACAGAAAGCCCGGATGTGCGGCAAATAATTCCCAGAGAAAAGGCTACGGCAAAATATCCCAATCCTATGGGGATGCCGTCGTGAAGGCCTTGGCGGAAGGCAACCGTATTGCTTGAAGCATTATTAGTATATACATGATCAATATTTTTGGTTGAAATTTGCATCATAATACACCACAACAATCATAAAAAAATCCAAAAAACAAAAAAATCAAAATATAATAATGCTAAGTGTTGGAAATTTTACCCGTAAGCCCCAAACGGAAGGCTTACGGGTAGAAATGCTTTGGTAAACGCTGAGGGGATGGCGCTTGCCGATATTTTTATTTAAGCAGTTCCTGAGCAACAAGATGTCCCATTTCAGAGGTAGAAACCTTCTTCAGACCTTCTGCATAAAGGTCTGGAGTGCGGTAGCCTTGCTCCATAACTGCGTCAACAGCTGCTTCCATTGCGTCTGCTGCTTCATTTTGGTTCAGGGAGTAACGCAGCATCATAGCGACGCTGAGAATGGTTGCCAGCGGGTTAGCAATACCCTGACCGGCAATGTCCGGTGCGCTGCCGTGGATAGGCTCGTACATACCGGTGCCGTCGCCGAGGCTGGCGCTCGGAAGCAGGCCGATGCTGCCTGCGATGGTGCTGGCTTCGTCACTGAGGATATCGCCAAAGATATTGTTGGTCAAAATAACGTCAAACTGCTTCGGATTCAGCACTAACTGCATAGCGCAGTTGTCAACATAGAAGTTGTTCAGCTCTACTTCAGGATAATCCTTTGCCTGCATTTCGGCAACAATTTTACGCCACATGCGGCTTGAACCCAATACATTGGCTTTATCAACGCTGGTTACCTTGCCGCGGCGTTTTTTGGCAGCTTCAAATGCAAAACGGGCAATGCGTTCTACCTCCGGACGGGTATAAAGCTCAATATCGCTTGCTTCCTCAACACCGTCAGCATTGAGGTGCGCTTCGGTATGCTCACCGAAGTAGATACCGCCGGTAAGCTCACGTACGATTAACAGGTCGGCGCCTTCGGCACGTTCTGCCTTCAGCGGAGAAAGATGCGCCGTGAATTTGGAAACGGTCATCGGGCGCAGGTTGCAGTACAGGCCCAAAGCCTTGCGGATACCAAGCAGGCCTTTTTCCGGACGGATATCCGGAGCAACATTATCCCATTTCGGTCCGCCGACAGCACCGAGCAGCACAGCGTCAGCAGCCTTAGCACTGGCAATGGTTGCTTCCGGCAGGGGAACGCCGGTTGCATCGATTGCGCAGCCGCCGATGAGCTGCTTGTCATATTCAATTTCAAAGCCGAATTTTTTGGCAGCAGCGTCGAGAACCTCTACAGCTGCATCAACTATTTCTACACCAATGCCGTCACCTGGCAGTAAGCAAATCTTCATTATTTGTTTTCTCCTTTAATATAATTAATCAGGCCGCCGCAGTCTGCGATATGCTGGATAAATTCCGGCAGCGGTTTTGTTTTGATCGTAATATTTTTATTGAGGATTTTGATTTCACCCTTGTTTACATCAACGTCGATTTCATCGCCTGGTTCAATCTTTTCTACGTCGGCGCCTATTTCCAGCACCGGCAGGCCGATGTTAATCGCATTGCGGTAGAAGATACGGGCAAAGCTGTCTGCTACGATGCATTTGATGCCCTTAACCTTTAATACTACAGGGGCATGCTCACGGGAGGAGCCGCAGCCGAAGTTTTTGCCTGCTACGATGTAATCGCCTGGTTGTACGTTGGCAGCGAAGTTAATTTCCAGGTTTTCCTTCGCATCCTCCATAGCGTGCTCTGCTAACTCCTTGAAATCGGCAATGTTCAGATATCTTGCCGGAATAATAACGTCTGTATCGATGTGGTCGCCGTAACGCCAAACTTTGCTCATTTTACTACCTCCTCAGGGCTGGTGATATAACCGGTGATGGCACTGGCTGCAGCGGTATAGGGACTTGCCAGATAAACTTCGCTGTCGACATGGCCCATGCGGCCGCGGAAGTTACGGTTGGTGGTGGAAACAGCGCGCTCGCCTGCTGCGAGGATACCCATGTAACCGCCCAGGCAGGGACCGCAGGTCGGAGTAGAAATGGCAGCACCGGCATCAATAAAGGTGTCTATGTAACCGCGGTGCATAGCCTCCTGATAAATCTGCTGGGTTGCCGGGATGATAATCATACGCACATGGTCGCAAACCTTGTGACCTTTGAGAATTTCGGCAGCCTGCTCCAAATCCTCCAGACGGCCGTTGGTGCAGGAACCGATGACAACCTGGTCGATTTTGATTGCATGACCTTCCTTAGCAGGATGAGTGTTTTCTGGCAGATGCGGATAAGCAACTACAGGAACAAGCTCGTCGAGCTTAATATCGAGTACACGGGCATATTCAGCGTCCTCGTCCGCAGTAACTGCTTCCCATTCACGGGTTACGCCGCGTTCTTTTAAGAATGCGATGGTTTTTTCATCAACAGGGAAAATACCGTTTTTGCCGCCGGCTTCGATAGCCATGTTGCAGATAGTCAGGCGGTCGGCCATCGAAAGCTCGCTGACACCTTCGCCGATGAATTCCAAAGATTGGTAACGGGCACCGTCAACGCCAATCATACCGATGATGGTCAGGATGATGTCCTTGCCTTTAACGTATTTCGGCAGCTTGCCGGTCAAGTTAACCTTGATAGCCTGCGGAACCTTGAACCAGGAGGTACCGCTGGCCATAGCGCAGCCAATATCGGTCTGGCCCATACCGGTGCTCAGTGCGTTAAGCGCACCGTAGGTGCAGGTGTGGGAGTCGGCGCCGATGATGATTTCGCCGGGAGCAACAAGGCCTTTATCAGGCAGCAGTGCATGCTCGATACCCATCTGGCCCACTTCAAAGTAGTTTTTGATTTCGTGCTTGCGGGCAAAGTCGCGCATACGCTTGCACATGGTTGCGGATTTGATATCCTTGCAGGGGGAGAAATGGTCCGGAACCAGAGCAATTTTGTTTTTATCAAATACCGGCTTGCCGATTTTTTCAAATTCGTTGATAGCCGGAGGACCGGTAATATCATTAGCTAATACTAAATCTACTTGAGAAACAAGCAGGTCGCCGGCGCTTACGCTGTCGCGGTGAGCGTGCTTGGCTAAGATTTTTTGCGTCATTGTCATTCCCATAAAATTAACCTTCTTCCTTATAATAAAAATAGCCCCTATCTGCGCTTGCAGATAGGGGCGAAATTTTTTCGCGGTACCACCCTAAGTTGTACTTAATTTTCCCGATTAGCGAATCGGCAGCGTAACGTGCTGGAAGCGTCTGCTCCTACTTGGTTCAGAGAAGCTGCTCGCGGGTGAGCTTCTTTGCCTGCTTGTTGGCGGCTTGCACCTTACGCCGTCTCTCTGGATGCTGGGGCAGGTAAATTTTCCCGGTCATTGCATTTTGTTCTTAAATTAAAACAAACACATCGCTGTGTTCTTCACATTATCGCAATATCGTTTAGATTTGTCAAGAGTAGTGTTAAGAAATGTGAGGAAAAAAGCTCGAAATGTTCACTGGAGAGATTATAGTGTATATTATGAAACAGTTTGTTGTTTTAGTGACTAAAGTTATTGCTATGGAGTTTCTTTGCTGTGTACGTTTTCAGCTAATGCACCGGTTATATCGTAGCAATAGTAAGTGAAATCTTCGCAAACTAAACGCTTTTCTGCGGATTTGCTGCTTCCCACGTTGCACTTTCCCTGCAAGATAAGCTATAATATAGATAAATATACCTAGCAATAGCTAAATTTACGATATAGGAGAAAACAAAATGTTTATTGACAGAGCGAGAATTTATGTAGAAGCAGGCGATGGCGGCGACGGCATGAGCAGCTTCCGCAGAGAAAAATTTGTAGAAAAGGGTGGCCCGAACGGTGGTAACGGCGGTCGCGGCGGTGATGTTGTCCTGATTGCGGACAAAAATCTCAATACCCTGATTGACTTCCGTTACAAGAGAAAATATGTTGCTAAGCGCGGCGGTCAGGGTGGCACCAAAAACTGCACCGGTGTACGCGCTGATACCGTATTCGTTAAGGTGCCGATGGGAACCTTGGTACGTGACGACGCTACCGGTGCCGTTATGGCAGACCTTGTTGAGGACGGCCAGACCTATACGGCTGCTAAAGGCGGCCGCGGCGGCAAGGGCAATGCCTGCTATGTTACCAGCACTAATCGTGCACCGACCTTTGCTGAAAAGGGCGAACCCGGTGAAAACCGTTGGCTGAAGCTGGAGCTGAAGCTGTTGGCTGACGTTGGCCTGGTAGGCTATCCCAGCGTAGGCAAGTCCAGCATTATCGCACAGGTGAGCGCTGCCCGCCCAGAAATTGCTGCCTACCATTTTACAACGCTGTCCCCGGTTTTGGGCGTGGTACGTCTGGATGAGGAGCGCAGCTTTGTGCTGGCGGATATCCCCGGTTTGATTGAAGGTGCACATGAGGGCGTTGGCCTTGGCCATGACTTTCTGCGTCATGTAGAGCGTACTAAGGTACTGCTGCATATTGTTGACGTTGCAGGCGTTGACGGCCGTGATCCGATTGAGGATTTTGACAAAATCAATACAGAGCTGGCAGAATACAGCGAGCGTCTGGCACGTCGTAAGCAACTGGTTGTTGCCAACAAAATGGACCTGCCGGAAGCGCAGGAAAACTTTGAGCGCTTAAAGGAATACGTTGAAGCTAAAGGCTACGAAATCTGTAAGGCAAGTGCTGCTACCGGCGAAGGTCTGCGTGAGCTGATGTTTAAGGCTTACGACCTGCTGCAGCAGTATGTTCCGGAAGAGGATGAAGAAGACCTGGCACGCTTTGACGAAATTGATCCGGACAGCTATGAAATTGTTGTCGGCAATGATACCGACTGGGAGGTTCGCGGCAAGAACATCGAGCGTCTTGTTGCTATGACTAACTTTGATAATGACGAGGCACTTTACCGCTTCCAGCTGATTTGGAAACGTCTTGGCATTGACGAGGCGCTGAAGGAGAGAGGTGTACAGGAAGGTCAGAGTGTGCGTATTAGGGATATGGTTTTCGACTACAAGGAGTAGTGAGTACGCAGATAATGCACCGTCTGCGTCATGAAGTCTCCTCGACGTACATGAAGTACGCCGTCGTCGACTTCATTTAGCATCCGATACATTCTCTGCGTCCTTGGCGAAAAAGACGTATTGCATATAACGTATCGTCTGCGTCATGAAATTTCCTCGACGTACGAGGAGTACGCCGTCGTCAATTTCATTTAGCATCCGACACATTCTCTGCGCCCTTGGTGAAAGGGATATATTGCGGCTAACGCACAAAATAAAAAACTAGAACTGCAGGTGAGGGGAAATGTTAAACAATGAAACAAGCCGTGAGGCTTTAAAAAAGGCTAAGCGTATTGTCATTAAGGTTGGTACGAGTACGATTACCTATGCCAACGGCAAGCGCAATTTTAGTCAGATTGACCGCTTAGCGCGCGAAATCAGTGATTTGCAGAATCAGGGCAAGGAAATGATTCTGGTAACCAGCGGTGCTGTGGCTGTGGGCGTGGACCGTATGGGCTTGCCGGGCAAGCCTAAAACTATTCCCGGCAAGCAGGCCGCTGCTGCCGTAGGTCAGGGCGTTCTTATGCACACCTACGAAAAATTCTTTGCCGATTACGGTCAGATCGTGGCGCAGGTGCTGATTACCAAAACGGAGGCCATTGACCGCCATCGTTATACAAATACGCGTAATACCTTTATGGAGCTGATGCGTCAGTGTGTTATCCCTATCGTCAACGAAAATGACGTTGTGGCACTTGATGAGCTTAAAATCGGCGATAACGATAATATGTCTGCTCTTGTTGCAGGCATTGTGGATGCTGACCTTGTTATCATTCTTTCTGATGTTGACGGCCTGTATACAGCTAATCCGCAAACGCATCCCGATGCGGTTATTGTGCCTGAGGTTGCGGAAATCACTCCGGAGATTGAGGCAAGTGCCGGCGGTGTCGGCTCTGCCCGCGGTACAGGCGGTATGGCGACTAAGATTCAGGCTGCCAAGGCTGCGACAAGCAGCGGTATTCATCTGGTAATTGCCAGCGGTACCGAAAAGAATGCCATTACCCGTGTGCTGCAGGGTGAAGAGCTGGGAACCTTGTTCGTGAGCCGTGAAAACCGTCTGCAGTTCCGCAAGCGCTGGCTGGCCTTTGGTGCCAAGATTGCCGGCAGTATTGTTGTGGATGATGGTTGCGCCAAGGCTATCCGCAAGGCCGGCGGCTGCAGCATTCTGCCAGCAGGCGTGTTTGCCGTGCAGGGTGAATTTTTGCCGGGTAGTACGGTGAGCGTTATCGATAAGGATGCGCATGAGCTGGCGCGTGGTTTAGTGCATTATTCTTCTGCCGAGCTGGAGCAGATTAAGGGCTGCAATTCCGGCGAGATTGCAAATATTCTGGGACATAAAAATTTTGATGAGGTTATCCACCGCGATGACCTGGTTATTTTATAAGGCAGGGTGAGGATTATGGCAACGTATGAACTGGTGAAGGCTAAGGCGCAGGCTGCAAAGCAGGCTGCAGCAAAGCTTGCCGTTACTTCTACCGCAGTTAAGAATGCGGCACTTTTGGCGATGGCTGCTGCGCTTGAGGCACAACAGTCTGAAATTTTAGCTGCGAATGAGCGTGATATGACTGCTGCTGCAGCCAAGGGCATGAAAAGCTCAATGCTGGACCGTCTGAAGCTGACTGCCGAGCGCATCAGCGGTATGGCTGACGGCCTGCGTCAGGTAGCAGGCCTGGCTGACCCTGTTGGTAATGTTATTGACGGTAAAACTCTGCCTAACGGTCTGCATATTACTAAAATTCGCGTTCCCTTGGGTGTTATCGGTATTATTTACGAGGCACGTCCCAACGTTACGGCGGATGCCGCAGGCCTGTGCCTGAAGTCCGGCAATGCTGTTATCCTTAAGGGCGGCAGTGAGGCGATGGAGTCCAATAAAACTGTTGCTGCGATTTTGGCGCAGGCTGCGGAGGGTGCAGGCATTCCTGCGGGCTCTATTCAGTTTATTGATACCAGTGACAGACAGGCTGTGCAGGATTTAATCCATATGAATGGCCTTGTCGACGTGGTTATTCCTCGCGGCGGTGCCGGGCTGATTCAGGCGGTGGTGCGTAATGCCAGCGTGCCGGTTATCGAAACAGGTGCGGGCGTATGTCATACCTATGTGGACAAGGATGCTAATGTGGAGATGGCGATGAAGATTGCCTTCAATGCCAAGGTACAGCGTCCTTCAGTATGCAATGCAATGGAAACACTGCTGGTGCACAAGGATATTGCGGATAAATTCTTGCCGATGATGCTGATGATGTATAATTCCTCTGCCGTAGAAATACGCGGTGACAAGGCTGTTCAGGAGTACAGCGGTCAGGTGCATCCGGCAACTGAAGAAGACTGGTCTACGGAATACGGCGATTTGCGCCTTTCCGTAAAGATTGTGGACAGCATTGAGGAAGCTATGGCACATATTGCCAAATACGGCACCGGTCACAGCGAATGTATTGTTACCGATAATTATCAGGCGGCACAGATTTTCCAATATACCGTGGATGCTGCTGCTGTTTACGTCAATGCTTCTACCCGTTTTACCGACGGCAACGAATTCGGCTTCGGTGCGGAAATCGGCATCAGCACACAAAAGCTGCATGCACGCGGACCGATGGCACTGCCGGAGCTTACGAGTACGAAGTACCTGATTAACGGTAATGGTCAGGTGCGCAAATAGGCTCTCATGTACTTAAGTTGCTGAATGGTTAGCAATGAAAAACCTCAGGGATGACAGATGTTACTTAAGGCTGACGTAATATCAGATGCTATGCTTTAATAAAGCATAATACTTATTGAAACCCGCTTCAATGGCGTAAGCCGGCGAAGCGGTGTTTTGCTTTTGCAGGAAAGCTGTCTGATGCAGGTAAATTTCACATTTTTGCACCGATTTTTATTGCCTGAGGTATATGCTTTAAGTGTAAAATTTGATATAATTAATTGGATAAGATTGCTTTGTTGCTATTGCACAATTTAGAAAGCTGGAGGGAACTCTTTTGGAAGAATTGTATCGTGAAGAATCTGGAACAAGTACGCAAAGAAAAATCTTTGCAGTGATTGCCTTGCTGATGATTGCGAGCCTTTATTGGCATGAATGGACCTGGCTGCAGGAACATAGACGCTTTGATATGCTGGGCTGGGGTATGGATACAGTGCTTTTGGCTCTGTGGATTTGGCGTGTAGCCTTTGGCTATACTCTGATACTCTACAAGGATATGAAGCTTGAGGTAATCAGCCACGGCTTAGGATTTATTAAACGCAGTTATGTTGTTGACCTGACCCGTACAGAAAGCTTTACCGATAAATATGTAAAGAGCTTTTTCCGTAAAACAGCGATTAAGCATTACATCCATCGCTATAATTCACTTGATGAAAATCCGCAGCGCTTGCTGGTGTTTACCGAAGGCAAGAAAAATAAGCTGGCGGGTTTGCTGTTTAAATCCAGTGATGAGTTTGTCCGTGTATTGCGTAAGGAAATGCCGGATAAATTTATTCAGCTTTAATTGATGATTGTTTTTGATATAGGAGGCTTTGAGATATGGAAACTATAGCTAACGTAGAACCGGTGGTTGTCTGCGCCCGCGTTATGCAAATATTTTTTGGTTCTTTTATTTACATTTATCTGATTGCCAAGCTAGTTGGCCCCGATAACAAATTGGCGTGGTTCAGAAAACGTAAAAAATATACTTTTTTTAACCGCCGTGGTATTTTCGGCGAGGATATCAACTTCGGTTATCCTGTATGCTGGCAAGGCGTTCTTGTTTTCCTGGCAATTTACGGCGTAGTTTTCGGCTTTGGCTATTGGTATATTTTCGTACACGCTTATTAAGCTAAATATTTGGTAGAGGAAGGATTTGCTTCAATGGCAGAAATTAGAGGTATTATTGTTAAAAAGCAGGGCGAGCGCGCTGAGGTAAAGGTTGATAAAGCTGAAAGCGAACTGACAGGCCTGCCTAAATACATAGATTGCTGGAACCCGGTAGGTGCTAAGGCCGGCGATGTAGTAGGTGCGGAATACCGCGATTTTGACCAACGCAAGGCTAAGCTGGTTATTTACGGCCTGCCGGTGGCAGGTATTCTTGCAGGTGTTGCCTGCGGACACAGCATGGCTACATTCTTCCATATGGATGAATTGCCGTTTATCGCTGCCTGTATTGTTTTGTGGCTTTTGGTAACCGTAAACTATGCACGTATTTTTAAACGTGATGCGGTACGCGAAGGCAAGCAGGCTGTTATTTTTGAAATCCAGCAGCCGAAGATTGTTATTGATATGGGTAAAAAGGAATAGGCTGAAGCATGAAGGTTATTTTAGCATCAGCTTCTCCGCGCAGACAGGCGCTGCTGCAGCAAATAGGTATTACTCCGTTGGTTTGTCCGGCTGATTTTGCCGAAGGCAGCGGCACTGCCAGCCAGGCGCAGGAGGTTGCTTTGCATAACGCAGCCGGCAAATGCGCCGCTGTAGCAGCAAAAATGGGAGATGAGCTTCCTGTAATTGCTGCAGATACAATCGTAGTAATTGATAATGTTATTTTGGGCAAGCCGCAGGATGCAGCAGCTGCTAAGGCTATGCTGCAGCGTTTGTCCGGACGTACACATCAGGTTATGACAGGCGTTGCTGTATGTTATAAGGGACAAAAGATGTCCGAGGTGTGCGTTACTGATGTAAGCTTTCGGCAGCTGACTGCTGAAGAAATAGATGCTTATATTGCTACAGGCGAGCCTATGGATAAGGCAGGAGCCTATGGCATTCAGGGCAGAGGTGCTGTCCTGGTGGAAAAAATCAATGGCTGCTATAACAATGTTGTAGGCCTGCCGTTGTCATTGTTGTACTTAATGATGCAAAGATTGGGAGTATGAGGAGCTATGAAGAGTGACTAATCCTGCGGTAAGCAGGACCTGCGATTTTTGCAGTGATTTTAGTAGTATCGACAAAACAACAAACAAAGAAAGTATTAAAAATCTTCCCTTAGAGGACAGACCACGGGAAAAGCTTTTTCTGCGTGGAGTGGAAGCGCTGACGGATGCGGAGCTGCTGGCAATATTGTTGCGCACAGGCACTGCGCAAAAATCAGCGTTGGAGATTGCTAAGGAGCTCACAGCTGACGGAGGCCTGTACAGGCGTCTGGCAGGAGTGAGGGACTTAAATGAGCTTATGCAAATCAAGGGTATGGGGCAGGCCAAGGCAGCAACAGTTTTGGCAGCTCTGGAAATAGGCAGACGTATTGCGTCGGCCCGCCCTTTGGATAAAATCCATTTTGGCTGTCCGCAGGATGGTGCGGCATTTTTGATGCCACGCCTGCGTTATGCCACAAAGGAACAATTTTTAGTAATTTTGTTGAACAGTAAGAATAAAGTAATAGGCACAGAGCTGGTATCAGAGGGTTCGCTGACCAACTCGGTGGTGCATCCGCGTGAGGTATTTCTGCCGGCGATTCTGCAGCATGCAGCCTCTATCTGCGTGGCACATAATCATCCATCGGGTGATCCGATGCCAAGCATTGAGGACAGGCAGCTGACAGCTGTTTTGCTGGCGGCAGGACAAACGTTGGGGATTCCGCTTCTGGACCATCTGATTATCGGGGACGGTGCTTATTACAGCTTTCAGGAAGATGGAGCATTAGAAGTTTAGGAGGATAGTCGGAAATGAAGTTTACTTTCCCTAATATCAGTATTTTTAACAATATGTCGGATGACATGGGTATAGATTTGGGCACTGCAAATACGCTGGTGCATTGCAAGGATAAGGGTATTATTATCCGCGAACCGTCGGTAGTAGCTGTTGAAAAGGACACTAACGAGGTACTGGCAATCGGTGCGGAGGCTAAGAGAATGATTGGCCGTACTCCCGGTAACATTGTCGCTATCCGTCCGATGAAGGATGGCGTTATTGCCGACTATGAAATTACTCAGTCTATGCTGAAATATTTTATTAAGCAGGCTATGGGCAACCGTACCTTTGTACGTCCGCGTATTCTGGTTGGTGTGCCTTCCGGTGTTACCGAAGTAGAAAAGCGTGCAGTTGTTGATGCTACTATTGAAGCAGGTGCGCGTGAGGCTTACTTGATTGAAGAACCGATGGCGGCAGCAATCGGTGCAGGCTTGCCTGTACAGGAAGCAACCGGTAGCATGGTTGTTGATATCGGCGGCGGCACCTGTGAGGTTGCCGTAATTTCTCTGGGCGGCATTGTTGTCAGCAAGAGCGTACGCTGCGGCGGCGATGCTATCGACAGTGCTATTGTACGTTATATCCGCAAAGCCTTTAATATGTTTATCGGTGAGCGTACAGCAGAAAATATTAAAATTGAAATCGGTACCGCTATGAAGGTGGACGAGCCTGCTGTTATGGAAGTTCGCGGCCGCGACCTGCTCAGCGGTCTGCCTAAGAGTATAGAGGTTAATGCCAACCATGTTTGCGAAGCTGTTAACGAGCCTGTAAGCATGATTGTGGACGCTGTTCGTAACACCTTGGAGCGTACACCGCCTGAACTGTCCGCTGATATTATGGACCGTGGCATTGTTATGACAGGCGGCAGCTCTATGCTGCGCAATCTGGACAGACTTATTTCTCAGGAAACCGGTATGCCGGTATTCGTGTCCGATGAAGCTTTGAACTGTGTTGCTCTCGGCACCGGTATTGCTGTAGAAAATATTGACATTTACCGCAAAGGCTTTATGACCTCTAAATAAGTAGGAATGCAGCATGAATAAGAAGGTTATGTTGGTAGTTCTGTTTGTTCTGGTCCTGTTTTCCATGCTGGCGATGGCCGTAGCAGGCAGAAGCCGTTTTCCTTTGGTCAACAGAGCGGTGGCGGCAGTAGTGCTGCCGGTAGAAAGTATGCTGACCGGGTTAGGCAATGCCAGTGATGGCGTGCGTGGCTATTGGAAGGCACTGACAGTAATGCAGAGCGAAAATGCAAAGCTGAAACAAGAAAATATTGAGCTGCGTAATGCCAATATCCAGATGGCTTCGATGTATGCAGAAAACAGGCAGCTGAGAGGCTTGTTGGAGTATAAGGAGCAGCACAAATCGCAGAAGGTTGTAGCAGCAAAGGTAATTGCCCGCAGCTTCGGCGATTTACGTGACTGCATATATATCGCTGCCGGTAAGGACAGAGGCCTGGCACCTGATATGGCTGTAGTAAACGGCGGCTTGGTAGGCGTGGTTGACGAGGTATATGATGATTATGCCCGTGTACTTTTGCTCACCTCTCCGCGTTGTCGTGTAGGTGCTAGGGTATTGCGCGCTGATTCACGTGCTGTCGGTGTAGCCGGCGGTGTCAGCGGCAAGGATAAGCTGCTGTTGGAGCATATTTACCGCGAAGCAAGCCTGCGTGAGGGCGATATTATCGTTACCAGCGGTTATAGCGGCACTCATCCAGCAGATATTCTTATCGGTAAGGTTACTGCTACTCATATGGATAGTGTAGGTCTGCTGCAGGAAGCAGATATTGTACCTGCTGCTGATATTGCAGATGTTGAACAGGTATTGGTTATTGTTGGCTTTACGCCGGAAGCGAAAATTGTATTACAGGGAGGACAGGCAAAATGAGGAGACTGATTTGGCCCGTCCTGTTTCTGTTCTTAATGCTGCTGCAGGGTTCGATGTCCGTATATTATACGGGCTGGCTTTCCTGTGATTTGCTGCTTTTGGCGGTATATGCATATGCGCTGCTGCGCGGCGAAAAAGCTGGTGCGGTAGTCGGCGGTATCACCGGACTGCTGCAGGATGCAATGACGGTGGGTATTTTTGGCTTCCATATTCTCAGTCGTATCTGTGTAGGTTATATAGTGGGCCTGACAAAGGAAAAGGTGTTTAAGGATAATTATCTTTATCATATGAGCGCTATTGCGACGATTACTTTTATCCTGCGTTTTGTTTACTGGTGGCTGGAACTTTTGCGCAGTGGCGGACGCTGGAGCATATTTTTTGCATATTTATGGGATTCCCTGGGCTATATTATAGGCAATGCGCTGTTGGTATGGCCTGTTGTAGTTATAATGAAGATGATTTATGAATGGATCAGAAAAGAAGATATATCTTATTAACCAGGAAGCAGGAAAGGAGACAGACGTAGCCTATGGAAGATAGAAACCGGATAACCAGATTGCACACCTTGCTGGTTGTGTGTCTGGTATTATTTGCTGTGCTGCTGGGACGAATGGTTTATTTGCAGCTGTGGCGCGGTGATTACTACGCTAAGCAATCTGACGGCAACAGGCTGCGCCAGTCGCGTATTCTTGCTCCACGCGGAATTATTTATGATAGCGAAGGTAAAGAGCTGGTAAATAATTTGCCCGGTTATGCCGTAGTATTGCAGAAGCAGTCCAGCTATAAACCGGAAACACTGCAGCGCCTCAGTAATTTGCTGCAGATGCCTGTAGAAGAAATTAACGCTAAAATTAAGGCGAGTGAAAATTTTTATGAACCGATTTTGCTGAAAAATAATCTTGATCAGCAGATGGTAACCAAAATAGAAGAACAGCGCCGCTATATGCCGGAGGTTATGCTTTCGGTGCAGCCTATTCGCAATTACCCATATCATGAGCTTGCTGTACATGCTTTGGGTTACGTAGGCGAGGTAAGTGCTTATGAAATTGAGCAGGGCTTGTTCAAGAATATTACTCAGGGCAGTCTTGTCGGTAAGGGCGGACTGGAAAAGACTTATGATAAATATCTGCGCGGTGAGGATGGCGCCTTTATGGAGGAGGTTGACGTTGCCGGTAACGTTGTCAAGCATTACGATTCCGTGCAACCTATTCCCGGCAAAAATCTGAAGCTGACGATAGATTACGAGCTGCAAAAGGAGCTGGAGGCTTTTACAGATAAGCATCTTGCCTTTCTGAGAAGCTCCGGTATTGCTCCCGGAGCGAGAGCAGCGGCGGTAGTAGCCATCGATCCGCGTAATGGCGCGGTAAGGGCGATGGTCAGCCGTCCGGGGTATGACCCCAACTGGTTTGTGCACGGTATTTCCTCAAAGAATTGGAACTCCATCAATAACGATCCCAATTACCCGATGAATAACAAGGTTATTACCGGTGAATATCCTCCGGGCTCTACCTTTAAGATTGTTACCGGCAGTGCTGCCTTTGAACTGAAAAAGGTTGGCTTGAACGAGCCCATTTTCGACGGTGGTTTTCATCCTATGGTTCCTACTATGGGTAACGCCGGCGGCGAGGTTTTAGGCTGGCTGACATTTATCAAAGCGTTGGCGATGAGTGATAACGTTTATTTTTACGAGCTTGGTTATCGCGTCGGCATTGATAATATTGAAAAATATGCGCATATCTTTGGCTTTGGCGAACGCACCGGTATTGACCTGGAAGGCGAAAGCAAAGGCCTTGTTGCCTCTAAAAAAGTAAAGCGTAAAATCTGGGATGAGGACTGGCGCTTAGGCGATACCTTCAACGCTGCTATCGGTCAGGGCTTCAACCTGACGACACCGATTCAGCTTTCTGTTATGCTGAGTATTGTTGCTAATGGCGGTACCAAGTATCAGCCATATCTGGTTGACAGTATTATAAACAGTGACGGCAGTCTTTTTGAAAAGCCTAAACGTGCTGAAGGCAAGCATATTGATGTATCACAGCAGACAATTGACTATATCCGCATGGGCATGAGTGCTACTACGCAGGAGGGCGGTACGGCATCGTACTTTGCCGGCCTGCCTAAGCCTATTGCCGGTAAAACCGGTACTGCCGAAAACTCTCATGGACGTGACCATGGTTTGTTTGTAGCCTATGGACCGGTAGATGACCCGGAGCTTGTTGTAGTCTGCATTGTGGAACAGGGCGGTTTCGGCTCTGTTGCTGCAGGCCCTATTGTTTATAAAGCATTTGAAGAATTTTTCCAGGAAAGGGGTTATATGCCCCGCCCTGATAAGGCTGCCCCTAAGAAGGACACCATCCAATAATGCAGGAAGGAGTACATTGTGGATTTAAAACGTATCCTGAAAAATCTTGACTGGTGGCTGATTGCTGCTGTGTTAATACTTATGGGCTGTGGCTTGGGACTTATCGACAGTGCTACCCATTCCTTTGCTGTCAGCACCGGTAAGGCCTGGCATGTGCAGCGCCAAAGTATGTTCATGCTCTTTGGCCTGGCTATTGTTACTGTATCGTTGGCTTTTGATTACCGTGTTCTCAAAAATTATGCCACCAAGCTGTATATAATTAATATCATACTGCTTTTAGCGGTAATGTTTGTAGGACAAAGTCAATTGGGCGCACAGCGCTGGATTCAAATAGGCTCTATGTCGTTTCAGCCCAGTGAATTTGCTAAGGTTTTTCTCATTATCTGCTTAGCTACCTTTATGGATAAGCGAATTGAATGGCTGGAGGAATTTAAGGATTACCTGCCGGTTTTTGCATATATTCTGGTGCCGTTTATACTTGTTATGCGTCAGCCGGACTTAGGAACCTCGCTGACCTTTATTGCTATCCTTATAGGTATGATTTTTGTCAGCGGCTTCAAATATAAATGGTTCTTCCGCATGGGACTGGCTTTTATGGCCTTGATGCCGGCCTTTTGGATGATTCTGAAGGATTATCAGAAGAACCGTATCCGTGTTTTTCTGAATCCGGAGCTTGATCCTTTCGGTAGCGGTTATCATGTTATTCAGTCAAAAATTGCTATCGGCAGCGGCGGCTTCCTAGGCAAAGGCTGGCTGGCAGGAACGCAGAGCCAGCTGAACTTTTTGCCGGAAAACCATACGGACTTTATATTTGCTGTTGCCGGTGAAGAGTTTGGCTTTATCGGAACGGTGTTTATCATCAGCATGTATATGATTATTATTTGGCGCGGTATTGCGATTGCGCTTGATGCGGATGATACCTTCGGTATGCTTTTGGCAACCGGCGTAACGTCCATGTTTATGTTCCATGTTATGGTCAACATTGGTATGACTGCCGGTATTATGCCTGTAACCGGTGTACCTTTGCCGTTTTTGAGCTATGGCGTCAGCTCGCTGACAACGAACCTTATGTTGGTGGCGATTTTGTTGAATATTAAGGTGAAAAAACAGAACTTACAGTTCTAAGGATGATGATATCAACCTTTTTATAAAATATTATAGGAATCGGTCGACGCTAAAGCATCATATCAGATAAATATTGACGAAAACTGTTTTTGATAAACCCTTCCATCATTAAAAATAGAGGAGAAAATGAATTTGAAAAAGGATTTAACTATTGATATTTTAAGCAGCGTGCAAAAGCCTGCACGTTACACCGGTGGCGAGTTCGCCAGCATTGTTAAGCCTGCTGAAGAAGTAGAGGCAACTATTGCTCTGGCCTTCCCAGATGTATACGAAGTAGGTATGAGCTATCTTGGCTTTAAAATTTTATACCACCTGCTGAATAAGGAAGACGGAATTGCCGCAGAACGTGTTTACGCGCCTTGGATTGACCTGGAGGCGAAGATGCGTGAGCGTGAAATTGTGCTTTGCACTCTGGAAACCAAAAAGGCTTTGAGGGAATGTGATATTGTAGGTTTTACTTTGCAATACGAGCTTTCCTATACTAATATCTTAAATATGCTTGATTTGGGTGGCGTACCGCTGCTGGCTAAGGATCGTACTGATGCAGACCCCTTTGTTATTGTAGGCGGCCCCTGTGTGTACAACACTGAGCCTTTGGCTGATTTCTTCGATTTTGCTGTTATCGGTGAAGGTGAAGAGGTTTTGATTGAGGTAATGCGTTGCTACAAGGAGTGGAAGCGTAAAGGCAAACCCGGCGGCAGACAAGAATTTCTGCAGCGTGTGGTAAAAATCAAGGGCATTTATGTACCTTCCTTCTATGAAGCAGAATATAATGAGGACGGCACCTTTAAGGCAATTAAGCCGCTGCGTGAGGATATTCCTGCTGTTATCCAAAAGCGTGTTATAGAGGATATGAATAGCGTAGATTTCCCGACATCTCCGATTGTTCCTTTCGGTGAAATCGTTCATGACCGCATCATGCTGGAGGTTTTCCGTGGCTGCAGCCGTGGCTGCCGTTTCTGCCACGCAGGTATGGTTTACCGCCCAGTGCGTGAGCGCAAGCCGGAGGTGCTGATGGACCTGTCGCGTAAGCTGGTAGATAACACAGGCTATAACGAAATCAGCCTGGTATCCCTTTCCAGCGCCGATTATTCCTGCCTGGCTCCGCTGGTACATAAGATGATTGGCGAGTTTAAGGATGAACGCGTCAGCGTTTCTCTGCCTTCTCTGCGTATCGACAGCTTCTGTGTTGCCATCGCTAAGGAAGTACAGGCAGTGCGCAAGAGCGGTCTGACCTTTGCTCCGGAAGCAGGCAGCCAAAAGATGCGTGATGTTATCAACAAGGGCGTAACGGAAGAGGATTTGATGAATGCTGTCGGTGCAGCCTTTGAATCCGGCTGGAACAGCGTTAAGCTGTACTTTATGATCGGCCTGCCCTATGAAACAGATGAGGACGTACTGGCGATTGCTGATTTGGCGCGCAAGGTACAGTATAAATATTTCCAGATTACCGGTAAGCGCGGCTGCAAGGTTACCGTAAGTGCTTCTTCCTTCGTACCTAAGCCGTACACTGCTTTCCAATGGTTTGCGCAGAATGATTTGGAAGAAATTCGCCGTAAGCAGTTCCTGCTGAAGGATGAAATCAAAAAATATAAGAATATCACCTTAAACTATCATGATGCCAAAACCGGTACGATTGAGGCTGTTTTTGCCCGCGGCGACCGCCGTGTAGGCAAAGCGCTGTTGCTGGCTTGGCAGAAGGGCGCGCGTTTTGACGGCTGGAGCGATTGCTTCTCCTACGAGCGTTGGCTGGAGGCTATCAGCGACGCCGGTCTGGATAAAGACTTTTACGCTGCACGCGAGCGCGGTGAGAACGAAGCTTTCCCGTGGGAGCATATCTCTCCGGGTGTCAGCCGCCGCTTCCTGTGGAACGAATGGCGTAAGGCTTATGCTCAGCAGCTTACACACGACTGCCGTCGCGCAAGCTGTACCGGCTGTGGCGTTTGCCAGGCATTGGGCGTAAAAATTGTTGATTATAAAGAAGCATATCAAAACAATGGGGAGGTACAGGCATAATGAAACTGCGTATGCAAATTACCAAGGATAAGGACATCCGCTTTATCTCCCATCTGGAATATGTGCGCACCATCGGCCGTGCTATCCGCCGTGCCAAGCTGCCTGCTGCTTATTCCGAAGGCTTTAATCCGCATTTGAAATTCAGTTTGGCTTCTGCGCTGGGCGTAGGTGTAGTAAGCTATACAGAGTTTGTGGAAATCGAGCTTGCCGAGCCGATGGAAGTAGAAAAGGCTGCGTTGGCTCTTGATGCTGCTTTGCCGCGCGGTATCCGCGTACTGGCTGCCGATGCTGTTGATACGCATCACGCTGCCCTGATGAGTCAGGCGGCAGGTGCAAGCTATCGCGTAACGCTGCCCTATAGCGGTGATGTGAGCGCTGCTGTTGTGGAGTTCAATTCTGCACCGGAACTGCTGTTCAAAAAAGCTGCACCCAAGACAAAGGCTAAGTTTAAGAAAATTGACGTTAAGTTTTACATTCCGCAGCTTACTGCAGAAAAGACCGAGACAGAAACAATTTTCAGCTTTGACTGCAAGATTACGCCGACCGGCAGCATGAAGGCAGTAGATTTGCTGAATGCACTGAATGAGCAGTATGGACTGGAGCTACCGGTAGAAATGGCTGATATCGAGCGGCTCAGACTGTACCGTAATAATAAAAACGGCAAACCTATTCCAATGCTGAACAGTGATGCCGTAACCTTAGGCTGATTTTAGCTTAAGGCTGTAAAAATAAAAAAGAGCAAAGTCTGCTCAGTGCTTTGCTGATTAGAAAACCCCATGGCGTCTGCCACGGGGTTTTTGTGTGCCTTAGATATACTATTTTATCTGCAGCTCCAGCTTGTAAATATACTTATCGGTATCACCTGTCAGCCAGTAATCACACAACGATGTTACATAAAGCGGTGATATCGGTGTAAGCTGATGCTCCTTGCAATATTCTGCCAGCATTTGCAGATACTTTTTATTGTTGAACATGTAGACGCCTTGAAAATACAGCGTCAGATAATCGCCTGCAGGCTTTTGATAACAATGCGGTGTAGGGAGCTTGTCATGAAGCGTATAAAAATAATGCTTCAGATGCTTGCTTTCAAAATCCTGCAAAATTTCCGTATCGTAAATATAACCAAAGCCGTTGGTTGTTAAGGTAATATCGTTCTGCAGATTGCTAAACATTTGGGCAATATGCGTAGAACGCTTTTTAAAGCATTCATTTTCTTCGGTAGCATTGCTCAGATAAAGATAATGTGCCTGCTCATGGACAAGCATAATTTTATCCAGAGTAATGTCCGCAATATGGTCGAGCTTGCCTAATTCGCTCTGCAGCTTTTTTTTCATAGTCTGCAGACGGGCAATTTCCTGCGTGAAGAAATCTATGCGCTCATTAAATAAATCACGATAGTTTTGCGGCGAGCGGTTGCCAAGATAATCTTTGATGCGCGCAATCGGCACATCAAGTTGGCGTAGCGTAAGAATCAGCTGCAGTAAAAACAGTTGGCTGCGCTTGTAATAGCGGTAACCGTTTTCATCAACAAGCTCAGGAGAAATCAATCCCAGCTTATCGTAATAAAGCAAAGTCTTGCGGGGAATTTTGCAAAGCTGTGATAATTCACCGGTCGTAAAGTAATTTTGTATATTTTTTGACATTTTTAGCATTTCCCCCTTGACTGTCTAGCTGCTATACACAGTATTATAACATATAAAAGAGAAAATGCATATTAAGACTCAATCCAAATAATTTCAGGTGCTTAATATGTACTTCGTTGATGTTTTTTGTGATGAGTGAATGGAGGTATATCTGTGAAAAAATTGGCTAGTAAAGGTTTATTGATGAGCGCATTGATTTGCGGCAACGTATTCTTAGGGAATACTGCGGCATTTGCCGAAGATGTGCAGGAGTATGCTCTGGATGAAATGGTCGTAACGGCTACAAGAACCATGAAGCAGATTCAGGAGGTTCCGTCCAGTGTCAGTGTAGTAACGGCAAAAGATATCGAGGAGCGTAACATTACATCCGTTCCGGAAGCTTTACAGACCTTACCTGGTGTCTATAAAAGTCAAGCAATTCAAGGCGGTATTCAGCTTAGAGGCTTTGGTTCGGGTGATATTCTTGTATTAGTAGATGGTTTACAGATGAACTATCCTTTCAACAGTAATGTGGACTGGGAGATGATACCGGTAGAAAACATTGAGCGTATTGAAGTTGTGCGTGGTGCTGGTTCTTCTCTGTATGGCGGACATGCTGTTGGCGGTGTAGTAAATATTATTACAAAGGATGCCAAGAAGAAAGGCTTGAATGCTAACATAGTTTTGAATTATGGTAGCAATAATACTTGGAAAAAGGCTCTTTATGCTGATGTAAAAGCCAATGAAAAAGTTTCTTTCGGCGTTGGCTATGAAAATCGTAAATCGGATGGATGGGGAAATTATTATCAGACAAAAGCTGCTAGCAAAGGCAGTGGGACAATTGTTCCTGATAATAAACCGCCACAATTAAGCAATGGTAAATACATTGTTGCTACACGCGGCGATAGAAAATATGAGAGCGAAACCTATAGTGCAAATGTAAAGTATAATTTTGATGCGGAACGTTCCTTGAAATATACTTTTGCCAATACTACGAGTACTTATTATTATCCGAGTCCTAAGAGTTATATTTATAAAGACGGTAAGCCTGTATGGAGCGGTAAAGTTGATTTAGGAAATGGAACTTATGTATCTCCTAGTCTAGTAACTTCCTTAGGCTATGATGGTGAGAAAGAGTACAACAAACACACTTTAGCATATAATGATGATAAAAATAAAATAAATGCTAATTTCAGTTTGCTTGATATGAAAAAATCCGGATATAGTAGTGCTAGTGGCACTGCTAAAGAGGTTCCTTGGTATGGAGCAGGCAGTGATTCTTCATATCCTGGAAAAACCTATGTATTCGATTTCCAAAAGGCTTGGGAAAATATTGGCAAACACGATATTTTAATTGGTGGTGATTTTAAACAAGAGGAGTTTACCCAGCATAGAAAATATCTGAAAAACTATCATGATCATAATTCCGTAGATACAAGTAAGGGAAAGAATGGCTTATTCCAAGTAAACACCGGTAAAGCACAGAATATAGCTTTATTTGTTCAAGATGAATATAAATTTAATGAACCTTGGACTATGTATCTTGGATTACGCTATGACCATTATAAGAAGTACAATGGTAGCACAACAAGCTATAACCTTGATGGCAGTTTAGATGCAAATAATTCCAGCAAGCATGGTGAAGGCTCATACAATGAATTGAGCCCTAAAATTGCTTTTGATTTTAAAGCTGATGATAATACTAATTATTATGTATCTTATGGTCATTCATTTAATCCTCCTCCGTTTAGTCAAATTTTCCGTTATGAGCAGAACGTACATGCCAATCCGGATCTTGATCCTGAAACATCTGATACCTTTGAGATTGGTATGAAGAAAAAAATCTCTGATAAGACCAATATGGGTATCTCCATGTATAAGGTGAAAACTGATGATAAGATAGTATATACTTATCATTATAAACCCGGCACTAAAGTAGTAGATTATAAGTCTTATGAAAACTATGGTACTGAAAAGCGTCGCGGAGTAGAGTTTAGTCTTGAACATAAACTTACTGAAGAATTATCTGGATATCTTAATTATTCTTGGCAGCATGGCAAAGTAGAAAGAACAGCAGTAGCTAATACAAACCTTGGTAGTGTTAATTCTACTGATTATGGTATTCCGAAGCATTTATTACACGCTGGATTGAATTACAAAAAAGATAAACTTGGCGTAAATCTTGACTGTCAATATGTGAGTGCTCGTCAAGCACCGGATGATGAAACTGGTGAATATGGTTCTGAAGATCCGTACTTTATCGTAAATATGGGCTTCAATTATGAAATTGCAAAAAATGCTGTATTACAATTTACGGTAGATAATGTATTTGACAGAGAGTTCTATGCAAGTGAACCTACTTCTGGTCGTGTTTATAGTGTTGGCCTGCGCTACAGCTTCTAATTACTTGCTTAACGGTTTTCAATAGCTTAAAATAGGGATAGGGTGTTTGAATTACCCTATCCCTATTTGTTATCGAGGTGATTGCCTATGTTATATAACCTTAAACGTTTAACCGGTTACGCTCTTGGCTTTGTACTGTTTTATGCGCCGGTGGCGCTCTTCCAACGCTGCCTGTTTTATCTGCTTTACGGCAGCTGGCAGCCGCAAAGTATTCACGGCCTTTGCTTTCGTATACCGATAGAGCATGTGTTGGACGGAATAATCTGGCGACTGACACCCATCAGCATGCTTAGCACCCTGCTGCTTTTGGCAGCAGCGTTCTTCCTGGGGCCTGTTTTTTGCGGCAGGCTGTGTCCTGCAGGAGCGTTTACCGAATATCTTTCGAAGCTGGTGCCGTCCAAATTTCAAATCAGTTGGCACCGTTATACAGAAATTGCCCCCATCCGTTATGGAATGCTGGCAGGCTTTTGCCTAGTACCTTTCTTCGGTGGCATTCTGGCTTGCTCCTATTGCAACTTCTTTTTGTTTGATTTATTGGCTAACTATTATACACGAGGTTATTTTATTTCGTTAACTTCAAGCCTTTTGCTGACAGCAATTATGTGGGTGCTTGTCTTTGGTATCTTCACTAAAGGCGGACGCGGCTTCTGCAATTTTTTGTGTCCTGTAGGAGCAGCACAGGGACTGATGCATGCCTTAGGCTGCAAGCTGCCGTTTGTACTGCGCATGCGTGTAGATAAAAATCAATGCATAGGCTGTGGTTTGTGCGAAAAGAAGTGCCCGATGGAATCCGCGGAGCTTGCGGATGGCAAAGCGCAGATTAACCAGCATAACTGCATCTGCTGCGGTGTATGTCAGCATGCTTGCCCGGTGCAGGCTATTAGCTACGGGAGGAAACGCGTATGAAAAGTAAGCTGATAAATTTTATTGCGGCGATGGGAATTCCTGTAAGCGGCATTACCACGCAAGGGGCAGGTTGTACAGGGATTTGCGGCAGCTGCAGCTTGAACTGCGCGCCGGGAATTGTTGCTTTACTGCTTTTGGCAGGCAAGGCAATTTACAAACGTTATCATGGCGGGGTGGTGCAGCATGAATAAGAAAATGTTGAAGCGTGTACTGGCCTTTGTGCTGATGGCGGCTGTAATGGTAGGCCTGGTGTTTTTCCGCGGTGAAAATAATTACGACAAGCACTATTTCCGTGCTAAGCTGGCACGGGGGCAGGAGGTGCATTGCCGGATAGACCTGGGTAAGGAGGGCGAGCTGAAATATCTGCTGCAGCCCAATATCTATACCTTATATTTACGCCTGCTGCCGGAGGATAAGCAAGCGCAGCTGCGCTGCGAGGGCGAGGGCCTGCAGTTGCTGCTGTCGCGCAGCAGCAAAAAGGGTTTGTGGCGCAAGCTGCAGCCTGATGAGATGATAAAGCAGTACAAGGGACAGATGTCAGTGAGTGCGGAGCTTTATTTTTCACCGGAGCAGCTGAAGCAGCGCCATGTGCAGCAGGGAAAAATCAAGTTTTATGATGCACAGGGCTTGTATGGAACTGTTGTTGTTGACGTAATCAATTCGCGGGTGAAAAGAGATTAATATGTTTTTTAAGCTGTGGGCAGAAGTTCTGCCTGCAGTTTTTTTGTTTTAAATACAATAAAGATGTATTCTTAAATTTTCTTGCAATCAATTAAGAATGGTGCTAGAATAGCAGATGAAAAAAGTAGTTAAATGATATATATAATTAATTGCTTTGAAGACTATTGTCTTGGAGCGCAAAAGCAGTTATGATAGCTGCTGATGTCAAAAGGAGGCTTATATTATGGCTGAAGAGTTTAAGAAAAATCAACAAGAAGTGAAAAACGAGATTCGTAAAGGAATAGTTGAGCGTCTGCTCGGCAGCAAGCTGCATACAGAAAATGCAGAAATGCCGATAAGGTCAAGCTTCGTGAATTATAACATGGATGATTACGGTATTATAGATGCACATTATCAAGCCTTAAAAGAAGAAGTTTTACATGAGCTGGGAGCGTATCTTTTACACAATAAAAGCACTAATGAGAATGATGAAATGCCTATCAGAGCAAGCTATGTTAATCACACACCTGCAGATACCCGTATTCTCGATGGTCATTACCAAAAGCTGAAGGATGAAATCTGCCATGAAATTGCTCAACAGGTTGTCGGTGACAAGGTTGCTGTCGAAAAGGATGCTATGGCAATTCGTGCAAGCTATCTGCATGAGTTGCAGGAGCAGGGAAGCCTGAATGAAGCTATTGCCAAACGCCTGCTGGCTAAAGGCATGAGCGTGGCTGATGTTGCTGAGGCTATGCAGATGCCTGATGAAAGTGTTGCTAAGCTGCAGAAAAAATAGGAAAAAATTACAGAATGCACCAATTTACGATTAAGTCGCTTAATGTTATAATATAAGCAACTTATGAGTAGAGTTGGTGCGTTTTTATGTTTATAGGGCGAAAAAAGGAACTTGCTACATTAGAAAAACTTTATAATAGTAATGAATTGAAATGTGTGTGCCTGACTGGCAATGCCGGTATTGGCAAAACAGCGTTACTGCAAGAATTTGCCAGACGCAAGCATAAAGCATATTTTTGCGTACGCGCAAGTACCAATAATGCCAATAAGGCAGCTTTTTACACGGAGCTGTCCGCACAAGGCATTGTTCAATGCAACAGTGGCTGTTGGCAGGATATACTTAAGTTAATTTATAAAAAGGCTAAGGGAGAAAAGATAGTATTACTGATAGATGATGTGCAGGAACTGGAAAACAGTTTTAGTGAGCTATTACCTGAAATAATTGCATGCTTGCACTCTGAGGTAGAGAAATTAAGACTTTTGCTGGTATTTAGCGGAAGAGAATGTGACTATGTCTTGCATTTATTAGGAAAAAGTAAATTGCCACTATCTCAAATATTTTTGCAGTCATTAAATTATGAAGATGTTCTGCCTTGTTTAATTCCGTTTAGCAATGAAGAAAAAGTGTTGCTTTATGGAGTAACCGGAGGAAAACCAGGCTATTTGCAGCTTATAGATAGCACACTAAGCTTTAAAGATAACCTGTATAATTTATTCTTTAGTCCCACAGCTTCATTACTGCATGTTGCAGAGCAGATTTTAGTATTGAATTTTCGTCAGCCGCATATTTATCATGCAATATTATGTTCAGTTGCTTGTGGCGCAATACATATGAAGGAGATAGCAGAGGCTGTTGGTATGCCTAATAATAAGACTTCGAAGTATGTTGGCGTATTGGTAGAAAAAGGTTTACTGAAAAAGCTTGTACCGCTTGTAGAAGCAAAGCTTGGTAAGCAGCAAAAAACGACGTGTTATATATTATCTGATTCTATGCTTACTTTTTGGTATCGCTTTGTTTATCCATTTTTAAGCAGTATAGCTATGGGATGTGGAAACTATTTATTACGTACGAAGGTACTGCCGTTTTTAGATGATTACGCAAAGGTGCTTTTTTTAGAAATATGTCGACAGTATTGTTTTACGTTACGTGAACGTGGTGATTTTCATAAATTTATGCAATTTGGTTATCTTTGGCCAAAAGATAATTGTGCAGCAGAACAAATTCGCTTGATTGCTTATGATAAAAATAGTGCTGGCTTTATGCAATGCGTATGGGAAAAAAGTAAGGTTGATGTTCCGTTAATAAAACAGCTACAAGGAGAATATGCGGACAAAACAGGCCGTAGTAATTATTATATTGTTTTTTCAAGACGCGGCTTTACTGATAGAGCTTTAGGATATGCAGCGCGGACTAAGGAAGTCAGATTGGTATCGTTGTTTTACTTTAAATAAATCTAAACGTAAGTAGAATAGAGTGAGAATTTATTTAGACCACTTGCTCTATTCTACTTATGAGTTGAGTAATGAAAACGGCTTAAAATAATGCTTTAAGCCGTTTTTTCTTTTCGAAAAAAAGAGTCCAAGAATTTGCTGTTAATCATTGCACTTTAAAGCAAGTAATTATATAATCTTTATCGTAATGATTTGCATTAGTTTTTTGGGTATGATTTAGTAAAGGAGCGAGTAAACTATGATGAAAAGAATGATTCCCCTAAATTTGTTACTTGGATTAAGTATATTGGCAACTGGAAATGCTGCAGCACAAACAGAAGCTTTGCAGGAATACAGCTTGCCTGGCATGAATGTTACTGCTTTGGGTTACGAAAAATCTAATTTGGAAACACCTGCTGATGTAACTGTTTATTCTGGCGAGGAATTGAAGAAGACAGGCGCAAGCGATGTAGCTAACGCACTGAAGTATACTGCTGGCGTATATTTTACTCAGATGGGACCGCATGACCAAAGCTTTATTACCGGTAACAGCACCTTGAGTCTGCGCGGCATTAAAGGCGGGACTTTGGTTTTGATTAATGGTGTACCTGCAAGTTTTAATAATGTAAGCCATTTGGATATGTTGAATTTGGAAGCTGTAGAAAAGGTAGAAGTAGTTAAAGGTGGCGGCGCTGTGCTTTATGGCAGTGAAGCATATGGCGGCGTAATCAATGTAATAACTAAATCTGAATATAAAAACAGCCTTCATATTGCTGCTGGCAACAAGGGACAACGTAATTATAGTGCGACAATTGGCGCAGGTAAGTTAGGTATTACTTTGGGTCGAAATGAAATGGGCGAAACAGGTATTTTATCTCAAAAGCAAGGAACAAAGAAAATCAATGGTGTAAGCGTGCCTTATTATACAGGCTTCGGTGATAGTAAGAAGGATCACATTGGTGTATGCTATAAGTTTGATGATAAATTAAGCTTAAATTACATGTTTGACAAGAAAAAATATACTATCGATTATCTTGGTGCTGATAATAGCAAATTGCAGCATTTTGATTATGATGATCGTGAGCATTTTGCGCAACTGCATTTTAATGACCAAAATGGTTTTGATGCTACGGCGTACTATAATGAGCGTATTATCCGCAATCCGGATTATTATATTGTAAGACCTGATAATCTGGAATGGGAGCGTAGTGACCATAAAAACTATGGCGCTGATTTAAAGAAGGTTTGGCAAAATGATAAAGAAAAGGTTTTGCTTGGCTTTAATACAAAACGCGAGCTTTATGTAGATGAAAATCAAAAATTTGCTTCGTTTGGCAATAGCAGCAGTGCGCTTAAACCTTATGCGCGCTTTGGCAGTTATAGCTTAAATGGTTATTCCTTCTATGGACAATATGACCGTAAGCTGAGTGATGCAACTGATGTTGTTTTAAGTATGCGTGAAGACTTAATCCGTTCTGATGCGGGTAATTATAATGCATTCTTACCGCAATTGCAGATTTTAACAAAGCTTGATAAGGAAAATTCACTTTATGCAAATGCCGGACGTTCTTTTAGAATGCCTACATTCCGCCAACTGTATTATTCTAGTGGCGTAATATTGCAAAACCCGGATTTAAAACCGGAATATGGCTGGAATTACGAAGCAGGCTATAAGCATGATAATGGTAAAGAACAGTTTAAGGCTGCAGTTTTCCATATTGACTTAGATGATCAGATTACAAGCAGAAAGGTTAATGGTCTTTCTCAGTCCTATAATGCTGCCAAATATAAAAATACTGGTATAGAATTAAGCTACACCAATCAGCTTGATGAAAATCTTACTTGGACTGTTGGCGGTATTTATAGCAAGCCGCAAAACAAAACCACAAATACAGCACCTTGGAAGGATGTATTGGGCAAGTATCAGGTGATGACATCAATTGATTATCAGCACGATAAGACTAATGCATCTTTGAATCTGAGCTATATGGGTGGTCGTGTAAACAACAGCAAGCAAACAGATGTGAAGCCGATTCTGCTTTCTAATCTGCATGTCGGCCATGAGGTTTTTGCTAACGCAACATTGACACTGGATATCAATAATATCTTTAATCGTAGAGATTTGACTGATCCAGATGGTTTGTATTATACACAAGGAAGAACATTCCTGGTAGGATTGAATTATAATTTCTAAGCCTATGAAGAAATTATTCTGGTGCTTTTGTTTGTTGCTATTCTGCTTGGGATGCGTAGCTTGCGGACCTCAGCAAGATAAAAGTAGCGACCGGCAAAATATTAGTGTAAACAATTATAATTTTTTTGGAGATGAACAGAAGGTTATATTTAAACAAGTACCACAACGTATTTTAGTGTGCGGTAATAGCGGAGTTGAAACCTTAGTGGCTTTGGGTGCTGGTGATAAAATTACAGCAGCTGTTCTGACGGAAGCTGAAGATAAAGGACGTCTGCAAGCTCTTTTGCCAAATACTAGAATTTATACGCAGCCTCTGCAGCTGGAGGCTGCTGTAGCACTACAACCGGATTTTATTCTTGGGTGGCGCAGGTATTTTGCAGATAATCAATTAGGTGATACGTCAAGCTGGATAGCTAATGGAATACCAGCATACATTCAGGATGCATCAGGACCTGTACCGGCGAAGGGAAGATTTCCTGCCTGTACCATTGCCAGTGAGAAAAGGTTTATCAGCAATATGGGACTTGCACTAGGAAAGCAGCAACAGGCGCAGGATATAATCCAACGGATTGATGCAGAATTGCAGGCTGTTGAGAAAATACCGGCACAAAAGGTTTTGTTTGTAGAATTTCTCAATGGCAATATAGAAGTCTTTGGTAATGATCTTTTATGTGGAGATATAATTCGTCATTATGGTTGTTCGTTAGTGAGTTACAGTGCTCCCTTCATCAGTCAGGAAGAAATGATGGAAATGCAGGTTGCTAAAATCTTTATTGTTTATCATGGTGGGGAACAGCAGAAGCAAGCAGCGCTAGCACAACTGCATAATCCCCTGTATAAGCATTTACCGGCAGTAGCAAGTGGTCAGGTTTATCCTATAGCTTATAAGCAGATAGTAGCTCCAGGCAGTGATTTGTTAGGAACGTTGAAGTATATTAAGCAATGCTTACTTGCCAACCCTCCTCAATAATGATAAAATCAAATGAACAGCAAGGCTTACAATGCCTGCAAGTTATTTTTTGGAGGAATATATT
>NZ_CAUDZA010000027.1:0-33024 GCF_958453765.1 Phascolarctobacterium succinatutens | reverse complement strand
ACAACCCTCAGTCATCGCCTGCGGCGATGCCAGCTCCCTTGCAGGGAGCATATAAGGGAGCATATAGAAGTTAAACAGATTTGCGAATATTAGCCTTCCGCAGGTCTGATATATCTTCCCTGAAAGGGAAGGTGGCTGCGAGCTTTGCGAGCAGACGGAAGGGTTGCAGAGCGATATATCAATTGCGATGCCACACAGTCCCCTCGCTACCCCCTTCCGCCTCGCTTCGCTCGGCACCTTCCCCAAGGGGCAGGCAAGACTAATAGCTTTTCGATAAACTTCATTAGCACATTCTTGGTTCCCCCTCGGGGGGAACTGTCGCAATAGCGACTAAAGGGGGGTGCATGCATAGCAACTGAGTGCTTGGAACAACTTAGCAAGACTAATACACCAAAAGCCGCCCTTGCAGGCGGCTTTTTTTGCTGTAAAATCTAATTCGTCTTCAACTCAACCCTCTTATTGGCAAACGCAATACCGTATTTGTGTATAACACTTACGCCCAATGAACGCAACTCAGTATCATACTTCTTTTCTTCAATCTGGTCGAACGCAACCTGCGCCAGCTTGCTCAAAGCACAATCATCGTCCTTTGCTTCACCTGCTTTTATTTCAATAATAATCCCTGGCATACCTGCGTTTTTAGGAATAAGCTGAATATCATATCTGCCAGTTCCACTTTCTCTATTGGAGCGGATAAAGTGAGTATATTCAAATATAGTTATAAGTCCCAGCATCAGACCATGATAATAGCTTTCCCTAAGCCCGTCATAATAGCTGATTGTCTGCATCATAAATCTTCCCAGCGTCTCTTTGATGACAGCACTATCCTTATTTAATAAAGCGTCTCTTAAATCCGTTACCGTCATATCACCGACTTCCGCTATCAGCAAACTAATAATTTCCTTACGATAGATTGTGCGTATCTCCTTATTAGGAATATTAAGCCGACATAAATGCTCTCCGTCTTCGTTAAGTGTCATATCAGTTGCCTTCAGGTAACCTGTCATCAGAAGAAAACCAAGAATATCTGTCTGAGGCCCCTTAAGCTCAGGATAAATAATATTCGTTTTGATTACAGAGCTTACCTGCCCGTTTTCTTTAAGCAATTCATGAAGATTCCTGTAAGTTGCTTCATTGTACTTCTTCAGTATTTCATGAATAATAGTATTCTCCGAAGTCTGGCTCCAATACGGGATAGCCTTACAGCTGCTTGTTATATAATTAATCACCGACCACGGATTATAGATTTCAGTGCTGCCGAACCTATAGCCATCATACCAGCTTTTGATTTCTGCCAGCTTTTCAGTTACATTATAATACTGCGTTATAAGCTTGACCTCACCCTCAGTGAAGCCAAAATAACCACTAAAAGTATCATCAAGTACAGAATCAACGCGGATATTATTCAACCCGCTGAAGATACTTTCTTTAGCGACACGCAAGATACCCGTCATAATGCTCATAGTTATATAGGGATTATCCTTCAAGGCAGCCGAAAAGAAATTTCTTATAAACCTAATAGCTTCATTATAGTAATTATTGACGAAGCCTTCCTGGATAGGAGTATCGTACTCGTCAATGATTATCACAGGAGCCTTTTTGTAATACTGATAAAGCATTCTGCTGAGAATCTGCAGGCTGAGCATATAATCTGCTTTATTAGCATTTTTATTGACTATTTTTTCGTAAAAATCCTTGTCTTGTTTGGATATCTCATTACCAGCCTGCAATTCCGGGTGTCTTGCATACTCGGAGCTGATAATCATTTTCAACAGTTCATATGCTGTTTCCCAATCTTGCGCCTTTATATCCTTCAGCGACAAAAAGATAACAGGATATTGCCCTTGCTGCTGCCTATAGCTTTCGCCCTGCTGCCAGATTGCTTTATCCTTGAAATAGCTGCTGGTATCTGCGTCTGTTTTCTCAAAGAAAGTACGGAGCATATCCATGTTCAAGGTCTTACCAAAACGCCTCGGACGCGTAAAAAGAATGTTGCTCACCTTTTCATCAAGCAGGTCCTTTATAAGCAACGTCTTGTCGACATAATAATTTTCCCGGCAGATTCTTTTGAAGTCAGTAGTGCCGACAGGAAGCGGCAGTCTTGTCTGTTGCATGAGAATTCCCCTTTCTTTGCTTCTTCATATATTATAACATCTTTTAGCGCCTGCGACCATTTCCCCTGTCGATATAATTCTACACGCCTTTTTTATACTGCTGGCTGCATAACAAAAAATACCCCCAATACCATGCATCTGGTATCGGGGGCACACATCAAGCCCATAGCCTCACGACGTTCTTTATTAATTCACACTACAAAGGCACGGGCATCCACCCCAACACCCTCAATAAGCATCCAAGCCGTTGCGTGCGCCGCCGACAACACGCACATTGCTGACATTAAAAGCAGCTTTAATCACAGGCAGATACTTACCGATCAGCTCCGTGCGCACTCTTTCATCACCGGCAACCAGCAGCAACGCATCGTCGCCCAGGTTAATATTCAGCAGCGGACTAATCAGACGCTCAAACGCAGGCGCAGACATAGCCTTCTTCAAAGCCGTCAGTCCGGGTACAAGCTGCGGTTTTTCCTTAGCCATGCGCACTTCCAGCGCTTCAAAAGGAACCTCGAACAGCTTATCATTGGCTGCCCCGACAAAGCTTTCATTAAGAGAACCGCTTACACCAACAAAATCTTCTGCCATAAGAAAAACCTCCTTCATAACATATACACATAGGGAGACATAGCCTCCGCTCAAAATAAAAACTCCTGCTAATATGAATTTATCACGATTCGGACTCTTTGTCAAAAAATACATTGTGAAAATTTCAGCAGTGTTTCAATAACGCTTAACAAAAAAATGCTTCTCGGTAAGCGATCTTTACAACTTTAATCAAACCGGCTGAAAGCACTATTACAGAGATAAAAAAACTGACGAAGCAAAATTTGCCTCGTCAGTTTTATTTTTAGGTAATATTTAATTCAACGTCTGCTAAACGAAGTAATTATTTCACCATAGCAGCAACGATATCAAATGCAGCTGCAAGTGCTTCGTCAACCTTAGCTACGTCCTTAGCACCAGCCTGTGCCATATCCGGACGACCGCCGCCGCCACCGCCGCAAAGCTTAGCAACAGCCTTAACGATGTTGCCCGCATGTACGCCCTTAGCAACAGCATCCTTAGTAGCCATGGTCAAAATGCTTACCTTCTCGCCCATAACAGCAGCCAACACAACAACGCCGCCAACCTTATCACGCATCTGGTCACCCAGGTTACGCAGAGCGTCAACGCTGTCAGCATTAACCTTCTGTACCAGAACAGGAACACCGTTAGCATCTTTAATCTGGTCAGCAACATTGCTTACCTGCGCCTTAGCGATTTCTGCAGCCAGCTCTTCAGCCTTCTTCTGTGCTGCCTTCAGCTCGCATTGCAGAGCCTCCAGACGAGTCGGAACGTCGCAGGAGCGGCATTTCAGCTCAGCAGCCAGACCGTTCACCATTTCCTCGGTAGCGTTTACATGAGCCACAGCACCATGACCGGTAACAGCCTCAATACGGCGCACGCCTGCACCGCTGGAGCCTTCGCTCACGATTTTGAACATACCGATTTGTGCGGTATTGCTTACATGGCTGCCGCCGCAGAACTCCATAGAGAAGTCCGGTACGGTAACGACGCGAACAATATTGCCGTATTTTTCACCGAAGAGAGCGGTGGCACCCTTCTTCTTAGCTTCCTCAATCGGCAGCTCTTCAATATTAACAGCTTTGCCAGCCAGCACCTGCTCGTTGACAATAGCCTCTACTTTCTTCAGCTCCTCAGCGGTAACCTGAGAGAAGTGGGAGAAGTCAAAACGCAGACGGTCCGGACCGACATAGCTGCCGGCCTGGTTAACATGGGCACCCAGAACCTGCTTCAGAGCAGCATGCAGCAGATGGGTTGCGGTATGGTTACGCGCGATATCCATCTTGCGTGCCTTGTCTACAGCAAAGGTAACAGCGTCGCCTACAGCAACAGTGCCTTCGGTTACGGAACCGATCATAATAACAGCGCCGTCAGGCAGCTTTTTGGTAACATTTACAGCAATCACGCCGGTCGGAGCGGTAATAGTACCGATATCGCCCAGTTGGCCGCCGCCCTCAGCATGGAAAGCGGTAACGTCGCAGATAACAGCAACATCAGTGCCGTCAGCAGCGTTTTCAATCGGCTGTGCGTCATGCGCAGGATACATCTTCACAATCTTAGCTTCGGTTGCAGCCTCGTCAACCTTCAGCTCAGCAACATTGATGCCGCTGGTGTTATAAACAACCGGACGGCCTTCTTTATCGTTGCGTGCTTCACGCGCCATTTTACGCTGAACCTCCAGCGCAGCGTCGAAGCCCTCTTTATCCATAGTCATGCCTGCTTCTTCCAGGATTTCTTCAGTGAGTTCCCAGGGGAAGCCAAAGGTATCGTTCAGCTTGAAGGCAGTTGCACCGTCGAGCACGGCCTTGTTTGCAGCCTTCAGCTTTTCAATCTCCTCGTTCAGCAGCTCGCAGCCCTGCTTCAGAGTGCGCAGGAAGCTGGTTTCTTCCATTTCCACAACCTTTTTGATGAAGTCAGCCTTCTCTACCAGGTTGGGGTAAGCGTGACCGAACATGCCGATAACAACGTCAACAGCACCGGTCAGGAACATCTCGTTGATGCCCAGCAGACGAGCGTGACGGATAGCACGGCGCAGGATGCGGCGCAGTACATAACCGCGGCCTTCGTTGGACGGCAGAATACCATCACCGATCATAAAGGTCATGCTGCGTACATGGTCAGCGATAACCTTCAGGGAAACGTCGGTAGCCTTGTCCTTGCCATATTCAACATTGGCAATCTTAGCTGCATATTCAATAATCGGGAAAATCAGGTCAGTTTCAAAGTTAGACGGCTTGCCTTGAACAACACTTGCCAGACGCTCTAAGCCTGCGCCGGTATCAATGTTCTTGTTTTTCAGCGGCGGGTAGGTGCCATCAGGCATCTGGTTGAACTGGGTGAATACCAAGTTCCAGATTTCCAGGAAACGGTCGCAGTCACAACCGGGGCCACAGGTCGGTTTGCCGCAGCCGCGTTCAGGGCCGAGGTCGATGTGGATTTCGGAGTCAGGGCCGCACGGACCGCTGCCGATCTCCCACCAGTTATCTGCCAGGCGTACAATGTGGTCTTCAGGAACACCTACAACATTGTGCCAGATATCAAAAGCCTCGTCATCCTCAGTATGGATGGTGATGTAAAGCTTGTCGGCAGGCAGGCCAAGCTCCTTGGTCAGGAACTCCCAGCTCCAGGGGATAACCTCTTTTTTGAAATAATCGCCAAAGGAGAAGTTACCCAGCATTTCAAAATAGGTATGGTGGCGCGCAGTGCGGCCAACATTTTCAATATCACCGGTACGCACGCATTTTTGGCAGGTGGTGATGCGGGTAGCAGGCGGTTTCATTTTGCCGGTGAAAAACGGCTTAAAGGGTGCCATACCTGCACCGATAATCAGCAGAGTCGGGTCATCCTGAGGAATCAGGGATGCACTCGGAAGCATAAGGTGGCCTCTATCTTGGAAAAATTTCAAAAACTTTTCGCGGATTTCGTTACCAGTCATGTATTTCATAGTAGTTCATTCGCTCCTTCGAAAAATAATACTGCATTACTGCGGAAATGCCGCAGCAAACAAAGATTGCATATAAAAAAATTATATAATTTTTGCCTGTGAATGTCAATAAGCGCAAAGGGTCAGTGGTATATATATAGCATAAAAAAACGGAGCAATTAACCACATTATATCCATTATTTCAGCAAACAAATAATGCTGCAGCCGTTATCTGTAGCTACAGCATTATACATCAGCTTATTTGGTTATTCTATTGATTGCTTCCGCCAATAAATTTTTCAATACTGCAGGTGTGCTCCTTGGTTTTCTTATCGTAATTAATACCAACCAATAAAATTTCATCAGCAAAATTTTGTAAGCTTACCGGATACTTCTTTTCCTTTATCTGCTTCATAGCAGTATCTGCATTTTTATTCCACTTCAGCTCCACCAGCAAAGCAGGATAGATATGAGCATAATATTGCTTAGGAATAAATACAAAATCAGCAAAACCGCGACCTAACGGCATTTCGCGTACAGGCTTGAAATAATACTGCATAGCGCATAGATATGCTACGGTCAAAACGCTGCTAAGTGAATTTTCATCGTTATACTGAATCGCAGATGTATATTCCATATGCACCTTTTCGATCATAGACGCCACAGCATCTGCATCCATGTCAAGCGTAGCATTTAACACCTCGCGTGACATCCTCTGAAAATCAGCAAATTCATCCCAGGCTGTTTCCTCCAAAGCATTAACAAATTCACTGCGAACCTCTTCGTTAGGTATATAAGCCTTTTGCTCCTGCTGCTCATATGCCAGATATCCCAAATGAATCAGCGACGTCATAACATCATGCTTATTCTTAAAAGTCACCATATCATTTTGATATGAATTAGTACGCACCAAAACAGCATCACCGGAAAGCATGGTGACAATATCCGTTTTCAGGCCATCAAAATTCATATTAATTAACGGAATGATGGATTCATATGTACCCGTCTGTGACCAATAGCTCTGAAAGGTTCCCCGCAGCATTACGCCTACCACAGCTCTAGGGTTATACACATGATAGCCGCCGAGCTGATAACCATCATACCAGCGCTTTACCTCCGCAAAATCCTTGTGATATTTTTCACACAAGACGCGCACCTCGCTCTCCATAAAGCCAATATATGGAGCAAGAACGCCAGAATCAAGCATGGTATATTCATCAAAGTTGTTCAACGCAGACTGCGTTTTGAATTTTTTTATCGGCAGAATACCTGTCATAAAGGCTAAAGCTATATAGCGTGTCGGCTCAATACCCTTGAACAGACTGCGCAGAAAATCAATATACTCTTCCTGCGCAATTTTATTCGTGCTCTCGTCGCGAATCAGTACATCCCATTCATCAACAATAATTACAAAACGATTACCGGTTGCATCGCTGATATAAGCTAAAGCAGTGGAAACCTTAGTCACCTTTTCCGGTATATATTCACCATAGGCCTCACGCAGCTCCTCCATAAGTACCTGCGAAATAAAGGCAACCGTTTTTTCGGCACTTCCTGCTTCCTTGCAGCACCATTGCACATCAAAATGGATAACATCATATTTATTGAGTTGTTTTTGATACGCAGGACTTTTTTCGATAGCCAGTCCGGCAAAAAGCTCCTGCGAATCACAGCCCTTGCTATAATAGGCAGCCAGCATATTGGCTGTAATTGATTTACCAAAACGGCGTGGGCGACTGTTACAGATAAAAGCCTGCTGCGTTCCCAAAACCTTGTTGGTAAATTCTATGAGTCCGGTTTTATCAACGTAAATTTCCGAATCTATCGCCGTTTGAAAGGCTCTGTTATCAGGATTAAGAAATAAGCCCATTTCCATTACCTCCTCCGTTTTGACTAATCCTCTATACAGCATTATAGCACAAAGCTATATCATCGTATACTGCAACCATAAGCATCAAGTTATGTATTTTTTGAAGTGAAAAATACCCTTAATCCTGCTCATCCAGCTCATACAGGCGCTTATAAATGCCATCCAAAGCCATAAGCTCCTTGTGCGTGCCGATTTCCGCAATTTCGCCGTTATGCAGCACCACAATTCTGTCAGCGTTGATAATCGTCGACAGACGATGTGCGATAATCAGCGTAGTGCGGCTTTCAGCCAGCTTATCCAGTGACTTCTGAATCTGCTTTTCAGTCTTGGTATCCAGCGCACTTGTCGCCTCGTCGAACACCATCACCGGCGGATTCTTCAAGAAGGCACGGGCAATAGCAATACGCTGCTTTTGGCCGCCGCTCAGCTTCACGCCTCGCTCACCCACCTTGGTTTCGTAACCCTCAGGCAGCGCGCTGATAAAGTCATCAGCAGCAGCCAGCTTGGCAGCCTGCTCAATCTCCTGCTCACTCGCCTTAATCTTGCCGTAAGCAATATTAAAGTTTACCGAATCGCTGAAGAGGAAAACATCCTGCTGCACCAGGCCGACATGGTTACGCAAATAGCTCTGCTTATACTTTTTGATATCCACACCGTCAAGCAGCACTCTGCCCTGCGTCGGCTCGTAAAAGCGCAGCAAAAGGCTTGCCAGCGTTGTCTTGCCTGCACCCGTAGCACCCACAAAGGCCACCTTTTCACCGGGAGCGATATCAAGATCAAAATGCTTCAGTACCGGCTTATCCTGCAGATAACCGAAGGTTACATTCTCAAAGGTAATACGTCCCTTAATATTACCTGCAGCAATCGCATCAGGTGCATCGTCAATCTCCACCCTATGCTGCATCATCTCATTAAAGCGGTGATAGCCGGCCATACCGCGCTGATACATTTCCGTAAACATCAGCAGACGGAAAACAGGCTTCATAAAGATATTAACATAAAGGAAGAAGGCAACAAAATCACTAAGCGCCAGCTGGTTATTGGCAACCATCACACCACCGCAAACCAAAACTACCAGATTGGTTGCGTTGGTAAAAAAGGTAATAGTTCCCGAAAAATATGAAAGTATCGCAAATGATTCGGTACGCACACGCAAAAGCTCATTACTCTTGCGCATAAAGCGCTCCAGCTCCAGCTGTTCATTAGCAAAGGCCTTCACCAGACGGATACCGCTCAGAGCCTCCTCTGCCTGCGCGGAAACCTCACCGGATTTTTCACGGCTGCGGCGGAAGGCACGCTTCATCTTTCTGTTGACGAAAACAGAATGCACCGCCTTAATAATCAGCATAGCACCGATAATAGAGCCAAGATACGGATTCAAATACAGCATCATGAAAATAGTACCCAGCATACTGATAGTGCAGACAAGAAGGTCATTAGGTCCTTTAAATGTCAGCTCGCTGATTTCCACGATATCGCTTGTAATGCGCGATAGCAGCTGTCCTGTGCGGGCATTATCAAAAAAGCGAAAGGACATTTTTTCCATATGTCCGAACAAATCGCGACGCATATCGTTCTCAATGCCGGAACTCATCACATGACCATAATAGTTGATAGAAAAAAGCAGACCGAAGTTTACAACATATAAGGCTAAAAGTATCCCAGCCCAGTAAAGCAGCTCGTCAATATTCTTTTGAGGAATCTGAACATTAAGCATCTGCCTTACGATATAAGGAAAGACCAGCTCCAGCAAGGCCGAGAAGCACGAGCCTATCAGCACCAGAAGCAAAATCAGCTTATAGGGCTTATAATAATGAATTATTTTTTCTAACATTTACTTTGCTCCTCCTACGTTATTTTTCCAGATATGTAAACGGTAAGCACCGATAATCTTGCCATCGGGAGTCAGCGCCGGCGCTTCCACGCCTGCTAACCACTTGCCATCCGGCGAGATGCCAATTGCCTGACAAGGTCCTTCGGTTGGGAAATAGCTGTACTTTTTGCCTGTTTCCAGGTCCAGCACCAGTGCTCCGTGCGCCTTGTAATTGTGCGTGCGCACGTTGCGCCCCACCGCGCAGGCCGCCAGCCTGCCGGCGAAGGCTATTTCCTCCATCGTACCGTCTGCCATATACTGATAGCGGAAGGTACCGTCTGTGTTGAATACAAAAATACTGTTATTGCTCGGATGCTCTACAGGCGTCGGCAGCTGCCAGTTTTCACGGTTAAAGGTGTTAATCGTAGTAAAGAGCACGCCGTAGGGTGTTATAAAGCCGTCGCGGCCGCTGGCGTTGACATAAGCGCCGTCAACCTCCTGCGGCTTGGAAATGGAACGCGTCCACAGGATTTTACCTGCCTCATCAAACAGCATGCCGCGTCCATCACTGGCCGCTGCTGCCAGATATTTGCCATCCGCGCTGTAGTTGGGGCTGCCGCGCATAACTGTGTTATCAAAGGGCGGAATCGGCGGTACATGCGTCGAATTGAGCAGCTCGCCGGTTCTTTTATCGAGAAAATACATCGTATCCTTATACTTCATATCCTCGCGGTAATCGTAGGCAGATGTAGAAAAAACAGCTCTGCCGTTGTTATCATTGACATCGCACCAGTTTATCCAGCTGTCGATAACCTCGTTCTTGGGGAACTGCCACAGCAGCCTGCCATCCTCGTTAACCGCCAGCATTTTGGCATTATAGCCTCTGCTGCCGTCCTTGCGCATCAAAAAGCGGTAAGCGTTGGCATAGACGTTGTTTTCCTTATCGACTGCGATATGCACCACGGAAGGATAGGAACGCTGCGAAGCATCCGAGCCGACAAAGTCAGCACCCTTGTATTGCCAACGGATATCGCCTGTGTGCACATCAACGGCGTAAAGCCTGCCCTCCGCGCTCTGCTCGCCTACTATCGCCAGCTTGCCGTCAGGCGTAAGGCACAGTGCAATCAGCTTGCCGACGCCCAGGGAGCGCTTCCATTTCTGGCGTCCCTCGTTGTCGAAGAGGAAGAGCTCGCCACGCTCCGTTCCGACAATCCAGCCTTCTTCCTCAGCGGCGTAGCGCACCACCGCCTTCGTAAAGCCCATGCGGTCATAATTCTGCGTCGGGATATCACCCAGATAGACGCTCACGCCGGAGCCGTCGTTATTAACATGAAACTGGTTCCATGGCGTTCTGCTGCCGGTAATCCAGTACAGTGCGCACCAGGAAAGCAGCAGCAGCACAAGTGCCAGCCAGCCTTTAAGCTTATTCATAGATATAGCACCGTCCAATCATAGATTTGGCGGAATACGCCAAAGTAGAAGCCCTGCTCCGACAGCAGGTAAATAATTTTACTGCCAACAACTGCCACCACTACTGCAAACAGCAGCAGGCAGCTTGCCTTTTCACGTGCATCCCACTGTTGGCGTCGCTTTGCAGCGCCGCCTGCGAAAAAGCCGCGGCTTACAACCGAAAGCGCCAGCGTCTGCGCACGCCTCAGGCAGCGTGCCAAAAGTGGCTTGGCGATATACGGCAAGTGACGCAGAACGGCAGTACGTCCGCTCTGGCTGTCGCTGCGCAGCTGCAGCGCTGTGATAACCTCGCCTGTTTCGGCCGCCAGCACCGGCAAAAAGCGAATTGCCGTCACCAGCATGAACGCCAGCTGCGGCGGCAGTCGCCAGGCCAGCAATGCCTGCAGCAGCTGCCGCGGGTCACTCGTCCAGCAGACCAAAAGTCCCAGTGCCAGCATGCTGGCGCTGCGCAATCCTTGAACCGCACCGTACAAAATACCCTCACGGTAGATGAAAAGTCCGCCCGTCAGCTGGCCGATGAAGCCTGCCTCCGGAGCAATCAGCACGAAAAGCGGTGTACGCGGTGTCTGCGCAAAAAACAGCGCTTGGCTGAACATTGAGCCCCACAAGCCCAGGAGCAGCAGAATCGCCATCACCTTCCATTTGTAGATAGAGGTTTTCGCTGCCAGATGCAGTATTAAGGTAAACGTAAATAAAATAAAGAGTGTCCGCGGATTATCCACGGTAATCATCAATATTGCAAAGAGGAAGAGGAACAAAAGCTTGGTACGCCCGTTGAGCTTCTGTGCCCAGCCTGCAGCATCAGTTCCTTCCCACAGCTGTCTTACGGACATAGCGCTTCACCCCCTCTACCGTGATGCAGGGAGGAAGACCCGCCTGCTCGCACACCGGCAGCAGCGCTGACGGTGTCAGACCGCCGGCCTCCACCAGCTCCTTATTGCTCAAAACCTCTTCTGTCGTGCCGTCGGCAATAATCTTCCCCGCACACAAAACAATTACACGGTCGGCCACCTGTGCCGCCAGCTCCATATCATGCGTACAGATGAAAATACTGCCCCCCTGCTCCTTATAAGCCAAAAGCAGACGGCGGATTTCCGCCAGACTCTGTTCGTCCTGTCCTGTCGTAGGCTCGTCCAAAAGCAGCAGCGCAGGCTTCTTCGCCAGCATTGCTCCCAAAACAACGCGTAAGCGCTGTCCCTTGCTCAGCGCCAACGGAAAATCATCGGCATATTCCTCCAGATTCATATGCTTCAGAAGCAGCTGCAGCTCCTCCTGCGTAATCGTATGATTCTTCCAGCACAGCTCCTCACGCACCGTATCTGCCAAAAGCATCAGGTCAGGCTCCTGCCGCAGATAACCGATTTTTCCCAGCTGCTTACCGACAGGCTGTCCTGCCAGCAGCAAGCTTCCCTGCTGCGTCTGCGTCAGTCCGCCCAAAAGGTTCATCAGAGTGCTTTTGCCTGCACCGTTGAAGCCCATAATAGCTGTAATCTGCCCCTGATAAAGCGTAAACTGCAGCTTCTTCAGCGTTGGCTCCTTGCTGCCGGGATAGGTGTAATACAAATCGCGCGCTTCGAGAAGAGGCTTCTGAGGACCTGCAGGCTGTGTCTGCGCAGCAGTAACTGCAGGCTCGCATTCACTATGCAGCATCTGCACAATTCTGCCCTCGTCCGTTGTCAGCTCCGACAGTTGCAGGGCTCGGCACAGCTTCACCGTCTGCGGCTCACGCAAGCCCAAATCACCGCGACCTGTCATCGCCTGCCAAGCATCTTTAACAAGGCCGTCATACACAATGCGTCCTTCCTGCATTACAGACAGACGCGAAAAATATTTGCAAAGCTCGTTCACACGATGCTCAATCATCAAAATAGCAATGCCTGCCTCGCGGTTGAGGCGCACTAAAAGCTGCATAAAGCTCTGCACGCCCTGCGGGTTCATCTGGCTGACAGGCTCGTCTAAAATCAAAAGTCCCGGCCTGGTAACGAGAATCGAAGCCAGTGCTAAGCGCTGCCTCTGACCGCCGCTCAGCTTGTGAATGCTGTAATTTTCAAAGCCGCCCAAGCCTACCAGCTGCAGAGTTTCACTCACCTTGCGTGCGATAACCTCATGCTCCTCTCCCTGGTTTTCCAATGCAAAGCCTACTTCATCGGCAACCGTCATTGCAAAAAGCTGGTCGTCAGGCGACTGGTACACAGTGCCTACCAGCTGGCCTGTTTTTTCCGGCGGCCATTTGCTGATATCCTCACCCTGCAGATAAATTGCTCCCTGCAGCTCGCCACGCTCCTCGCTGCCCAGCAGGCCGCTGATAGCCTTAATCAGCGTCGACTTGCCACAGCCGCTGCGACCTGCCAAAAGCAGCATTTCCCCGTCCGCCAGCGTCAGGTTGATATTCTTTAAGGTAAACTGCTTCCTTGAAGGATAGCGATAAGATAAATTGTCTATTTTCAGCATCTCTATTCCCCCATAACCTGCTGCAGCTTACTGCCCGTCTTAGCACCCAGCCAGGCACCGATGCTGCTGTATAAAAGACCGTTGACCAGCATATACAGCGCCAGATACCAGTCTGCATAATACAAACGGTAGAAGAACATCATCTGCTCCATATTGACGAAGGTTACAAGCGCATCGCCCACGCCCATCAGCAGGCAGATGAACAGCATATAGCCCTTGCTCAGCACCGCTTTGCGGTAGAAGCCGGAAAGATACAGCAGCGCTTCCAGAATCGCTATATTTACACACATGCTCAAAAGTCCAAGTGGCGTAAAATGTCCGAACATCAGACCGGCAAGCATATATTTGACAAAATACATCAGCGTCAGTACGCCCGGCGCACGGAAGAGCACCAGTAGTGCCACTACCAGCAAATACAGCAGCATGCCGCTTAAAATACCCGTCACCAATCCGGAGAAAGGACCTAAGAATACATGCAGCAAATCACCGATAAGCGTCGTCGGCAGCGTGATACCGCCAAAAGCCAGCGCCGCAAAGAGTGCCACCGTAATAGCACCACGCGCACCGATGCGGTAAATGCAGCCCTTCAGCTTGTAGCTAAAGGCCAGCACAGCCAGCAGGCAGATAAAGGAAAAGCCTACTGCCAAAAGTCCCAGATTATGCTTTTTGGCGATTGTCAGCGGTACCTCCTGCACCTTTTCCTGCCCGTTGCCGCTTACAGTCACACGCAGGCTGTAGTCGCCCTCCAACACTGTAAAATAATCTACGTATAACGGAATGATAAAAGCCTGAGTTTTCTTGCCGTCCAGCGAAATCAGCGCCGTAGTTTCATTGACGCTGCCGGTTTCACCGGCCCAGCCATGCTCGGAATCCTCATTGTTTTTACCGGCTGTACACAATCCCGGCATAACCTTGCCTGTTTTTTTATCAATCAGCTCCGCCTTAAATTTCAGCAGACGCACATCGCGCTGCGGATTGCGCATATCCAGCACCAGAAAAGTCGCAGGATGGTTAAACACTGCCGACCAGTTCGTCGCACCGTCGCCCGTCATGCGGTTGCGGAAGCCTTCGAGCGTAGTATCACGGATAAAAACCACGCCTTCTGCCGCGCGGTCATCCTTATTACCCAAATTATCTACCGGCAAAGTAACACTCTGGATATACCAGTTGAACTTGCTGCGGTCCAGCTTCTTCCCCTGCGTCGGTTCCGCAGCTACCGCTGCTGACGCCGCCGGCTCATAGCTGAAGCTCAGCTCCTTGCGCTCGTGCCAGCCTTCACCGCTGACCTCAACCAACAGCTGCTTCGGGCCGCGAGCAAGGTCAGTCTGCGGCTGAATGTACAGCAGATCAAAGCTCTGTCCGAAATCTGCCGGCAGCACCCAATCTGCCTCCGCCGTTTGGCGGCCGCCAGCGCTTCCCAAACGCCATTTGCCATTAGCAAGTGCCTTAAAGCCTTCCGGTAAAATGACACGCAAATGCGCCGGCTGCTCATGCGGTACATCAAAGCCGGTAATATTGATAAACAAAGGCATTGTACTGCCGCCATGTACTACATGCGTAGCACTCTTATCCAGATTGTAGGGATACACTGCCTCCAGCTTCACACCCGCAAAGGCCTGCTGTGCGAGGCACAGCAGTGCCAGCAGAATATATAAGATTCTCATACTTCACCTATTCGCAGCAAATCTTTTTCAGTAAAGCTGCATCCTTTTCTTTACTTGCCTCATCTACACGCGTTGTAATCTCCAGATTATTATTCAGCGGATTGCGGCTTACGGCAATATCAGCCGCATATGCTCTGCTCAGCAAAGCTTCCGTAAATACGCGCTCCGGAATATCGTCTGCCAACAGCTTTCCCTCGCCTAAAAGCAGGATACGGCTGCAGTATTTGGCTGCCAAATTCAGCTCATGCACAACCATCAGCACCGTCTTGCCCATCAGCGCCAGCTCACGCGCAAAACGGAAAATCTCCTCCTGATAAACCATATCAAGACCGGTAGTAGGCTCGTCAAGGAACAGCACAGGAGTCTGCTGCGCCAAAACCTTTGCCAACAGGATACGCTGCTTCTGACCGCCAGAAACCTCTGTTACCGGCTTATCCGCCAGCTCACGCGTACCGGTATATTCCATACAATCCAGCGCCAGACGCTTATCATCCTCGCTTTCGCGCTCCCACCATTTCAGGTAAGGATAACGGCCCGCCATAACAATATCCTGTCCTGTATAACCAAAGCCAACCTCCACCTGCTGCTGCAGATAGGCTACCTCGCGCGCCAAATCTCTGTCGGTATATTCCTCCATCGGCTTGCCAAAGAACAAAACCTCGCCGCTCTGCTTCGGCAGCATGCCGCGGATAGTCTTCAACAGCGTACTCTTGCCGGCACCGTTGCAGCCTATAATACCTACAAGTTCGCCCTTGCCGATAGTAAAGCTGGCATCGCTGATAACACAGCGGCTGCCATAGCCTATAGATAAATGATTAACACTCAAAACTGCATCTGACATTATTACACCTCATGCTCATACTTCATCATAAAATTCAAATAAATTTAAGTACCATATACTTTTACCTAATCTTTTACATTATACCACATAGAAGCATTCGCTACAATAAATCGCACCATGCACTCTATATAATCAAGAATTCTTTCGCAGATAAAATTCAAAACAAAAAAGCATGAACCACGGCAATAGTTCATGCTTAAATAAACTAACGGAAATCAACCTTCAGATGCTGTCTTTCCGGCATCCGCTGATATTTATATTTGGGATAGCCAACCATCAGCGTACCCACAATCTTATGCTTCGGCGGCACGGCAATCAAATCCAGCAGCGGCTGATAGCCTGCAATACCGCAGGATTGAATAAAGCCGGCGATAGTTGTTCCCAAACCGATGGTCGGGGCAAACAGCTCTGCATAGGCCCAGCTTTGCTCTGCGTTGCTCACACCGGTAATATTCAGACGGCGTGCCAGCGCAAAAATCAGGCAAGGCGCATTACGCGCGATGATATCCTGTCCACGCTCACGGTAAGCGCGCAGCACCACCTGAAAATAACGTTTGTTTTCGGTGCCCGCCGCAACCTCGTCCTCCATCCAGTTGGCAACAGCATCGGCAATTGCACGGATCTGCTCCTTATCGCGGATAACAATATAGTACATACCCTGTGAATTGCCGGCAGTCGGCGCATAGCGCGCCACATCCAGCATACGGGTAATTTCCTCATCCGTCGGTGCTTGCGGTTTAAAGTTGCGCACACTGCGGCGCATACGCAAAAATTCATAAGCAACCTCAGGCGTCGGCAACGGCATCGTCACCGGACGCTGCTCCGCCAGCGGCGTATATTTATTATCCAAGGCTCCTACGGGACAGATAGCAACACATTGGCCGCAGCTCATGCAGCCACGGTCAAAATTGCATTCCGGTCCGTTTTCACCCATCGAAAGAATGCAGGAAGGACAGCATTCTACGCAAATGCCGCAACGCAGGCATTTATCCTGATTAACTGTTAACAAGTCCATAACGTTACCTCACAGTGCATTATCGGTATAGTGAATGTATTCCAGTCCACTAAAATCTGCCTTATAATGACCGTTGCGCATAGGCGTACCCATGAGCTTTTTATCGTCAGGCAAACCATCTACATTTACCAGACCGATAGAAGCGGTAGCACAAAGAGCACCAAGCTGTGTTGCTACACGCATAGCATAAGCCTTGTCTGCTTCACCGACAACGCCCTTATGCGGGTACATTGCCGTTGCTGCGATGATAACCGTCAGGATTTTGCCGCTCAGGGCAAAAATATGCGGTACAGTATTCATATCAGTCTGCATATAATCAATTTTAAAATTATGACTTTCCAGCCAGGGAACGAGAGCCTGCAAGCCAAGCTCGTGAATTTCCTGCTCTGTTAAAAGCTGCTGCTCCAAAATTCTCTTCTCCTGTAAAAAATTAGTGTGCTCAACCCTTCTCACAAACAGAGATTGTTAAGAAGATACTGGATGCAAGGAAGGGCGACGACGGCGTATTCCCTTATACTCCTAGGAGCCCTGACGACGCAGATGGCGTCTTAAGGACGCTCTCCCACAAGCTATTCTTCGCCGAGCACCAAAACTTCCGGTTCAAGATGAACTCCATGCGCCGCAAAAACCTTATCCTGCACATCGCAGATAAGCTGCAGCACATCTGCCGCCGTAGCTCCGCCGATGTTCACCACAAAGCCTGCATGCTTTTCGGAAACCTGCGCACCGCCGACAGTGTAACCCTTAAGACCGGTCTGGTCGATAAGCGTACCGGCAAAATATCCGGGAGGACGCTTGAACATACTGCCTGCGCTCGGCAGCTCCAAAGGCTGCTTAGTGATGCGGCGATTACTGAAATCTGCCATTTTATCGGCAATAGCCTGCTTATCACCTGCAGTCAGGCGCACAGTGACTGCGGTAACAATTTTACCGCTGCCCTGCAGCGCCGTGTGACGATAACCAAAATCAAGAGCTGCAGCAGGCATCTCGCTGATTGTGCCGTCAAGCTCCATCACGCGCACACTGGCAACAACCTTAGCCATTTCACCGTCATAGGCACCGGCGTTCATATAAACAGCACCGCCAATGCTGCCGGGAATGCCCACAGCAAACTCCATGCCGCTCAGGCCCAGCTCTGCAGCCTTGCGGGAAGCAGCAGCCAAGGAAACGCCGCTGCCAAAGGTCAGCATGCAGCCATCAACAGCAATATCATTCAGCATATTGCCCAGCTTGATAACCAGGCCACGGATGCCCTTATCGCGCACCAGCAGATTAGAACCGTTACCAATCAGCGTAACCGGAACTTTCGCCTCACCGGCACGCTGCAGCAGCAGCTGCAGCTCCTGCTCGCTCTGCGGCATAGCCATCAGATCTGCAGGACCGCCGATACGGAAGGATGTATGCTTCGCCATCGGCTCCTCTGCCAGCAAAGGCTTGGCAGTACAGCCTGCGAAAATCTCCTGCAACGTCATTATTTCTCTCCCATTGCCTCTTTGACAACGTCCTGAATAGTATTAGTAACGTCCATCAGCATCATCTGGAAACGAATCAGAGCGTTCAAATATTGAACTGCATCTGCATTCAGATTCAAAATGCCTTGCAGCTTCTGCATTTTATCAACAGAAGCCTGGTCGGGAGTTTTGCCCTGATGCTTAGCAAACTCTACTTCCTGAGCAACCATCAGATACTCGTTAACCATTTTTTTAGCATCCGGATCCTTCTCCAGAACAACAGCTGCTTCCTTCAGTTTTTTGTACTCATGGCTTTCGCGCATAGCTTTAGCCAATTCGTTTGCGTTATCATATACGTTCATAATTAAACACCTCACTAATGATATATTTTTACACTAACGTAAGAAAACCAAATATAGAAAAAAGAACAAAACACATACGCGGGTTATACTGTTAAAGCTTGCAGATATCACGCTAATGCAAGCAAGCGGTATGCCGTGTAGCGAATATAAATTTTAACAAATGAGTGTCTGGAAGCACAGAAATGCCGCAACTGTTTGAGCGCTACGCTTAACTCATACAGAAGAATCTGTTAGCTTAGTGCGAGTTTTGCGGTATTTCGTCTTGCTTCCACACAAAATTTGCGTCCGTCAACTCGCTTCTGCAAACCTCTCAGGAAAACTTATCTCATCAAGCGATTGACGGAAAATTTCTCTGAGCGGAACGGTATATCGCTTGCGACGCTATTACTCATCATCAGCTTACCAAACACAAGCACTACTGCACACTAACGCAAGCAAGCGGTATGCCGTGCAGCGAATATAAATTTTAGCAAATGAGTGTCTGGAAGCACAGAAATGCCGCAACTGTTTGAGCGCTACACTTAACTCATACAGAAGAATCTGTTAGCTTAGCGCGAGTTTTGCGGTATTTCGTCTTGCTTCCACACGAAATTTGCGTCCGTCAACTCGCTTCCGCAAACCTCTCAGGAAAACTTATCTCATCAAGCGATTGACGGAAAATTTCTCTGAGCGGAACGGTATATCGCTTGCGACGCTATTACTCATTCACTCACATACCTACATTCAAATGGGCAAATTTAGAGCAGTCGCCATACTCAAAATGCCACCACTCCATCTCAATTCCCTTAAATCCCTGCAGCTCCATCTCCTCGCGCAGCAAGCTGCGCAGATAGCGCTCGCGCGACGTACCGCCGGCATAGCTGGCGTGCTGGCGCAGCGACGGCTCATCAAAGCCGCAGCCCATATCCAGCTCCTCGCCGCTTTCCAGACTGTACAGGCCCACATCCACAGCATTACCTGTGTTATGCGTGCTGCCCTTAGTTTCCGGGTCCTCCAGCATATCCTTATTATCGGCAGGCAAAGCCAGATTAGCAAGCTTGCTCACCGACCAGGGGCGGTAGGCATCCCAAAGCACCAGGCCGTAGCCGTAAGGTGCCAGACGCTGCTGCACCTTGCCTAAGGCAGCAGCTGCCTCTTTAGAAACAAAAAGCTTAGACGTAGTATAAAGCGGCGCACCGAAAAGATTATCACTGCCTGCGTAGACAGAATTAACCTTCACCCCGGCAACAGTTGCAACATCCACCAGCTGTGCCTGCTCCCCTGCTGCCAGGGCAGCAGGAACGGTTGCTTTAGCAGCCTCCGCACGCAGCTTAGCCCAATCCTCGGCACTGCGCTCCTCCAGGCGGAAGGGCTTCGCCCTCTCGCCCGCAGTCGTACCTAAAAAATAACGGCTGTAGTTATTACCGCCGACGCGGCAGGAAATACCGTAGCCGTCAGGATCACGCTCAAAACGTACACCTGCTTCGGTATTGCTCATCGGCCCTGATTCCTGCAAAGTGTAGGAATCAAAATGCACCTTGCTGAGCGGATAAAGATTTGCCGCAGCAAAGGATTTATCCTCCAATGCAGTGCGGTACAACAGCTCCAGACGGCCGTTATTCTCACGGATAAGAATATTTTCGCCGTTGCCATAGTAAAAGCCAAGAATATACTTGATATCCTTCGGCGCATCCTTAGGCACGGCAGCCAGAGCAAGCTCCGCTCCTGTCTGGGCATAGAAAAGCAGACCGGCCGCCAGGCCGGCCAGCAAATTTCGGTAATTCACTATTGAATCAGCTCCTTGCGTACATCAGCTAAAGCATTAAGCCTGCTGCGTACTTTCGCAACATCTGCCAAATCGATTTCGCAGGAAACAACCTCCTCCTGCATACCTGCTTCGGCAAGAATCTTGCCGCTGGGCGCAACAACCATCGAATGACCGTAAAACGGCGCACCCTTAAAGCTGCCCGCACAATTTACCGCTACCACAAAGGTGTGGTTTTCGGCAGCACGTGCCTGCGCCAGCAAGCGCCAGATATCTCCCCTTGCTTCAGGCCATTCGGCCGGGCAGAAAATGAGCTGTGCTCCCTGCAGGGCCACATGACGGAAAAGCTCAGGGAAACGCAAATCGTAACAGATAGTCGAGCCGCAGCACAGACCATCTAATGTAAAGGCTTGAAAATTATTGCCGGGAGCAAAGAAATCCTCTTCATTGAAAAGGCCAAAAAGATGCACCTTATCATAAAGATTGACGATTTCACCGTTTTTATTAATAGCCGCAGAGGTATTGTAAATTTTGCCATCGGCATGACGCATAGGAACCGAGCCTGCAAGAACAGCGCACTGCTCATTGCGTGCAATCTCGGCAAGCTGCGCCAGTACAGGCGAAGCCAGCGTTTCGGCCTCCTGCTCCAGGTGTCCCAGGCTGTAGCCTGTTGTCCACACCTCTGGCAGCACCAGCAAATCATGCTCCTTGGCAGCCTCCGCTGCCAGCTGCAGACCATGGGCTACATTAGCCTCTTTATTCTTTTCCAGAACCTCCAGCTGCAGCAAAGCTATTTTCATAATACGCGCTCCTTAGGCATCATATTATTGCTGTGCAGGCGACCAAGGAAGAATTTCTCCAGCTTGCGGGTGCAGCGGGTAATGAAATGCTCCTTACCGCCTAAGGACTCAACAAAAACTACAGGATGACCGGCAACCTTTGCGCCTAAAACGTCAGTCAACAGTTGGTCGCCGACAAAAAGAATTTTACCGCCGCCCATAGCTTTAGTAATCTGCTTATAAGCCATCGGCAAAGGCTTAGCGGCACGCATAATGGTACCAAGACCGGTCTGACGGGTGATACCTTTAATGCGGTCACCGCCGTTATTGGAAATCAATGCAACATTGATACCCATTTGATGCAGCTGACGAATCCAGGTCATAGCACGAGGACCTACCAGGTTCTTGTCGCGCGGCAGCAGGGTATTGTCAATATCAACAACAATTTTGGTGTAGCCATTGCGCTTCAGCCATTTTGCGGAAATGTCAAATAAACTTTTTACTCTGTAATCGGGGCAAACATACTTTAAAATCATACTACCTTATCCTTTGGAAATTTTATTTCAAATGTGGTACCAGAACCACATTTGCTGATTACCTCGGCACTGGCGCCGTGGACACGAATAATTTCTTTGGCGATGGCAAGGCCCAGTCCGGTTCCCGGAACACTGCGGCAATGCGATTTTTCAACCTTGTAAAAGCGCTCCCAGATAAAAGGAATATCCTCTTCGGGAATACCCTTGCCCTGGTCAGAAACCGTTACAAGCACGCTGCCATCATCGAGCTTATTCGCACCTATTGATACAGTACCATTTTCCGGCGAATATTTCAAGGCATTATCGCACAAAATCATAATTAACTGTACCATTTGGTCTCCGTCGCCCAAAATTTTGATATTATCGTCGGCATGAACATTAATAGTAACATTATTCTTCACGCAGCGCACCGATAATTTTTCGGCGACATTACGGATGATACCGGCCAGCGGCAGCTCATCCATGTTGCTCACAGTCAGCGGGTCGCTGGACTCCAGTCTGCTGATATCCAGCAGCTCGCGTACCATACGCTCCAGACGGACTGTTTCTTCATTTATCAGGCCACGGTAACGCTGAATCAGATCAGTATCCGTTACCATACCGTCACAGATTGCCTCATTGTAGCCACGGATAATCGTAATCGGCGTACGCAGCTCATGCGATACATTGGCCACAAAATCGCGGCGGATTTTTTCCGTCCGTTCCATCTTAGCAATGTAATCACCCAAGTCCTTGCCTAAGGAATTGAGCGCATTGCCCAGCTCGGCAATCTCATCATCGCCATGCACCTGCAGTCTGCGGGAATAATCTCCCGAAGCCATCGCCTGCGCATTGTCTTTCATATCCAGCACCGGCCGGATAATCATACCTGACAGACGTTTGACCAGAAACAGACTGAAAATAATGGCAATGATACCTACAATCATAATATAAATATAAACATTTCGCAAGAATTTTTCGAAACCGCTCAAGGGTTCTATCAGCAAAATAGCGCCTGTGTGTCCTTTACCGAAGGTATACGGAACGCCGACCAGGATTACCTGCTCCTTGTAATACGGATGATAAATCTGCGATTTGAAGGACTTCCCGGCATAAACATCATTCAGTATCACTTTAATGCGATACGATAAATTACTGCTCTTCATATCCTGATCCAGTTTTCTGACGCTTTCCTGCAGCACCTGTTGCGAAGGAGCACCATACTTAAGAAAATCCTTCATTGAAGCATTTTCTCCGGTCTCTTGTACATTTTCGTAATTAGAGGCCGCCAAAAGCTCGTAATTATCATCAAACAGCCAGATGCGTGCGCCAACCAGCTTATCTACAGCTAAAATATAACGATAAAGCATATCCCGGTCCTGCAAGCGGATGAAGGCTTCAACAGTATCCCCCATCTCATCTCCCTTTTCGGCCAGCTCCTGCTCCTTAATCTGGAAAAAGTAGTCGGCAATCAGGTAGGATATGCCTGCTGTAATCCCCACAACGACGATAATTATGATAGTCATAAAACTATACATCAGGCGTGTGCTTAGGGATTTTTTCATAGGTTATTCGTCCTTTAGCTCGAATTTATAGCCTACACCCCAGATAGTTGTAATATCCCATTTGGAATCAGGCGGAATGTTCAATTTCTGTCTGATGCGTTTGATGTGCGTATCAACAGTACGTGTATCACCGTAATAGGAGTAACCCCAAATTGTTTCCAACAGCTGGTTGCGGCTGAAAGCCTTGCCCGGATTTGATGCCAGGCACCACAGCAGCTCCATTTCCTTAGTCGTAAAGGTCATTTTGTTGCCGAATGCAGTTACCTGATACTGGTCCATATCAATAATCAGACCGGGATAGGTGATGCGCGAAACCTCGCCCTTCTTCTCCTGCGTGCCTGCACGGCGCAGCACAGCCTTCACGCGGGCTACTACCTCACGCGAATTGAACGGCTTGGTGATATAGTCATCAGCGCCGATTTCCAGACCGGCAATACGGTCATCATCATCATCCTTGGCCGTAACCATGATAATGGGCAAATCCGACATTTTACGTACCTGCTTGCAAACCTCAATACCGTCGAGAACTGGCATCATAATATCTAGCAGCAGAATATCCGGTTTTTCGGACTGTACCTTTAAAATTGCGGCAGCACCGTCTTCGGCTTCAATAACCTCAAAGCCTTCCTTTTCAAAATATATGCGCAAGATTTCGCGAATCTGCGCTTCATCATCAGCAATTAATATTTTCTGTTTTGCCATAATCATCACTCCTGCCTTTAAGCTGACTCGTACCGTTTATTTATCAGAGCAAACGGCAGAGTCCTACAAGATGTTACTATAATTATAGCACAAATACTTGCTTTCTTAGTATGCTTTCACAAAAGATTTACATATATATACTGCTTTTATCATAAACGTAAATGCGAATGCATTATTTGTCACAGAAAATGCTTATTATTTTTGTTTTAAGATAGCTATTAAAGCGGCTTGAAGGATGCCAGCATTTTTTTGCGCTTACGCCACTCGGGCAGATAGCGTTCAACAATCGCGTGAAAGCGCGGTGAATGATTAGCCTCGTGCAGATGTGCCAGTTCATGCACCACGATATATTCCAGACATTCCTGCGGCCAACAGGCCAGCAGCGTATTCAGATTAATGCTGCCTGTGCGCACGTTGCAGGAGCCCCAGCGCGTTTTCATACGATGCACCTTAAGCCCTGTATGACGCACGCCCATTTTCTTTTCCCATGCCTGCAGCAGCTGCTCTCCTCTGCCAGCTAACTCCTGCTTATAGAAGAATTCTACAAAAGCACATTTAGCTTCATTATTCAGCTCACTGCGGTAATAAAAGTTGACAGCATCAGCCTGCACCTCATAGGTACCATGCTTTTTGCTGCTAAGCAAAAAGTGCGCCGGCAAACGCCTGCCCCACAGCCACACATGCTGCCCATCAAAGGGAAGCTCGCCCATGCTGTACTTCGGCTCCTGCTTTTGCTGCAACTGTTCCTGCAGTACCTGCTGCAGCTTTTGGCGCAGCCATTGCTCCCTGCTCTCTAAGAATCGCTGCACCTCGCTTACGCTCATTCCTATGGGAGCAGTGAGAAAAATGCTGCCCTCCTCTTTTATGCGCAGCGTAATATTTTTGACCAGTTTAAACTGAAGATTTATTGTCAGGCCGTGCAAGTTCAGTACATTCTGGCGGATTATTCTGCTGCTCACAGCTTGTCTACCAGAATATTACGTCCCAGCATACGGTTGAATTCCCAAGCACTTTTACCGTCATGCACGTCAAACTGGTTCATTACGGCGTTAATTTCGTCGGCGTAATGCACAACAAAGGCCTCACGCGTAGAGCAGGCCACAGGAGAGCCCTTTTCGTTATCGCCGTGGTGCGACAGCAGAATGTGCTGCAGCTGCTCCAGACGAGAAGACGGCAAGCGCAGCTTGGCCGCTGCCTCCTGCACCATCATGCAGCTCATGGTAATGTGTCCGAGCAAACGTCCTTCACTGGTATAAGGGAAGCCGATTTCCGCGGAAATCTCGCGGATTTTGCCGATGTCGTGCAGCAGAGCGCCAGCAATAACCAAATCCTTGTCCACGCCCTCAATCTGCTCGGCCAAGGCCACTGCCAGACCGGTAACATCAACAGAATGCTGCAGCAGACCGCCAAGATATGCATGATGCATGCGCATACCGGCAGGATTAGTCACAAAGCGCTCATAGGTTGCACCGCTGAAAATAGTTTCCAGCAGCATACGCAGTCCCGGAGTGCGTACTGCCTTGATATAATTGGCCAGCTTAATTTTATAAGCCTCTACATCAAAATCACCATGCGGCAGCAGATTGCTGATATCATCCTGCGGCAGCAGATTTTCCAGACGCTGGATTACAACCTGCAGCGCCATATCATTATTGAATTTGTTGATGTCGACGTTACCGCCCATCATAAAGGCAGTAGGGCCCTCCAGCTCGCGCAGCTTGTCTACAAGCATTGCATCAAAGCAGATAAAAGCAATGCGTCCGCTGTTATCCTCCAGCATACCGCGGGCAAAAACACCGCCGTTAGAGGAATTACCCACCTTCTGTACCCTTACCAAAACTGCCTGGCACACCTTGATGCCGGCCTTAAAATCTTTAATCATTCTTCTATCACCTGTTTTCTATATATGCTTCAGCAGCAGTGTTTCGCGTGCTACCTGAATTGCCACATCCCAATGCTTTTCCGTAAAGCGCAGCGATAATCTGTCGGCCAGGTCATCAAGCACCGGCAGCTCTGTCGGCTGATGGCCTGCATCAATAATGTTCAGACCACTGAAAACAGCCTGCTGTGCCTCATGGTACTTCACATCTCCTGTTACCAGCGTATCCGCACCCTGCGCCAAGGCCAGCCCGATCAAATCGGCACCGGCACCGCCACAGACAGCAACACGCTTAACCTTGCGTCCTGCATCGCCTAAGGTAAGATAATCAGCCTGCAAAGCCTTTTTGACGAAGACTGCAAAATCACGCAGCTTGCTCGGCTGCTCCAGCTCACCTATGCGTCCGAGTCCGCTGACAGTATCCAGCACATCTGCGTCCTGCAGACGCAGTCTTTTGGCAAGCACGCTGTTCACACCGTTTGCCACGCAGTCCAGATTTGTGTGCGCGCTGTAAACAGCAACGCCATTTTCTGCCAGCTGCAGCAAAAGCTCCTGCTGCCAATCGGCATCAGTCACATTGCCCAGCTTATGAAAAATTGCCGGATGATGCGTAATCAGCATATCAGCCTTTTTCGCCAAGGCCTGCGTCACAGTTTCCTGTGTCATATCCAGCGCCAAAAGCAGCCTGCGTACAGACTTATTGCGTCTGCCAAGCATCAGACCTACGTTGTCCCAGGACTCTGCCAGCTCCGGCGGTGCCATTTCGTCCAGCAGGTTGATGATATTATTTACTGTCACTACGCTTGCCATTTTGCAGCACCTCCAGTTCTGCCTTCAACGCTTCGATTTCCTTATACTTTTCGCTTGCGCGTGCGCGCTCGCTGCGTCCCATATTCTCCAACAGCTGTCTGCAGGTAGCAAGCTGGCGTTCCAGCTGTTTACCCAGCAGCGGATGCTCCTGTGCGAGCAGCAGCGGGCCTACAGCGCACTCTGCCGCACTGTAGGCAGGCGCTAAGCCACGCTTAGCGGCAATAATCTCATAAAAATGCGGAGCATCATCCACCAGCTCTTCGGCAGCCAGCTGCCAGCCGTGACTGCACAGCCACGCACGCAGGGATGTGGCACCGGCCATCGGCTGCAGCACCAAAAGCTCTGCGCTCTGCGCTACCTCCATATCATCCTCCAAAATACTGATAATGGTAGAAGCACCCATGCCGGCAATGGCAATGCAGTCTGCTTCGCCGGGGCTTAATACCTTCAGGCCGCTGCCCTGACGCACCTCCACATGCTCATGCTGCCCGAACTGCGCCACTGTAGTACGCGCCGCCTGGCAGGGGCCTGCAGCAATATCGCCGGCAATAGCCCGCGCAATTCTTTGCTTTTCCAGCAGCCACACGGGTAAGTACGCGTGGTCCGTGCCAATGTCCGCCAGAACGCAGCCCTGCGGCACCAGATTGGCAATAGTTTCTAATCGTCTGTCAATATGCATTGCGTCCCTCCTGAATATGTTCTAAAGTCTTATTTTCTGAATCGTGACAGCCGCAGCCTGTAATATTTTCCGAAGCTGTCCGGAACGTAAATACTCTAACACTTTATTATAACACAAATTGACAAATATAGAAAACTAGTCTGACAAGTGACGCTCACTGCTTAATGATATAACGCAAAAACCCCCGCATTGCTGCGGAGGCCGTGATTGGCATGCAAAGCTCAGTTTTTCAGTTCGTTCTTTACCACAAACATTACCCATTGGGCGATATTTGTGGAATGGTCGGCAATGCGTTCCACATATTTGGCAATCATCAGATAATCCACATATTGCGGTACATATTGCGGTTTTTGCTGCATTACAGTGGTCAGATGCTGACGCATTTCGGCAAAGTAATTGTCAACCTCATCATCGGTAGCAATAACCTTGTTTGCCAGCTCCAGATCATTTTCGCTGATTGCGCTGATACTGTCATACACCATTTGGCGCATAACCTGCAGCATATTCATAAAGTTATCCGGCAGCGGCACAGGCTCCTTTTCAATCAGCTTCAAGGTGTATTGGCTGATATCGCTGCAGTGGTCGGCAATACGCTCCATGTCGCCCACCAGCTTCAGGCAGCTGGCAATTTCGCGCCAGTCAGTTGCTACCGGAGTTTGTGTCAGCACCAGCTCCAGGCATTGCTTTTCGATATTTACTTCGCTGTTGTCAAAATTATCATCATCGCTGATAATCTGCTGCGCTAAAGCTGCATCCTTCTGCTCCAGATTGACGATAACCTTATCCAGAGTATCCTCCAGATTTACGCCCATCACGCGCACACTGTTGAGCAGTTGCTTCAGCTCCTCGTTGAATTTGTTACGTGTCATTTTATTGTTCCTTTCTCAACAAATTTAAATTCAAAGTAAGCAGCGATACATGAGAGGCTCCCCTTTGTGGGAGCTGGCGCCCACAGGGCGACTGAGAGGGAACTGCACTTATTTGCATTTCGACAGTATACCTTACTTTGTCCCCTAGGAGAGCCTTTCCGTATCGCATTTACACGCCTCTCCTTACATCAACCGAATCTGCCGGTAATATACTCTTCTGTCTTAGGATCAGACGGATTAGCAAACAGCTGCTTCGTTTCGTTGAACTCAATCAGCTTGCCCAAAAGGAAGAAGGCTGTTTTGTCAGAAATACGCGCAGCCTGCTGCATATTATGCGTAACAATAACGATGGTGTAGTCCTTCTTCAGCTCCAACGCCAAATCCTCAATCTTCATCGTAGAAATCGGGTCCAGCGCACTGGTAGGCTCGTCCATGAGGATAACCTCCGGCTGCACAGCCAGGGTACGTGCAATGCATAGGCGCTGCTGCTGGCCACCGCTAAGGCCCAGCGCACTCTTATTCAGTCTGTCTTTAAGCTCGTCCCAAATGGCAGCCTGACGCAGACTGCGCTCTACAATCTCGTCCAGCTCGCTCTTTTTCGTCACGCCATGGATACGCGGACCGTAAGCAACGTTGTCATAAATGCTTTTCGGGAAGGGGTTAGGCTGCTGAAAGACCATGCCAACGCGGTGACGCAGGCTGATGGGGTCAATCTCCGCAAAAATATCCTTGCCGTCCAGCGCAATGCTACCTTCAATGCGCACGCCCTCCTCCAGATCGTTCATTCTGTTCAGTGTTTTTAAAAAGGTGGATTTACCGCAGCCGGAAGGGCCGATAAGCGCGGTAATCTCCTTTTCCTTGATATCAAGATTTATTTTTTTCAACGCTTGGAATTTGCCATAATACAAATCCAGGTCCTGCACTAAAAATTTAGTTGCAGCGTTATCATTTGTCATTTTCTGCTACCTCCGGTTTTTGTGTCTAAATAAGTGCTCAGGTAACGTGCGCCCAGACTAAAGGACAGCACCAGCAGCATCAGTATTGCTGAAGAAAGGTTGGCCATCTGCGCCGCATTGGCTGCCAATGCCTCGGTGCGCGATGCCCAGATATGCAGCGCCAGCGTTTCGCCCGGACGGAAGGGATTCAGCGGGCAGGTCGGAGACAGCAGGTTCCAGCTGTTCCAGTTGATATCGGTGCTCATGCCTGCGGTATACAGCAGCGCTGCCGCTTCACCGAAGCCACGGCCAGCAGCCAGGATAACGCCTGTCATAATACGCGGCAGACACGCAGGCAGCAGCACCTTGTAAATTGTCTGCCACAGCGTTGCGCCCATGGCCAGACTGCCGCGCTTATAACCCTGCGGCAGTGATTTGAAGGCATCCTCCGTGACCGTCATAATCAGCGGAATACTGAGGATAGAAACTGCCAACGCACCGCTGAACAGGTTCCACTGCGAGCCGGTCATTACGATAAATACCAGGTAACCGAACAGACCGACAACAATGGACGGCAGTGAGGACATCGTTTCGATACACATGCGCAGGAACTTGGTGAACTTGCCCTGCTTAGCGTATTCCGCCATATAAATGCCGGCAGCGACACCCAAGGGCACGCTCACCAGCAGCGATAGGAAAACCAGATAAATAGTATTGAAGAACAAATTACCGATGCCGCTGCCCTCAAAGGAAATCAGACTCCAGTTGAAATCCTTGAAGCCGTTAATGATAACGTACAGGGCAAAGGCCACGAGCAGCAGGATAAAGAAGCCTGCTACGCAATAAAACACAGCTGTCATCAGCTTATCAACAAACTTTGCACGCGCTATACTGTCGTTCATGCCTGCTTCCCTCCTTTAGCAGTTAAAAAGTGGATGGCAAAAATGCAGGCAAGGGAGATGATAAACAGCAGCAACGCCATCGTCCACAAAGCAATGTTGTATTCGCTGCCCTCCATTGCACCGCCCATATCCGCCGCAATCGCCGCCGTCAGATTGTTGGTCGGAGCAAGCAGCGAGCTCGGAAAGGCACGCATCTTGCCGATAACCATCGCTACAGCCAGTGCTTCACCGAAGGCACGCGCCAGTCCCAGGATAACAGCCGTCATCAGACCGGTAACTGCCGCAGGCACTACCACCTTGGCAATAGTCTGCCAACGCGTTGCGCCCAAGCCATAGGAAGCAGCGCGGTAGCTTTTAGGGATGCTGCGCAGTGCATCTGCCGCCAGACTGGTGATAGTCGGGAAAATCATCACCGCCAACACAATACCTGCTGCCAGCACGGAAAAGCCGAAGCGCAGGTTAAAAATGTTTTTAATCAGCGGTACCAAAATTGTCAGGCCAATCCAGCCATAAACTACGGAAGGAATGCCTACAAAAATTTCCACAGCCGGTTGGACAAAGCGCTTGCCCAGCTCCGGCGAAATCTCCGTCATAAAAATTGCGGTTGCCAGGCTGAACGGTGTAGCAATCGCCAGCGCCAGCGCGCAGGTAATAACCGAACCGAAGATGAAGATAGCTGCGCCAACCTTGCCACCGCCCTCAGCACTGTCACTCGGCGCCCAATCGGCCGAAAAAAGAAACTCGCTGATGCTGTGATTATATGTAGTGAATGTGCCTACACCCTTGTAGCATAAAAAAGCACCAATGGCTATAGTCAAAACGATAAGCGCCAGACCACAGCCACTGATGATATAACGCCACAGGGTATCTTGCCGATAGGCATTGGTATTTACCTGTTGCATTTAAGATAACTCCTCAAGCTATAAGATTGTTTTTAGATTAGAATTTAAGCGAAGCATAAGGCTCCTATGCTAAGCCCTAAAAATGAAACTTAGTGCGTCTGCTTCAATCATCAAAAGGCTATATAAGACCTCTATTCTAATACTCTAATACACAAAGGCGAAGCAGAGTGCGTCAGATGCGAAGAGCGGTGACGACGGCGTACTAAATGGTACTCCTCACCCTTCGGGTATTAGCACGACCAACATGTTCTCGCTTCGCTACGCTTGCGACAACATGGGCCTTTGCGTCAGGAGCCGTCGCGACGCAGATGCACCTTATCCGAAGTCCGTATTATCTCTTTACTTGCATTTTTGCAGTAACACCATACCCCTGTTTTTCAATTTCCTTGCCGTAATCAGCAGAAAGGATGAAGTCCAGGAATGCTTTTACAGCACCGGTAGCTTCGCCTTTAGTATACATATGCTCATAACCCCATACAGGATATTTGCCGCTGTAAGTATTGTCCAGAGTAGGCTCTACACCGTCGATGGCAACTGTTGCAACGTCCTTGTTATTTACGAGGTAGGACAGAGCAACATAACCGATAGCGCCTTTGTTATCCTTTACGCTTTGCAGCAGAGTACCGGAGTCATCAGTTTCCAGAGATTTGTTGGTTGCTTCTTTAGCACCGTCCAGAGCGAACTCCTGGAAGAGAGCGCGGGTGCCGCTGGTAGCAGGACGGGTAATCAGAACGATAGGTTCATCAGGACCGCCAACCTGTTTCCAGTTGGTTACCTTTGCGGTGAAGATGTCGGTCAGCTGAGCCTTGGTCAGGCTTTTTACTTTAGCTGCCAGGTCTTTGTTAATAACCGGAGCCATAGTAACTACGCAAACCTTGTGGTCTACAAGTCCTTTAGCAACTTCGGGTTTCAGTTTGCTTTCTGCCGGTACGTCAGAGTTACCGATGTTAACGCTGCCGTCTGCAACCTGCTTAAGACCGGTGCCGCTGCCGCCGCCGTTAAGGGTGATGGAAACATCCGGGTTCAGAGCTTTAAATTTGCTTGCTGCATCCTTTGCCAGCGGCAGAAGTGCGGAAGAACCGCTGCCGGTTACACTGCCGGTAACCTTGCTGCCTGCTTTGTTATCAGCAGCCTTGTTATCACTGCCGCAGCCCAAAGCATCGATTGCTAACATAGCTGCCAGACCTAAACATGCGATTTTTTTCAATTTCATAATATATTTCCTCCTTCAACCATCGTGAAAAAATTTATTTCCGATAAGTTCTGCGCCTTATCAGTAGTGTTCGTGGTTTATGATGCTAGTATAATATATCATTGTTAAGGAAGTATTATGCTGATGTTAAGAGCATGTTAAATAGCAAAAAATGCGCAAAAAAGCACCTGCCTATCATTTGCTGATAAACAGGTTCTTTGTCAAGTTTTGGGGTCTTCAATAATTTAATACCCTAAAATCTGTAAAATTACTCTTTACAACTTAAATAGCCTCTGATATAGTTTGTATTATAGTTAGCAATATCAGAGGCTATAGTTATTTTTTGTAAGGAGTAAATGCATCATGGAAAATTGGGAAATTATAGGTAGTGATACCGATAATGGTGTTCTTTTTGTTCGTATCCAAGATATTAATACCTTTAGAAGCAAAAGTAGATTAACGGAACTAGCACAAGCAATCTGCTTAACTCAATCTGACAATATTAAGACTGTAAAATTCGTTATTGATTATAACGGACAATTTCTCAAACAAAAAATTGATTTGTGACAATCTTTGAATTCTTCATCTAATGTAGATAGATCTGGGAATTTTTCCCAGACATGGTATATTCCATACTCATCTCTACAGTTATAATTATTATCGATTATTTTTAAGCATTCATCACAGATAGGTATTTCCCTGTCTAATATATGAGTAGCTCTATTATGGCATTCATAAGTATGATTATAGAGACGTAGTGGAAACTGACAATAAATATCTTTGTCAATTTTTAACTGTTCAACATTATTATGAATACTCCCATCGTCATCTATAAAGTAACCAGGGTATTTATTGTTTTGATTAACATTTTCAATCATTTATATTAAACTTAATATTCTATTTCTCAATCTTCTAAAGTTCTGAAAACCAAAACTAATGCGTTTCAGGACTTTTATTGGCATTGGTCCAAATTTTGGGGTTGGGCTGTTACATGAGTGTGGGTCGACCTA
>NZ_CAUDZA010000026.1:0-33486 GCF_958453765.1 Phascolarctobacterium succinatutens | reverse complement strand
TTTCTCGTTTACGTTTTCGTTTACGTTTACGGAAGAATCTGCTTGCATTTGCGCGCAAGTGTTAGAATTATCACTTGATACCTCTTGACTGCAAGTGTTATCAAATTCTTGCGGTAGTGGGTATTTGGGTTTTGTTGCGCGCCTGTTCTGGTGTTTGTCCCAGGACAGAAGTTTCAGATATTGCCGACCGTCTTCACCTCTGTATGTAGCCACAAGGCCACCGTTCACAAGTTCAGCCAGCCAGGAAGACACCTTCTTTTCGGTCGGTACGTTCAGCGGAAAGAGAAGGGAAGCAAGAATTTTCGGGCTTCCGTAGTACAGGCCGAAGTCGTCCACTTTTACGATCAGACGATAGAAAAGGACTTCGGCTTCCGCCGATAAGTACGCCAGACTTTCCGACGTACATATTGATTCTTTCAAAATGCGGCTGGGCATTTATGACACCACCTTTCACGCGTTTTTCTGACAGGCGCGGCACATTTCACGGCCGAATTTGTTCATGGAATAGCGGCGTTCAGCTTCGCTGATAGGGCCACCGCACACGGGACACGCGGCGCCGCCTGTCTGGGCGCTGTTTTGCGGTTGTGGTGCGGTTCTTTGCTGTTGGTTGGTAGATTGTCCACCCTGGGCCTTCTGCCCGTTCGTGGCGCTCTGTGTGGCTTGTGGCGCCGGTGCGTGTCCGTTCATATTGAAGCGGACTGTATTGTTTCGGTCGACGATTACCAGGTCACAGATTTCGCGGCGTTCGTTATAGGCGATCTTCGATACTTTGAACTTCGTACTGGCGTAGCACTTGAAGACCTCTTTCTGGCCCTGGCGTTCGGGATAGAATTCACCGTCAGCCAGTTCGACATAAATGAAAGGGCCTGTATAAAGTTCGCGGCCGATCCCGACGTTGAAGCCGGCACGTTTGAAGCTGTCGGACGCCTGGCCTTTTTCCTTTTCGGTGTTGCTCTCTGTTCCGACGTCCTGTTTTCTGACCCAGGTCTTTTTATCGTCGTCCCAGATGTCGATATTACAGAACAGGTTTCCGTTGATCACTTCGTGGGTTCTCTGCCAGTTGCCAGGCCCGAAGACCTGGTCCAGGATTCGCATATCGACGCGCGCGTCCTTGTAAAGTAGAAGGACGGCGCCGACGCGGCCGGTCTTTGCTTTGCTGACCGACTGAACGCGACAGTCAATGTCTTGTTCGGTAAGAAGGGGAATCGAAAGTTCTTTCATTGCGGTTCCTCCTTATTTGATTTGAAGGTTTCGGTTCTCCACAAGGGAAGCGCCGGACACTTCCTGGCCGGACTGGATCGCCTTCTTGATCGCGGTCTTGTCCGGTTTCGTTGTAACGGTTTCAACAACGAAGTCAGCCGGAAGGGCCTTTTCGTCGTCAATGCTTACGGCCACAGACTTTCGGAAGGAAACGCGAACCTTTGTGGTTTCGACCTTGTCACGGCCGGCGGCGTCCAGACACGCGGTCAGGACATTCTTCAAATAGTCGATTCGCTTTTCGGTCTGCTTGCGGCGCTTTGCCAGGTTGGCTTCTTCGGCTTTCAGGTCGCCGATAAAGACTTCGGAATTCTTGATGTAGCAAGCGACAGCTTCGCTTTTTTCTTCGAAGGCTCCGGACAGTTCGTCCAGTTCTTCGGCGTTCAGGATTTCGCCGGTTTCTTCGTCGATTTCCAGGTTGTCAAGGACCTTCAAATACTTGTCAGTGATTTCGTACAGGGTGTTATTCATTTTCGGAACCTCCTTCCAGGGTTGCGACCTTCGCTTCAAGGTCTTTTACTTGCTGATCGGCTTTCTTGTAGCGGTCGAACCAGTCGTTCGAACACTTCTTTTCATATTCAAGATCGCTTTTCAGTTCAGCGTTTTCGATTAAAATATCCAGGACGAACGCCTTCACGGCGTCGGTGTCATAAAAATTCAGTTTAGCCATTGTTTTTCACTCCTTTTCGTGATATACTGTTCATAGATTTTTTTGAAAGGGCCGTTTCGGTTGTTGTGGTGACGACGAAACGGTCTTTTTCTGTTTCTTCAATGGTGATCTTGCGTTCACCAAGCAGAAGAAGACTTTTGACGGCTTGTCCGACCTGGACGGCCGACAGTGTCGCGGTGTACTTCATGTTTTGACCTCCTTTCCGTAGGATTTCGGAAGGCGCCGCCTACAAAGGCGAAGCCGGTTCCAATGAACAGAAGGCCGAAGGTTCTGACCGTTCCTTCTACCAGGGACACCGTATCGGTTTCTATGGCGCCGATCGTTCCCCAGGCAAAGAAGAAGGCAATAGCCGCCGCCAGGGCTGACGTCCTTCTGATCGCCAGACGGATTCGGCGTCGTTTCCGCCTGGTTGCTCTGTCCGGTGTCATTTCTTGACCTCCTTTCTTTTCGGACCACTGCCGCGACGACGAATGTTTTCCTGGTAGGTTCTTTGTGCCAGTACCGGATCATAGGCCGGTCGCTGGTTCTGATCCAGTTTTCCAGTCGCGCCGCGTTTCAGTTCAACATACAGTGTTCGAAGGGCGACGCCCACTTCGTCAGAAATGTCGGAAATGGACATTCCTTTCGCGTACAGGGCCGCGATTTTCTTTCTGTTGTCGAAGGTGATAGACTTATAAACTGCCACGTTCTCACGCTCCTTTCTGCTTGCGGCCTTATAACCACGTATCGCCCTTGTCAGGATCGCCGTTGACCTGTTCAATGTTTGGGTCGAAGATTACGACGAAACGGTCTTCGTAAAACTTTTCAGAAATGACGGTTACTTCCCACAGGATATTCCAGTCTGTCAGTGTTCGGATCAGGTCCACAGCGAATTCCGCTTCCACGATTTCGCCGTCGGTGCTGACCAGAACTATATTCTTCGCTCTGCGTTTGTTAGTTGCGACGACGATTCTTTCAAGCATTTTTCTAATAGTCATTTTCTTCATTTTTAGGGTCCTCCGTGGTAAAAAAATAAGTTGCGAAGGCTCATTTGAACCTTGCAACTTAATACTACTCCTCACAACCAGAAAGTTAACGAAAAGTAAACGTTGAAAAATTAAGAAAAAAAGAGTATAATTAGTTATAAAATAATCTCTTAACTAAGAGATTTCCCTTATAACTGAAAAACATAAAAACACTTATAATGGAGACAAAAATGAAATTATTATTTCCTATGACTAAAACGAAATTTATATTAATATATCTAACTGTATGCATTGTAGCGGGACTCGCATTTTATGGAACATTTATTGAAAAAGCAGCTGCTGCTGGCCTCGGTGCTTTCATGTGTTGGTGGCCAGGCTATCTTCTATTTAAAGGAGAATTCTGGACAGTAGCTTTTATATGTTGGTGGGGTTCTTGCTATTTTTTACATAAAATGTTCACTATATTTTTCGGTTAAAAGGAGAAATAAACATGAAAAAACAATTAATTTTATTTATTATCGCAGTGTTAGCTTTAGTAACCTTTATCACTGGTTGTAGTTCAAGCAGTAAAACAACTGCCGATAAATTTGTTGGAACGTATTATGCTCCACCAAGTCCAAACAATTACAAACCTGTTGAAGAAATTACCATTACAAAAGATGGAAACAAATACTTCATTGAAGGAAAACAATGGGAATATCAACTTGAAAAAAGTGAAGGTGAAAACTATACGATTGCACCTGTGTTCAGTCCTATTGAAAAAGTTCCGGTAGAAGTGACTGAAAATAACGTTATTGTTCCGACATTGTTTGGCGGCAAAATCACATTAACCTTAAAAGATGGCAATTTAATTGGAACAAACATTGGTCGAGAAACATATAAAGCAACATACTCTAAATCTAAAGATGGATTCAAACAATACATGGAAAAAGCAGCTGAAGGATGCAAAAAATATTATACCAATTGGAATAAAAATGTTATCATAAACAATACTAAATTAAACGAAGCACTCAAATAACCACAATAAAAGCCGTCCTTGGACGGCTTTTTCATTACAAACATATAAACAATAAGCACCAGCAAGCCTAAAACCACATTCCATAAAGTGATCCCCACTCCCAGGCAGGTCCTCCCGGACCTGCCTTTCTTCATACTAGGATACACGAAAAAGGTTAACGAAAAGTAAACTAAAAGGTCGCCATTTGGGTTTCCGCTATGCCGGCGGATTAGCCTATAAAGAGAAACCTTATGAATACTAAAAGAAGAATAATAACAAAACCGCATACTCATAAGTCAAATCATTGATTTTCACCTCGTACTGTTATTATGCACAAGTTAAGAGTGAAAATCACTTATTTACATTTAGAGTTTCATTGTGTATTAACTCAATATAAACGAAAAGACCACCATTTTGGTTTCTGCTATGCCGGCGAAACGGTCAGCCTAACGGACACCAAAAGCACTCGTGAAGGTTCATTTAGGCAAACAAAAAGCACCTCAAAGACTGCTTCTTCGCAATCGATGAAGTGCTTGGGTTTAGGGATTAAAATATCCAACAGAGAAGACTAAAACTTAGTTGTTTTGTTATTTAGTTTCTCGATGTCGTCTTCTTCCATAAAGACAATCTTGTTTTCATCTAAATGATGATTATTATGATATTGTTGATAAGCTTCAATGACATCATTTAGTTTATCACTGCTTAACTTATCAGTTTGACGCCTATATTTAAGCAACCCATTGTGCAGTTCTAACATAAACTTATTATCTAACTGTATATAGCTGTCTTTGTCAATCACAGTTTCACGAGGATTATCGTAATAGATTACTTTATTAGAGCGAAAAGTTGCTTTATATTCTTTACCTAACAAAGAATCCAGCTGAGCTATTTCAACAGTTTTCATGATATGATCTACGCCAATAAGTGAACTACTCCTCACTGAAAGCTCGGAGCTTCCCATTTCATCGAGGGAAAACTAGCCCCAGATTTCTCCAGAACCCCGCCAGAACCTCTCCTGGGCGTATATTGGGACCGTTCCGGCTCTATAATTTATAGTCGGGCAGAAACTAATTGCTTCATACCTTCATTTCTTATATTAATAGCGGCATTAATATCTCTATCCATGTGATTTCCGCATTCAAGACAATTCTTGATAATTTCTTTCGCTTTAGCAACAAATATTCTAATAATTATTGCTAGAAATTCTGATTTCGTTTCCTGTTTACTAGTGATATAATTCTATTAGAGCTTATAAGGAGGCATACATCATGTACAAAAAAATTTCAGGTATTGCTTTAGCATTAATGCTGTCAGTATCTAACTTTGTCGATGCAGAAAACTGGATAGAGACAACCACTGAACTTGGCAGGTTCTCAGACGAATATTATTTAAGTGAAGCCGAACTGTCAAAACAATTCCATACATTCTATACGGAATACGGCTACAAATATGAATATGACGCAGACAGCATCCGCCAGGACAAAGCCAACAAAATCGTATATGCAACAATACGTCACCGTTCAAACACAAGTAAAAACATTTCTTGCGAAAACATGGTTTTCTACTTCGATAAAGACCCTCGCAAATGCAAAGCTGTAAGCGTCAAACAAATTACCCATTACGGAAATGGGACAACCAAAACCTATAACAACCAATTGACCTGGTATTTGAACTATGGCTTTCTAAAATCCCCGTACAACCCTTTCTATCGTGGTTATACATGGTGGCAGGACTTTGGATATTTTGTAGATATGCCGAACCAGGACGGAACGCCTTATGTAGAACCAAAAAGATTAAACCTGACCTGGGCAACTTCAACGGAAAAATTTGGTGTCTTTTATGATGCGAAGAGTGTAAAAGCCAAAAACAACAAGATAAATGCCAATATATACTTGTGGTATCCGGGCGCAAACCGCTACCAGAAACTTATCTCTACGTTAAACTATGATACGAATCAATGGGAGATAAAAGAAACCGTAACGAGAAGACTCAGCGACAATACCGTAACTGAGCACGCAAAAACGACTTCTACTGAAAAAATTGCACCTTTAGAATTTACCAGCAACTACAAAGGTAAAGTAGTATCCGAGTACTTCAAAAAGTTCTTAAAGAAATAACTTAAGATCACAAATAACAAAACCCGCAGAAGCCACTATAAACTTCTGCGGGCATTTTTGTACGCCATGAATAGGTACTCAAAAAACAGGACCAACCCTACGGTTAGCCCTGCACATTTTCTTCGCTCGGTCAATTTTTATTTTACCGACGAGTCGAAACCGTCACTCGTCATCTTCGCTCGGTCAGTTTTTATTTTACCGACGAGTCAGAACCGTCACTCGTCATCTTTAGCGAAGGTAAAAAGATTTTTCTTTTACTTGTATTATAACTTATTTTAAAGCTAAACTCAATCCTAAAATTAATACAACTTCAGAAACAAAGTGAATAAAAAGCAACATCTACGGCTAACCAGTTTTTACACGTTGAAAAGTATTATAATAGTAACCGTAAAGGCCTTTGCAATATTATTCATGAAGGGAGAACCATTATGGACTATTATCACGTAAACGATATAAGACATAAAAAAATCGCTATAATATACCCTAACCCGAAATAGTAGTATTTTTCTCAGTAACAACATAATAGCTGACATTTTTTGCTTCACCAAAATTCTTTACGGAACCCTTAAAATAATCCAGCATCTTGTCATAAATTACATCCATATCAGGATATAGTTCAAAGGTAAAATCCTTGCAAATGATCGTCCGCTCAGCCCAGGTAATAGTAAAACCTATCTGTAGCAGCTTACGGTTCTCTTTAGCTGCTTTGCAATAACACTCTTTATATTCTGCACAAAGACCTTGGAGAATTTCCATCCAGGTAAAACTTTTACCATTCAGCTCTCCCTTTATCATTTGTACTACACGTTCGGTTACAATCTGTACTGCCATTTTCTTTTCCTCTTTCTGCTTAATATCAATAGTAAATCTATGTACTACATTAATTGTATATTCTAGAGAATATGAGATAAAGCGAACAAAAAGCAATATCTGCAAAAAGGCTGTTTTTTTACACCGAAACTGTATTATAATAAGTATACGTTAACGATTTGTTAACGATAAGCAGAAAAGGAGGAAAAACATGTATGTATTTACTTACCCGTTCTTCGTAAAAATCATTAAACCTGACGGACGGCATAGGGACAGCAGAACCATTTATATTGCCAGAGCTCCTGACCTTAACCTATTAGTTATCCACAAAGGAAATTCCTTTGACGGGATTTATTCTAAAGCAGAAGAGAGTTTGTACTGGCTGTTGCGGGACAGAATCAAATATAAAGACTATATACCGCCCCACAACGTCAATTTATGTGCCGACTATCTGCGCAACATGGATAAAGGCAAGCCGGACTGGCTCTACATCATGGTACGGACGGTAATCTATCTGAAAAACGATACTCGCCCGGACATAAGTTTTATAAACCGGTCCCTTAATATAATGCGGCAAAAAGCTTTCGGGCATATAAAATCCGGTATTTACAATGACTAAACAAGTCATCAGGCGACCTGAACAGGCCGCATACAGCACAACATAAATCTGAATTGAAAATAACGAATTTTTTTATCATAAGCTTTATGGTTGAACAAAATTTACTATGAAAACAACCATGTGAGTTGAAAAGGTAACTAAACATGAAACAATATATTTCAGCTGAACAAAAAATTGACTCAAAAAAAGCCATGCAGGTGTTCAAACAGCTCCGAGAAATCTTTCATCAATATTATCCAAATGGGTTAACAGATGAAGAAATTGATGGAATTGTCCAGGAAAAAAGAAATAAAAAATACATAGAAGCACAAAGAAAGCACTAATCCTACTAATTAAGTTTAGTGCTTTCTTTATGCTTGTAATATTACATTACAATAGTATAATGTTATCTAGGAATGTGAAATATACACTTCAAAAACAATTCATAAAACTTATTAGTGAATAAATCCCACAAAATATAATTACAAGAGGTACTTTAATGAGCGAGATTAGAACAAGAATACGTCAAAGGCGAAAAATACTAGGAATAACACAAGACAAACTTGCTGCTCTGACCGGCTATAAATCCAGAGAAAGCATCAAAAATATCGAATTAGGATTTATGCGCTTCCCTTTGCATAAAATTGACGCTTTCTCCGAAGCCCTTCACACTCCCAAAATTTTTTTACCACAGGCATTGACATCAACGCTGAAGGAGAAGTCATCAAAGAAGATATTTACTTCATGAAAAATTATAAAAAATTAAGTACATCAAACAAGAAAGCTGTCAATAACTTCATAAAACTTCTTTTAGCAAAGCAAAAGCACGAATAGTACACTCAAGGAGCTGCATCATGCTAAACAACTACAAGCAAATAAAAATTTTAAATATGAATGAATTTCCTGTATATAGCAAAAAACGTAACTGCTATTCTAAAATAGCAGACTTTATAAACGCTTCAAATTCTACCAATAAAAAAATTTGCATTATATATGGTCTGCTCGGTAGCGGAAAAACAATACTACTGCAGCAAGCAGCGCAAGAAATTACTGCTAAAGGTTTTAAATGCTTATACCTTGTTTGCTCCGACGAATACGAAAATATTAAAACTTACCAAAAAAATAATAGCAAATATATATTGGAATCAGATGAATTATTTACTATACTTGACTACGCTGACAAAGAAAACTATGATTATATCTGCATTGATGAAATAACATTAACAAAATATTTCCTTGAAAGCACTTTTAATGCTATAGTTTATTACTGCACTAAAAAATGGAAGCTAAAATTCATTATTACCGGGAGTTATTCTTATAGTTTTACATTATTAGCAAATAATTTATTAGAAATCGATGACACAAGATTAACTGATATAGCAGAATTGATACCTACATCACATATACCCTTTACAGAATACACATACCTGCTCGGTAAAGAGTCAGATGATTATATAAGGTTTGGTGGTACACTTCTAGAAAATTCACCTTATCTCGATAGCTCAACAACTAACGAATACATTAATGAAGCCGTAATCAAAAATATTCTCCGTTCAATCAATGAAACAGAGAATTTTGATAAATACGCACTTACCTTATGGTATCCAGAAGAAGATATTGCACTTATAATTCAACAATGTCTTAATAATGTAAGCCAAAACTTTCTCTCAGAAATCCTAAAAGCTAACGGTATACTAAATATATTCAAACAAAATAGAATTTGTACTGAAATCCGCAAAGATGATGTAGAAATAATTCAAAAAGCACTCGAAAACATAGGCCTAGTATTATCTATCCCTCAATCTTCTAGCCACGAAAAGTCTAGCAAGATACTCAGTCATCCAGGTATGCTTTACTATTATACGACAACGCAGTTAAACTTATTGATCAATAACGAAAATGATGTTAAACTTCAACAGTTAGGAATAAAAGATAAAGATACCTTTGTCAAAGGAATTAACAACCAAATCAAAAGCGAAATAGCTAAAAATTTTTCCTTGTAGCAGCACCAAAGTTTCTCTTTTCGCCATCATTATAAAAGCTGCGTATGTTATAATATACACATACTCTCATTATAATTTCTGTGGTTTATTTGTCAGTATTACGGAGGTATCTTATGAGCAAAAAGGGAAGCAAGAAATTTACTAAAAAAGCTAATAAAACTTTACACAAACAGTACAATTTCTCTACAACTGAAATTTGGAATGCCGATCATGCAATAGTCAACTTCTCTTACCAAATCCTCAAGAAGTATAAGAAGAGCAAACGCCATGGATATCCGGTAGAATTCAAAAATCCCGAAGAATGGGAAAAAGTTCTTGATAGGATTCTCAAAGCCTTCAAGCGAACCCTCAATGATTACGCAGATTCCCCAATGAACAAGGCTTATGATAAGCTCTACAAAAAACATCCTGAATGCCTTGAATTCAAATTCAACAAACAAAAAGATGGTAATTATCTTATGAAGAATAAACATGAAGACCTTCATGATAAATACATTACGTACGAAGTACGTGAAAAAGAAAAAGCATATAACCAGGAAATCGAAGAAGCAATAAAACTTTTTGGTAAATATCTACTGAATATGTGGGACTAAACAAAACAGCCTCTACAAGCTTAAAAATTATGGCTTGCAGAGGCTATTTCCATGCTGCTTTGGTAAAATTACATTTATGCTTTTTCTATATTCAAAGCGACTCCTTGCCGTTTTAAATATTCTTCCAGTTCAATTACAACATAATCATAACCTGTTTCACTCAGCCAGCTATAACCTTCTCTTATAAATTCTAACAGTCCGTATTCCCTAAAAAGTTTTGCACATTCCTTATTGGATAAATTCCATTTTACTTGTGCCTTGCGAATACATGCAACCCGCATGTCTGCAATAGCAGTATTTTCAGGCGTTTTTTCAGAACTCACCATATATATCCTCTTTTCTGCTTATAAAAATTACATAAAATGGAAAAGCATTATTTTCATTTTACAGTTATCAAAATCACATTTTGCCTCATATTCTTCCATAAACGGCAAAATGTATTCTTCATAGCATTGGGTAAACTTTGAATACCATTAACATAAAATTCACCTATATACTTGCCTTTGTCAATAGTTTAAAAGAACATCTAATGGCTTGCACATGGAAATTGTAATAAAGATAGTCGGACGGAAGACACAAAACTCCACTCCAGTGCAGAGCAAACTGCTAAAAAGCAAATTACCCGCAGAAGTCAATACATTCTTCTACGGGCCTTTATATTTTCTACTAGAAATCTACTTGTTTACCACTTGACATATCGAGAGTGTAATGATATACTATACCCAACAAGTTGATAACTACTTGTTATCAACAATGCTAATTGTATTATTAAATTGTCAACTTTAAGGAGGAAATCATCATGGCAAATAAAGCTTGGCTCGTACGTCCATATCCAACAAATATCAACAGAATCAACGAATTCCAAACTGAAAATATTGTCGCAATCGGCTGGCCAGGAATCGGTGACCTTACAGGAAAAACCAGACAAGACCTCAAAGAAATCTTGTCCAAGCCTCCATATTCCTATACTGCCTTAGCACTCGGCAACGCATACGCAACTGTAGATATCTTCGTAAACCAAATGAATAAAGGCGACCTTGTACTTACTCCTGACGGCGATAATATCTATCTTGGAGTAATCACAAGCAACTATGAATTTAACCCTAAAGTAGACGACATTGATACCGGCTATTCTCACCAAAGGACTGTAGAATGGCATACTAAAATAACAAGAGATGACCTTTCTAAAGCTCTGAGATCTTCATTGAAAGTACATAGAACTGCCGCAGACTTAAGCCATCACTATGATGAAATTAAAGCTCTTTGCTTCAATATGCCTATGCCTGAAACTGTAACCACCGAACCTATCAAAATCAGCTATCCGCTCAGACCTGATTTTAATATTTCTTTTGAAATCCCAGCAGATATGACAAAAGGAGAAGCAGAAAGATTGAATACTTTCATCTCTACGCTACATTTTAAAGATTAACCTTTGTTAAAAGCAAATTACCCGCAGAACTCCACAAGCTCTGCGGGATTTTTTCATGCTGTTATGCTGCCTTGATAAGATATCGTACAGTGACAGCAGGCGGTTGAACTGTATTACTGTTGCCATAAACAAAAACCGTCAGATTCCACAAAGAAACCTGACGGTCGATAAAATTACTTTATTAAAATCCTTTTCCTAAGATTTTTACTCCAGCAAACGAATAAATTCTCCATTTGCCTTTGTTCCCGAACTTTATGCTGATATACCGGTCTTCCTTATAACCGCTCTCACCTGCCTTTAGAAGCTCTCCTATGACCTTATCGTTACGGCAGACATACTTGTTATAGAGTATTTCTTCTGCAGTATATTGCTTTTCATTGTTTGGGAACACATAAACACCGACTGTTATTCTTCTGATGCGCCCTTCATTACACAACAATCGCATTTTAGATTTAACAACATCTTTCAAGAAGCCGCTTTCTTCCAGCTCATCAGTAAAAATCAAATCATCTTCGCTGAAATTATCACGTAGATACGAGTAGATTTTTTCTTTGTCATTGACAGCAATGCTCTTGTCATCAGCTGCAAGCAAAGCCTTCCTCTTCTCCTCTTCAGCAGCACTTAAAACCAAAATATCCGAAGGAGTAGGTCTGAAGATTTCTTGCTTAATCCTTTGTTTCGTAAGCTTCATGGTTTTCCCTGCAACAGTATCTTCTACATCTTCAAAGTCTTTCCGTGTATTCTTTGCACTAAGCCTATAATGCCCTGATGTATACTTATCTACCAGTTCAGCAAGATATTTACGTACCATTACCTTTGCACAGTAAGGACATCGATTACCTTGCAAAAAGTTTGCCGGATCCATCTCAAATTCCTTGCCACAGCTGTTGTGTCTTATTCTTACCGGTTTGTGCCATGTTTTAAACTCAGACAAAGCAGTATACTCATTTCCTACCAATGCACTGATCTGTTCCGCAAAATCGTCATTGTTCATACGGCCTTCACAAATACGGCAGAAAGGTATATGAAGAAAATTCCAGAGCAAACATTCAAAACTCTTGCCACAACCACCAGTATGGCGTATAACAGCTTTCTCATAGATGTTTTTATACTTCTCAAGCGTAAAATTGGAGACTTTAGCTACTCTAGCACTGGCTTCTTTAAAAGAAATCTTGATATGGCACTTGCATCTCTTACGATTAAACACAAAATCTATCGGTCTTGCACTGAAATACTCTTCACAAATCTCGTGCTTTATTCTAACAGGAGTATACTTATCATGAATTTCTTCGGCTAACTCATACTCATCCACACACAAAGCTTTTACCATGCTCTCATAAAACTCAGCTTCGCTATCACAACATTCAGGGCACAGCATACCGTTCTCAATACCCCAGTCAGTACAGATGAAATACTCTCCGCATTCTTTGCATCGGTAAAATTTCACAGGACTATCTAGGTCTTCAGAATGCAGCAGCTCCAGATTATCAGGCACTGATACTTCCTTGCAGCTCATTGACCTGCCTTCTTTTATAAACCTCGAAACATCACCGTCATAAGCAAACATAACCATCGGCAACAAATCTTTTACCATCACATTTTGAATACAACGCTTCAACAGCATCATAGATCTATGAGTCAGTTTGCTTCCGAAATGAGAATAAGAAGAAAGATTATAGTCCTCAATAAACGAAGGATCTGTCAGTCCGTTTACATAACCTTTATCTTTCAAAGCCTTATCAAGAATATCCAGTGATTCTGATAAATCTATATTCAGAGGTACATTCAGTAGCTCATATACGCATTTCGCATATTCAGTTTCTTCATCAATATTGTCTGAAACTGTACACTCAACAAAATTCTCGCTACTCTCACTGTCATACATCCCATCTAAATCTTTTGCGTTTAAAATACTCTTTACAGGCAACTCCCATAATAAGCAGCCATGCTTATGACAGACGCAGACACCTGCAGCCTGATGAGCACGATGCAGATAACAGCCACCATTCATTTTATCTTCTTTCAAGCATTCAGGACAGACCTTGATTACACCAAACAACCCTCTCTTTTTGGGAACGTAATTCTTATCAGACATAAATGAATATACATACCTTGTCTGCTGCTCCCTTGTCATTTGAAAAGAATAGAATGGAAACAAAGTTGTCTTTAAAAACAATTCACTTATACTCTGGCAAGGCCACATGGAGGTTCTCACTCTCTTAAAAATCGTCTGTAATGGTCTTTGTATTTCTGCAGTACCAAAAGTATTACCATAAATCAGTATTATAAGTTGATTGAAAGTCATAGCATTTTTTTCAGCTGTTCTGCAAAGCCAAGACAGCAGCAGTTCATCTTCACAAGGTTTCGGGCAGTTCGGAAGGAAATACATTAGCTCAGCTCCTAAAAAATGCCTGCCTATATATTAGGCAGGCAAAATATAATTACTTAGATTCAGCTTTTTAAGTTAGAGTTGGCAATTGTCACTTTTTTAATCTCAGCTTTTTGAGTTAGAGTTGAACCTCAGCTTTTTTCAAAAACACATTTTTAAGTTAGAGTTGGCACAACTTCACCAAACCACATCTGATTTTTCTTATTTTAAGTTACACTTGGAACCAGCCTTTTTTCAAAATCTCGATTTTTTTAAGTTAGAGTTGGAACCTAGGCTTTTTTCAAAAACGTCTTTTTTTAAGTTAGAGTTGGATATTTTAAGTTAGAGTTGGCAATTGTCATCATTATAAAGCTATCTTAATGGTGGAACAGGCGCAGGCCGGTGAATGCCATTGCAATACCGTACTTATCGCAGGTCTCAATAACATTATCATCACGGATAGAGCCGCCTGCCTGTGCAATATATTGAACGCCGCTGCGATGCGCACGCTCAATGTTATCGCCGAACGGGAAGAATGCGTCACTGCCAAGAGCAACGTCCTTCAACTGAGCAACCCAAGCCTTTTTCTCTTCGCGAGTAAGCGGTTCCGGTTTTTCGGTGAAGAAGTTTTCCCATACGCCGTCAGCCAGTACATCCTCATAATCATCGGAGATGTAAACGTCGATGGTGTTGTCGCGGTCGGGACGACGGATGCTGTCCTTAAACGGCAGAGCCAATACCTTCGGATTTTGGCGCAGCCACCAGATATCAGACTTGCCGCCTGCCAGACGAGTGCAGTGTACGCGGGATTGCTGGCCGGCGCCAATGCCGATAGCCTGACCGTCTTTTACGTAGCAAACGGAGTTTGACTGAGTATATTTCAAAACAATTAAGGAAATCAGCAGGTCGCGTGCTGCGCCTTCCGGAATTTCTTTATTTACGGTCGGACGGTTTTGCAGCAGTTCAGCGGTGATTTTAGCTTCGTTGCGCTCCTGCTCGAAGGTAATACCGAATACCTGCTTGTGCTCCAACAGCTCCGGCTTGTAGTTTTCATCAATCTTAATGATGTTGTAGGTGCCTTTGCGTTTGCCCTTCAGAACGGTAAGAGCCTCTTCAGTATAACCGGGTGCGATAACACCGTCGGAAACCTCGCGTGCCAGCATTTTAGCAGTCTGCACGTCGCAAACATCAGACAAAGCAACAAAGTCGCCATAGGAGCTCATGCGGTCAGCGCCACGAGCACGTGCATAAGCATTTGCCAGCGGAGAAAGCTCCAGGTCGTCTACATAATAAATCTTTTTCAGAGTATCGCTCAGCGGCAGGCCTACTGCAGCACCTGCAGGGCTTACGTGCTTAAAGGATGCTGCTGCCGGCAGACCGGTTGCTTCCTTCAGTTCTTTTACCAGCTGCCAGCTGTTAAAAGCATCGAGGAAATTGATGTAGCCGGGGCGGCCGTTCAGTACCTCAATCGGCAGCTCGCTGCCATTGTTCATGTAAATACGTGCGCTGCCCTGATTAGGATTACAGCCATATTTTAATGCTAATTCTTTCACTATAACTCCTCCTCTTTTGTATAGTGCCAGTCACTTAGACGAACAAAAAAACCGACACACTGGCACAAGAAAAAATCTTTGCCCAGACGGTCGGCGTGCTACCGGTCATACTCCCCTGTGGTAACCCACTTCCGTCAGTTATATGACCTAATACTAAAATTATAAGATGCCTCGTTGTTTTTGTCAATACCGGGCGATTGTGGTAGAATAATGGTATAACGAATTAGAGTGTTGCCCCCTTTAGTCTCGCTATCGCTCGACAGTTCCCCCAAGGGGGAACCAAGTATTCTTGTCTATACATATACCGAAAAGGCACGGCAAGCTCTTTTCAAAGGAGGAAATAATATGACTCTCTGTTATGTATGTCCGCATCGCTGCGGCGTAGACCGCCCTGAAAATATGTCTGATACTACAGGCTGCTTCGGCAGCTGCGGCGTAGGCCTCGCTCCGATTGTTGCCCGCGCCGGCCTGCATATGTGGGAAGAGCCCGTCATCAGCGGAACCAAAGGCAGCGGTACTGTTTTCTTTTCCGGCTGTAATCTGCACTGCGTTTTCTGCCAGAACTATGACATCAGCTGCAAGGGCTTCGGCAAGGAAATTACCGTTGAACGCCTGAAGGAAATCTATCACGAGCTTATAGCTCAGGGTGCACATAATATCAATCTCGTTACGCCCACCCATTTTACCGAGGCAGTGCTGCAAAGTCTGGACGAGCCTCTGCCGGTGCCTGTTGTTTATAACACCAGCGGCTTTGAAACGCAGGATACACTGCGCCGTCTTAAAGGCAAGGTGCAGATTTATCTGCCGGATTTAAAATACAGCGACGATATGGCTGCTATCAAATACAGCAACGCACCCTATTACTTCCGCATTGCTACCGAAGCTATTAAGGAAATGTATAATCAGGTAGGCGACTACCATATTGACGATAACGGTATTATGACTAAAGGCGTTATTATCCGTCATCTGATTATGCCCGGTATGCCGGACAACACCAAGAGAATTATCGATTGGGTTGCTGCCAACTTCAAGCCGGGACAAGTAATGTTCAGCCTGATGCACCAATACGTTCCCTGCGGCCGCGCCAACGAATATCCTGAAATTAACCGCAAGGTTACGGATGAGGAATACAAGGAGCTGGAGAACTATCTGCTGCAAAGCACTATCGAAGACGGCTTTGTGCAAGAAGGTGATGCAGCCTGCAAAGATTTCATCCCATGCTTTGACGGCACAGGAGTATAAAAATATATTTGCTTTAAATTTCATAAAATGATATAATTTTCGCATAGAGATAGCCGACGTCGGTTTCCTGCTGGAAAGTGGGGTGATGCTATGACTGTTTTTGAAGCACTTCAGCTTATGATAGGCTTTGCGACTCTCGTAGTTTTGATTTTATCACATCGCTCTAAATAAAGGCATGAAAAAAACCGCCTAACGGTTAGGCGGCTTCCTTCAAACTACAAATTTGCGAGGAAAGCCGACCTACCACAATCGGCTATCTCTATAATTATTATAGCAGTTTTTGCGCTATTGTCAATTTGCCTCCCGACGCAAAACCTCCGCCAGCACCTCAATTCCGCGACAGATATCCTCAGTTGAAGCATACTCTGCCGGATTATGGCTGATTCCTGCGCGACAGGGAATAAACAGCATTGTCGTGGGGCAGATTTTCGTCATATGCATAGCATCATGACCGGCGCCACTATTCATATGCAAGAAGCTGAAGCCCTTTTCTGTGCATATCGCTTCGCTCTGCGCGGCCAAGGCCTTATCCAAAGCAACAGGGCTGTCTGCTGTCAGCATTTCTATCTGCACGCCAACGCCGTCGCAGACAGCGACGTTTTCGGCCTGCTCGCGAATACTTTGCAGTACGCACTCAATGCTGGCTTTATCAACGCCACGCACATCAACCCACAGCGTAACTGCTCCCGGCACAACGTTAATCGAACCGGGCTCTACGTCAACCACGCCAACGGTACCGACACTGCCGTTGGCTTTTTCTGTTTCCGCAGCCTCGTTCACCGCCAAAATGAGCTTAGCAGCGCTGACGAGCGCATCACGGCGCATCCCCATCGGCGTTGCGCCGCTGTGGTCTGCCACACCTTTAATATGAATCTTAAAGCGTGTCGGTGCCGCAATATTATGCACGATACCAAGCTGGTGCTGTGTCTGCTCCAGCACCTTGCCCTGCTCTATATGCAGCTCCGCAAAGCATTTATAGCTGCCGGGAGCAATTACGGCATCACGATAAACGTCAGGATTGCAGCCCCATTCACGCAAGGCCTCGATAAAGCTGATATCACCCTTCTTGGCTCCCTTATTCATCTGCTCCGGCACTGCGCTGCCTGTCAGCAGCTTGCTGCCCATAGTCGCAAAGCCGAAGCGACTCGATTCCTCCGCACGGAAGATAATCACCTCAATACTGCGCTCAAGCTCCTCATCCTGCAGCATGTATAATGCCTCCAGAGCACCTACTACACCGCACATGCCGTCATAGGCACCGCCGTGGATAACAGTGTCCAAATGCGAGCCAGTGGCCACCGGCGTCAGCTGCGGCTGTTTGCCATCGCGACGCAAGAACACATTACCCACAGCATCGGTGCGGATTTGCAAATGCAAATCCTGCACCTGCTCCAACAGCCAGCTCTGAGCTTTTTTATCCAGCGGACTGTAGGCAAGGCGGGTAACGCCCTCTTCACTGTCCGTAAAAGCAGCCAAACCTTGTAAAAGCTTAGCTACACGTTCATGATTTACCTGTAACATTTTTATTCCCCCTTCATTCGGAAATAGCAACAAAAAATATATAATAAAGATGACAGCTTTATTATACTTGCTTCTTAAGCATCACACAAGAGCGGTACTTCATCTGAAAATCCGAGATTATGAAAAGTTTTTTACACTTTTGCTAAAAACTCCTTGCAATTAATGTAAAATCCACGTAAAATTATCATAGCAAAATTTAAGAAAAGAGGTTATTTATTTTGGAACGCAAAGTTATTCAAGTTGAAGAACGTCCGCCATTACTACTTAATATTCCGTTAAGTATCCAGCATCTGTTCGCCATGTTCGGCTCTACCGTGTTGGTTCCCTTTTTATTCAAGGTCAACCCTACCACCTGCCTGTTCATGAACGGCCTGGGTACCCTGCTCTACATCTTCATCACCAAGGGCAAAATTCCTTCCTATCTCGGCTCCAGCTTTGCCTTTATCTCTCCTGTACTGCTGATTATGTCCACCTCTGCCTATAACCATGCACAGTCCGGCTTTATCGTTTTCGGTCTGCTGTTCATGCTTTTCTCGCTGATTATTCACTGCGTAGGCACCAAATGGATTGATGTCATCTTCCCGCCGGCAGCAATGGGCGCAATCATCGCTGTTATCGGTCTGGAGCTGGCACCTGTTGCAGCTAACATGGCAGGTTTGACCGGTGATAACATTAATATGGTCAACGTGGCTATTTCTATGTTCACATTGGCGGTCGGCGTTATCGGCTCTGTTGCCTTCCGCGGCTTCATGAGCATCATCCCGATTCTCTTCGGCGTTGTCTGCGGTTATGTTTTTGCTGCTATCATGGGTATCGTCAACTTCCAGCCGGTAATTGACGCTCCTTGGTTCCAGGTACCGCATTTCTACGCTCCGGTTTTCGATATCAACGCTATTATGATTATAGCTCCGGCCGCACTCGTTGTACTGGCTGAGCATATCGGCCATCTCGTAGTAACCGGCAACATTGTTGACCGCGACCTGATTAAGGATCCGGGCCTCTCCCGTTCCCTGTTCGCCGACGGCCTTTCCAATGTTATCAGCGGCTTTGCCGGCGCAACTCCGAACACTACCTACGGTGAAAACATCGGCGTTATGGCAATCACCAAGGTTTACAGCACCTGGGTTATCGGCGGCGCTGCTGTCATGGCAATCATCCTTTCCTTCTGCGGTAAGCTCAGCGAGCTGATTCACAGTATCCCCGTTCCTGTTATGGGCGGCATCTGCATCCTGCTGTTCGGCGTAATCGCTGCCAGCGGCATCCGCGTACTGGTTGAACGTCAGGTAGATTACAGCAAATCCTCCAACCTCGTAATGACCTCTGTTATTATGATTATCGGCCTTTCCGGTGCGAAGCTCTCCTTCGGTGCCTTTTCCGTACAGGGCATGGTGCTGGCAACTGTTGTTGCTATTATTATGAGCCTTGTCTTCAAGCTCTTTGAATCCCTGCACCTGCTAAACGAATAAGACATATAAAGCACAAAACCGCTGCAGAATCTCTGCAGCGGTTTTTTAGTATTTACAACGCAAGCCTGCACCCGCAGGCCTGCCCTTTTTTATTTTAGAAGCGGAAATCTCTTTCACCCTTAGCAATCTTCTGCAGACGCTCGATGCAAACCTCACGCACCTTTTCCTGCGGAATATTCGGCAGCTCAGCCTGCACCAGCTTTTCGCCCAAGGCCTTCGTTGCCGGGGAAGCATAATCCTCCAGATATTCCTTCAGCGTAAGCAGCGCATTAGGATGGCAGCAGTTTTGAATCTGCTTAGACTTGCACAGCTCCATAAATCTATCACCTGTGCGTCCCGCACGATAGCAAGCAGTACAGAATGAAGGCAGGAAGCCCAATTCCATCAGCCATTCAATTACTTCATCCAAAGAGCGCTGGTCAGAAACGTCAAACTGCTCAGTATCGGTCGGGCGCACATCCTCGGTGTAACCGCCTACGGAAGTACGCGAACCGCCGCTAATCTGCGAAATGCCAAGATGCAGCGCTTTTTCACGCACAGCCTGATTTTCGCGTGTAGAAATAATCATACCTGTATACGGAACAGCAATGCGGATAATAGCAATAATCTTGCAGAAGGTTGCATCATCAATACCGTTATCAAAAACGCCCGGGTCGATATCGTCGGCGCGTTTGATACGCGGTACACTGATGGTATGCGGACCTACGCCATGCACTGCCTCCAGATGCTCGGCATGCATCAAAAGGCCGGCTAGTTCGTAACGGTAACGCTCCAAACCGAACAGTACGCCCAAGCCGACATCATCAATGCCGCCCTCCATCGCTCTGTCCATAGCCTCCGTATGGTAAGCGTAATTGTGCTTCGGTCCACGCGGGTGCAGGTTCTCATAGCTTTCCTTATGATAGGTTTCCTGGAAGAGGATATAGGTACCGATGCCTGCTTCCTTCAGTTTGCGGTAATTTTCTACAGTCGTAGCCGCAATATTTACGTTAACACGGCGGATAGCGCCGTTTTTATGCTTAATAGAATAGATAGTCTTGATGCAGTCCAAAATGTATTCAATCGGATTGTTTACCGGATCCTCGCCGGCCTCCAGCGCCAAGCGCTTATGGCCCATATCCTGCAGCGCGATAACCTCGGCACGTACCTCCTCCTGCGTCAGCTTTTTGCGTCCGATATGCTTGTTGGTTGCATGGTAAGGACAATATACGCAGTGATTGATACAATAATTGGATAAATACAGCGGAGCAAACAGCACTATACGGTTGCCGTAAAAGTCCTTTTTAATCTGCTCAGCCAGAGTAAACATTTCCTGCACCAGCTTTTCGTCCTCACAGGCAAGCAATACGCTGGCCTCACGATGGCTTAAGCCCTTGCGCAGCTTGGCCTTGGCAATAATCTGCTCCAGCAGCTCCTTGTTGTTTTTGTTGGCCTCAGCATAAGCAAGTGTGTCGAGGATTTCCTCATGACAGATAAATTCTTCGGCCTTCATTGATTTTGCATTATACATTTTGTCTCCTCCTTACAGGTCAGTAATATCTTTCCCGTCAGATAGTTGATATCCAGCAGTCTATTCCTTGGCAGTTACGTTGGAATAAGCAGTTTTGGCATTCACACCGGCAAGCAGCCCCAGCTTACCGCTCATAGCGCTGATAATATCCTGCGGCGCATCAACGGCAACGCAGATAATATTAACATTCTTCTGGCGATAGGGCAGGCCCATGCGGCCGATAATATAACTGCTGTAGGTGTGTAAAATTGCGTTAAGCTCTTCCACAGCCTCAGGCTGCGTTACAATCAGAGAGATAACAGCTACTCTTGTTTCCATACTTATCACCCTTCTCTTTTCGGAACTAAGGCACAATCTAAATCTGCTATATTTTGCTGAATATATCTATAATAGTATACCATATTTCACGAAAATTGTGGTATACTAAACCTATAAATATTTATCCGCTTGTAAACAGCTTATAACAAAAGGAGCCATTATAATGCTGAATATATTTTTTTCTTTATTTCTTTTGGGCATGCTGGTCGTTTTATGCGGCAAGGCAATCCGCCGCGCCATGCACCAGCAGCAGCCGTTAAACAGCAAGGAAGCTGCTTTGCTCATAGCACTTTCGCTCGGCTGTCTTTTCGCCCTGAACGCTGGCGTCAGCGCCGTCTACAAAACTCAGCTGCTTTTCTACTGAAAAGAGCGCAGCCCGGCTGCCGCAAATGCGGCAGCTTTTTTGCTTTACGCAAAAAAAGAGGCAGACAGCAGACTTACGCCTCGCTGTTTGCCTCTTATGCTGCTATTTTGTTTTACGTTCTGTCGCAGAAATCCCCATTAAAGCCTTTTAAAGCTTCTATAATTAATTCTGCTTCAGCAAATTAATAGTTTGTTACCTTCAGCTCGAAATAACCTTGAGGATGATCGCATACCGGACATTTTTCCGGAGCCTTTTCAGCGATAACAATCTTACCGCAGTTAGTGCAGATCCAAACCTTTTTCTCTTCACGCTGGAAGACACGGTCATTCTCGATGTTTGCTAAAAGCGCACGATATCTTTCCTCATGCTCTTTTTCAATCTTGCCTACTTCTTCAAACAGGAATGCAATTTTATCAAAGCCTTCCTCTTTGGCAACCTTGGCAAATTCAGCATACATTTCGGTCCACTCATAGTTTTCGCCTGCAGCTGCGTCCTTCAGATTTTCAATAGTCTGGGGAACAGCGCCGCCATGCAATGCCTTAAACCATAATTTGGCATGCTCTTTTTCATTACCGGCAGTTTCGGTAAAAATAGCGCCAATCTGGTTATAGCCTTCTTTTTTGGCTGCACTTGCATAATATTGGTACTTAGTGTGAGCCTGAGATTCTCCCGCAAAAGCGGTCTGCAAATTTTTTTCAGTCTTGCTGCCTTTTAAATCCATTTTCAATTCCTCCTCTTGAAAACGACGCAACAGCCTTCCCAAACTAAAGCTTATATAGCCTTAGAATCAGTTTTGGTCATCACCCAAAACATCTTCGCTTACAGGATGCTCTGCCATTTCCTTTTGGCATTCGGGGCAGATACCGCTGAAAACAATATCATGATGATTCATTTTGTAGCCGGTTACAGCAGCTACCTTTTCATCCATATCCGGGATATAATCAAAGTTTTCTACGTTCATGAACTTACCGCATTCAGTGCATTTGATGTGGTAATGTCTTGCGAGGATATGATCAAAACGATCAGCACCGCTAGGAACGGAAACCTTGCTCAGCAGACCGCTTTCAACCAAAGAATTAAGGTTGCGGTAAACGGTACCTTTGCTGATATCGGGATACTCCATAGTGATGCGGTCATATACTTCTTCAGCAGTAGGGTGATCTGCTAAAAAACGTACAGCCGCGATAACAAGTTGTCTTTGAATAGTGTTTCTTTTAGCCATTTTCATCATCCTTTATCAAAAATAATTCTCATTTAGAATTATACACCCTACGTCAAAATTGTCAAGTATTTTTAGTACCAATCTACAAAATAATCACAAATAAATTTCTACTTTTTTTGCTGTTGTCTAGCAGATAATCAATCCATTCTTAATTCTAAAATTACTCAAAAGGCAAAATATAACAAAGAATAGAAAATGCTTCTCATTAACACTTTATTCAAGACATGAAAAAATACTGTCGAAACTGTGTCCGACAGCATTAGTTAACCTATCTCATTATTTATTCAGTTTTCTCCCAAATCAGCTGCACCGGCAGATTAGATGCACCGGGAGGTGACCAGATAAAGCTGTATTCGCCTGCTTTCAGCTGAGCAAGCTCAATCGCTTCCTCTATTTTCGAGCCTAAGCACACAGTGCGTTCAGGCAACGCCAACAGCTGACGCTCACCCTTAGTTTTGTTTTCCAGTACGCCGTAACCGGCAAACGGTCCGCCGATCGGATTCAAAATAAAGCTGATAGGCTTTTTGCCTGCAACGGTAAAGTTCACCTTATAGATAACGCCGTAGTTGCCGTAGTTTTCCGCAGGCAGTCCGGTAGTAGCATCAACGCCCTTGGCATAGCCCTCCTGTGACGTTGCCAGCTCCAGCATGAGCGGTTTTTCCGGTGCCTTGACAGGTTTTTTCAGCGTATAGTTCCAGTCTGCAGCCTCAAATGTACCGCGTAGCGGATGCTCGTCCATCGGCTGAATTGCGGCAGCTTCGTTAAACAGCTCCAGATCACTCTTCGTTTCACACATCAGCACACTCACCTCAACAGGCTTGTCAAAGTGCAGATCAACGGTTGCCGTGTACAGCTTATCCGTCGGCAGAATAATGCCGCGTCCGCTGAGCAGCTCGCGGCTACCGCCAAAGCCCAGCTTGCCCTCCTGCGGCTTTTGGTTTCTGTCATCAAAATATTCCTTTTGAGAGTTTTTGCCGTCACGCATATAATCATAGGCAAAGCCGGCTGCGCCACTGCGTGTTACCTTGTAATGCACCGGGCGCAGATTATCCGTATTCTTCAGCATTACCGCCAGCTTTTTCTTACCGGCAACACCATTGACATGATGCAGGAATAAGCGCACATCACCCTCAACCTTATCACGATAAAGTATACCGTTACGATAAACAGTTTCCGGACTGTCGCTGAAAAGCAGCTTCGGACCGTTGGCGACAAAATCCGCCTGCGCCTGCTCTGTAACATAATCCTCAGGAATAAACACCGGTCGTTGCTGTGCGCCTGCCACGTTCAGCATGCCACAGGATATAGTAACAAGAAAAGCCTGCAAGGCCTTTTTTAAATTCATCAAATCACTCCCTTGAACACACAAAAAAACTTTCCGCAGCCAAAATTATTCCCTATAATTAAGGCTGCGGACTCAGTAACAATATTCTAAGATTTTTACTTCAGGCTGTTTTGATAATCAGCCATAAACTGCGCCAGACCTTTATCTGTCAGCGGATGGACAATCATCTGCTCCAGCACTTTAGTAGGAATAGTTGCAATCTGACAACCGGTCAGCATAACCTTTTCCACGTGCTCCAGATTACGGATGCTGGCAGCAATTACCTCGGTAGTAATGCCATACAGTTTAAAGGCTTTGACAATGTTTTCTACCAGCTGTACGCCGTCTTCACCGATATCATTCAAACGGCCGATAAATGGGCTGACATAGCTGGCACCTGCGCGTGCGGCCAGCAAAGCCTGAGCCATGCTGAATACCAGAGTTACATTAGTTTTAATGCCTTCTGCGCTCAGAATTTTTACTGCCTTCAGGCCTTCCGAAATGCAGGGGATTTTGATAACGATGTTATCCGCAATCTTTACCAGCTTGCGTGCTTCCTCTACCATGCCATCGCATTCGGTGCTGATAACCTCAGCGCTGACAGGACCGGCAACCAGCTTAGCAATTTCCGGGATAACATCAGCCTGTGTACGACCGCTTTTGGCAATCAGGCTCGGATTGGTTGTAACACCATACACAACGCCCCAATCGACAAATTTGGCAATCTCCTCTACATTAGCAGTATCCATAAAAATCTTCATTTTTTTACTAACCCTCTTTGCAAATCAAATTCATATTTTTTGTTATTTATTATTGTGCTTTATCGTGCGTCCTTACGGAAGCACAACTACCTTATCCGCGTGAGTTTGCGCCGGCAAGCTCATGGTCATCATGCTGCTCCAAACCAGCAGCTTATCACCTTTTTTAATCTTAGCGAAGTCTGCGCACGCATTTGCATCAATCGTCGCAATAACATCATTATTGGTGTTGAGCACGGTTACATAGCTGCCGTCCTTAGCAAGACTTGCCTGTGCTACCTCAAAAAAGCTTGCAGGCTCTTCGCTGTCTTCAATCACAATCGCCAGAGCATGGCTTTGCGGCGGCATGCTGCGTGTCATGGTTGCGGAATAATAAGCAGTAACCTTCTGGCCTTCCTTTAAAGCATAGGGCAGACGCAACTTACCGCTGGCACCCTCCACAACGTAGGTATCACGGTCAACAATGGCTGCAACCATATTTCTGCTGCCCTCACCCTTAATAATGTACATGCCATTCTCTACAGCAACTATTTCGCCACGGGTAACATAGGTTCCCGGTGCGCGCATTACCTCAGGATTTGCCTGCACCTCGTCCAAGGGAGAGGATTGAGCCGCATCAGCGGCGAAAGCACTGCCGGCACCCAACAGCGCCATGCAGGAAAATACTAAAGCGATTTTTTTAAGTGATTTCATAATATATACCTCCAAGATATTGCTTTTGTTTATGTTTATAAGTATAGCATAAGATTATGGCAAAATCATGGCAGTTTTAATTAATTCTTTACTTGTTGCTGAAATGTACAGCGATTTCCGTAACGGTAGCAGCAGCCTTCCACAGGCAATCCTCATTAAAATCGAAATGACTGTTGTGATGACCTGCCGCAATCTTAGTGCCGTACATCATGTACAGGGCACGGCCGCCGTGTTGCTGTACGCGCTCCATGAAGTAACCGCAGTCCTCGCTGCCGCCCATGTCCACATATTCAACAACCTCGTCATAATGACATTTTTCCTCAATCAGCTCTGCTACCTCATGGCCCAGCTCCTTGTCAGCAAAGCAAGCAGGTGCAGCACCGGCCATAGTGATTTTTACCTTAACATCATACATTGCAGCGCAGGCGTTAAGAATACGTTTAGCTTCCGTAACCATGTATTCATCAATTTCGGTAGTAGCACCGCGTGTTTCCAGCTTAATAGCAGCGATATCAGGCACTACGTTGCGGCCGGTGCCGGCGTTGAGCACACCTACATTAATACGGCTGGAGCCCTTGCTGTGACGGGGAATAGTATTCAGGGAAATTGCAGCCTGTGCTGCTGCCAGCAAAGCGTTTTTGCCCTGCTCCGGTGCTGCGCCTGCGTGGGCAGATACACCGGTAAATTCCGCATCGAGCTTCGTAGTTGCCAGAAAACCGTCAGTCATCGTTACCAAGCAGTTATTTGTAGTAGCCTTAAATCCGATATGACCGCCGAACAGATAATCGACATCGTCAACTACACCGGCGTTCATCATAGCGAAAGCACCGCGTACACCTTCCTCCGCAGGTTGGAAAATCAATTTAACGGTGCCTGCCAAACGTGCTTTATTAGCAGCAAGCAGCTTTGCTGCCGACAGGCCGATAGTTACGTGACCGTCATGACCGCAGGCGTGCATAGCCTTTTTATGTTCGGAAGCAAAGCCTTCCTTTGCCGGGCGATGCTCGTCGCAGCGCTCCTCTTCTACATCGTTGCAGTCCATATCAAAGCGGAAGGCAACTGTTTTACCCGGTTTATCTGTTTTAAGAGTTGCCACGATACCGGTCTTGCCGCCTGCCATCTTCTTTACCAGCTCCGGATCCGCACCTTCGTTGATTGCTCTTTGCATATAATCAGCCAGCTCTGCCTCGCTCGGCACGCCCATCATAGATTTTTCGTCAATAACGTCAGCGCCGAATTTAACATCATAGCCAAGCTTTTTCAGCTCACCGATAATCATGCTTGCCGTACGGAATTCCGTCCAGCCTGTTTCCGGATGTCTATGCAAATCTCTGCGGCGTTCGACCATTTCATCTTTTAATTCTTCAGCCTGTTGCCAAATTGTTGCCATGTTTCTTACCCCCATTAAAAAAGTACAGTCTGCTCACTGTCTAAAGGCAGATAAACCTCACTCTTATCTTTTAAACGATTGTTATTATCCACCCACTGTCCGCACGGACATTGTATTACAGCGGTAGGCAGCGCCCAAGCCAAATGTTTGCCGCAATCAGGACAGATATATTCTACCTGCAGCCTGTCACGCTCTTTTTTCTTCATAAGTAAAGCGCACCTCCTGCTTCTTATTGCGTTTTTTATTATAGCACATTTGTACCATTAAGAAAATGCTTTGACGGCAGTAAGTGTTAAAAGTAAGTAAGTTAAGCAACTGCTTCATTTTATTTATCGCCGTCCTGCTCCTGGCGGTTCGTGTTTTTTCTGTGTCTTTCAGGTTTAACTTGTATTTATGTGCTATAATTAAGCTGATTCAATAACAGTCAGGAGGTTATATTATGACTAAGATTAAACAAATGCTTTGTGCTCTGTTTACCATCTGCCTGCTGCTTATCGGCAGTGCAAATGCCATGGCAGCACAGCCTGATACACCGAGCATCAGCGTCAGCGCCAACGCAAGCATTGAGGTGGCACCGGATACTGCCGTAATCAGCTTTGATGTCAACGGCAAGGGCCGTACCGCCGCCGAAGCAACAAGCGCATCTGCCGCCAAAATGGATAGTGTTAAGCGTAATCTGCTTGGCTGCAATATTCTTGGTAATGATATTACAACAACAAGCTATACTCTTTATCCAGATACCGATATCAAGGGTAAAATCACCGGTTATACCGCCAGCAACAGTGTGCGCATCAAGCTCAAGGATATCAGCAAGCTTGGTCCGGTAATTGATAAAATCAGTGCTGCCGGTGTTGATACGATCAATAATATTTCCTTCAGCGTCAGCAACAGAGAACTTTACCGCAACAAGCTGCTGGCTCAGGCTGTAGAAAACGCACGCCAGCAGGCTGCCGTTGTTGCCAATGCCGGCGGACGCACGCTCGGCAAGCTGCTGAGCGCCAACATCAGCACCTACAGCGGCGGCATGGAGCGCTCCTATGGCAACATGAAGCTGATGGCTGCTGCCGACAGAGCTGCTTCCCCAGAAACAAGCATCGCTGCGCAGGAAATTACGATTAAAGCCAATGTTGATACCGTTTTCGCCATGGAATAAATTGCTGCAAGCTAAAAACTGCTGCCACGCGTCACAGACGCAGGGCAGCAGTTTTTGCTTTAGCAGGATTCACCTGCCTTATTACACTATTTTATTTTTTCTTCGGAAGCTTATATTCCTTCAAAGCCTGAAACAGCTCCGCACTTCCGGGTGCATATTGAGCACACAGCTCCTTGAGCGCAGCAAAGTTTTTCAGCTCTACGCCCCACAAAAAGCAGTCAGCATCATCATAGGCAGCAACAACGATAAACTTTTTGGCATCCAGCGGTGTTTTGCCCAAATCATCCGTCAGCATAATATAATCCGTGCCAAAATCCATACCATAAACCGTAATATTTTCTTCCGGAGTAGAATCCTCCCAAAAGCCAAGTTGATCAAAATCAGCAGCAGTAAGCATAATACACCTCGTTTTCATATAATCTAGCCTTAATATAACACGTTGCGCTATCATTTGCAACTTTAGCTGATGACATAGTATAACTTATCTTTATGCCGCTGACTCGGCTCCTTATTCAGTCAAAATATGGTTTACTATTTTTTATTATCAGTTAACAATACAAAAATAATTAGAGAACATATTTTGTAAATAAAATTTATCTTTTTTTATAAAAATACTGCCCTATCCTACCCGAAATCGCCATTTGGTGTAGGGACATTTAGGTATAAATATGTCATAATATACTTGAAGGACGAAGCAACGGCTCGCGTTCATACAGAGGATGATAAAATATGCTATTGTTAAACAGCAGCCGGAGGTGTTATTATGGCAAGCTTAACTGTAAATCCTGACTACAAGCTTATCGGCAACAATATCAAACAGATGCGTACCAAATCGCAGGTATCGCAGCAAAACCTGGCAAAAGCGATTAATATTTCCCAAACCCACATGAGTAATCTGGAAAACGGTAAAACAGGCGTAAGCCTGGCAATTGCCATCCGTATATCCCAACATCTTAAATGCAGCCTGGATGAGCTGATTTTCGGCACGGCTAAAAAATCTTATCCGGCAGCAGGCAAGCCATTGAGCGACCACACTGTTGATGAATTCAACCAGCTTTTGAAGCGCTCTCTGGCAGAAATGATGTTTCAATGCCTGCAGCACCCGGAAGAGAAACAGGCAAAATAAGAAAGCAGCTTTACTGCACTTCTAAGCTGAATTTTTTCAAAAATCACTTTAAAAGTCTTTACTAAATGAGAAAAAACAGTTATGATTATATATAAGGCTTTTAAGCTATCTATAATTGGAGGTAATGTAAATGAAAAAATTAGTATTAGTATTAACCATGCTGCTCGCCTTTGCTTGCAGCAGTCTGGCCTTTGCTGCTGACGGCGGCGATTTGAACAAGGAGCAGAAAACCGCTGAAAAGATGATGACCTCTCTCGATGTGGATGCTGCTGCCGGCTATGCTGCTCTTGCTCCCACACTGAGCGCTGATCTTAACAAAGCTCTGGGCGAGAAAAACTTTGCTGCTATCCAAAGCCAGGTAAAAAAACAATTCGGTTCTTTGAAAGAAACCAAATTCCATAGCTTTGAGCGTTTTGACCAAGGCGACAGAGTAACCTATATTGCAGCCTTCTCTAAAGAAAATGTTGTTATCATGACCTTCATGTTTGGCAAGGATGCCAAACTGCAAAACTTCAGCTTCTCTCCGTACAAAGCTCCGGAAAAAGCTCCTGCTGAAAAGAAATAATTCTCTTTGAACTGCATCCTGCCAAAGTGTGGGATGCAGTTTTTTTATTGCTTATAACCAACCTTTCGCTTATAATTAAATTATCCAAAATTTTTTAGGGAGTAGGTATATATTTATGGAAAGAGAAAGCTTTTCCTCACGCCTTGGCTTTATTTTAATATCTGCCGGCTGTGCTATCGGCTTAGGCAATGTCTGGCGTTTCCCGTTTATTACGGGCTTATACGGAGGTGCCTCCTTCGTTTTAATTTATCTTTGCTTTTTGCTGCTTTTGGGCTTGCCCATCATGGTAGCGGAATTTGCGGTCGGCCGTGCGAGTGTACGCAGCGCGGCAAAATCATTCGACGTACTGGAGCCTGCCGGTACAAAATGGCATCTTTATAAATACGGTGCTATTGCCGGCAATGTTCTCCTGATGATGTTCTACACCACTGTTTCCGGCTGGATGCTGTATTATTTCTACAAAATGGCTGTCGGCGGCTTCGTGGGACTGGACGCAAAAGGTGTCGGCAACGTGTTCGGCAGTCTGCTGAGCGACCCCGTAACCATGGCAGGCAATATGATTATAATTGTTTTCTCCTGCTTCGGTGTCTGCTATTTGGGCGTAAAGGCCGGCGTTGAGCGCATCACCAAAAATATGATGGCCTGCCTGCTGCTGCTAATGCTGATTTTGGCAGTAAACTCCATTACTCTGCCCAACAGTGCTGCAGGCCTTAAATATTATCTCTATCCTGACTTCAACAGAGTTCTGGAGCACGGTGTCCGTGAGGTAGTCTTCGCCGCTATGGGACAGGCCTTCTTTACGCTGAGCCTTGGCATCGGCGCACTGGCTATCTTCGGCAGCTACATCGGCAAGGAACAGCGCCTGACGGGTGAAGCAATGTGGATTATGGCACTGGATACCTTTGTTGCAATTGTTTCCGGCCTGATTATCTTCCCGGCCTGCTTCAGCTTCGGCATCAATCCCGACAGCGGTCCGAACCTGCTGTTCATCACCCTCCCCAATGTGTTCAACGCTATGAGCGGCGGCCGTATCTGGGGTACTCTGTTCTTCCTGTTCATGCTTTTCGCAGCCATGTCTACAGTAATCGCTGTATTCGAAAACATTACCTCCTGCATCTGCGATTTAACCGGTTGGGAGCGCCAAAAAACTATTCGCTTTAACATTATTGCGATTATCCTGCTTTCCCTGCCCTGCGTGCTGGGCTTCAACCTGTGGGGCCACATTCAGCCCTTAGGCAAAGGCACCTGCATTCTTGACCTCGAAGACTTCCTTGTCAGCAACAATTTGCTGCCCTTAGGCAGTCTGATTTACCTCAGCTTCTGCACCAGCCGTTACGGTTGGGGCTGGAATAACTTTATTGCAGAGGCAGATACCGGTAAGGGTATCCCCTTCCCCAAATGGATTCGCTTCTATGCTACCTACATTCTGCCGCTGATAGTGCTGTATATCTTCTTCAACGGATACTATGCTATGTTCGTAAAATAAGCTTGCGTTGACAGTTTACGTCGGTGCATTTATAATTATTATATAAATATAAGAACAAAAAGAGGTAAGACTAATATGAGTAAAATTATCCTGACCGGCGACCGTCCTACCGGACGTCTGCATGTAGGCCACTATGTAGGCTCTCTGCGCCAGCGTGTACAGCTGCAAAATTCTGGTGCATACGATAAGGTATATATCATGATTGCTGATGCCCAGGCGCTTACAGACAACGCTGAGCATCCGGAAAAGGTGCGTAAGAACATCATCGAAGTAGCCCTGGATTATCTGGCATGCGGCCTTGATCCTGCTAAATCTACCCTTTTCATTCAATCCATGGTACCGCAGCTTACCGAGCTGACCTTCTACTATATGAACCTGGTAACTGTATCCCGTCTGCAGCGTAACCCGACCGTCAAGAACGAAATAAAAATGCGTAACTTCGAAGCAAGCATTCCTACCGGCTTCTTCTGCTATCCTATCAGCCAGGCTGCAGATATCACCGCTTTCCGCGCTACTGTAGTCCCTGTAGGCGAGGACCAGCTGCCGATGCTGGAGCAATGCAAGGAAATCGTGCACAAGTTCAATTCTGTTTACGGCGAAACACTGGTTAACCCGGACATCATGCTGCCGCAAAACGATGCCTGCCTGCGTCTGCCCGGCATTGACGGCAAAGCCAAGATGAGTAAATCCTTGGGCAACTGCATTTATCTTTCCGATGAACCGGAGGATATCAAAAAGAAGGTTATGTCCATGTACACCGATCCTGACCATGTACGCGTAGAGGATCCCGGTAAGATTGAAGGCAACACTGTTTTCACCTATCTGGATGCTTTCAGCACCGAAGAGCACTTTGCCAAATTTCTGCCGGACTACGCTAACCTGGACGAGCTGAAGGCTCACTACAAACGCGGTGGCCTGGGTGACGTAAAGGTTAAGAAGTTCCTCAACAACGTGCTGCAGGACGTTCTGGAGCCCATCCGTGAGCGCCGTCACTATTGGGAGCAACGCATTCCTGAGGTTTATGAAATCCTTCGAGCAGGCAGCAAAGAAGCTGAAGCAGCCGCTGCTGCAACACTGCATGACGTACGCGAGGCAATGCGCATCAACTACTTTGATGACGAAGCTCTGATGAACCAGCCCTACGAAAAACAACACTAAGCAATAAACTGCAATCCCCTCTTTCCGAACAGGAAGAGGGGATTTTTTGTGCGTTGCAAAGCGTAAAGCATTACTGCCTGCGGGCAAAATAAAAGACCTACGGTATTTCTACCGTAGGCTAATATTGTAATGTTATTCCTGATTCCTTACATGCAGCTGTGCCAGCGCCTGCTTAGCAGCATGCTGCTCCGAATCTTTTTTAGTGCGACCGCTGCCCTCGCCGATAACAGTATTACCCAACATTACCTGAGAAGTAAATACCTTATTGTGCTCCGGACCGGTGCTGCCTAAAAGAACATAATGAATATCTGCATCGCCGTCACGCTGCAGATACTCCTGCAAACGTGTCTTGTAATCATTAAAGATACCATGGCGACAGATGAAATCTATTTCCGACTGCATCATACCCAGCAGGTAGGTCTGTACGACCTCAAAGCCCTGATCCAGGTAGATGGCACCCAAAACAGATTCAAAAGCATCAGCCAGAATGGAGGGGCGCTCGCGTCCTCCGCTCAGCTCCTCGCCCTTACCCAGCTGCAGATAATCACCCAGATGAATCTTTTTGGCATATTCATACAGAGAGCCTTCGCAAACCAGATAAGCACGTAGCTTGGTGAGCTGGCCTTCAGCCAAATCAGGAAAGTTCTTATACATGTAGGTGCTCACGATAACGCTGAGCACGGAATCACCCAAAAACTCAATCCGCTCATTATGATGCGGTTTAGGATACTGCTTAGCTTCATGGGCATAAGATGTATGGGTCAGAGCCATATCAAGAAGCTCTAAATCATGCATATGGATACCCAGCCCCTGGCAGAAGCTCTGCAGCT
>NZ_CAUDZA010000025.1:0-34809 GCF_958453765.1 Phascolarctobacterium succinatutens | reverse complement strand
ACGGGAGCGACGAAAGTTTGTTTAATATAGCGTCAACTTTCAAACATTTCAATCCACGCTCCCTCACGGGAGCGACTGAAGAAAATGAGAGATTATAAAAATAAGGTGCATATTTCAATCCACGCTCCCTCACGGGAGCGACCAACTCCGTGATAACCAAATAACCCGCCACTAATGATTTCAATCCACGCTCCCTCACGGGAGCGACTGTTTGTCAATTAGTCGACTGACTTATAATATTAAATTTCAATCCACGCTCCCTCACGGGAGCGACAACAGTTTTTTTTAACTTTTTTCTATTTTTTTTTGATTTCAATCCACGCTCCCTCACGGGAGCGACGGAGCTGAAGAGCTTAATAACCATAACTACTACGATTTCAATCCACGCTCCCTCACGGGAGCGACCTTTTTACTCCGCTACTACTAGCAAGCTCCAAAATATTTCAATCCACGCTCCCTCACGGGAGCGACCTTTTTCCGTATTATGCTCCGGATCAAGCCAGAGATTTCAATCCACGCTCCCTCACGGGAGCGACTTTATCGTAGACTTCGACGGGATAACGCTTTTCTAATTTCAATCCACGCTCCCTCACGGGAGCGACCGCAACCTCATTGCAACGCTCCATCACGTCGGCAGATTTCAATCCACGCTCCCTCACGGGAGCGACTGAGCGTGGCGTGGTGTATGATACACTCTTTTTGATTTCAATCCACGCTCCCTCACGGGAGCGACTATATTCGGGGAGGCTCCCGCCTCCCTGCTTTTCTATTTCAATCCACGCTCCCTCACGGGAGCGACGTTCGCCTAAAAACGCAAATGTAGGCCAGTACATATCATTTCAATCCACGCTCCCTCACGGGAGCGACCATATACCGGTTGTACTCCATCGGTGCGATAAGATTTCAATCCACGCTCCCTCACGGGAGCGACTTTTCTAATACTTTTCATTTTCTGTACCTCCCAGATTTCAATCCACGCTCCCTCACGGGAGCGACTTGACTCATTTCTATCTCAACCATGACTATATTATATTTCAATCCACGCTCCCTCACGGGAGCGACTCGGGCAAAAATGACGCTTATATATATATATAATGATTTCAATCCACGCTCCCTCACGGGAGCGACGGTAGGCACGTTCTAAAGCAATCAAGCTATGATATTTCAATCCACGCTCCCTCACGGGAGCGACACATCAAAACAAAATACTTCTACATTCATTTAAATCAAGCATTTATTGCGAACCAGCTCAATTCAAATCCTTAAAAATTTATTTTGATGTGAGAAAACTTATAGTTTCCCATTCTAGCTTAAGTTGCGAACCTAAGCTAAATTTTATGTTTCATATAACTTCGCACCATGAACCTAAATTACACAAACGCTAATTGCTCACAGAAGAAATCACCTTAAATCATACGTGTACAGCTTACACCTTCAGGGAGTTTATGTTCTGCAACTTCAACTTCATAATCATTATAGCTTCTAGCAGCAATAACTCCTTCCTTACGCTTAACACTCACAGTATCAAACAACTTATATGCAGGAGCATTACCCAATTCCGTGGCATGCTTAAATACTATAAGCTCACGTACAGCCATATTGCCACGAGCAGCAGAATGATCGTATTCAAACATATTGATAATTGCCTGCCACAACAAAGCCAAATCATCTTCACTAAATCCCGTTACTTTACGTGCAAGATTTGCAGAAATATAACCATCTACACGGTATAATGCGTAAGGAACAATATATTTACGGCCCATTTCTGTGCTCTTATTTTCTGCATCCTTTTTAGTTGTAATAGCAACTCTGGTAATTGTAACTTCTTGTGTCACAATCGGATCAATACTACGAGCAAAGCCCATCTGCACAGGACCGCGAACCTGACCACAATTCAAAGCAGCCTTTACGAATGTAGTCATGACAGCACCAAAAGTACGAATATCAAAGAAATTATTGCACATAAATTGGCAAATTTTCTTATCAATTTCAGGATCATCTTTTTTTAATTCCTTAATTTTCTTTTCATCAGTGCCAAACGCAATATATGCAGTATTATCGCTTTCATTCAGAGGCACACCATCTTTAATATAGATTTTGTAGCCTTCTTTATCTTCGCACATCGTCTCGACACAATTTCTGATTTTGCGTTTCAAGCAAACATCAGTAACAATGCCATAACCAGTTTCAGGATCAATACGCGGCATGTTGCCTGCATCCGGGTCACCATTCGGATTACCATTTTCTACGTCGAACAAAATTGTAAACTCATATCTGTTTTTGATTACTTCAGCCATTTATTTTTCCTCCTTTTTCTCGTAGCGTTTTTGCACTTGATGATAATATCCCAGAACAAATTCACCTTGTTCCGGTAAGCTTAAACGAGCCGGCATCGCATTATCATCAACTTCAAGTTTATTCATAAGTTCACCAATCAACTTTTCAAAATAGATTACAGTGCCTTTTTGTGATGAAATTTTCTTCAAATGCGTATTTGCAAGCTTAGTCAACAGCGGAAAAGTCATGCTAGGATTAGCACAAGCAGAATTAAAGTAGCGATCCTTTATAGTACTATTGATACCAGGATTAGCTTTTTCCTGCAAGTCCTCAAGCACCGCAAACAATCTCCCTAACACATAAGGTACTTTTTTGCATTCTTCATTTAATGCCACAGTAACAACCTCCTCATTATATTTGTAATTTCTTATCAAGCAAGCCTTCATTATTGCCGCCTTGATTCTGCTGATTTTGGTAATATTTTTATCCGGATTATCCTGATCAGCCTTTGCTCGTAAAATTGTATTCTGATACAACGCTTCAGGATATTTTGTACCGCTTAAAATACTACGTAAGACAGCACCTATCAACAACGGTGTAGCAGATTTATCTTTGGAATTTTTATTAGCAGTTTCCTGCAGAATCTGCCATAATGGTATATTTACTCTGTTATCAAAGCCCGGTTTGATAATTTCAAATTCACGAAAATATTTTTCGTAATTCTTAATGAAATCACCAAATGTATTGATAAAGAAAAAGCGTACTGAAATTCTCGCAGCATTAGGCGACAATCCCAAAATATAGAACCTATTATCCGGTTTAACCGTAAAATCACTAATCTCAAACGGCTTACCAGCTCGAACTTTTTCGAAAAAGCCCTTAATATCCTCATCTTTGACAATCTCATTAGCACTGCTAAAAATATCACCAAAAACATCCTCGTTGTCTTCATCTGCACCTTCTGCCCAAAAAACAACTGTCATATCACCAATACGTAAATAATTTCTGTCATTCGACAATAACGTATTCAGCGCTGTTGTATAAGCAAAAGCAGCATACTCACTGACCGGTGCATTGTCGCCCTGCTTATGCTCATATGATTCATAAGCAGGAGCATTGAACGCTACCAAAGCTGCGCCAGAAGACTGTGCTCCATACAACCCTTTAATACTAGGATGCAAACGAGCTACTGGAGCAGTCTTGCCTGTAACCAAACAAATTCCTTTAGCTACATCCGTAGCTTGCTGGCTTTTATAAGAATCCCACGCCCGTTTGATTTCTTCATCCTGTTCTACACTTTCGCCATCAACCTTAAACATCAAGTTAGCGGAACCCAGTAAATCTTCCCTATAGGGCTGCAAAAGCATATTTTCGTGTGCTAATTCTGGTTGCCAAGTTGCGAAAAATGCTTTTAGTGCCATTGCTTTTTCACCAACAGCATCTGCTAATATTTCCTGACATTTTTGTGCCATTGTCTCAAAGCATTGCTTACTACGCTCAGTTTTACCACTGGCATCTATACCCAAAACATATTTTGCGTTATCCCATAAAAACTGAGCAGCAACTCCTGCAGTACGTTTAGTTGCTTCCGGCAGCAATATGTTCTGTGGCAATTCGACTGTTTTCTTGCCTTTTTGCACAGAAATTTTCAAAGAAAGAAGGTTTAGTAACCTTCCCTGTTTATCAATATTCAGCGCATAAGATATTTTGGCATTTCCCCAACCTGGTTTAGCCACCTTTCCTTTAGCAGCTAAAGCCTCATAATAATCTACTAATGCTTGCAGTATCATTTGTATACCTCACATTGCGTAAGATCTATTACGCCATTGACAAATACAGCTCTAAAAAACATAGGCTTAATGCTATTTAAATCGCTATAATCCATGTCATAGAGCATCAATCCTAAATCACGATTTTCAGCAATCGTAGGCACATTGTTAAAATCGTACATACGATAATTCACCGGAAATTCTCTACAACCAAAGTATGGTGTATGGTAACATTGGCCTTTAGTAATGCGTCGTTTGATTATATCCTGAAACTTACCAGGATTATCGCCTGCATTAGCTTTATCCGTCATTTCAAAATGCGCTTCGATAACATAATGCACATCCTTGAGTACCATTGACGCACGCTGTTGAATTTCATCTTTGGTATTAAGATATAAATCTTTTCCATCTGCTCCGTTAATCACACTTCTTGCCTTGCTGCCACTAGCTTTTGCTTTAACCTCATTACGCCTAATGTTAGTAAAACGAATAGGACTAAGCAGATAGATTTTATCGATTCGCCAGCACATACCTGGATGCCAGTATATGCTTTCCAAAATACCACGTGCAGCCGATGGAGTAATTACATCATAAGACATTCTTTCGACAGAAAGTTCAGGTCTGCTAAACAATGCATAATCACCCCAAACCTCTAATTTAATACTCACATTATCACCGCCTTTTATATATTTCATTGTTGATTTGCTTTAATTATATATCTAAATCTATCCTCTGTCAAGGATACCACAATAGTCTTGCATATATTTTTCTTCTCTGATATTATACATATGTCATGAAATTCTCATGTGGATAGAAATATTGTCGATTTACTTTTATAGTAAAGCAAATAGAGACGGGTACCTCCGTCTCTATTTGTTTTTAAAAGTTAAAAGAACACGCCAACACCATCATCAATATTTACTATCAATCCCTTATGGACATCATAAATACTCATATCAGCCAATACATTAATATTTTCGTCAACAACATCAATAACTCCTGCTCCTTGCAACTTAAGAAATTGATTTTCATAAACATTTACTATATACTGTCCTGCTTTTCTCATCAATGAACGGTTACGTACGCCAGCACGCAGTTGTTCCAATAACTTCTTGCTGGCATCATCACATGGAATAAAAACTCCTCGACCAGTTTCGCCTATAATCTTAAAATCCGAAGCAATATCTTTAAACAACATCCTCTTATCAGACATCCCCAAAATATTGTGCATATCTAGGCTTTCGCCTTTATTTACATGTAACTGATCAAAATATTTTTTTATTGCCGCTGTAGATGAAATATCATTAAAATCACGCATTACCATTTGCGTAATTTCTCTCGGTAATCTTATAAAACTAGGGATTTTAGTATCATCATTCTCAATTTCAAATATATAAACAATACTCTCTTCTAATGGTCTTTTATTTTCACGATTACACCTGCCGGCTGCCTGAATTATACTATCTAAGCCGGCAATTTCACGATAAACTACCGGGAAGTCCACATCGACACCCGCTTCAACAAGACTGGTAGCTACTAGCTTACACGGCAAATTATTCTTAAGTCGTTCCCTAACTTCAGCCAAAATTTTTCGTCTATGCTGCGGATACATAAAAGTTGATAAATGATAGCAACCATCTCCGTTCACGCCATCAAAAATTTTCTGTGCAGCTTTTTTAGAATTAACAATACATAGTACCTGTTTATGTATATTAAGTTGTGCAACCAAAGCTTCTGTGTCCTCAAAATCAGTCTTTTCATAATGAACACGCCTAAAAAAATCATACAAATCATCTACATTAGAACAAATTTCATGTAGTTGTACATCTTCAGTAAAATATTTATTCAAACTAGGCTGCGTTGCTGTACACAATACCGCAGTCACATGATAATTACTTACTAATTCCCTTATAGCTCGCATACAAGGAATTAAATAATCATTAGGCAACATCTGAGCTTCATCAAGAATGACAATGCTATTAGCAATATTATGCAACTTACGACAACGACTTGTTTTATTGCCATATAATGATTCAAAAAACTGCACATTAGTCGTTACTATAATCGGTGCATCCCAATTTTCCGTTGCCAGCTTTTTACGTTCATTTTCTTTTTGTTTTTCATCACCAAATTCTGCATCATCATAATCAACATTCATATGATGTTCAACTACATTCTCACTTCCTACGATAGAACGAAAAACATCAGCGGTCTGCTCAATAATGGAAGTATAAGGAATTACATAGATAATACGTTCTTTATTTTTATGTTGCATCACATGCTCCAAAGCAAAACCAAGCGATGCGATTGTTTTACCACCACCAGTAGGAACAGTTAACTTATAAATGCCTTCTTGACCATGAGCTGCATTAATACATTCTTCACGAATTTCCGTACGTTTTTCATTCAATTTATTTGTAGGATTACCCCAAGCCATAATATAGGCATTATATCGTTTGTATAGCTCTTCTAAACTGGAAAATTCCCCCCGCTTCAAAGTATTAGGTCGCATAAACCTTTCCGTATCTAAGAAATCAGCATCTACCAAACAGGAAAATAGCATTCTTGTGAAAAACATAGCTGAAAAGGTATCACTGAAAGCCGGAAAAAGTTTTTTGTTTACACTTAATTCAGGTAATTCGTTTTTAAAGGCACTATAATCTAAAATTCCTACTAATTTCTTTCTCATGCGAGCTACCAAAGTTCCGTTATCAATATCACCTCTTACGCCAAGATTCATTAAACCACTATGATGGCCTGCAATACAAAAAGCAAATGGCACAAAATATTTTCCAAGTAATTGTGCCCCTGCAGTTGAATGATCTACTTTAGGTCCATTCTGTTGAATACGTTTTTGAAAACCAATAGAATACTTTCCAACATCATGATATAAACCAAGCAGTTTTCCAATTTCTTCCATTGTAAATCTTCTGGCAAACTCAGAACATAAAGCACTTGTTCCATTTAAATGTTCAATCAGAGCCTGTTCTCTATTTACGCCATCATCACTTTTATGACCAATATATTCCATCTAAATAATCCTCCTGACATTAAATTTTTTGTATATTTATTTTTTCTTCTGCTAAATACTACTCCCCCTACCTCACGCGTATGCGCCTGCCTTCGCCGTTCGCCAAAAAAATCTCGCCCAGCTGCAATCTGCCGTCCACAATCTTAAAGACATCGCTCTCAAACGTACCCACCTTGGTTTCAATCTCCACATTACTGAAAGCCAGCTCACCGCTCTGGTCGCTGAAGCTGCCGCGCAGGCTCAAAAACGGCACCAGCATATATGTTCCCTTGCCCGTGGAAAAGCTGCCGTATACCAAATTATTGCCATGCGGTCCCTCATTGCGGAACTTTATCTTCAAATCAACACTCGTATTTATCTTGCTGCTTTTAGCAGCCAGCGAAGCCATCAGGTTCTTGCCATCAACATCAATTTTGTAATAGCGATTATCAAAATGATACAAGCCTATCGCATCAAAGGTACCGCCGAAAATGCTGCCTGTTACATCCTGAAAGGTTATCAGCGCATTTTCATAATGGTAGGTGCCGTCGATATTGGTAAAATACAAATCGTTCAGATGCAGCTCCTTCAGCGCCAGCGCACCATCAATCACAGGTTTTTTCAGGCTGCCGGTCATCTGCCCGGTCACCGTCATCGCATCCTTAACATTTTTCATGCCCAACGAATCTGGAATAACATCATAAAGGCAGATGTTGATATTCGTCTTCTGCTCCCCCTTCAGGTCGCAGGTGCCGTCAATATTCAGTCCCTTGCCTGCAATGCTGCCGCCATAGCGTCCCGCAGCCAAGTGCAGCTCCAGCCTTTGATGCTCATGTATCTGCGCCGTGCCGTCCACGTCATTCAAAACAAAAAGACGCTTTTTATATTCCGCCGACAGCACCGTATCATGCAAAATCAGCTTAATATTCGGCAGCCTGCCCTTAATCTGCAGATGACGCTTTTCCATAGGCACCTCGTCCAAAAGAATTTTTTCCTCTGCCGTCTTTTTATTCTGCAGGATATCCAGGCGCATTTTATCATCAAAGCCCAAATGAATATAAGCACCGCTCAGCTCCACCTCCTGCACCGTGTCAATGCCGGCTATGCGCAGGATGATGTCCTTAGGCTTGATTTTGATGCGTCCCTCCGGTACATCCACCAGACGTTCATGCTCCGGCGAATCCCAGGTCAGGTTTTTAAAATATACATTGCCCCAGATATCGGCGCGCAGCTCCTCGGCCGTCACCGTGCCTGTCAGCACCTGCTGCTTTGCCATATAATAATTAAAAAGCTCCGCCGCATGACGGCTTGCACGTTGCGCCAAAAAGAAATAAACAGCGCCGCCCACCGCCAACAGGCAGACTGCCAGCATTGCTAGATGTGTTTTAGATAATCTGCGTATTGCCTGCAACATATAATCACCACTTTCGCTTATAAAACTTCCTAAGCTCAGTATAGCACCACGCCGAACTGCCCGCAACTAATAGCAAAGGCACAGCAGACCTGTCACCAGCATCTGCTATGCCCTTTGATATACGCATATTAAATTGTTACTTCAGGCAGTACGTTCCGTCGGCAGCCTCCGCAACAGCGGCGGCAAAAAATGCCTGCGCCAGCTCCGCCAGATACGCCGTATCCTTAACGCCTGCCATCTCGTAGGCGGAATGCATCGCCAGCTGCGCCAGGCCGATATCCACCGACTTGATTGCCACCTGAGCGGTAGAGATATTGCCTAACGTCGAACCACCTGCCATATCCGAACGGTTATAGAAAAGCTGCAGCGGCACGTTCGCCTTTTTAGCCAACAGCTGCACCAGCGCGCCGGATACCGCATCCGTAGTATATTTTTGGTTAGCGCTGTATTTGACAACCACGCCCTCATTAGGATAGGTCTTGTTCGTCAGGTCGTTCTTATCCGTATGATTAGGATGCACCGCATGCGCATTGTCTGCCGAAAGCATCAGGCTGTTGGCCAAGGACACCAGATAATCCTCCTCGTCCCTGCCCAGTGCCATGTTGATGCGCTGCAGCGCATCCTTTAAGAAGGTCGCCGCCGCGCCCTGCTTCGTCCCGCTGCCAACCTCTTCGTTATCCAGCATGCAGAATACCGGCACACTTTCGCCTGCTTCTGCCGCCAAAAAGCCCTGCAGACCGGCAAACACGCACTGCAGGTCATCCAGCCTGCCGCCGGCAATATATTCCTGCTCCAATCCGACTGTAGTCGCCGGCATTCTGTTGTACAGGAAAAGCTCCGTATCTACAATCTGCTCTGCGGTGACACCGAAGGCCTCCGCCAACAGCTTCTGCAGGCCGTCCTTAGCCGCAGCACTGCCGATAAGCGGCAGCATATCCGTCTGCGCGTTCAGCTTAACGCCATCGTTGGCTTCCCTGTTCATGTGGATTGCCAGATTCGGAATCATCATCAGGTCCTGCTCAACATTAACCAGACGCGCTTCCAAGCGGCCGTCAACGTTGCACAGCACGCGTCCGGCAACGGAAAGCGGCCTGTCCAGCCAGGTGTTCAGCAGCATGCCGCCATACTTTTCCACATTCAGCTTCACATACTTTTTGTCTACTACGATTTCAGCATTATTCTTCAGCTTGAACGCCGGCGAATCGCAGTGGCAGGCGTAAACCTGAAAGCCCAGGTAAGCCTTTTTGGGAATCACAAAGGCCAGTAGCGCCGAACCGTTACGGCTCACGTAATATTTGCCGCCTGCCTGCAGCTGCCATCTGCTGTTTTCCTGCAGCTCGGTAAAGCCTGCAGCTGCCAGCTCCTCTTTTATATTATTCACGGCAAAAAAGCTGTTGGGCGTTTTATCCAAAAAAGCGCACAGCTTCGCATTCAGCTCCGTATAAGCCATTTCCATTTCTATCTTTCACCTCTTGCAAAAATTCTTGATATATTACTCTGCAAAGCGCTCACGCAGCAGCTTTATTTCCGCAGCGTAGCCCGGCAGCTCGTTCGGCGTTTCCAAGTAAAACGGCAGTGTGCGCAGCGCCGGATGGTTAATCACCGCCGTCAGCGCCTCCAAGCCGATATTGCCTGCACCAATGCACGCATGACGATCCTTATGACTGCCGCAAATATTCAGGCTGTCGTTCAGATGCACAGCCTTCAATCGCTCCAAGCCGATAATTTTATCGAACTGCGCCAGTACGCCGTCCAAATCATTAACTATATCATAACCGCCGTCAAAAATATGACAGGTATCAAGGCAAACGCCCATCTTCTCGTTAAGCTGCACCCTGCTCAAAATCGCGGCCAGCTCCTCAAAGCTGCGGCCCACCTCCGTGCCCTTCCCTGCCATCGTTTCCAGCAAAACCGTGGTATGCAAATCCTTGTGCAGCACGCTGTTGAGCAGCGCCGCTATTTTTTCTATGCCAACCTCAGCTCCCTGCTTCACATGGCTGCCGGGATGAAAATTATACATATTCCCCGGCACATATTCCAGCATCGCCAAATCGCCCTCCATCACCATCTGCGCAAACTCCAGCAGCTTTTCGTCCGCTGCGCAGGGGTTCATCGTATATGGTGCGTGTGCCAGAATCGGCGCAAAATTGTGCTCCTGCATCAAAGCATTCAGTGCTGCCGCGTCCTCTGGCTTAACAGCCTTCGCCTTGCCTCCGCGCGGATTGCGCGTAAAAAACTGAAACGTATCGGCACCAATCGACAGCGCCGTCTTCCCCATCGCCAAAAAGCCCTTCGATGAGGATAAATGACAACCTATATGTAACACTTGCTCAATCTCCTTTGCTATTTTTCCACCAGCTGATAGCTTTCCGCCAACAGCTCCTGCACCAACGAAATATCTGCATCCTTTTGCAGCATTACCGTCAGCCAATGCTTTTTGTTCATATGATACGCAGGATAAAAATACTGCCTGTCCACCAGCTGCTCAATCTTTGCCGGCGGCAGCTTAATATTTAAAACATCAACCTTCCCCGCCTTCGCTAGGCCCAGGCTTTTATAGGTAATCGTCATAAACAAAGCGTACCATTTATTTCTCCGCGCCGTCTTAAAGGTAAAATTCTCCGGTGTTTCCGGCCACGGAGCGTCGGGAACAGTGCCGAAGCGCTGCGAGCAGTAATCCATCAGCTGCAGCTTAACGTTGCTCTTAATCAGGCACTGCGTTTTTATTTCTTCCAGCAGAGCCTCTGCTTTCTCACGCACGCTCATAACGTAACCGCTGATGTTATCCGCCACATTAAACGGCAAATACTCCTCGTCCGTATCGCTGTCAAAAACATTTACGGATAGCGCCTTGCCTGCAAGCTTAACGACAGCGTAAAACTCTGTTTCCGGCAACACCTTGCGCAGTGTCAGCCCTGCGCCCTCCCGCACAAAGCCGTAGGCCAGCGCTTTTTTTATATCAACATCATATTGCTCTAAAATCGGATAAAGCATTTCCGTTCTCTCCTGCAAATAAAATTATATGCACCACCGGTATAATCGCCTAAGCAATCAGAACTCCGTCACAACCTCAAAGCGGTACTTTTGCTTAATCGCAGGATATTTTTCGCGGTCCACCTCACTCATAAACATAGCGTAAGGACGGGCGCAAATCTTGAACGGAGCATACAGCGCCTGATACACCACCAGCTTTTCGCCAGTCTCCGTATGCTCGGCAAAGGCCAGAATTTTATATAAGTATTCCGTCGTAGGGTTTTCGACAGTTTCTCTTTTAAAATGGCGCACAATATCGCCCATATGCATTTCTCTAGTCATAGTATTAACCTCCGGATTTTGTTTATATAATTATACTACAAAATACAGCTTATATGCCACGTGCTCCGAGGTTAATAATTCTTCTAAATGTGTTTTCCAACACAAGCGGTTCAAGATAAACTAAAATCAGCATATATAACATTTAACCGCAAATCTTTACCTTAGACAAAGCCTCCTGAAACTTATCGCCCAGGGAAAAGAATAACGGCGTATTAGTACGCTTCACACGCTCCGCCTTCAGCGCTTTATTAGCCAATGTATCAGCAAGCTCGTTAAAATACTCCTTGGAATGTCCTTTAACCTTTTTAAAGGTTATACTCATCTTTTCTCTATGCTTCATAACTAATTGCTTGTACCATTCCTCCATACTCGTCTTAGTTACAGAATGACTTTTAGCCACTTCAGCGATAGAATTATTATCATGCTTAATAATGAGATTTTTAATATGTCTTTCTTTGGCCATTTGAATTGCCTTAGCAGCAGCAAGCAGCTCATGATTAGTGGAGGTAAGAGCGCAGTCCTCCAAATTCTCCGGAATCTCCGAATACTGAATAACCTCGCTGCGTGTAAGCATTACTATACCAATAGAGCCAAAACGCCCAGTATCGCTATAGCTTGCATCAACATAGGCAATAGCGCCGAAATCATCTATCGGATAATCCACATTGCTCATAAAAAGACGCTCCAAATAACTCATTGACTTTGCTTCAAAGGCGGATAACTGCTTTTTGAGTAGTTTTATAGCTTTTTTATTTTTTGCTGCCTGCTTAGCAGCTTTTTTCAGTTGCTTCTTTAATTGCTTTTTCAAGGCTTTTTTCGTCATAATCTATCCGCTCCTTTTAATATATTCAAAGCTCTTTTTCATTTAAGGAATCTAATAAGTTAATTATATATGATGCCATGGACAGAAACTGTCATTGTTATAATAAGAAAAGAGCTTTGGAATAAAAATTTTGCATCACCTATGCTTAAATTCATCCTAAAAACAAAAAAGAGGATAACGTACCGCGAAAGTACATTATCCTCGTGCTGTTATAGGTAAGCAGCTTACACACACTAAACAGCTTGCAAACAAAAACAGAGAATAGTGCTGTTATACACTATCCTCTGTTTTTTATTCCACCAATCAACTGTCACGATTGGACTAATTCTGGTGGAGATGAGGGGAGTCGAACCCCTGTCCGAAAATATTGCCATACAACTTTCTCCGAGCGCAGACGTCATACTTTGTTTCGCGCTGCGATTGCCTGACGACGGGCCTTCACATTGCTATCCTAAAGAGTTTCCCTTAAAGCCTATAGGAATCAGCCTTAAGGTATCCCACTATTGACTGTCATTCCTCACCCGCGGGAAGAGGCTCAGAGACAGTTAGCAGATTAAGCTGCTAAAGCGTATTCTTGTTCAGCGTTTATATTTAAACGTGCCCACCGATTATCGTGCAGATGGAACCACGGCTCGCTTATCATACCGCACCTACCCCCGTCGAAACCAGTACATCCCCAAATTGGAATATATCGGTGAAAGAGCCGATACGCTACAATGATATTGTACTATGCTTTAGTCAAAAAGTCAAATCACTGTGCATGAAGAATTTGTGAATTCACCCGTCTATTAGCGATTCCTGTCCTTCAGCGCGCGCTCCATCTCGCGCTTCGCGTCGCGCTTGGCCATGTCCTGACGCTTATCGTACAGCTTCTTGCCTACTGCCAGCGCCAGTTCCATCTTCACCAGACCATGCTTAAAGTACAGCTTAAGCGGTACCAGCGCATAGCCCTTTTCCTTCACCTTGCCGATGAGCTTGTTAATCTCCGCACGGTGCAACAAAAGGCGGCGGCTGCGCAGTGGGTCATGGTTAAAGATATTGCCATGATCGTAGGGACTGATGTGCAGATTATACACAAAGACCTCCGCCTGACGTGTTACCTGCGCATAGCTGTCCTTCATGTTGGCCTTGCCCGCACGCAGGGACTTTACCTCCGTACCGGTCAGCGCAATGCCTGCCTCAAAGGTTTCGTAAATGGTAAAGTCATGGCGTGCCTTACGATTTTCTGCTATAATTTTAATCTTTTGTTCTGCCATAATTATCTGCTTTTCCTATTCTTTTTTCTGCTTTTTTTGCCGGACTTGCTACCACCCTTGGCGCTGCTCTTCGGCGCAGGCTTGCCATGCTTGGCGCTGCGGCGTCCGGCCTCTTTATTCTTCGCACCCTTGTGCTTTTTCTTCTGCGTTTCCGCACTCAGAGCGATGCTCTGCGTGCTGCGTCCGCTGCTCGGCTTCTGCTTCATCAGCAGCTGCTGGCGGATGTGCTCACGCACGCCTGCGTTCTCCCCTGCCATGATGAAGTCAATGCTCACGTCGCTGATATTTACCTGCAGCACCTCAATGCGCACCTTATCGCCCAAGCGATAGGTATGACCGCTGTGCGTGCCTACGAGGGCATAACGCTCCTCGTAATATTCGTAGTAATCATCCATCAGGCTGGAAATATGCACCAGTCCCTCTACGCCGTTCTCCAGCTCAACGAACATACCAAAGGCCGTTACGCCGGAAATAACGCCGTCAAATTCTTCGCCGATATGGTCTGCCATATATTCGCACATTTTGAGGTCAACGGTTGCACGCTCGGCATCTGCTGCCGCACGCTCGCGAATAGAAGAATGGTCGGCAATAACGTCCAGCTTATCGCCCAGCTTTTCGGCATCTGCTTCCTTCAGTGTGGGCTTTGTCATCCAGGCGCGCAGCAGGCGATGCACGATAAGGTCGGGATAACGACGGATTGGCGAGGTAAAGTGCGTGTAGTACTTCGCCGCCAAACCGAAGTGACCGATGTTGTCCGTCTGATAAACTGCCTGCTTCATGGAACGCAGCGCTACTGTAGTTACCAATCGTTCTTCCGGACGGCCGGCGATTTCCTTCACGGCCTGCTGAATATCCCTCGGCTCCGTTTCTTCCTTGGGAATAAATTTAATATTAAAGTTTGCCAACAGCTTGGCGAACTCCTGCATCTTTTCCTCGCTTGGAATATCATGCACGCGGTAGATAAACGGCCAGTGCTGATTAAACATGTGCTGAGCAACTGTTTCGTTCGCCGCCAGCATAAACTCCTCGATAATCGACTCCGCATTGCCGTGGATACGCTGCACAATCTCAATCGGATGCAGCTTTTCATCCAGAATAACCTTCTGCTCCGGCAAATCAAAGTCTACAGCACCGCGACGCGCACGCTTGTCATGCAAAATCTGGCGCAGAATATCCATACGCGCAACCATCGGCAGAATGTCCTCATACTTGTCGCACATTTCCTTGTCGCCTGCCAAAATTGCACGCACAATATTATAGCTCAGGCGGTGACGTACATTGATAACCGCCGGGAAAATCTCGTAGCTGAGCACCTTGCCCATCTTATCAATATGCATCTCACAGGCCATGGAAAGACGGTCCTCACCGGCATTCAGGCTGCAGATACCGTTCGACAGACGCTCCGGCAGCATCGGCAGTACACGGTCGACAAGATAAACGCTTGTGCCGCGCTCTCTTGCTTCCTTATCCAGCACGCTGTCTTCCGTAACATAATAGCTGACATCCGCAATATAAACGCCCAGCAGGTATTCGTTATCGTTAATCTGCTCTACATAAACCGCATCGTCCAAATCCTTGGCGTCCTCGCCGTCGACGGTTACGACAGTGCGCTCACGCAGATCACGGCGGCCTGCCAGCTCGCTCTTTTTAATAGACTTCGGCACCTTGCGCGAAGCCTCCAGCACCTCGTCCGGGAATGTCAGCGGCAGATCATTCTGCTTGATAATCGACAGAATCTCCAAACCCACATCACCGATGTTGCCCAAAACCTCGGTAACCTTGCCCTCGGCCTTGCGGTGCTCCTGCGGCCATTCGGTAATTTCTACTACTACCTTCTGACCATCCTTCGCACCGTTAAAATGCTTGCGCATAACATATACATCCTGACCGATACGCTTATCGTCAGGCGTTACAAAGGCAAAATCACCGGTCTGGTGGAAAACGCCTACAACTTTATTATTGGCATGCGTGATGATACGCAGGATTTCGCCCTCAGGCTTTTTGCCCTGCGCCGCATTATTTACACGCGCCAGCACACGGTCATTGTTCATCGCACCATGCAGAGCGCGCGGCGGAATGAACACGTCCGGTCTGTCGCCCTTGTTATCCGGGATGACAAAGCCAAAGCCCTTGCTCGTCAGCTGAAAGCGTCCTGCAACCAAGCCCATTTTCTCCGGCAGGCCGTATGTTTCAAAGCGTGTTTTGATAATCTCGCCGTTCTGCTCCAGCGCCAGCAGCTCGTCCCAAAACTTGTTGGGATTAACATCATGCCCCAGCGCATCCACCAGCTCCTCCGAGGTCATCGGTGCATAGCTTTCTTCGCGCATAAAATTTAATATTTTTTCACGTACATCCTTCGTCTGCATAATTTTACCTCTATTCTTCTTCACCCTCGCCTGCGGCGAGCTTACGCGACGGTTGCGGCGTTTCATCCACAATCATCATCTTTGACAGACATTCCGCCAACAGCGTACCATCCTTTTTGCAGATTGTACCCTGCATTTCAACCATGCGTCCCTTGCGCTTCAGCTCTCGCCCGGTGCAGACAACCTCCTCACCGATTGCCAGCGGCTGACGGTAGCGTATTTCAATTTTCGCCGTATAGGAAGGCTTGCCCTCCTTGGCAAAAAGATAATTGCCTGTCACCTCATCAAGCAGTACGGCCACCAGGCCGCCATGCATACGTCCGGGATAGCTTTGGTGCTCCCGGCGCGGCGTAAAATACGCTGTGCACTTGTCGTCGTCAATTTCAAAACGCATATGTAACCCGCTGGGATTATCCTTGCCACAGGCAAAGCACCAGCTGTATTCGTTATTATTCAATAGTGACTTATCCATATTTCTTCGTTTACCCTTCAATATCCTTTTATTTCGCAAAAAAATCGGCAATTTCCTTAAAAACTGCCTCATGCTCGCGGTCCAGCGTCAGAATGTGCCCGCTGTGCTCAAACCAGACTAATCTTCTGCTAGCGGCTGCGGCTAATTTATTATAGATATATTCGGCACTGCGCGGCTGTACGGTGTGCTCTGTTTTCGACTGCAAAACCAGGCAGGGGATTTTTATTTCTGCCAGCAGCTTATTTTTGCACTCATTAAGCATCTTAAAAAGACTCACCAGCGGCTTCGTCGGCATTTTGGCATAGGATATGCAATATTTCTGCAGCTCCTGGTAATTCTTCTTGTGCTTGGGCAGATAGTGAATAAAAAAGCGCAAAAACGTCAGCAGCGGCGCACGCTTATCCTGTACAAAAATCGGTGCCGAAATAAAGGCAGCCTTCTGCACCGGCAATTTTGCTGCCAGCTTGATTGCCAGCAGTCCGCCCATGGAGAGGCCTGCCACATACACGCAGTCAAAGCGCTCCAGCAGATTTTTGCAGGCAGCTTCGGCAGCACCATACCAATCCGTCGCGGTGGTTGCTTCCAAATCCTTGATGCTCGTGCCGTGGCCGGGAAGACGTACACAGCTCACAGTGTAGCCAAGCGCATGCAGGTAATCGCCAAGTGGTCGCATTTCCGACGGCGCACCTGTGTATCCATGCAAGAGCAAAACTGCCTTATTATTTTTTCCTTCCAGCAGAAATGATTCTGCACCTTCAATTATCTGCACCGGCTTCACCTCAAAGTTATTCTATACTAGTTTATATTATATCATAAAAAATGCATGCTGATTGCAGCATGCATTGATTTTGCAAGAACTTCATACATTACAATGCAGAAAAGTACCGATTTTTGCCAACTACATACATTGCAATGTATGTAACTAGGATTATTAGCGTATTTTACGCATCACAATGTATGAAATACTTGAGATAATTTTGCTTACAGGATAAAACTGCCACGTTCGCCAAATATATACGTACAAGCCTTAAGCATGCAAAAAGAGGACGGTGCGCACCGTCCTCTCTTCATTTATTTAAGTTCTTATACTGCATATTTTCGCTACCAGTTAAAAGCTTAATATCTTCCTGATGCCACTCATCGCAAACATCAAAGAATTCCTCACTCTTGCGTTTTTTGAAAATACGAAAAGGTTGCTCTGTCGAGTTGTCATATATATGACAAACGTCTGCAACATGAACAACATCACAAACCTGAGCCAAAGCCTTATCATAGCGTTCTATTATTTTCTCAATCGGCACATCATGACCACCTTCTGCGACACGAGATTTTACTCGATAAACATTAATAAAAGGGTCAACAGTTAAAATATAGTAACAACGTATAAAATAACCTGCTTCCTTAGCTCGTTGCAGCAAATTTAAATTTCTAGGTGTAGACATAACTGTTTCAAAACAGAAGTCCTCTCTATTTTTCAAGTGATCCTCTCTCTGCTTTTCAGCAATTTGCGCTGCAGTCAAATCATCGCATTTTAAATTTTTCTTGATTTCATCAGCATTAATATAGTCAACAGGTGGTTTTAACAAATCTGTGAAAGTACTTTTACCGGAACCGTTTGGTCCAGCAAAAACGATTATCTCCGGCTTTTTATTTAACTCTTTCGCTATAGCGTCCATGATTATATCTCCCACATACCTGAGTTTTGCTACCATCACTGCCAATTACACAAATACTCTGAGTTTCCCTATCATATGTAAAAATAGGCACATCCATAGCACGTTTCTTTTCTAATGCAATTTTTACGGCACAATTAGCACGTTTTACAACCTGCTCGTCAGAAATATATTTTTGTTGACTCATAAGACACCAACCTTTCTAAACACACTATCCTACTTACATAGTACTGTATTTCAGCAAAAAAGTCAAAAGCTATCTTGCGTATGCAAAAAGAGGACGGTGCGCACCGTCCTCATATCACCATTATAAAAATCAGCAGAAATATCTCACTTGTCCAAAATAATCTTGCCACTTATTTACAACACTTTGGCTTCTTGCTTCGATAATAGACATAATGTTTTTCAAAACTCGCTCAGGAATATGTGAATTATTGTGGCACAAATAACACTTTCCAGCCCTTGTAATCCAAATTTTTGTAGCATTAGCTCTAGGCGAACCCTGAGAGACATGCACATGTATAGGCTCCAGAGGTTCATTTTCATTTGTCCAAAAATAAACCCAATAAGAGCCTATCTTAAAAACCTGAGGCATTATCGAACCCACCCTCTTGAGAGAATTGCATGATTAAATGTGCCGTTGATTCAATAATTTCCTGATACTTATCTATTTCTTCTTGTGAAAAACCAAATATATCTTCCCACTTATAATCCGGTAAATAACACGTAGCATGATGAAAGCAATCCTTAGCATCGGGCTTTTCAATGTAAACTTTTACAGTTCCATCACTGCGCATCTCGGAATGTACAATTTCTGTATTATCGTCTAATGTTAAAAACGGATACATCAAAGTAATCTCCTCCTTTTAGTTTAAGTGTACACAAAAGTTTTGTAAAAAGCAAGAGATTTATTCCTTTATCAACACGCAAAAAGAGGACGGTGCGCACCGTCCTCTTTTAATTTATGCATATGCGTTTTTTTGCTTTTCAGCGGATTGACGTAAAGTCAGATTAGAAAGTAAATACTACTTGGCTCCACAGAGTCTTCATGTCGGAATCGTCCAGTTTGTCTTCCAGATCATAGTATTCAACAGCACCAACGATGTTCTTAGCGAAGGTGTAGTTAGCGCCTACCATGTAGCCTTTGAAGCCATGAGTGCCGTATTCGCCGTTCATGGTGTGAGCAACAACGGTGGAACGAGCTTGGTCATAGTAGTTAGCGTAGATGCCGAAGGAACCTTCTTTAGCAGCTTTAGCGCCAGCATAGGACAAACCAACAACGATTGCATCGTCGTCTTTGGTTACATATTCTTCGCTGGATTTCATGTAGTTAGCGGACAGGTTCAGGTTTTTAGCCAAATCAAATGCTACGCCAACGTTCCAGATTTTGTTGTCGTCCAAAGAATAGGAACCAAGATTTGCACCGCTATAATCATCTTTTGCAGCATTATATGCATGTGCGCTGGAGGTAGCATCTTGGAATACAGTATAGCCAGCAGTTGCAGCTACAACGCCGAATTTAGCATCAACTTTTGCACCGTAAACGTTGTCATATTCTAATTCGGTTTTCATCAGTTTCGGATAAACTTGAACAGTTTTACCTTGGTTGGTCGGTTTAGCATAGAAACCGGTTACTTTAACGTCTTTGCCATAGGAAGCAACAACGCCGTCAGCACGGGTATCATACAGGTTGCCAGCAACCAGGTTCAAAGGCAGACGACCAGCTTCAACAGCTACGCCACCGATTTTACCATCAACATAAGCACGTTGGAATTTGGTATCTTCGTTGCCAGCATTGTCTTTCAGATCTTGGATGTTTTCCAGCATGCCGGTGTAAGTCCAGTCATCGTTGATTTGGCCTTTTACCCAGATACGGGAACGCAGTTTGGTAGCATAACCGTCTTCATCATAGTCAGCATAGTTGTAACGGATGTTGCCGGTAATTTTAACATTGTCAGCTTTTTTCTCCAGATTAGCAACGCGAACGCCCAGGTTGTCCAGCTCGTCAGCAAATTCAGCAGCCAGCTTGTCAACGTTAGCACCTTTTGCCATTGCTTTAGCAACGATTTGAGCCATTTCATAACGGGTCATCAGTTTGTCGCCACCGAAGGTGGAGTCGCCATAGCCTTCGATTACGCCAGCAGCAGCCAGTTTGTTGATGCTGTCATAAGCCCAGTGGCCAGCAGGAACGTCAGAGAACGGGTTAGCAGCGTAAGCGGAAGCGGTTACGCCCAGAGCCATTGCCATTGCGAGTACTAAGGATTTTTTCATTGTAGTTTCCTCCTCAGGATGCAGCAGTATTTTTAAACTGCTGAAATTATATTTTTACAAATCACCTTCCGGAGTCTCCCGCAAATTCCGCTCAAGAGTTGCCTTGTTTCCTCTGTCATCCTTCGCCGGTTTTTCCTTCACAATGATTTATAAATCAATATTTGTCGGTAAGAAGAGTATCTTCACTTCTTAACTACAATTGCATTATACCATGCATTGATATTCAGTGCAAGTATTTTTGTTAAGACCCTCTTAATTTTACATTAAATTCGCCTTAGTGTTACACTTATTCTTTTAGTTATCAATTATTGATTCATAATAATACTCAATAAAAAAGCTGCTGCAGCTAATGCTGCAGCAGCTTGGATTATAGACTAGCTATAAACTTATTTGAACAGGCCAAGCAGGATGCCGCCGTTTGCTGCCAGTACAGGAGCAAATACCAAGGATACAATGGTCATCAGTTTGATCAGGATGTTCATTGCAGGTCCGGAAGTATCTTTGAACGGGTCACCTACAGTATCGCCTACAACGGTTGCGTCATGCACCGGAGTGTGTTTGCGGCCGGAAGCTTCTACGAATTTCTTCGCATTATCCCATGCACCGCCAGCGTTAGCCATCAGGATTGCAACCAGTACGCCGGAAGCCAGAGAGCCGCCAATCAGGCCGCCCAGAGCTTCAGTACCGAACAGGAAGCCAACCAGCAGAGGAGCAACGATAGCGATAACACCAGGCATAATCATCTCGTGCAGAGCAGCTGCGGTGGAGATGTCTACGCATTTTTGGTAGTCAGCTTTAGCTTTGCCTTCCAGCAGGCCGGGGATTTCGTGGAATTGACGACGAACTTCCTCGATCATCTGGTAAGCAGCTTTACCAACAGATTCCATGGTCATAGCACCGAATACGAACGGCAGGGTTGCACCGATGAACAGACCAATCAGGGTTACAGGGTTCAGCAGGTCGATTGCTTTCAGGCCTACAGTGTGTGCATAAGCAGAGAACAGAGCCAGAGCAGTCAGAGCAGCAGAACCGATAGCGAAGCCTTTACCGATAGCAGCGGTGGTGTTACCAACGGAGTCCAGGGTATCGGTGATTTCACGTACTTCAGGAGGCAGCTCGGACATTTCTGCGATACCGCCGGCGTTATCAGCGATAGGACCATAAGCGTCAACTGCTACGGTCAGACCGGTGGTGGACAGCATGCCAACTGCAGCCAGGGAGATACCGAACAGGCCCATGCCTGCATCTTTAGCACCGCCCATGGTGAAGAATGCCAGGATTACACCAACGCAGATGAAGATCATCGGCAGGAAGGTGGAATACATGCCAACAGCCAGACCGGAGATGATGGTGGTTGCCGGACCGGTTTCGGATTGCTCAGCAATCTTCTTAACGGAAGCATAATCAGCAGAGGTGTAGATTTCGGTGATTTTACCGATTAACAGACCAACTACCAGACCGGAAGCAATAGCTACGAATGCAGCAGTGTTACCGAAGATGGAAGTGGACAGGTAGTAAGCAGCAGCAATTACGATTACGCCGCCAACATAGGTACCATGGTTCAGAGCAGCCTGCGGGTTAGTGGATTTGCTGCTACGAGCATAGAATACACCAATCAGGGAAGCAATGATACCAGCGAAAGCCAGCTCAAATACGAACATAATGCCTTCGCCGCCGGGATATGCAACAGCACCCAGAGTAATAGCGGAGATAATAGCACCTACATAGGATTCGAACAAGTCAGCGCCCATGCCTGCAACGTCGCCTACGTTATCGCCTACGTTATCAGCGATGGTAGCCGGGTTACGCGGGTCATCTTCAGGCAGACCTTCTTCAACTTTACCTACCAGGTCAGCGCCAACGTCAGCAGCTTTGGTGTAGATACCGCCGCCAACACGAGCGAACAATGCAATGGAGCTTGCGCCCAGACCGAAGCCGGTAACGATATCAATGTTGCCGAACAGCATGTAAGCAGCAGCAACACCAACGATACCCAGACCAACTACGCCCAGACCCATAACAGCACCGCCGGAGAAAGCAATTTTCAGAGCTTCCGGCATGCCGCCATGTTGAGCAGCTGCAGCAGTACGAACGTTAGCTTTGGTAGCAACGGTCATGCCGATGTAGCCTGCACATACGGAGAATACTGCACCTGCAACGAAGCATACTGCAGTAAGCGGAGATAAGAACATAGAAATTACGATAGCAACAACGATTACGAAAGCAGACAGTGCTTTGTATTCGCGGAACAGGAACGCCATAGCGCCCTCGTGGATGTAACCGGCAATTTCCTGCATACGTGCTGTACCAGCAGGAGCCTTACCGATTGCGCTGCTCAGCATCAGTGCAACTGCGAGTGCAATGAGGCCGACAACAATGGAGATCATTAAGAAATTCAAGACCCAAACCCCTTTCTTTTTATAAAAAAATTTAAAATTTTAAGAGTGCGGTTGCACTCTTGGTAACATGATGAGTGCGGAAAACAGGAAAATCCCGTCAGCCTTAAGCGTTGATTTTTGCCAGCGCCAAAGTAATAACAGCAAATGCAACACCTAAGTAAATCGTGGCCTTCGCCATGAGTGTATCCAGATCATTGCCCTTGCCAAAAAAAGCACCGTCACTGCCGCCGAAAGTACTGCCCATACCGCCGCCTTTTCCGGACTGCAGCAGAACTGCGCCAATGAGTGCTATGCAAACGATAACTTCAAGAACCATCAAGACAGTTTCAATCACAGAGCTTACCTCCTCATATTTTTGTACCATAGTATTTTACCATAAAAGACGTGCTCTTACAATCTACTTTTGCAAAATATTTTACAAAAACGCCCTAAATAAAGAAAAAGGTGAGAGTCAGCGCTCTCACCTCATCTTTTACAGCAAACAAGAAAGCTTTGTCTGCTTATTTTTTAATGTTGTAGAAAACCTTCATGCCGTTATATTTTGCAGCCTTGCCGAGATCCTCTTCGATACGCAGCAGCTGGTTGTATTTGGCAACACGGTCGGTACGTGCCGGAGCACCGGTCTTAATCTGGCCTGCGTTTACAGCAACAGCAATGTCTGCCAGAGTAGTATCTTCGGTTTCACCGCTACGGTGAGAGATAATGCAGGTATAGCCTGCGCGTTTAGCGGTTTCGATAGCATTGAAGGTTTCGGTTAAGGTACCGATTTGGTTTACTTTAATCAGAATAGCATTTGCTACGCCCTTTTCAATGCCCTGAACCAGACGCTCTTCGTTGGTAACAAACAGGTCGTCGCCAACCAGCTGAACTTTTTTGCCCAGCTTTTTGGTGAGCTTCTTCCAGCCGTCCCAGTCATCCTCTGCCATACCGTCTTCGATGGAGATAATAGGATATTTCTCGCACAGGCCTGCCAGATAATCAACCATTTCTTCGCTGGTCATTTCTACGCCTTCGCCGGTCATTTTGTATTTGCCGTCTACATAGAATTCGCTGGAAGCAACGTCCATCGCCATAACGATGTCCTTGCCCGGTTTATAGCCTGCACGCTCGGTTGCTTCGAGAATAACCTCGATAGCATCTGCATTGCATTTCAGGTTCGGTGCAAAACCGCCTTCATCACCCAAAGCGGTGCTCAGGCCTTTTTCCTTCAGCAATGCCTTCAGGTTATGATAAATCTCAGCGTTCATGCGCAGTGCTTCGCTGAAGGATTTAGCGCCAACCGGCATAATCATGAATTCCTGAATATCAACGTTGTTATCTGCATGCTCGCCGCCGTTTAAGATGTTCATCATCGGTACAGGCAGCTCTTTGGCAGCAACACCGCCTAAGTACAGGTACAGCGGCAGGCCTACGGAAGCAGCGGCAGCCTTAGCTACAGCCATGGAAACACCGAGGATAGCGTTAGCGCCGAGGCGGCCTTTGTTCGGAGTGCCGTCCAAGCGAACCAGCAGCTCATCAATTTCGGTTTGGCGGGTTGCGTCCAGACCAATAATTGCTTCGGCAATAATGTCGTTAACATTATCAACTGCTTTAGTAACGCCCTTGCCCAGGTAACGCTCTTTGTCGCCGTCACGCAGCTCTACAGCCTCGTGTACACCGGTAGATGCACCGGAAGGAACTGCAGCGCGTCCCATTGCGCCGTCTTCCAGACATACTTCAACTTCTACGGTCGGATTGCCGCGGGAATCCAGAATCTCGCGAGCGTAAACTTCAGTAATCATTGCCATTTTTATCACCTCATGATTAGTCTATCAAAGTTTTACCTGTCATAGCGGCAGGCTGTTTAATATCAAGCAGCTGCAGCAGTGTCGGCGCAATATCGGCCAAAATGCCGTTATGCAGCTTGTGCTGCTCTTCGCTTACTAAAATAAACGGTACAGGGTTAGTGGTATGCGCGGTGTTCGGCGAACCATCACTTTCGGCCATCTTCTCCAGATTGCCGTGGTCCGCGGTAATGCACACGCTGCCGCCAAGGGACAGCACCTTACGTACAATACGGCCGGCACAGTCATCAACCTTTTCCATAGCGGTAATCGCAGCACTGAGCACACCGGTATGACCAACCATATCCGGATTTGCAAAGTTCAGGATAATCGCATCAAATTTATCCTTATCCAGCTCTGCCAATAGTGCCTGCGTAACCTCTTCGGCGCTCATTTCCGGCTGCAAATCATAGGTTGCAACCTTCGGCGAAGGAATCAGAATACGCTCTTCATTAGCATTCGGAGCTTCCACGCCACCGTTGAAGAAGAAGGTTACATGCGCATATTTTTCGGTTTCCGCAATGCGCAGCTGGCGCAGTCCATGCTGTGCCAACACCTCACCCAAGGTATACTTAATCTCCTCCGGAGGAAAGGCTACCGGTGCGGTAATCGTAGCATCATACTGCGTCATGCACACATAATTTACAGGGCGTGCGCCCTCGGGACGTGCAAAATACGGGAAGTCCTCATCATGCAGCGCACGGGTAATTTCACGCGCTCTGTCAGGACGGAAGTTGAAGAAAATCACACCGTCACCGGCAGTGATTTTGCCATCTACGCCGTCAACAGTGAAGGGTTCAACAAACTCATCCGTTACGCCTGCGGCATAGGATGCCTCTACGCCGGCAGCAGCGCTTGCAGCTTTGCCGCCCTCGCCCAGCACCAGTGCTTTATAGGCACGCTCCACGCGCTCCCAGCGCTTGTCGCGGTCCATTGCGTAATAGCGTCCGCTGACGGTAGCAATCTTGCCTACGCCAATCTGCGCCATACCATCTTCCAGCTCATGGATATATTCCAGCGCTGTTTTCGGGCCTACATCACGTCCGTCGAGGAAGGCATGCACATAAATCTTAGTCAGGCCTTTAACCTTCGCCATGCATATAAGTGCCAGAAGATGCTCAATGTGGCTATGGACGCCGCCGTCGGATAACAGTCCCAGAAGATGCAGCGCCTTGCCTGCCTGCTTCGTTTCGTCCATCACCCTGCTGAGCTCTTTGTTCTTATACAAATCGCCATCCTCAATCGCCTTGTCAATGCGTGTCAGGCTTTGGTAGATAATGCGGCCGGCACCGATATTCAGATGACCTACCTCCGAATTACCGATTTGGCCTGCCGGCAGACCTACAGCCTTGCCGCTTGCTTCCAAGGTTGTATGAGGATAATTTGCAAAATAACTGTCTAGGTTAGGAGTTTTTGCCATAGCCGCAGCATTGGTTTTATCTGCGGGAGCAATGCCCCAACCATCAAGAATCATTAGTAAAACTGGTTTTTTCATTATCAAATTCCTAAAGACGAAGGAGAAAGCAACAGGTGCTTTCTCCGAGGTCTTATTAAAAGCTTCTTACGATTGCGGCAAAGGTGTCAGCCTTCAGGCTTGCGCCGCCTACCAGCACACCGTCAATACCGCTGAGGTTGAAGGAAGCAGCGTTCTTTTCATTAACACTGCCGCCGTAAAGAATACGAACCTTGCGGGCAATATCAGGAGTAAAGATTTTGCCGATTTTTTCACGAATCAGGGTGCATACTTCCAAAGCATCCTCCGGAGTAGCAGCCTTACCGCTGCCGATAGCCCAGATAGGCTCATAAGCAACAACAAGGTTTTCTGCATCCTCTGCGGAAATTACACGCAGAGCGCTCTTCAGCTGCATATTGATTTTGCGGGCAGTTTTGCCTGCTTCACGCTCAGCCAGGTTTTCGCCAACGCACAGCATCGGCTTCAGGCCGTTGCGGTAAGCGGCAATAATCTTGCTGGCAACAATTTTTTCGTTCTCACCGAAAATGGTACGGCGTTCGCTGTGACCAACGAGAACATATTCAGCGCAGATATCGGCAATCATCGCACCGGAAACAGCGCCGGTGAAGGCACCCTTGTCTTCCCAATGCAAATCCTGTGCGCCGTAGCCTACGTGCTTACCATCGATAGCATCCGCAACAGTTTCCAGTGCGGTGAACGGCGGGAAAATAACAACCTCGTTCAAGGTACCGTTAGTTTCCATTACAATGTCCTCTGCAAGCTCTACAGCCTCGCTTACGGTTTTGTGCATTTTCCAGTTGCCGGCAATCATTTTGCGGCGCAGGTCATCAAGCGCAGCAACGCCGGGCAGTACCTTGCCCTCCAGATATTCCAGAGAAGCACCGCCACCGGTGGAAATATGGGTAATGCGTTTAGCCAGGCCCAGCTTTTCGATAGCAGCAACGCTGTCGCCACCGCCGACAATGCTGGTAGCACGGCTCTTAGCTACAGCCTTCGCTACAGCCTCGGTACCCTTGCAGAACGCATCCATTTCAAAAACGCCCATCGGTCCGTTCCAGACAATCATCTTAGCGTCAGCCAGAGCTTCCGCATAAGCCTTGCTGGTTTCCGCACCGATATCCAGAGCCATATAAGCCTGATTCAGGTTTTTCACCTTTTCTGTTACATGCTCAGCGTCGGGAGCAAATGCAGCAGCCATTACCAGATCGGTAGGCAACAGCATATTAACTTTATTTTTCTTAGCCTTAGCCAGAAGCTCTTTAGCCAGGTCTAGCTTATCCTCTTCTACCAGGGACTTGCCCATTTTGTAGCCTTGTGCAGCCAGGAAGGTGTTAGCCATACCGCCGCCGATAAGCAGGGTATCAACCTTATCAAGCAGGTTGCTGATAACGCCAATTTTGTCGCTTACCTTAGCACCGCCAATAATAGCAACGAAAGGATGCAGCGGGTTGGTTACAGCCTGACCTACATATTGGATTTCCTTTTCCAGCAGGAAGCCTGCAGCTGCAGGCAGGAAGTGGGTTACGCCTTCTACAGAAGCATGTGCGCGGTGAGATACACCGAAGCCGTCATTGACATACAAATCTGCCAGAGAAGCCAGCTTTTCGGCAAATTCCATGTCGTTCTTTTCCTCTTCCTTATGGAAACGCAGGTTTTCCAGCAGCAGGATGTGGCCCGGTTTCAGCTTGCTTGCAGCAGCCTGCGCAGCCTCACCTACGCAGTCCGGAGCAAACAGAATCTTTTTGCCCAGCAGCTTGCCCAAATGCTTAGCTACAGGAGCCAAAGACAATTCCGGTTTAACCTGTCCTTTAGGACGGCCGAGATGTGCCATTAAAATAACAGCAGCCTTTTGCTCCAGCAAATATTGAATGGTCGGCAGAGATGCGGTGATACGGGTATCATCGGTAATCTCGCCTTTATCATTCAGAGGAACGTTAAAATCTACGCGTACCAGTACTTTTTTACCAGCAACGTCTAAATCACGTACAGTTTTTTTATCCACGGATAAGAATCTCCTTTATTACAGACCTTTTTTAGCAATATAAGCAGCCAGGTCAACCACGCGGTTGGAATAACCCCATTCATTGTCGTACCAGCTTACAACCTTAGCCATACGAGGACCAACCATCATGGTGGACAGACCGTCGATGATGGAGCTCAGCGGGCAGCCGTTGTAGTCACGGGAAACCAGCGGTTCGTCGCTGTAGCCCATGATGCCTTTGAGTTCGCCTTCAGCAGCTTCCTTCAGCACTGCGTTGATTTCTTCAGCAGTGGTGTCTTTTTGCAGCAGAACAGTCAGGTCGGTGATGGAAACGTTCGGAGTCGGAACGCGCATTGCGAAGCCGTTCAGTTTACCTTTCAGTTCCGGCAGAACCAGAGCAACTGCTTTTGCAGCACCGGTAGTAGTCGGGATGATGGAGCAAGCAGCAGCGCGAGCACGGCGCAGGTCTTTATGCGGCAGGTCCAGGATTCTCTGGTCATTGGTGTAGGAGTGAACAGTGGTCATCAGACCGCTTTCAATACCGAATTTGTTCAGCAGTACTTTGGTGAACGGAGCCAGGCAGTTGGTGGTGCAGGAAGCGTTGGAAATAATGTTGTGTTTTGCAGGATCATATTTGTCTTCGTTAACACCCATAACGATGGTGATATCTTCGCCTTTTGCAGGAGCGGAGATGATAACCTTTTTAACGGTGTCATGCAGATGAGCTGCAGCCTTTGCAGCTTCTGTGAAACGGCCGGTGGATTCTACAACAATTTCAGCACCGGCTTCGCCCCAAGGAATCTGTGCAGGATCCAAGCAAGCGAATACTTCGATTTTGCGGTCGTCAACAATAATGTAGTTGCCTTCGATGCTGACTTCATGATTGAAAATGCCATGGATAGAGTCATATTTCAACAGGTGAGCCAAAGCGGTGATGTCGCCAGGATCGTTGACAGCAACAACCTCTACTTCAGGATTGTTGAATGCTACACGGAAAACCTCGCGGCCGATACGGCCAAAACCATTAATACCTACTTTTGTCATAATAATTTCCTCCTTAATTCTGAGAGAATCTAAATTTTGCACAAATGTGCTCAGTAACAAATTAATAAAGAGCTACTTTCTGTTTATTGCTCCTTTGCCATTTTGAGAATCTCATGCGCTGCGGCCTCGTCGGTAATCAAAATATCCTGCCTGGAAGCACGGATAACCGATAAAATTGCTGCCGCCTTCGATTTACCTCCGGCAATGCCGATGATTGTGCCGATGTGCTGCAAATCCTGTAGCATCAGGCCGGCATTATTAGTCATATAAACCTGTCTGCCGTCTAAAGCACAATACTGACCAAACGCCTCACCTACAGCACCGTCTGCCTCCAGCTTGGCAATTACCTCGCTGCCTAAGCGTCTGTGCCTTGCCATAACACTGGCGCGGCCTACACCGTGGACAAGAATGTCTGCCTGCTTGATAATATCAACGACAGCGCGCACACCGATATCCTCTTTAAGAATACTGTTTAAAATATCCTCGCTTACACAGTCGGGAACGTAAAGCTGACGGTAGGATGCTCCAAGCTTTTGCGCCAGGACAGTTGCAATCGTATTGGCCTGCAGTTCTACATTATCACCCAAGCCGCCGCGTGCCGGTACAACCACCGTATTAGGCTGCGAGCCGGAAACATTGGCTGCCATCGCTGCCATAGTAGTTCCGCCGCTGACAGCAACGATATGCTTATTGCCATCGCTAAGCAGCTTGCTGAGAATATGTGCTGCAGTACGGCCGATTTCGCGTTTGACAACATCCTCTTGGTCCGAATCACCGGGGAGAATGACAACCTTGCCAATCTTCAGTGTATCACTGAGAGTACTTTCCAAAAACGAAATATCCTGCAGCTTGCGTACATAATCCGCCAGCTCCTTAAGAATATCCGCACCCTCATCAGTCACGCTCATGCCGCTGGAGGAAAAATCCAGCAGGCCGCTTTTCTTAAGAAAATCAACCTGAGCACGCAGCACTCTTTCGCTCAGTCCCAGTCTTGCAGCCAGAGCACGTCGGCCTATCGGCGCTTCATGGCTCACCTGACGCAGAATCTGGTAACGCTGTACGAGCAAATCTGTCAGCTCCGGTACAATTTTCTTTTGCAGATTAATAATACTATCCATAACCAGTTACATCCCTTGACGCGTTTTGTCCCTCGTGGTACTTTTCGTGTCCCACGGATTCAATGCAAATAAGTGAATTATTTGTCTATAGCTCATTATAGCATACTCTAATTAAGAAATAAAGTGCTGTATTAGTGTTTATCGAAAAAAATTTGTTAAAACCAGTCTTTGATTAGCTGCTGCTAACTCAAGCTGTCTAAAAATAGTTTTTATCCGCTGAGTTCTTCGCCGGGAGCAAAAAAAGAGCTGCCGCATTACGCAACAGCTCAAAATCTTTTTATCTGTTATTTACTGTTTCGGGATACATATCATGCATAAAAAGACGCTTCTTTGCAGCCTGCTCCCATTCGGTTCCCGGCTTGCCGTAGTTGGCATACGGATCGATAGACAGACCGCCGCGCGGCAGGAATTTACCCCAAACCTCAATATACTTAGGCTCCATCAACTTGATAAGATCCTTCATAATGATATTTACGCAGTCTTCATGGAAATCACCGTGATTACGGAAGCTGAACAAATACAGCTTCAAGGACTTGCTTTCTACCAGACGTTCATCCGGTACATAGGAAATGTAGATGGTCGCAAAATCAGGCTGTCCCGTCATCGGACAAAGGCTGGTAAATTCCGGGCAATTAAATTTAACCCAGTAATCATTTTGCGGATGCTTATTCGGGAAGGACTCCAAAACCTCCGGCGCATAATCGCTTTTATAAGCAGTTTTATTGCCTAACAGGCTTACGCCCTGTAATTCTTCTTTACTTCTGCCACTTGTCATTATTGCTTACCTCCATCAAATGCAAACAGCTTGCCTGCTCCCACGCGTTCCAAAGCGGTAACCAGCATTACACTCGCAATACCGCAGATGCACTGGCCAATCAGCAGACTGCTTGCCAGTACCAGATAAGGAATATCCAGCAGTACGCTCAGCCATACAGGAACACCGAGTCCCGGTACAAAGGTTACTGCTGCCCAGATAATCCAGTTGCCGCAGCCACGACGCTTAGCCAAAACAATAATACCGGTTGTTACGATACCTACAATAAAGCCGCCGATAATATCCGGCAGACCAAGACCGCCCATCACCGTATTGCTGACAACATTTGCCAAGCCAAACGGCAGCACCAGAAACGGGAAAATAGCACTCAGACCATACAGCGCAGTAGCAATACGAATCTGATACTGACCAAAAGCAAAGCTCTGGGTGCACATCATCACAACAATATATAATGCAATACACAATGCGGAAAATACTAATTTTTGGTTACTTAAGCTCTTCATTATCATTACCTCCTCAAGCTTCTACTAAGGGATCAACAACACCGTTGGCAGCAAAGGCAGCCTCACGGTCAATACAGGTACCGCACTTGTGACAAGGCTTTTCGCCGCCGTCATAACAGCTCCAGGTCAGCTCATATGGAACACCTAAGCGCAAGCCCTCAGCAACGATATCCTTCTTTGTTTTATCAACAAAGGGAGCAACAAGACGCACCTTACGACCGCTTCCCAAATATACTGCCAAATTCATCGACTCATTAAATTCAACACTGCAGTCAGGATAAGCATTGCCTGCAGCATCATCAGCATGGGGACCGTAGTAAATCTCATTGCATTCATATTCCAGCGCAATGCTTGCCGCAGCAGACAGGAACAAACCATTGCGGAACGGCACATAAGTGCTTACAGGCTCACCCTTGCTTTCCTTCAGCTGCTCTGCATAGGATGCGTGCGGAACACTTTCTTCCGAGCCCTGCAGCAGAGAGCATTTGCTGTGAGCGAAAATCTTCGACAAATCCATATGCAGCAGCTCCACATGATAATAATCGGCAATCGCCTGCGCTGCTGCAAGCTCCTTGGCATGCTTCTGACCATAAGACATCGACAAGGCCAGAACATTATCGCCGTATTTTTCTTTTGCCAGTGCCAGACAGGTTGAGCTGTCTACGCCACCGCTTAATAATACTAAAACCTTCATTTCTCCTCCCAATTAATGAGCGGGCAAAGTCCACAAAATATAAAAGGATTCCGTCATCTACAGACGAAATCCTTGCATACATAAAAAATACCGGCCGGCGCCAGTACATCGCCCGTAGTTTTATTTATAGACAGGATGGTTACGAACTGTCTGTTATGAACTTCTAAGATATTATACAGCATATCGCGTTATTTGTCCAGCGTAAGAAAATAGCATAATCAAAAACAGACACCGCCGACATACTTAAAGCATATCGAGGTGTCTGTCTTAAAAGCGTTATAGTTTATCTACTATTATACAATCGCTTTATCAGGCTTTACAAAGAACCAGGCAATAGCACCGCAGATACCGGTTACAGCAGTTGCTGCCAAAGCAGCCTGCCAGCCATAGTTGGTTGCAAACCAGGCAGTAACGGTCGGAGCCAGGACGCCGCCGATGTTGCCCCAGAAGTTCATCCAACCGGATACGGAACCGGCAAATTTACCGCCCATGCTGATAACGCTGGACCAGGAAGCACTCATGGTCAGACCGAGAGAACCTAAGGATACGGAAAGCCAGAGAACATTCATCATCGGATCGGCAGTACGGGTGGAAATGTACAGCGCACCTGCACAAAGAAGAATACCTGCAGCACCGGTTGCAGTCTTAACCATGTTCTGAGACATGCCGCTGCGCAGCAGTTTATCGGAATAGTGACCGCAAAGAGTAACTACAGCCATCAGAGAAATCCAGGGAGCAGCTGCCCAGATACCCATTTTTGCTAAGGAGAATTTGTGCACCTCCATGAGGTACATCGGCAGCCAGGCCAAGAAAACATACATGATATAATCGGTAATCAAAAACTGAATACCCAAAGCCCAGAATTGGGTAGAACGCAACAGCTTGCCCCAAGGAGCAATCTGCTTTTCACCGGTTGCTTCCACGCGGCCTTCGTTAATGTGAGCAAGTTCTGCTTCATTAACGTAAGGACTGTCCTTCGGATCATCTGTAACATATTTATGCCATGCCCAAGCCAAAATCAGACCAACTACACCAAAGCTGAGGAATACATGATGCCAGCCAAAGGTAGTCATCAGCCATACTACAACAGCAGGACCGACTACAGGACCAAAGAAGCAGCCATTAAGAATAAAGGAGCTTGCCTTGCCCTTTTCGTCTTTATTAAACCATTTGTGCTCAGCCATTGCGAACGCAGGATAAATAGGTGCTTCGCCCAAGCCAAACATCAAACGTACAATTGCAAAGGTATACTTACCGCTTGCTACTGCAGTCAAGGCAGTAAATACAGACCACCAGGCGCAAGCAATAGAACCGGTAAAGCGATGGCCAAATTTTTCAGCCAGCATACCTCCCGGAACCTGCATTAAAGCATAACCGGCGAAGAAGAAGGATTGAATAAGGCCCATATCAATTTTTGTAAAGCCGAATTCCTTCATGATTACAGGTGTTGCAACAGAAAGGTTAACGCGGTCCATGTAGGATACAAAGCTGATAGCAAAGATCAGCCACGCTACCTTCCATCTAAAGTTTGTCATTTTCATAGTTTTCTTTCCCTTCATAAAAAACAAATTCTGTTCTTTTATATATATTCTGCCGAACAGTTAACAATAATGATACTATTTCTTCTCAAAACTGTCAATGTTTTTCGCTCGTTTGATTTGTGCGAATATTCGTCTACTGTATGAGGATGTTTGAATTTTTTATAGAAAGGAAGGGAAGCAGGTGCGTCGCAAATGTAGTATATTGTAGAAAGGCGCATCAAAGAAGCGAATCCACAGGACGATGCTGATTAATAAGAAGGAAAGTTAATTGAGCGATGGGTATATCGTGCAAGGAATAGCAATTTTAGCAAATGAGTGTCTGGAATCATCAGCGGGCGCATCTATCATGCTCATGCTGATTGACTGTCACACATAAAACTCTGGTAAATTGAGCGAGATGTATATCGTGCAAGGAATAGCAATTTTAGCAAATGAGCATTTGGAACCATATGCGGGCGTATCCAAGAAGCGAGTCCGCAGGGCGATGCTGATTGGCTCATGCGCGCCATGCGATAGTGTCCCAAGAAGCAAGCTCGAAGAGCGAAGCTGATTGGTTTGACACGAACCGCTAAGTGTCGCAATTGTTTGAGCGCTAAACTTAACTTATATTGAAGAATTTTTTAGCATAGCGCGAGTTTTGCGACACTTCGTTATGATTCCACACGAAATTTGCGTTAAGAAATTGCTGCTGACTGGAACGATATACCTCTCGCGAATAGCAATACTTCATTAAGAAGCTCCCGCATTAAGAAGCTCCCGCTGCCAACTTTACTGCATAATTGTAGAATCTATCCTCAGTCAAAAAGCATGT
>NZ_CAUDZA010000024.1:0-37705 GCF_958453765.1 Phascolarctobacterium succinatutens | reverse complement strand
CCGGTTACGTCGATATCTGCCAGTTTTGCACCCTTATCAGCATATACGCGATCTTTGGTCGCAATGTAGCCGGTGGTTTCGATAGTACCGTTGGTACCGCTGATGTTTACATTTTTGCCGGTCAGGTCGCCAAGCATGATATCCTTGTTCAGGTTAACCTTGTAAATCTTTTGACCGTCAACATCAGTTTCTTCAACATTGATGTTGGAGCCATTTACAACCTTGCTGTGTTTGCCTGCTTCGGTTGCTACTGCATGCAGCTGGCTGCCGTTTACTGCGTCAGTAGAATCAGCGGTTACTGCGCCTGCTGCTACGCCGGAAATCTTGCCGTCTTCAGCAACAGTTACTTTGCCCAGCTTAGCACCTTTAGTAGTGATTTGGCTGTAGTTGCCGCTTGCATCGCCTACAAACAGCTCACCGTCACGCAGTGCAGAATGACCGGTATATACGCCGTTTTGCAGTACTACGTTGCCGATTTCGCCTGCAGTTGCGGTTACTTTGCCGTCTTTATCTACGGAGAAGTTGTTGTTTGCACCATAGAATGCACCGTTGCTATTTACGAAGAACGGCATAATACCGTTTTCATTTGCAGTACCTACGGACAGGTTGTATTTTGCGTTCAGTGCATTGGTCTGGAGGGAGTTTACACCGGCAATGTTGCCGTTCTGATCAATGGTAACCTTATCGTTAACCTTAACATTGCTGCCATCCAGAACGATGGAGGAAGCGCCGTTAGAGATCTTGTTGCCGGTTACGTCGATATCAGCCAGTTTTGCACCCTTATCAGCATATACGCGATCCTGGGTTGCAATGTAGCCGGTGGTTTCGATAGTACCATTAGTACCACTGATGTTTACATATTTGCCGTTCAAATCGCCAAGCATGATATCCTTGTTCAGGTTAACCTTGTAGAACTTTTGACCGTCAACATCAGTTTCTTCAACATTGACGTTGGAGCCATTTACAACCTTGCTGTGTTTGCCTGCTTCGGTTGCTACTGCATGCAGCTGGCTGCCGTTTACAGCATCGGTGGAATCAGCGGTTACTGCGCCTGCTGCTACACCGGAAATCTTGCCGTCTGCAGCAACAGTTACTTTGCCCAGTTTAGCACCTTTAGTGGTGATTTGGCTGTAATTGCCATCTGCATCGCCTACAAACAGCTCACCGTCACGCAATGCGGTATGTTTATAGAATACACCGTCTTTCAGAACTACGTTGCCGATTACGCCTTCGTCAGCAGTTACTTTGCCAAGTTCAGCCTCAGGAGCAACTAATTTGCCGTCTTTATCTACAACCAATTTGCCGTTTGCAGCATAGAATGCACCGTTGCTGTTTACGAAGAACGGTACAGTGCCGTTTTCATTTGCAGTACCTACGGACAGGTTGTATTTTGCGTTCAGTGCATTGGTCTGGATGGAGTTTACACCGGCAATGTTGCCTTTTTCATCGATAGTTACCTGACCAAGTTTAGCGGATTTCGGAGTGATTTGGCTATAGTTGCCGTCATTATCGCCAATGAACAGTTCGCCGTCACGCAGTGCGCTGTTCTTGTAGAATACGCCATTGTTCAGAACAACATTGCCAACTACACCTTCTTTAGCAGTCAGCTTGTTGATTTCTGCTTCAGGAGCAATTACTTTACCGTCTTTATCTACAGAGAATTTGTTGCCTGCTGCATAGAATGCGCCAGTGCTGTTTACGAAGAACGGCATGATTCCGTTTTCTGCCGCAGTACCTACGGACAGGTTGTATTTGGAATTCAGTGCATTGGTTTGAATGGAGTTTGCATTTACATTGCCGTCTTTATCTACGGAGAACTTGTTGTGTGCACCGTAGAATGCGCCGGTGCTGTTTACGAAGAACGGCATAATTCCGTTGTCTGCTGCAGTACCTACGGACAGGTTGTATTTGGAATTCAGTGCATTGGTTTGAATGGAGTTTGCATTTACATTGCCGTCTTTATCTACGGAGAACTTGTTGTGTGCACCGTAGAATGCGCCAGTGCTGTTTACGAAGAACGGCATGATACCGTTTTCAGCCATAGTACCTACAGACATATTGTATTTAGAGTTCAGGGCGTTGGTTTAAACGGAGTTTGCATTTACATCCGATGCCGGAGCAGCCATCGCCGGAGCCATGCTTGCACAGGTCATAACACCTGTTGCAATCAGCATTGTCAACAGCTTTTTGGTAGAGCAACTTTTGCTGCCATGATTCTTCGCGATTTCGGAGACAACAACGTATGCGTTGCGCGCTTCGCTCCAAACTACTTTAAAAATTTTGTTCATAAAAATTCCTCCCACATAAATATTATTATTTATATACTGTACGTGACACCTGCCACGTATGGAAACAAGTTAAACAACTATTGCATAATTATCCATGCACTGATGTTGCCGTTTGCCAACATCCGCTTTTCTGAAGCAGCACCAGGCAATAAACCTTCGCAAAACAGTTTAAAGTACACTTGAGGCTGTTTTTACTTGTATAACAATTGTAATACATCTTAATTATAGCATTTCCATTTGCATTAAGCAATATGCGAACAAGCACTAATAGTTTAACTATATTATTTTTTAAAAGCACTGTAAACCGTATGTAGACTAAGGTTGACGTGTTTTGGCAGGCCTTTTTTGCAAAAGATTTTCGAAAAATTTTATTTTTATTTTAAAATTAGCTTTAGCAAACTATCAACCGATACTAGCTTTATTACACAGGAGATTGTGTAATATATTGAACAAATCTCTTCTATATTCACTTTTCCTTCCTAATATTCACCATCAGCACCGTTTTTACAAGAGATTTTTGCAACATGTTGCACTTTTCTCTTCTAAACTTGCCTCGCAGCGCCAAATTCGCCGCCCTAAACGCAAAAGCCCCCGAAGCAGGACAAGCCTGCTTCAAGGGCAATCAAACTGAAATGCCAAAACGAACTGCTTTATTTTTCTAAGCTATCACAATCCAGTAAAAAATCATATATGTTCACGGTAAGAATTCCGTATTCATCATAATAGGCCGGGACAATATCCTTTGTAATGATAATTTTTTTGAAGGTATCATCAATATTTTTCAAGGGGCGTACCTCCTGCGCACGTTTCATTTCATCCGGCAAGGAATATGCAGACTGTATATAGTACCTTACTGAGCCCATATTGCAGACAAAATCAACCTCCAGCTGTTTTCTTACTACATTACCGCTGTCATCTCTCACGGCAATAGGCACTACACCCACATCAACGCTGTACCCACGCATGCAAAGCTCATTGTAGATTACATTTTCCATAGAATGAGTTTGTTCAAACTGCCGGAAGTTAATGCGCGCATTACGCAACCCCAGATCAGAAAAATAATATTTCTTCGGAGTATCAATATAGGCCTTGCCCTTTACATCATAGCGCGAAGCTGCTTCAATTAAAAAGGAATCTTCCAGGCAATCCAGATACTTTTTGATAGTAGTAGAAGTAATTTTGGATTTTTTAACACTTTTAAAGGTATTTTTCAGCTTTTCATAATTAGTTAAAGAACCAATGGCCGAAGCCAGTATATTGAGCAAATCCTCCATTTCTCCCTTATTACGGATACGATTGCGTTTATAAATATCACTCAGATAAATTTCACTCAACAAATTCTGCAAAGCAGCAGCTTTTTCAGCGGCTCCCTCCCGCAGTGCAACCACCGGAATTCCTCCGTAAAGCATATATTCCGCCAATCCCATATACTTATCGCCGTGATATACACTCATAAATTCAGCAAAGCTGAGCGGATACATATGCATCTCATCGCCACGTCCGGCAAATTCCGTAATAATATCCTTGGAAAGAAATTTAGCATTACTGCCGGTAACATATACATCCATATTCGCCTTGCGCAAATACCCGTTAAGCACAGCTTCAAAACAGTCCATTTGCTGTACCTCATCCAGCAGCAAATAATACATACCATCATCAACAATACGGCTATTAACATAGTCCATAAACCTTTCCGGATTTACGCCGCGTTTTTCCTTTTCCATTTTGATAAGGCTTTCACCTATTTTTTGCAAATCATCGGCGGAGTCGAAAGCAAAACGGATAATATGCGCATCATCTATACCGCATGAAAGCAGATGCTGATAAAATATGGTGTTCAGCAGATAGGATTTACCGCATCTGCGAATACCTGTAATAATTTTAATCAACCCGTTATGCTTGCGTTTTATCAGCTTGTCCAAATAAAAATCTCTGCGTATTTCCATTAGCTCACCTTCTTTAGAAGAGATTTTTGCAACATGTTGCACTTTTCTCTTCTATTATAGCCTTTTTTCTCCCTGCATTCAATCTCAGCGCCATTTTTAAAAGAGATTTTTGCAACATGTTGCACTTTTCTCTTCTAAATTCGCCTTTTCCTTCCTAATATTCACCCTCAACGCCATTTCTGCAAGAGATTTTTGCAACATGTTGCACTTTTCTCTTCTAAATTAGCATTTTTCTTCCCAATATTCACCCTCAACACTGTTTCTGCAAGAGATTTTTGCAACACGTTGCACTTTTCTCTTCTAAACTTGCCTCGCAGCGCCAAATTCGCCGCCCAAAACGCAAAAGCCCTCGAAGCAGGCAAGCCTGCTTCGAGGGGCATTCATGTTAAAACCTTATTTTGCTTTCGGTCCCAGGCCGTACTTCTTCAAATAACGGTACAGGGTTACACGGCTGACATCTAGCATTGTTGCCAGCTTACTGATATTGCCGCCGGCAGATTTCCAGGCTGCAATAAAGGCTTCCTTGTCATACTTCCAGGAGCGCTCCAAGGTTTTGTCACCGGGCAGCTTAATGTTTTCTGCTTCGATGATGCTGCCGGGAGTGTGGAAGAAGGCCTGCTCGATAACACCCTGCAGCTGCTTGATGTTACCCGGCCAGCTGCAGGACAGCAGCAGGGAAACAGCTTCGGGAGAAAGGCGTTTTTGCGGCAGGTTGTGCTGTGCGGACATTTCCACCAGAATATGCGAAGCGATAACCTCGATATCCTTCACGCGCTCGCGCAGAGGCGGCACGCGCATGGTGGTATCCAGCACCAGCTCATACAGATTGCGGGAGAACAGGCCCTTATCTGCCAGGCGCTTAAGGTTAGAATCGCAGGCAGCGATTACGCGCACATCGAACATACGCGGCTTGCCGCCCTTTTCCGTTGCAGGCAGGCCATGCGTCAGCGCATCAGCCAGCTTGTCGCCCATTTCCAGCGGCAACTTTTCTACCTCGTCGAGGAACAGCGTACCGCCGATAGCAAGCTCCAGCTTGCCTGCGGACTGCTGTCCGTCCTCATCCGTACCGAAGAATTCAGCCTCCAGCTCTGCCATAGATGCGTTGTGACATTTTACCGCAATCAGCGGAGCGGCAGCGCGGGGGCTGGCCTGATGAATGCCGTGTGCCAAACGCTGCTTGCCGGTACCGGGCTCGCCCTGCAGCAGGATGTTGTGGTCGGTGCGGGCAACGCGGCTTGCCTTATGCTGCAGCGCCAAAAATTCGCTGGTTTCACCAACCATGCTGTACAGGCTGTAACGGCTGCTGTAGCCTGTTGCATGGGCGATGGTTGTTTTCAAATCCTCAATGGACATGGAAAGCACCAAAGCACTTTCTACCTCGCTGCCAACCTTAATAGGCATAACGGTGGTAATATCCTCAAAGGTTCTGTCTTGGGTAATCCAAGTGATTTCACGACGCTGTGTTGCTACGCCATGCAACGCTTTTTTGATAGGAATATGCTCGTAGTTCAGGAACACGTCCTCCAGACGCTCGTGTCCTTCCAGACGCTTGCGGCCGTTTTCGTTACAGTATTTCACGCTGCCGTCCTTGCCCAGCCAGTAAACAGTTACCGGCAGCTGTTCCATCATAATGCGGTTGATGCTCCAGGCCTCCAGCATGTTCAGGTGCTGTTCGATGGAATATTTCATCGTCATCAGCAGGCTCAAAAGCAAATCATAGGGCAAATCGTTCTGATCCAAGGAAAAGAAGGAAATAATATAGCGGATTTTGCCGTTTACGCAGATAGGCGCACTGCAGGCATCGCCGGAATGGCTGTCCTTAATCCACATTTCCGGACCGAACATCAAAAAGGGCACGTTATGCTCGCGCGCAATGCTGATGCTAGAGGTACCAACATCCTCCTCCAGAACACGCATGCCCTGAATATCCTCGATAATGCGTTGGAAAAACGGCATAGCGTAGTTTTTGATTACATAGCCGTTTTCATCAATCAACAGCATACTCAGATTATGGATATTGAAATGCTGCTTGCTTTGCTCATAAAGACCGTCAACGTATTTAACGATGAACTCATGTGTCTTTTGGTGTGCGATAATCTCTTCGTGGCTCAGCTTATTGATTTTGGGCATAGTTTCGTGCGGCAGATGCATAGCACGGCAACGCTGCCAGCTGTCGGCAACCCACGGATGCACGTTGGGGTCAACAATACCCTCTTCCATAAACTTTCTGTAATAAGAAGCCAGCTTATCCTTATTTCTTCTCTCACGAATCATATTTTATACCCTCCCCCGCTGTCCGGCAGTCGGCTGCCGTCAGCAGAACTTTTATTTATAAACCTCGCCGTTCGTAATCAACACCCGGCGTGCTCCATAATAGCGTTGTTTCCAGTAATCGTCCTTCAACGACGAAAGCATTACACCCTTGGACGAGGATGCGCTCCAAAATTGTCCGTCACCGGCATAAATACCCACATGCGACGCGCCCGCGGCGTAGGTGGTAAAGAATACCAGGTCACCGGGCCGCAGCTGCTTCTGCGTTACAAAAATTCCCTGTAACGCCTGCTCGTCTGCCAATCGCGGCAGCTTGGCCTTGCAGTCCTTAAACACATACTGCACATAGCCTGAGCAGTCAAAGCCCTTGGTCGTGGTTCCGCCGAACACATAGGGAACACCCTTGTATTTGGCGGCACGGCTGACGATTTCCTTGCCCTTAACCTTGGGGATGCCCTCCTTGGCAAAGGCCTCCCAGGTCAGCTTCTGATAGGTTGCATCATTCAGCTCGCCATCCGCCTTCAGCTTGTGCTGCTTCTGGAAGCTTTTCAGCGCAGTGCTGGTAGCCTCCGTCATGCGTCCGCTGGGGCGTTCGTCACTGAAGCCCAGCACCTGCAGCTTTTGCTGTGCCACCTTCAGGCGCCAGTTGCTTTGCTGCACCTGCACCTTAGACTGCTTTTCCTTCGTTTTTTTAGACTTTTTCTTTGCGGTTTTCTTCGCCTTTTTCTCAGGCTTCGCCTGCTTGGACGCCTTCACTGCGGCAGCAGGCTTGGCTGCGGTATCGGCCTTGACGGCAACAGGCTCCGGCACCGCCTTCACAGGCTGCGCCTCGCTTACGGCCGGCGGCGTTGCCACCGGTGCCTTATGCGGTTTGTTGCTGACAATAGGCGCTGCAGCCTGTGCCTGCCATGGCAGGCTGCAGGCCAGCATGATTACTGTAAGCACAGAAGCCAGCTTCTTTTTCATCTTCATCAGCCCCGCTCAAATGCAAAATTAAAAATTAATTGTAGTTATATACGTCCCAGCTTTTCAGCTTGCTCAGCTGAGCAATACTGTAATCTATATCGCGCAGCAGACGCTGCTTGTCATGCGGCAGCGTTGCTGCCAGCTGAACGTAGTTTGATACATGGTTACTGCGGAAAAGGCAGTGCCTGTCCGCAGGTAAATCTATATTTTCTATTATCAGCTTCAGCTCGCGCATCAGTCCTGCCGGTGAAAGCGGATTGAATTTGCCTGCCTCGTACTGGTCCAGCAGCTCGCTGCCGCGGTACAGCATCAGGCAAAGTGCACTCAAATGCGTCGGCTTGATAATATTAATCGCCTTAGCAGTCGCCAGTGCGTGGCGTTCACTGCCATCTGCACCTGCCAGGCCCAGAATAATCATCATGGACAGCTTCATGCCGCTGGCGGTAACTCTGCGGCCTGCTTCAATCGCCTGCTCGGCATCAACGCCCTTGTTGACAGCCTTCAGCGTAGCATCGTCGCCTGTTTCCATGCCGTAATACAAAAGCTTCAGGCCTGCTTCCTTCAGCTGGCGCAGCTCCTCCTCGCTCTTGCGCAGGATATCCTTAGGCGCAGCATAGCTGGCAACGCGCTGCAGATGCGGAAACTGCTCGCGCAGCACCTGCAGAATCTTCAGCAGCTTGGCCGTAGGCAGCACCAAAGCATCGCCGTCCGCCAAAAAGACGCGACGCACCTTGTTCTTGCCGTAATGGGCCGCCAGCGCTATCTGACGGGAAATTTCTTCATCCTTTAAAATCTGAAAGGGAACACCTCTGTACATGTTGCAGTAGGTGCATTTATTATGTGCGCAGCCGCGCGTAACGCGCAAAATAAAGCTGCGTGCCTCACTGGGAGGTCTGAAGACTGGTGTGTCATAAGAATCAAAAAACATTTCTACTATTCTACCTCATTTTACTTTGATTGATTTGGCGCCAGTTTGAGATCTCAGAAATTTTGTAAAGTATAGTACACTTTAATATTATTATACTAGATTTTTCGCCATTTGTAACGTCCAACTGAAAACTTTTTGTTACTTTTTTTACAGAGATTCTGTGAAACATTGTCAGAGTGTAAAATAACTGTGATTTCCCGCGCCTGCAGGCAACGGCAAGGACGCTTGGGCAGGCAAAAACGGACGTAACAGCATATACCCGCACACAAAAAAATACGCCTGCGGGCACAAGCAACAGCATCGCCGCAGGCGCACCAAGGAGGCTGACACAAGTCAGCCTCCGATGCTTCATATTATTTTTTCGGTAAGCATAACGCTTTACAGCATCAGCTTATCATTTGCGTTTTCTGCGCAGGAAGAAGAAGGCAGCGCCACCGATGATAATAACGCCGCCGATAATCGTCAGCCAGCCAAAGCCATCATCGTCATCCTCATTTTCTTCCTCATCCTCGGCAGCAGGCAGCTCCGCAGTGCCCACAGCCACCGGCCATTGGCTCTTCATCTCGCCGTGGACTGCCGTAACGGTAACAACGCCGTCAGCCTTGCCGATCAGCTTGCCATCTTCGATAACGGCAATTTTTTCATCGCTCACGCTCCACTCCGGTGTCACGCCGTCAGCCTCGCCCACAACGTAGGCCTCCAGCTTCAGCGCCTCGTCTATTCCCAAGTGCGCCGGCAGATTCGGAGCCTCCAGCTTCGGCTCATAGGCGGTAATCTGCGTCATAAAGGCCTTTTCGCCCTTTTCCAGCAGCAGCTTGCCGGTAATCGTTGCAGTTCCCGGCTTCACAGCCAAAAGCTGCACATCGCCGTCCACCTTTACTATATCACTATTGGAGGAACGCAGGTCAGTTACATTATAGCCTACGCAGCCCGGCAGCGAAGCAACTATGCGTGTACGCTCTCCCACCTTCAGGCTGGCCTCCTCCGGAGCCACCGTCACCAACGGACTAAGCTCGGAGGCTGCGGTTGCAGGCAGGTCGGGCGCATCCTCGTCGCCCTCCAGCTCGCCGCTTTCGATTGCAGGGCCTTCAAGCTCCTCTTCTTCTACAAGCGGTGCTCTTTTGGCAGCCAGCATATTGATCGGGTCACCGTAAATAAGGCTTACCTCATCCTCTTTATCGTTGCGGTACACAGCGCTCAAATCGGCAGCTACCAAAAATTTGGCAATAACCTCGCCCTCATCATCCAGCGCCGTCAGCTGGTAGAACCAGCCGTCCACAGGCTCCTCCGCATAGAGCAGCTTATAATCATCAACATCCTCCGGCAAGCCCGTCTGCTTTTCCGGCAGGCCGGCAAGCAGCGCGGCGGCAGCAGCCTCGGATACATCAAAGCTGTCCTCGTTAAATCTGTATTCACCCTGAACATCAAGCGGCAGCGGTCCGTCCTGGTAGGCGGTAATGCTCTTGTCCTTCAGTACGAAGCGCAGCTCTACCGTATCATTATTTTGGTAATCAACCTCGGCAATACCGTCGCCATCTTCATTAATTTCAAAAACACCGGCAGTAACGAAATCCTCCGCACTGTCCTCTTCCTCGCTGCCACGCATAACCTTCAGCTCGTAAAGATATTTATCGTCGCCCAAGGGCTTGATATTCAGCACGCCGTTATTATACTGGCTGCTTTCGGTCCACACATAGCAGCCTGCCGTATTCTTCCAGTCATTTTTGGAGGCGGCGCCTGCCTGCAGCGTCAGACTGCACAGCAGCAGGGTAAGCATAACAGCTACGATAATACGCATCATTTTTTCTTTCATTATGCTCCCCTCCTCAAATGCTCAGACGGAACTTGGCAGTCTTGGGATTAACGCCGTCCATCCAATACTTCACTGTATATACGCCCTTAGCACTTTTTTTGCCGCTGTTGCCGCTCGCCCAGCCGTTCCAGCTGAAAGCAAAATCCTGATTGGCGTTTCTTGCCTTATATTTCGTGCTATAGACTAGCTTGTTGTTTTTATTGAAAATCTGGGCATAGCAGGTCTTGCCCGTAGAATTGTTCTTTTTGAAATACAGGCGCTGGTAAACATCACCGTTGCCCTTGCGGATAATCTTGGACGCACGGAACTGCATCTTGCTCTGCGGCTTGTAGCTGATGTTGACTGTCTTTTTAACCGCACCGCCCTTGCCAAAGCTGCTGGTCGTTACCAAGCGATATCTGCCGGGCTTCAGGTTTTTCATATCATAGCTGTAGGGTACAAAGCGGAAATATTTATCACCGTCATAGTACCATTTTTTCAGCTCGCGCTGCTTCCAGCGCACAACAACCTTATTATCCTTGTTGAGCAGCACCGCCTTATCCTTCATAGGCCCCTTGCCCTCTACATAACGCTGCACATTCAGCTTGGTGCCGTTTACCTTGATAGTTGTTTTGTACTGCGTTGCCGCCCACGCCAATGCCGTAAAAGCCACGAGCATCGCCAGGCACGCCCCGAGCACAACCTTCAGCCGTTTCATTTTTCCGCCTCCTAACCGCCGGATATAAAAAGACCCGGCATATACTTCTTCATTTACAGTATATACCGAGTCAATATTAACTATAAGTAACCTTTAGTTAAGAGTTGGGGAAAAAGCGCTCCAGCTGATGTCTTTTATTTTTGGCCGCCGCATCAATCTGCAGCTTGGCAAAAATTTTGTTGAGATATTGCTTAATCGTCCCCTCCGACAGCGACAATCTTTGCGCAATCTCCCTGTTCGTATGACGTGCTGCAGCCAACTGCGCTATCTGTAGCTCCTGCTCCGTCAGCTCCTGCAGGCCTGCTTCGGCAAAGCGTGCGGACATAATCTGTCCCCGGCCCGCTTCCAGCTGCTGCCCCAGGTGCAGCGCCGCTGCCGCCGCTGCTGAAAATTCACCTTGCAGCTCCTGCTCCAGATAAGGACGCAGCAGCGCTATGTTCTGTGCCAACGGCAGCACAAGCTTATCCGCCTCAGCCATTTCCAGCGCCTGCTTCAGCGAAGCACGGCAGCTTGTTACATCGCCTCTGCCGGCAAAGGCCGCCGCCCTTTGCACCTGCAAATACAGCAGGCACAAGAAATTACTGTAGGGACGGCATTCCTGCTCCCAGTCGGACCAGCGCACCAAAAGCTCCGTATACTGCCCTTGTGCCAGCAGGCACTGGGCACTGATATAGTTGCGGCAGGGACGCGCCGGATAAAGCACCGAAGGCTGCTGTCCGTTTCCGTCCGTCAGCCACTCCGGGATATATTCCGGCTTGCCCAGCAATGCATAGTAAAAGCCGGCGCACATATCGGCAGTATTCAGCAGCATGCTCTGCTTCCAGGGCTGCAGCTGCCACTGATGGCGGCTGTAGGCCTCCGCCTTACTGCTGTAAACGCCGCGAAAAAGATCGCGCTGCATCTCCATAAAATCACAGCAGATAGTAATACACTCCTGCCCATGCTTTTCCGCCTGATAATACGCCTTCTGCAGAGGCATATCCACTTCGTCAATGCGTCCCTGCAGCAAAAGTGCTTCCGCCTCCGTCAGCTCGGCAGCTCCGGCACCGTGCCAGCCGCTCAGCAGATAGTACGGTGGCATGCATTCCTGCATATCCTCCACCGTCTGCCGCAGACTGCAGCCCGTGCGTAAATACAGCCCCAGAACACTGGGCGCGCCGAAGGTCCAGATGCCTTGCTTGCTGAGCGTCTGCGGAGCTCCGCTCAGCAGCTTGTAGGCACGCCTGTGATGCTCGCTCATACCGGTGATGCTGTTGAAGGCCAAAAAGCTCAGAATAACCTCCAGCTCGCCGTAATAATTATCGCGCTCACGCTGGCTGAGCGCAGTATTGCGCTCCAACGCCGTCACGTACCATTCCTTGACCTGCAGCATTTCCGGCACCATGTTCAGCGAAAACATACGGCGCATAATAATCAGCACCGCCTGCGGATACTGCCACAAGATTTCCGGCGGACATTCTCGCAGCCAGTCGAAAAGATGCTGCCTGTGCTGCGGGCGCATCGACCAGTCGCGCAGCTGCTGCACTGCAGCCAGCAGGCCGTCAAAATCACGGCCGCGGTACAGCCAGTCCAGCGCTTCCTCGTACTCCTTCTGCTGTGCGTACCATTGTCCCAGTCGACGGAAGTACAATTGCTGCTCTGGCTCCGGCAACAGACCGAAGGCGTGACGCGTGGCCTGCTTCAGCATATGGTGACACCGCAGTCTGCCGTTGGCCAGCCTGATAATAAAGGCATTGCATTCCAGCAGTCTGCTTACAGACTCTCTGCAGCTTGCGCCGTAGGCATAGGCCACCTGCTCCGGCGTAAATTCCTCCGGCTGCCCCATAAGCAGCAGCAAGCGCTGCTGCTCCGACGGCAGCGGCCGCAGCAGTACATTGGCTATCATCTCATAAACGCTGCCTGTATCAAGGCAAAAGCGCTGATACCTGTCGTAGTTCAAAAAGTTAAGATAGGTAACGGAAAACCAGCCCTCGCAGGCCTCATGCAAAGCATCCAGCTGCTGCGTTGTAAGCTGCAGGCCGCATCTGCTGCTGTATTCCGCCAGCTCGTCACGCTGCAGCGCCAGGTCATGCTTATCAAGGCAAAAGACCTTACGTCCCAGCTCCAGCAGACGGCTGCCGTCAAAAATCTGCCCTCTGCTTACCAGCAGCAGGTGCAAATCAGCAAAGCCTGCCTTGCTCAGAGCAAAGAGAAAATCAATCGCCTCGCTGCTCTCCAGCAGATGCAAATCATCTATAAACCAATAGACAGGCTCCTGCGGCAGCAGCTGACGGAACAGCTCCAGTACCAGCGTTCTTGCGTTAGCATCGGCAGGCAAAGACTGCTGCAGTAGCGCAGCGCCCAGTTCCGTATTTTGCCAGCTGTGGCACACTCCCTGCCAGAAGGCTTCGGCACCGGCGCCGTAAATGCTTTGGCGCAGCACCTTTTTGCCGCAGCGCTCCTGCTCCTGCAAAAAGTACTGCACTGCCAGTGTTTTGCCATAGCCCATGGGAGCAACAACCAGCGTTGTTCCCGCTGTCTGCAGCTCTGCCAAAAGCTCTTTTATTCTCTTGGAATAATATAAATTATTGAGCCTTTTCATAGTATTTTTACTTAATTACGTTCTGCGGTGCTCCCGCCAGCCATTTTTCGATGTTGGCAAAAACGATATCGGCACGTGCAGCCAGTGCTTCGGCGCTGGCGAAGGCCACGTGCGGTGTCAGCACGGTGTTCTTCGCATGGCACAGAGGATGCTCCGGTGCAATCGGCGGCTCGCCCTCAAACACATCAATGCCTGCGCCCGCCAATCTTCCTTCGTTCAGCGCCTGTGCCAGCGCCTCGCTGTCCACAACAGGACCGCGCGCAGTATTCAGCAGTACGGCAGTCGGCTTCATCTTGGCAATAGCCTCGGCATTAATCAGTCCGCGGGTTGCGTCCGTCAGCGGCACATGCAGGCTGATAAAATCGCTGGCAGCCAAAAGCTCATCCAGACTTACATAGCTTACACCGTCAGCCTGCAGCTCTGCCTTCGGAGTACGGCTGTAGGCCAGCACCCTGCAGCCGAAGGCAGCGGCAATCTTCGCCACTCTGCTGCCAATCGCACCGGTGCCGACTACGCCGAAGGTTTTGCCGAAAAGCTCAAAGCCTACCAGGCCATCCTTCGTTCCTGCCTGACGGCAGCGTGCATCACAAGGAACGATGTTGCGGATAACGCTGATAGCCAAACCGAAGGTCAGCTCTGCTACCGCATTGGTGGAATAGCCTGCGGCATTGCACACTAAAATTCCGCGCTCACGGCAGGCAGCCAGCGCAATATGGTCTACGCCGGTAAAGGCTACAGACAGCATTTTTAAATTATGGCAGGCGTTGATAATCTCCGCCCTCAGCGGCTGGTTGGCCAGCATGATAATATCGGCCTGCTGCACACGCGCCAGCAGCTTCGTCTGGTCTGTTTCCTTTGCGGTATAATAAACGAAATCATGGCCTGCAGCCTGCAACGGCGCTGCCAATGCATTTATCTGTTCCATCTTTACGCCTAACGGCTCCATAACTACTATTTTCATCAAAGCACCTCCGAAAAAGTCTGTAAAATCTTTGCTTATCACTTACATATTACTACCGCAGGAATTGATTAGCAAGGAGGAAATTTTCAGGACTATATTCTGTTTTGCCGGAATTTGTATCCGCAAATACAAAAAAGCCGTTCTTCTTTCGAAGAACGGCATATTTTCGTTGGTGATCCACCCGAGACTCGAACTCGGGACACCCTGATTAAAAGTCAGGTGCTCTACCAACTGAGCTAGTGAATCATTTGTCGCCATAAATTAGCAACATTAATAGTATACAGACTAACACAAGGAAAGTCAAGTACTTTTTTAAAATATTTTTGCTGTTTTTCAGCAACCTAAGCTTACAGCAGCTCTTTCAGAACGATAGTCTGCTCGCGGTTAGGACCAACGGAGATAATACCCAGCTCAACACCGGATACCTCGCTGATTTTAGCCAGATATTTTTTAGCGTTTTCCGGCAGCTCGTCATAGTTGCGGATGCCGCTGATGTCGGTCATCCAGCCGTCGAACTCTTCGAAAATCGGCTCAACCTTAGCCAGAACGTTCAGGCTTGCAGGAATGCGTTTGAGAACCTCATCGCCAATCTTGTAGCCAACGCACATTTTAATCTTCGGCATTTGGTCGAGGATGTCCAGACGGGTAATTGCCAGATAATCCAGGCTGTTCAGGCGTGCGCTGTAACGCAACATGAAAGCATCCAGCCAGCCGCAGCGACGCGGGCGACCGGTTACGGTGCCGTATTCATGGCCGGTTTCGCGGATTTGGTTGCCGGGGCCATCGGTATCCAGCAGCTCGGTGATGAAGGGGCCTTCACCAACGCGGGTGGTATAAGCCTTAACTACGCCGACAACATGGTCGATGAAGCGGGGACCTACGCCACTGCCGGTGCAGGCATTACCTGCAGTCGGGTTGGAGCTGGTAACATACGGATAGGTACCATGGTCGATATCGAGGAAGGTAGCCTGTGCGCCTTCAAACAGAACGTTTTTGCCGGCACTGAACAGCTCATCCATAACAACGCCGGTATCGGCAACGTACGGACGCAGCTCTTCTGCATAAGCCAGATATTCCTTCAGTACGGTATCATAGTCAAACGGTTCTGCACCGTAAATTTTGGTGATAATAGCATTTTTTGCTTCCAGATTAACCTTCAGCTTATCAGCAAAGGTTTCGGGCTCCATCAAATCGCAGATACGGATGCCTACACGAGCAACCTTATCCATGTAGCAGGGGCCGATGCCACCTTTGGTGGTGCCGATTTTGTGATTGCCCAGTGCTTCCTCCTGCAGCTCATCAAGACGTTGATGATACGGCAGAACAACGTGTGCACGGTCAGAAATAACCAGATTGCTGCAATCAATGCCCTTTTCCTTCATGCCGGCGATTTCAGCCAGCACAACGCCGGGGTTGATTACAACGCCGTTGCCCAGAACGTTAGTCTTATCATTGAACAGTACGCCGGAGGGCAGCAGACGCAGCTTATAATTAATGTTGTTAACTACAACGGTATGGCCTGCATTGGAGCCGCCGCTGTAACGAACTACAGCGTCAGCCTTTTGCGCCAAATAGTCAACAATTTTACCTTTACCCTCATCGCCCCATTGGGCGCCTAAAACTACAACAGATGACATTAGCAGTCACTCCTTATCAAAATTATAAACCAAATCTAGCAAAAATCTCGTCAACGTGGCGCAGCATCGGTTTCGGATCGAAGCAATGCTCAACCTCTTCGTCGGTCAGATATTTTTTGATATCCGGGTCAGCTTCAACGTTGGTCTTGAAGTCAGCGCCTTGCAGCCAACGTGCCATAGCGTTGCGTTGTACCCATTTGTAAGCGTCCTCACGCAGTACACCTTTGGTAACCAGAGCAATCAGCAGGTTTTGGCTGAAAATCAGGCCGCCGGTTTTGTTCATGTTGGCAATCATTGCATCAGGATATACCAGCAGCTTGTCGATGATGTTGGAGAATTTACGCAGCATATGGTCCAGAGCAATAGTTGCGTCCGGCAGAATAACGCGCTCTACGGAAGAATGGGAGATATCGCGTTCATGCCACAGGGTTACATCCTCCAGAGCTGCTACTGCATAGCCGCGCAGCAGGCGAGCCATACCGGAAACCTTTTCACAGGTGATAGGATTACGTTTATGCGGCATAGCGGAAGAACCCTTTTGACCGGGTGCAAAATATTCTTCAGCTTCACGGATATCGGTACGTTGCAGGTTACGGATTTCGGTTGCCATCTTATCCAGAGAGGAACCGATGATTGCCAGAGTAGTCATGAAATGTGCATGACGGTCACGTTGGATAACCTGGGTTGCCAGGCGTACCGGAGTGAGCTCCAGCTTTTCGCAGACATATTTTTCTACAAACGGATCGATGTTGGAGTAAGTGCCTACAGCACCGGACAGCTTGCCGACTGCCATCATTTCACGCGCTTGTTTCAGACGTTCAATGTTACGCTCGATTTCAGCGGACCACAGCAGGAATTTCATACCGAAGGTCATCGGTTCTGCGTGGATGCCGTGAGTACGGCCGATCATAACGGTATATTTGAATTCAGCGGCACGACGGCGCAGAATTTCATGGAAGTTTACCAGATGACGCATAATCAGGTCTGCGGATTGTACGGTCATGTAGCACAGTGCGGTATCCTTTACGTCACTGGAGGTAAGGCCTTTATGAATATATTTGGACGCATCGCCAACATACTCAGCCACATTAGTCAGGAAAGCAATAACATCATGGTTGGTAACTGCTTCAATTTCCTTAATGCGGTCCAGACGGAAGTCAGCCTTCGTCTGAATATCCTTCAGCGCTTCGTCAGGCACAATGCCCAGTTTGTTCATAGCCTCGCAAGCCAGAATTTCTACCTTCAGCATGGTACGGAATTCATTTTCGAGTGTCCAGATATTACCCATTTCAGGATGAGTATAACGATCAATCATTTTTGTATGCCTCCCAAGACAATTTTATTCATGAAAAAACATCTGAAAGCCACAGATATTACCTTCAGATTCTTCACTACACTTTGTTGCATAAATATCATATCATTTTCCGCGTCTTATCGCAAGCTTTATGAACATTTTTTGTTGATTTTAGGTAAAATATTCGGTTTTTCTTCGCAGCTTCCTTGTAAGCTTTTTTACACTTATCAGAAAAAATCTTTTGCCAAGAGAACAATTTTCACGCTTTTAACCCCCATCAGGCAATGCTCCATGCAATACTTAAAAAGTCCCGAGATGTTAAAATCCCGGGACTTTTATTATATCGCTGTATTTTATGCTCAGCTTTCGCGCTTCGTAAAGCCGACAAACTTGGTGAACTGCTTTTGGAAGAACAGATTAACGGTATCTACCGGACCGTTACGATGCTTAGCAATAATCAGCTCGGTGTGCTTGTTTTCCGTTTCCGGATTGTAGTAATCCTCGCGGTACAGGAATGCTACGATATCCGCATCCTGCTCCAGAGAACCTGATTCACGCAGGTCACTGAGCATAGGACGTTTAACCTGACGCGATTCAACGCTACGGCTCAGCTGTGACAGCGCCAGCACCGGCACATCCAGCTCACGCGCCAAGGCCTTCAGTGAGCGGGAAATTTCCGAAACCTCCTGCTGACGGTCGCCGGAATAATTGCGCTTGCCGCTGCCCTGCATCAGCTGCAGGTAATCGACTACAATCAAATCCAGCCCATGCTCTGCCTTCAGGCGGCGCGCACGGCTGCGCATATCCATCGCCGTAATGCCCGCCGTATCATCAATATAGATTTTCGCACGGCTCATCGTATCGCAGGCATCCCAAAGGTGCGTCCAGTCCTCGTCATGCATCTCGCCTACGCGCAGCCGCTGGCTGTCGATGCCCGCTTCGGCGCACAGCATACGGTTAACCAGCTGCTCCTTGCTCATTTCCAGGCTGAAGAAGGCTACACTGCGCGGTTCGCCGCCGATAACCTTGTGCGCACGCAGCGCTACGTTCTGCACAATGTTCAGCGCCAGCGCAGTTTTACCCATGGAAGGACGCGCTGCCAGAATAATAAAATCGGAAGGATGCAGACCGCTCGTCAGCTTGTCCAAATCCGCAAAGCCTGCCGGCAGACCTGTAAGACCGCCCTTGTTCTGCAGCAGACTTTCGATGCTCTGCACGCTGTCCATCAATACGTCGTTAATTGCTGTAAAATCCGTCTTTTTCTTGCGGTTGGAAATCTCCAAAATGCGGCTTTCCGCAGTATCCAGCAGCGTACCAACATCCTCATTGGCCTCATAGCCCATAGCCGCAATTTCGGTAGAAACGCGCACAAGCTGACGCAGAACCGATTTTTCGGCAACAATATCCGCATGGTATTTAACGTTGGCCGCCGTCAGCACCACATTCGCCAGACTGGTGATGTAGGCAATGCCGCCGATGTCCTCCAGCTTATTGTCACGCTTGAGGATTTCCGTAACAGTAACCATATCTACTGCTTCATTTTTATTATAAAGCTCCAGCATCGCACTAAAGATAACGCGATGCGCTTCGCGGTAAAAATCATCCGCCGACAGCACTTCGGTCGCCTTGGCAATAGCTTCTTTATCAATAAGCATCGCGCCAAGCACAGCCTGCTCCGCTTCTATATTTTGCGGTGGCACTCTTTCTTCAATCACTCGCTTCTACCTCCTGTCAGTAATCTTTTCATTCATATTATTATACATTATTTGCTACAAAGCTGAAAGCTTTTTATTTGAACAGTATCAATGCTAAAACAAAAACAACCTCCCGCAAGCAATAGCCTAAGGGAGATTGTTCGTATAGTTTTTCCTATTAAAAGCTACAGCGCCACCTCAGCGAACTCTGTGCCCTCCTGCTCCAGCTCTATCTGCTGATTGAGGTTCTCTGTCAGCCAAGCCTCGGCCTCAGCCTTCTGCTCCGCGCGCATCTTCAGGATAACCTTGGCGCGCAGGTCGTACTGCACATCAGCAATCTCAAAAAGCTGCTGCTGATAAAGCACGTTCAGAATGCGTCCGACACTGTTCACATCATACAAAAAGCTGTAATAGCCCAGCAAAATCTTCTGCGCCAGTCCCGCTTCCTTCACTGCGCCTGCCACACTGCCGCTGTAAGCGCGCACAAGTCCGCCTGCACCCAGCTTAATGCCTCCGAAGTAACGTGTCACCACGGCTGCTGTTTCCGTCAGTCCGTTCTTACGCAGCACCTCCAGCATAGGAATGCCGGCAGTACCGCTCGGCTCGCCATCGTCACTGGAGCGCTGTGCCAGATCATCCACGATATAGGCGGAGCAGTTGTGCGTTGCATCCCAGAACTCTTTTTTTACGGCCTTAATAAATTCCTGGGCCTCTGCTTCGCTATGCACCTTTTTCAGCGAGCAGATAAAACGTGATTTTTCAATCACAATTTCTTTGCGGTAATCTCTGCTTATAGTATACAAGTAGCGTACCTCCGTCCGTATTTTTCGCAATTTATATTAACATTATAACACAATTCTGCTGTTTTTAAAATTTTTTACCGTTTTTTACAGCAAACTCTTTATTTCCTCTTCTGTCTTTGTTATAATAGTGGACATTACAGACAAAGGAGAGAGCATTGCCGCTACTCTCTAAAATTATTATTTTTTTATTAAGGGAAAGAGGTAATTTCATAATGAAACAATTTTGTGCTTTAATCGGCAAATTCTTTGGCATCATCGCCATCGTTTTTCTGGTTCTCGGCCTCACAATGCCGCAGAACTTTTTGTGGGTATTAGGCAAGGTGCACGGCATCAGCGTCCTGAGCTGCATGCTCGGCATTGTAATGTTCGGCATGGGCACCACCCTGAACCTGAAGGACTTCGCACTGGTACTCAAACGCCCGCTCGATATTCTCATCGGCTGTTGCGCACAGTATTTCGTAATGCCCTTTCTGGCATACCTGCTGTCCGTTGCCTTTAATCTGGACCCGGCACTGACTACCGGTGTTGTACTGGTAGGCACCTGCCCCGGCGGTACCTCCTCCAACGTAATCACCTTTATGTCCAAGGGCGACGTTGCACTTTCCGTAACCATGACCAGTGTTTCCACTGTACTTTCTCCGATTCTGACTCCGTTCATCACCTACATGATTATCGGTGAAAAGATTAACTTTGACCCGGTCGGTATGTTCTGGAGCATCGTACAAATCGTTATTCTGCCTATCTGCTTAGGTTTGGCTGTTAAATCCTTCCTGCCCAAGCTGGCCGAAGCAGCAACAGACTATCTGCCGGCTGTATCCTCCATTGCAATTTCTCTGATTATCGCCGGTGTTATCGGCGCCAGCCGCGACCTGATTCTGAAGGCTCCCGGCCTGATTCTGCTGGTAGTTATTCTGCATAACTGCTGCGGTTACGCTCTCGGCTTTGCCATCGCCCGCTTCACCGGCCTCAGCTGGAAAAAGGCTGTTGCCCTTTCCATCGAGGTTGGTATGCAAAACTCCGGTTTGGCAACCGGTCTGGCAAAAGCACACTTCGCTGCTCTGCCTGCCGCAACCGTTCCCGGTGCAGTTTTCTCTGCATGGCACAATATTTCCGGTGCACTCCTTGCGTGGGCTTACCAAAACTACCTGAATCCGAAATTTGATCCGGATTACGCTAAGGAAGAAGCTGCAGAAGCAGAACCTGCCAAGGCTTAAAATTATATCGGCTTGAAAATTATTAATAACCTTATGGCTAGTACTTCAGTGCTACGCCGTAAGGTTATTTTTGTGCTATAATATTAGTTACAAAAATTCGAAGAAAAGAGTTATATTTATGGACGATAAAGAACAAAAATTCAAAACCTACCGTTCGCTCAGCGACATGCACCGCTTCCGCCTGCGCCTGTTTGCGGAGGGTATCCTCACCGGTATCTTCGCCGGTATAGTCATCAGCTTCTTCCGCTTCGCCCTCTCGGAGATGGAGTACCTGCGCGGAGTGCTCTATAACCGCCTATGGGTGAGCGACTGGAGCATCAACGCCTGCTGGTTCGCCGTGCTCATCGCCATCGCCTTCATCCTGCACAAGCTCAACTGCATCGAGCCTATGGCGGCAGGCAGCGGCATTCCGCAGGTTAAGGGAGCAATTTTAGGCCTGATGAAAATGCGCTGGCTGCACATTCTCTGGGTTAAGCTCACCGCCGGCATTATAGGCATCGGCGCCGGTCTTTCCCTGGGACGCGAAGGCCCTTCCATCCAGCTGGGCGCAGTAGCTGCGCAGGGCGTCAGCCGCCTCATGGGACGCACCCGCATGGAGGAACGCTATCTGCTGACCAGCGGTGCCAGCGCCGGTCTGGCAGCAGCCTTCAACGCTCCGCTCGCCGGTGTAATCTTTGCTTTGGAAGAGCTGCACCGCAATTTTTCCATCATGGTTCTGCTGCCTTCCATGGCTGCAGCCTTTACCGCAACTATTATTTCACGCGCCATCTTCGGCCGTGCGACAATTTTTGATATCCCCGACTTACAGCTGCTTCCCATCAGCTATTACGGCATCGTCATTTTAGTTGCTCTCGCCAGCGGTCTGGCAGGTGTCATTTTTAACTGGGGACTGCTGAACATCGGCCGCTTTTACAGCCTGCCCTGCTTCAAGCGTCCGGTAGAGAAAATTGCCTTTGCCCTTATCTGCGCCGGCATTTTAGGCTACTTTCTGCCCGAGGTTTTGGGCGGCGGCAACGAGCTGATTAACCATTTGGCCAAAGCACCTGTATCCTTGCAGCTTTTGCTGCTTTTTCTTGCAGGCAAGCTGATTTTTACGCTCATCAGTTACGGCTGCGGCGTTCCCGGCGGTTTCTTCCTGCCGATGCTCGTTATCGGTGCTCTATGCGGCAGTATCTGCGCTCAGATTCTGATTATGCTTGGCTGGATTGAGCCTGCATATGCCACAAATATTATGGTAGTTGCCATGGCTGCACTCTTCGCTTCTTCCGTACGCGCGCCTATCACAGGCACCGTGCTGATAATGGAAATGACCGCCAGCTACCAACAGCTGCTTTCGCTGGCAATTGCTGCCATGGTAGCCTTCGTCATTGCGGAGCTGTGCCACAGCAAGCCCATCTACGAAGAGCTGATGCAGCGCATGCTGCACAAAAAAGCACCGGAGCCGGCTGTACTGGAGCAGCGCAATGTTATCGAGCTGGCAGTTTGCAGCGGCAGCAGTGTCAGCGGCAAGCTTATCAAGGATATTCCCTGGCCTCCCAATACCCTCTTAGTAGACGTCAAGCGCGGTGAATCACAGCTCATCCCGGCAGGTGACACTCGCCTGCTCAGCGGCGATTTCATTTATGTTCTCACAGCTACAGAGCATGTAGAAGAGCTGACGAAAATGGTAGAAGAATAATTATATACCATACATAAAAACAGAGAGTCTGCTAAAATAGCAGACTCTCTTGTCTTTGCCTTGATTACAGGCCAAGCATTACATCAATAATTTCTTTATCGGTTTCTACCATGCCCTGGCTGGCAATTTTACCAACTGCAGCAATAGTTTCATCGGCAGTATTTTGGACAATGCCGTCACCGCCGGCAAAGTTACGCTCTGCCACGGACATATCAACGCCCATCAAACCGCCTTCAACAGCCATAGCAATTTTAGCTGCGCAGGAGGATTTAGCACCGTCGCAGATAATACCGCTGTTGATAGCCAGAGCATTTTCTACAGCATGCTCAATCTGGTCATCAGTGCAGTCATACAGGAAAGCGATTGCCGCACCTGCACCGCAGCCGGCACTGATAGCACCGCAGTAAGCGGACAGCTTGCCGATACCCTGCTTCAGGTAGATGGTAACCAGGTCGCTCAGCAGTACTGCGCGCAGCATTTTTTCTTCGCCTGCAGCCAATGCATGTGCATAAACAACAACAGGAACGGAAGCGGTGATACCCTGGTTGCCGCTGCCGGAGGTAATTACTACCGGAAGCTCGCAGCCGTTCATACGCGCGTCACTGCCTGCAGCAGCGCTGGCACGTGCGCGAATACGCAGGCTGTCGGGGTCACGGCGCAGCAAAATTTTGCCGATGCTGGCACCGTAATCATTAGTCAGGCCTTCTTTGGAAATGGCCATATTGAAATCAATCTGACGTTGCAGCAGATGTTTAACATTATCTAACGGCATATTGCGGGCCGCATCCAGAACGTCCTCGATTCTCCACAGGCTCTTAGCCTCTTCTTCAGCAGGAACAATCGGTTTTTCCAAAACAGTAACACCGTTTTTCTTGATGCAGGTAACATTAGTGTGGTCCGTACGGATAGTTACCTCGGCATTATTGCCGCCGGCTGCCAGGAAAATACGGATATAGAAAATATCCGGTTCCTCGGAAACGTGGATATTAATCTTGCCGGATTCAGCCAAAGCTTTAATTTCAGCCTTTTCCTCTTGGTTGATATAAGCCAGAACCTCCAGCTGACGCTCGGAATGAGCGGCAACAACACCGGCAGCGCAGGCAACTTCGATGCCCTTCATCTTGTTGGTGTTAGGTACAACAACGCTCTTAACGTTTTTGATAATATTACGGCTAACCCAGATTTCAATATCCTCCGGGAAGGCTCCTAATTGCTCGCGGCACACAGCAGCACAGTAAGCAATGGCGATAGGCTCGGTACAGCCCATGGCGGGAATAAGCTCCTCCGCCAGCGCCTCCTCATAAACAGCATATTTATTTTGCATAAGCACATCCTCCAAAATTCGGCTGCATTTCCTAACAGCCTGATAATTTTTTCGGAAGCATTATTGCCTAAAGCTTCCGACAATTCACTATATATTTTAAATCAAAAGCAGCTTTCAGGCAAGTGCTTATATCACACAATAATAAAGGACTGAAGCCCTCAGGCCTCAGTCCTCGTGAAACAACGTCACTAAGCGTTGTTTTTTACATTTTAATTTTTGCTTCTTCTGCCAGCTTCGGTCCGTACTCCCCGAAATCGAAGGTAGCAAAATAATCTGCCGGGGTTTCCGCACGGCGAATCATTTTAACACTGCCGTCCTCCTGCAGCAGCAGCTCTGCACTACGCAGCTTGCCGTTATAGTTATAGCCCATGGAGAAGCCATGTGCGCCGGCATCATGAATAAAGAGCAGATCGCCGATATTAATTTCAGGCAGCATTCTGTCTACGGCAAATTTATCGTTGTTTTCGCACAGGCCACCGGTTACGTCATACTTATGGTCGCAGGGAGCGTTTTCCTTGCCCATAACAGTAATATGATGATAGGAACCATAAATAGCGGGACGCATCAGGTTAGCAGCGCAGGCATCACAACCGATATATTCTTTGTAGATATGCTTTTGGTGGATAGCGGTAGTTACCAGAGCACCATTCGGTGCCAGCATGTAACGGCCAAGCTCGGTGAACAGCTTAACATCGCCCATGCCTGCAGGTACAAGCACCTCTTCAAACACCTTGCGCACGCCTTCGCCGATTGCCAGTACATCGTTATCCTGCTGCTCAGGCTTGTAGGCAATACCGATACCGCCGCTGAGGTTGATAAAGGAGATATGCGCGCCGGTTTTTTCCTTCAGCTCAACTGCCAGTTCGAACAGAATACGTGCCAGCTCCGGATAGTATTCGTTGGTAACGGTATTAGAAGCCAGGAAGGCATGAATACCGAAATTCTTTACGCCCTTGCTCTTGAGGATTTTATAAGCCTCAATAATCTGCTCATGAGTCATACCGTATTTTGCATCGCCGGGGTTATCCATAATGTTGTTGGCAATGGCAAAATGTCCGCCGGGATTGTAACGGCAGCAGACGGTTTCCGGAATATCGGCAACCTTCTCCAAAAAGTCAATATGAGTAATATCATCCAGATTGATGGTTACATTCAATTTACGAGCCAATTTAAAGTCCTCTGCCGGAGTTGCATTGGAGGAGAACATTATCTCGCTCTCCTTAAAGCCTACGGCATCGCTCATCTGCAGCTCAGTATAGGAGGAACAGTCGGCACCGCAGCCCTCTTCGCGCAAAATCTGCAGCAGATAGGGGTTAGGAGTAGCCTTTACTGCGAAATATTCTTTAAAGCCCTTATTCCAGGAAAAAGCCTTGTTCACCAAACGCGCGGTACGACGGATGCCGGCCTCATCATACAGATGGAACGGAGTAGGATATTGGGAAACGATTTTTTCTAACTGTTCTTTAGTAACAAAAGGAATTTTCTTAGACATTTATATCACCTTTCTGTAATTTAATCAGCGCAATTTCATTCTGCAGCGCTTCCTTAAATAAATCAACTAAATTGCGTTTGCAGGAATACAAACAGGTTGAATCCTCATCATTCTGTAAATCCCCTGTCAAAACGGTGTGTGAATCGGCAATCAGACGAATCTGCTCGCTTTGCTTATTTGTTCCGTAGCAGATTGCTCCCGGCAAAGAAAAGCTTTTATCGCCGATAACTACTACCTTCAAGCCCCGCTGCAAAGCAGCCTGCAGCTCCGGCAGCAGCAGCTCCAGCATTCTGCTGTTAGCCGACAGATAAATTCTTACCTGTGCCTGACGCACGGTATTGCGCAGTTTATTTATAATCTCTTGCGCACCCTTAATGGTGATATACCCCTCAGGATCATTGTTCAGCACTGGCAGCTGCTGGAGTATATCTTTTTTTATCTCCTCCAGACAGCTGATTTTGTTGCTGCAAAACTCAGCAGCAGGTACCGGAGTATAGCGCGTTACCTTGCCCTCCTCCAACACATACGCTGCTCCCTTATCCACCAGTCCTGCCAGCGCAGTATAGGTGTTGGAGCGCGAAATGCCGGTCTGCTTGGCTGCTTCGTAGCCGGTCATCTGACCGGACTTCAGCAGCAGCACATACAGCGTTGCTTCCTGCTTTGTTAAGTTAAAATTAGTAAGACCTTCAATTAAATTCATAAAACCCTCATTTAGCTCTTCGGCTTTTGCGACGGAACTTTTATGCGCTTTGTGCGTAAATTTATATTGTTGTTCCTTTTTAAGAACACTATACTACGATTGAAACCGGTTGTCAATAGCTAACCACCGTTTTTTATGTTTTTTTACACAAAAAAAGACGGAGATAACAGTAATTTAATCCGTTATCTCCGTCTTGTATTTTCAGCTTAGTTTCTGTCGAAAACCATTACTCTGTCAAAGTCCAGATATACCTTGGAACCGTCAGGAATCGCATCAATGTCTGCACCCTTAACGATAACGCGGATGTCATGGCCGTGAACGTTTACACGATAGTCAACTGCATCACCCAGGTAGAAGCGGTGAGTTACCTGGCCTTCCATCTGACCGCCGCTGAGGGACATGGTAATATTCTCAGGACGTACCGCAATGGTAGCATCGCCGGTAACCTTAGCAGTATTCGGGAAGGAAACATTGCTTCCCTTAATGAATACTCTGTCACCCTTAACCTCGCCATCAATAAAGTTAACCAGACCGATGAAGTCCGCAACCATTTTGTTGGCAGGCTTGGTATAAATTTCGTGCGGTGCGCCGATTTGCTGTACAACGCCGGCACTCATAACAACTACGCGGTCGCTCATTGCCATTGCTTCGCCCTGATCATGAGTTACGTATACAACAGTAATGCCCAGTTCTTTTTGAATAGCAAGGATTTCAAAGCGCATGGATTCACGCAGCTTAGCATCAAGGTTAGACAAAGGCTCATCCAAAAGCAGCAGTCCGGGCTGTGCTACCAGGGCACGCGCCAAAGCTACACGCTGTTGCTGACCGCCGGACAGCTGATGCGGATAACGCTTGCTGTATTCACCCAGATGAACCAGCTCCAGCATCTTCTGTACGCGTTCTTCGCGTTCCTTTTTATCTACCTTTTGAATTTTCAACGGATAGCCTACGTTTTCGGCAACAGTCATATGCGGCCAAACAGCATAGGATTGGAATACCATACCGATGTCACGTTTTTCAGGCGGAGCGAAGTTGCCTTTAATAGAGGAGCTTACGCAGTGGTCACCGATATAAATTTCACCTTCGGTAGCACGTTCAAAGCCTGCAATCATGCGCAGGGTAGTGGTTTTACCGCAACCGGAAGGACCGAGGATGGAAACAAATTCGCCATCCTTTACAACTAAATCAAAATCGTTTACGGCAGTTACAGCGCCGAAACGTTTAAATACATGCTCAATTCTTACCTCAGCCATTTATTACACTCCTTTAATTAAATACCTACGTTACCCTTGGAAACCTTATTCAGAATCAGGTTACCAATCAAAACAATCAGCAGAATGATTACAGAAAGCACAGAAGCGTTCTGCGTATCTGCATAGGTCTGCAGTTCATACAGCAATACGCCGATGGTCTTGGTATCACTGCCGTACAGGAGCAAGGACATAGTCAGCTCGTAGAAGGACGGCATGAAAATCAGGAACCAGCCGGCAACTATAGACGGTGCAATAAGCGGCATGATGATATCCTTGCAGCAGCGCAGCCAGCTGGCGCCGGAATTCAGTGCAGCCTCCTCCAGAGAGATGTGCACCTGGCTCAGCGAAGCGGCGATGGTACGCACCGACATCGTCATGTATTTTACCAGATAAGCAACTACCATAATCCACATCGTGGAATACAGGTTCAAACCAAAATTACCGCTGAAGGTAATAATCAAAGCCAACGCAATAACGATGGACGGGGTACTGCCACCGATAACTACCAGCAAATCCGGCAGGCTGCGGCCTTTGATTCTGGTTTTAACTGCAAGATATGCAATAAAGATAGAAATAAGTGTGCCGATGCAGGCAGCAATAACAGCGTAAATAACAGAGTTCCAAACGCTTTCCATGTACTGGGAGCTGGTGATAACAGGAATCCAGGCATCAAAGCCCAGGTTGTCCAGACCAATCGGCTTGGACAGGGTGATAATCAAGCTGGTAAGCACGATGGAACCCAGCGGAATGATAATGGAAATCATGCTGTAAGCGCCAACCAGGCAGAAGCAGGGCCATTTCCATTTGCCCAGCTCAACGATGTTCGGACGGGTGCTCTTACCGCTGATAGTGGTGTAATCCTTTTTGCCAACCATCCAGGTCATACCGAACAGCAGGATGTTAGCAAGGAACATCAGGGACGCAGCCAGAGCTGTAGCATCACGTACGCCCGCAGTATCGCCCATGTAAATATAGGTTACGATACGCGTGGTCATTACTTCAATGTTGCCCGGCATACCTACGATAGCAGGAATACCGAAGCAGCTGCCGGCAGCAATAAATACCAGCAGGCCGCCTGCCAAGATAGACGGAGCCATCAGCGGCAGGGTTACGTCAAAAACGGTACGCATCGGAGAAGCGCCGCTGACACGCGCAGCCTCCTCCAGAGTCGGATCCATTTTCTCCATAGCACGGGAAATGGTGATGAAAGCAAAGGGAGAGTAGAACAGAGTCAGTACCCAGCCTAAGCCGGCCATAGTATAAATGTCAAAGGGTGCTGTTTCCAAACCAAAGACAAATTTAAGAATCTCGTTCAGATAACCTACACTGGGGTTCAGCAGCTGTACCCAGGCAATAGCGCCTACATACGGCGGAATCATGTAGCTGGATACCAGCAGAGTACGGTAGATTTTTTTGCCGGGCATATCAGTACGGCCAACCAGCCAGGCCAGCGGGAAGGTAATCAGCACACTGACAATCATAACGCCCAAAGACAGCTCGATTGTATTCGTCAACGCACGCCAGTTGACATCCTGGCTATATACATTGCGATAGTTTTCCAAGTTAATTGCGCCATCCAGCATGATGCTGTCATACAGCAGAATTCCCATCGGGAAGATAACAAAGTATAAAAGCAACAGCACGGAGATAGCGATAACAATAAATTTACTGTTTATTCTTGACATAGAACGCTTCTTTCTCCTTTTTTGATACCTCAGAGCAACACCAAAAGCAAGCTTTCGGCCCCTCTTTATTGAGCAGAAAACAGGGATGGCCTGAAAGGTCTCCCTGTTTCCGCTATAATTTAATTTAGCAACGCATTATTTATCCATAACTCTCTTACGGAATTCTTCTTTGATTTGAGCATTGTTGTTAGCCAGCTTCTGCCAGTCAACTTTAATTCTGCCTTCAACCAGTTTCTTAGTATCTTCAGCACCGGTAGGAGCTTTTACGTCGCCACGAACGGAGTGCATCCAGCCCTTAACAACTGCCTGCTGACCTTCTTTGGACAGCCACCAGTCAACCAAAGCCTTTGCACCATCAGGATTCTTGGTATCCTTGAAGATTGCAATCGGGGAAGGAATGTTGATAACGCCATCAGTCGGATAAATAACTTTCAGCGGCTCTTTCTTGGTGTTAGCCAGCTTCAGGATGTTTTCTTCCAGAATCATAGCTGCAGCATATTCGCCGGTCAGCAGCTTGTTCTGAATAGCGGAGTTGCCTTCTTCAACGCGCAGGCCGTTAGCTTTCAGCTTGTCGAAGTATTCCCAGCCATATTTGTCAGCCAGAGCGCCAACTGCTACATAAGCAGTACCGGACAGCATCGGGTTAGGCATAGCGATTTTGCCTTTCCATTTCGGATCGGTCAGATCAGTCCAGTTTTTCGGAGCTTCTTCCGGTTTCAGCTTGTTGCCATTGTAAGCAATAATCATGTTGCAAACACGAACTGCATACCAAGAGCCGTCAGCAGCTTTATCGCTGATAACATTAGCATCTTCTTTGGATTTATAAGGTAACAGCAAGCCTTGCTCATTGAGCTTCAGATAGTAGGACGGATCCGCAACCATCAGAACGTCTGCAGCAATTTTTTTAGCTTTGATTTCGCCGGTAATCTTGGTGATAACTTTTTCGGTACCGCCTTGGAACCAGTTAACCTTCATATCCGGAAAAGCCTTAGCAACGTTAGGTTTGCACATATTGTCGATGATGTCAGGATAAATAGAGGTATAAACCATCAAATCACCTTTAACACCGCCAGCCTTGTTATCAGCCTTTTTGTCACCGCCGCCGCAGCCAGCCAAAGCTACAGATAAAGCCAGCATTGCAGCTGCGCCAAGCATCCATTTAGATTTTTTCATTCACATACACTCCTTTTTTTGCATCGTCGTTGAAAATTATATTTTAGCGTGTTCCATTCTACACCCATATTTGATAAATTCGCTGCAGGCCGTTTTTTACCTGCTTACACTTTACATTAATTTTGCAAATATTTAACTTTTTGTGTCACTTTGACATTTATAAAACGGACATTCCACCACCATATTACATTTGACGTTTTTTGTCCTATGTGGACATTTATCGTCCCATCATTGTCCGATACAAATAAAGTTCAATTCCCATGCTGGGACATAAGGATGCTTACGTAAATAAATCTTATACTCCGGCACCAGCTCCCATAAAAGCAGCGGCAGACGGAATAAATCAACATCATAATGATAGGCTGCCACAAACAGCTTCGGCTTACATTTGCCAATAGTCTGCCTGCCACCGGCAACAGCCTGCACCTCCGCTCCCTCGACATCCATCTTAATCATCGTCACCGGGCGTCCCGCCGCTACAGTATCAATCGTCGTCACCGGCACGGTTTTCTTTTCGGCACCGATAAACGTAGACTGTCTGCCACCGCTGTCGCTAAAGCCCAGCTCACCCTGCTCGCTCCAGATGCCTGCCTCATGCACCTCGGCGTTCAGTCCCTTCGCCGCCAGCTCATCGGCCAGCAGGCGCAGCTTACGGCAGTTACGGCGGTCCGGCTCTACCGCCAGCACCTCGCGCCATTGCCAGTCAGTCAGACGTCCCAGCTCCTGTATGGTATCACCGTTATAGGCACCAAGATCCATATATACCTCGTTAGCCGTCGGCGCAAGCAACGTTCTGATATCCTCCTCACGCTGCGTTTCACAGTCAAAAAGATAGCTTATCTTGCCGCTAAGTTTATAGTTAAGCGTAGCGGCAAAAACTCTGCGCGACTGTTCATCCGCCAGCCTGTCATAAACCTGTGTCAGCTGTTCTTCGTAAAGCTGCAGCCAGGATGCATTTACAGTTTCTTCTTCGTCAAAAAGCGGCAGATGCGGCGCCACCACCTCCTGCTCGGCAGCCAGCTGTGCAAAACGCTCCAGCACCTCCGGTCTTTCGCTGGCAAAGGCAATGACAACCAAAAGGTCATTGCCCAAACGCGCACGCAGCACATCATAGCGTTCTACCATAAAGCCACGAAACTGCTGACCGCGGACGAACTCGTCACTGGCAAACACGCCCTGCACCCGCACACCGTTTTCTTCGCACCAATCAATAATCTTATCCGCACCGTTACCCATACCATAAAGCACTATCGGTTTTTCCGTCCGTCGCAAAAGCTCCCAGACACTTAATTTTTCCTGCATAAAATTTAACATAGCACTACCTCTTTCCGTCTAATCCTCTATTTCAGATAGCTATAGCTTACCCATTTGACTATTTTGTTCGATTTTTATTATACACTATCTTAGCTAGTGACGTTAAGAACTAAATGTGTTAAAATAAGAGTAATCGAAATGTTACATCTAATACTGATGGAGGTTATAAAAATGTCACTGTTGGAATCCGGAGAAAATTACTTGGAAACTATCTTAGTTCTGACAAAACGCAATGGCAGCGTACGTTCTATCGACATTGCGGAAGAAATGAATTTCACAAAAGCCAGCGTCAGCCGCGCTATGAGCATTCTCAAACGTGATAACTACATTATTATGGAGCCGGACGGACGCATCCTGCTTACCAAGGACGGTCAGAAAAAAGCCGCTGCCGTCTACGACCGTCATGTAACCCTCACCCGTTTTATCAACGAGATTTTGGGCGTGGACGAGGAAATTGCGGAAAAGGATGCCTGCCGCATCGAGCATATTATCAGCCCGGAAACCTTTGCAGGCATTAAGGGCATGCTGAAGGATTAATTTGCTATAAGTTTTCAAGAGGTCCGCTATGAAAAAATCAGTCTTTTCCCTGCTTACATTCATTATGCTGCTCTGCGTCAGCATTTCCTGCTCCGCAAATCAGCCCTATAAGCATCCTGATTACAATCTGCGTACAGTCAAAGAAATTCATATCACCAAGATTGATAATCTGGAAGGAAAGCCCGCACGCTATTTCAAATCGGACGAAAATGCCGAAACCAAAGTACTTGCCGCTGTTTTGCAGGCTGCCGGCAAACAAAAACTGATTGCTACAGATGAAACGCAAAAGCCGCTGCCTGAGTATCACAATGATAATAATACCGGCCGTAAAGCCTTGGCCCCCCGAGATTTGGAAATGCGCATTATCGTTAATCATTGCGGCTACAGTGTAGTTGCCGTTCCCGGTCATTTTGAGGATTACACTACTCAGGAAAGACATTACTATTATGACAAAGACGGCAAGATCCACTACTGGACGGAGGATGTTATCCGGCAGCGCTGGGTACCGGAAAGCTTTCATCCTTATGCGCAGCTAAGCCTGATTTATAACTTCTATGATATGGAAGACGGCACGCTTGTGGCCTCCTTCAGCGACAGCCGCAACCGTGAATACGAAAACGACCCAGCAGACGGCATGCTTAACCGTTCTCTGAAGGACTGCTTCAAAAAAATCTTCAGGAAATAATACTGCAACAGACTGCTGATAACAGCAGTCTGTTTTTTTGCCACAACTGCATAATAGCAATTCTTATTATTTTTGTTGACATACCAACTATAAGTGATATAATACAAAGAAGTAAGGTTTATAAAACAACCTTCTACATATTTTTGATGATTATGAATTCAAAAGGAGTGTTTTCAAAATGAAAAGTCTGAAAAAATTTGCTGTTGCATCTATGACTTGCGCTGCCCTCTTAGGCTTTGCTGCTACCAGCCATGCCGCATACCAACTGAACGACGAAGTTAAAGACGCTACCCCGGCTCTGCTTATGGCATCCCAAATCGGCGTTAAAACCAATGTAAATCCTGCTCTGGCAAACCTGCCTGACAAAGACGCTATCGTTGTTATGAGCTTCGGTACCACCTTTAAAGACAGCCGTGCTAAAACTATTGAAGCAACTGTAGACGCTATTAAAGCTGCTCATCCCGGTGTAAAAGTAGTTACCGCTTTCACCTCTCATATTATTATTGACCGTATCAAAGCTCATGAAGGTCTCACCATCCCGACACCTGAACAAGCTCTGGCTCAACTGAAAGCTGAAGGTTACACCCGTGTTGCTCTGACCTCTCTGGATATTATTCCGGGCATGGAATATGCATACAAAGATGCAGTTTATAACCTGCACAAAAACGACTTCAAGAAAATGACCTTCGGTACTCCGCTGATGTACTGGCAAGGTCAGGAAGGCCAAGCTGACGATATTACCGAAACCATGAAAGCAGTTTCTACTCAATTCCCGAAACTCGGCAAAAAAGATGCTGTTCTGATCATGGCTCATGGTACTCCGCATCCGTCCAATGCTTACTATGCAGTAATGCAAGACCGTCTGAATGAGCTTGGCTACACCAACGCTTACATCTTCTCCGTAGAAGGCTGGCCGCATCTGGACACCGTTACTCCGCAACTGAAAGCTAAAGGCATTAAGAACGTAACTCTGATGCCTCTGATGATGGTTGCAGGCGACCATGCTAATAACGATATGGCTGGTGACGAGCCTGATTCCTTTAAATCTCAACTGGAAGCAGAAGGCTTCAAGGTTAACACCTATATCCACGGCCTGGGCGAAAACGCAGCAGTACAAAAACTGTTTGTTGAAAGAGCAAACGATTCTTGGGATGCTCTGGAAGCTAAATAATTTAATTAACAAGTAATTCATTTCTTTCACACCTTTTTACTCTCCGTCCGCTTTTCAGGGCGGAGAGTATTTTTATAATATAATTTAATTCAGGAAGAAGAGGTGCTATAAATGGATAGCAAAAAAGCTCTGGTGGTTATCAGCTTCGGCTCCACCTTCGACGAAACCAGAACCCACGATATCGGCGGCATTGAGCAGGCCTTGGCCGCAGCCTTCCCTGCCTATGACCAGTACCGTGCCTTTACCTCCGTAATTATCCGCAAACGTCTGGCTGAACGCGGTATTAAAATCGACGATACGGAAACAGTGCTGCAAAAGTTGGCAGACGCAGGCTACGAAGAGGTAGTGTTACAGCCGACACATCTGCTGCACGGCGAAGAATTCGAACAGAAGATTCTCAGCCTCAAGGATAAATTTACCGCTAAATTCCAAAAAATTATTATCAGCCAGCCTCTCATCGTTAACGAGGAGGACTATAAGCTGGCAGCGGCAGCTATTGCCGTTCAGGTTCCTCCCTTAGCGCCAGGCGAAGGTGTAGTCCTGATGGGCCACGGTACTCCGCGCAACAATAACAAAGCACATGGCTATACCTATGTTAAGCTGCAGGAAATCTTTGATTCTATGAAATTCCCTGTTATTGTAGGAACCGTAGAAGAAGAGGATACTCCTAATTTTGAAGCGGTTCTCGAAAAGCTGCAGGAGCGCAAATACAAGCATGTACATATGTATCCCCTGATGGTTGTTGCCGGTGATCACGCCAACAACGATATGTACAGCGACGAGGAAGACAGTTGGAAGACTCAGATTGAAGCTTTAGGCATCAAAACAACCGGTCATCTGTGCGGTCTTGGCCGTTCCAAAGCTATTCAGGCTATTTATATCCAACATGTTTTACGCGTTTTGTCTTTAGAAGATTGACATTTATTAATAATTAACTAAAAAAACCTGCATTCTGTCCCCTTCGCGGGGAATATTGCAGGTTTTTTTATTGCTTAATGCAACAAAGTTATGCTATAATGGAATTGCCTAAATTTTTGTAAAATAAATTCATAAGAGAAAGGGATGATGAAAATTGGGTATTGTTATTTCTGCAATTATAACGTTTTGGGTTGGCTATTTGATTTACAAAAAGTACAAGCCACAGCCCGTGCTCTTCATGGGCGGTATTATCATGATGTATATCGCTGCTATGCTGGGTTACAGCCAGATTTTAGGAGCTAAAGCAACAACAGGCTCCGTAATTTTCGATGCCTTTGAATTTATCCGCGCAACCTTCAGCTCTAACGTCGGCAAACTTGGCCTGAACATTATGTCTGTAGGCGCTTTTGCTAAATATATGGATAAAATCGGCGCTTCCCGCTCTTTAGTACGTTTAACCATCAAACCGTTGATGGCTTTAAAATCCCCCTATCTGGTAATGAGCGGCACCTGGATTATCGGCATGCTCATAGGCCTGTGCATCAACAGTGCCTCCGGCCTGGCAATGCTGCTGATGGTAACCATGTTCCCCATCCTGTTAGGCTTAGGCGTAAGCCGTCTGTCCGCAACCGCTGCTGTAGCAACCACTCTCTGCTTCGACTGGAGCCCCAGTGATACCGGTACCATCCTCTCCGCCGAAACCGCAGGCGTTGACCCTGTAGTTTACTGGAGCCATTATCAGGTTCCTATCGTTGCTGTAGCCTTTGTAGTTGTAGGCGTTCTGCATTACCTGACTCAGAAATATATGGATAAACGCGACGGCCATATCGTGCAGCCGATGCAAGTTGAAAAAATTGAAGAAGAAGCAGATAATGCACCGATGTGGTACGCTATCCTGCCGGTAATTCCTCTGGCATTGATTCTTTCCTTCAGCTCTCTCTGGATTACCACTATTAAGATGAATATCGTTATGGCTATGTTTATCGGCCTGACTATCGGTGTTATTTGCGAATACGCCCGTTGGCGTGACGGCCATAAGGTTCTGGGCGATATTCAGACCTTCTTCGATGGCTTAGGCATGCAAATGGCTAACGTTATTACCCTGGTTGTAGCAGGTCAGACCTTTGCTAAGGGCCTCGTATCCATGGGTGCTATCACCACTCTTATCGACGGCAGTAAAAACTTAGGCTTCGGCCCGATGGCTATGATGCTGGTTATGGTAGCAATTATCGCTGTATCCGCAATTGTTATGGGCAGCGGTAACGCTCCCTTCTTCGCATTTGCCGCACTCACTCCGGCAGTTGCAGCCCACAGTGGTCTGCACCCGGTACTGATGCTGCTGCCGATGCACTTCGCAGCTTCTATCATGCGTAACTGCTCCCCGATTACCGCAGTTATCGTAGTATCCTCCGGCATGGGCGGCGTTTCCTCCTTTGATCTGGTAAAACGCACCGCAATCCCCATGGCAGGCGCTATGATTGTTACCATCGGTATGACCTTCTTCTACTACTACACCGGCTGGTAAGAAGCAAGTACCTTTAACTGTTAAGTAAAAAATTACAGTATTATAACCCCCGCTGTTCCACGTTCGGGAAACGCGGGGGTTTAATAAATTCTGAAAGGAGTTTTCTCTATGTTTATCTGTGATTGTCACTGCGACACCCTAACCGAATTATATAAGAAAGGCACCAGCCTTTATGCAAATGACCAGCATTTTGACATTCAGCGTCAAATCGCTCTCGGCGGCGGTCTGCAATTCTGTGCTATCTTCGTACCCACACACGAATTCCGTTATTACGGCGGCCTGCGCTACACCCTGCAGCTGCTGGACAAATACCTGCAGGAAGTAAAGAAGCTTCACGCAGAAGGTATCGACGTGCTGCAGGTGCTCACGAAAGAGGATGCTGCCGATGTGCTCAACCACAAGGCTGCAACTTTGCTCGCCATTGAAGAGGGCGGCGCTATCGACGGCAGTCTGGAAGCACTGCGTTGCCTCTACGCCTTAGGCGTGCGCGCTATGACACTCACCTGGAGCAACCGCAACGATATCGCTGATGGTGTCAACGAAGAAAGCAGCGGCGGCGGTCTCACCGTTTTCGGCCGCCAAGTAGTTGCCGAAATGAACAAGCTCGGTATGCTGGTTGACGTTTCCCACATCGCACCCGCAGGCTTCTGGGATGTTATCGAAGCCAGCAGCAAGCCTATTATCGCTACTCACTCCAACGCCAAAGCTCTCTGCCCGCATCCGCGTAACCTGGATGACAAGCAGATTTTGGCAATTAAAGAAAATGACGGCCTGATTGGTGTTACCTTTGCCGGCCAGTTCCTGGAACATGATTACAACGATGCCTGCATCGAAAGCATTTACCGTCACATCGACTATATGCTGAACCTCATGGGCAATGATGACCATATCGGATTCGGCAGTGACTTTGACGGCATCAGCCATCCGCCCTACAACCTTCACGGCGTTCAGGATTACAGCGCGGTTTATGAATATCTCTCTAAAAAATACAGTGCAAGCACTGTTGAAAAAATCACCCATAAAAACGTACTGAATCTGCTGCAAAAGGTTCTGTAAAGGCAACGCTTAAAGCAACAGAAAAGCCATACCTCGCTAAGCAAATTGTAGTGACCCCAAAAAGTTAGACTTTTATTACGCAGCAGAATTTAGAATCTGTT
>NZ_CAUDZA010000023.1:0-38125 GCF_958453765.1 Phascolarctobacterium succinatutens | reverse complement strand
GAACACAGTAGTTAAGCCCTTATACGTCGAAAGTACTTGGCTGGAAGCGGCCTGGAAGGATAGATAGCTGCCGGTTAGAAAAACAGCTCATGCGATGCATGAGCTGTTTTTTTTTTATGTGTAGATACTTAAATTTGCACTTTTTCTCTGGATAGTATATAATATCTAAAAAATTTCTCAAAACCGGGCGAAATTTTAAGCGTGCAACGTAACTATAGGTGAAATCAATTTAGGGAGAAATATTTCAAAGATGAAGTATGAAATCCTGGTGTCTTGGCTACGAGGTGAAAAATATGTCCTACGAAGAAAACAAAACTAACGCTTCTAATATTGAAATCATTCCTTGTGAAAGAATAAATTGCAAGGGAGCAGCTCCATGTGTGCTTAACATCAATTCCTATATGAATGTATGTGAGTTTGAAGACAAAATCATGAAGTATATGTGTAATATGCGCCCTGTCATGGACGAATTCATCTGCGTAAATCTTGATGTAATTGCAGATAGACCCGTCGACTTCATCCAAAGTCTGGTTGAAGGATATATTCGCTATGATGGCGTACATATCAAGAAAAACTATCGTGTTGAGTATGGCAAAATGGATAAAGAGGGCAATAATCATATCTATGTTCTTGAAGCACCAGATGGAGCGTGCGACTATGATATGGCAGTCTCTGTCTTCGCTATGGTGTGCATTGAAGAAAAAGCTCCTTCAGACTGGCACTGGAAAGAGATAACTGAGAAAGTGTTTGCTAAGAAAGAGGAAAGTACAGAAGTCATGCATGTTGAAGGGATTGACTGGAAGGAAGCAGCTTTGCTTAAAAGAAAGATGCGCCGTGTGTTAGGTGCTATTATTGGCGATATCGTTGGTTCTGTATATGAATTCAATGAAATAAAAACGAAAGATTTTCCATTATTCTCCGAGCATTGCTGCCCAACTGACGATAGTATCATGACGTTGGCTATTGCGAGTGCTTTGGTAGAATGTGAGAAAGATTACAGCAAACTTGCTGATGAAACCATAAAACAAATGCAACGTTGGGGAATGAGATATCCTAAGGCGGGTTACGGAAGTATGTTTTCTGATTGGCTTAGAACGAACGATCCGCAGCCTTATAATAGTTTTGGCAATGGTTCAGCTATGCGTGTTAGTCCAATAGCTTACGTTGCTAAATCTATAGAAGAAGTGAAGGAACTGTCTAGAATTGTTACTAGCGTTACGCATAACCATCCAGAAGGGATAAAGGGTGCTGAAGCTACTGCAGTTGCAACATATATGGCTTTACATGGAAGCAAGAAAGAAGAAATTTTTACTGTGATAGATAATGAATATTATCCGATGAACTTCACGCTAGACGAAATCCGTGCTGATTACGAATTTAATGAAACGTGTCAGGAGACTGTTCCGCAGGCGTTAAAAGCTTTTTTCGAAGCGACTGATTTTGAAGATGCAATTAGAAACGCAGTATCTATCGGTGGAGATAGTGATACAATTGCAGCTATAACAGGTGCGGTTGCAGGTGCTTATTATGGTGTACCTTATCGAATTGAACAGCAGGCGTTGAAATACATGGATGGATTACAGAAAAAAGCTTATCGCTTATTTTGTTCATCATTTATGTTTAAATAAAAACCAGTTTTGTGCGCTTTGGAGGTGCTTTATAATGACTATTTGGAGATCGCATATTAAAATAGTTGGTAGTCCTGGTGGGAGTCGCATTGATCTTTGCCTTAATAAAAGTGTATTGGCTATGGGGTGGTCGCTTAGTGATAGGCATTTAGAGGGAAATAATATCAATGAAACTGACAAGCAAAAGATTCAGAAACAGCGTTCAGGTATTAAATCTTATGATGATTATGCGGCATTGATTAAAGAGTGGAATGTTTATGGTGGTAGTGTTGATGATAATGTAAGAAGATTATATTATAATGTAAAACCTGATGATTTGGTGTGGATACGTGATAAGGGAATTTACTATATTGGTAGAGTTGGCGAGAATAGTCAATGGATTTATGATAGTAGTCGAGAGTTGTTAGATAGGGATTCTACTACACAACGAACAGATATCGAATGGATAAAAGTAGGCGATGAATCTAGTGTTCCTGGCGCAGTCACAATAGCATTTATTCGTGGTAAAACGCTACAACGTATAGCTTCTAGGGAAGTAGAAACTTTTTCAAAGCATTATTATAATACAATAATGAAAAAAGAACATTATCAAGGTTTAGCTATTGAACCTAATAAAGAAACTTTGTATTCTCTGTTGTCACCAACTGATTGTGAGGATTTAGTGTGTGCGTATTTATTCTCTGAATATAAATATATAGTGATTCCGTCAACGAATAAGAAATCTACAGAGCTTTATGAGTGTGTTTTGCTTGATCCCAAAGATAGAAGTCATATATATATTCAAGTTAAAAAAGGTAATGTATCTATTGATGCAAACGAATTTAGGCATTTACAGGGGAAAGTGTTCTTATTTACGAGCGAAGGAACAGTAAAAAATCTTGATTCCAATAATGAAAATATAGAATGTATATCGCCAGAAGATTTGTTCAAGTTTGCTATGTCTGATGCAGCAACAAATATTGTTTCTGATAGCATTAGCTATTGGACGGAATATATGCGGAAGGCATTGAAATGAAATCTCTTCTCCTCACCGCCTTCGACCCCTTCGCTCATTACACGATGAATCCATCGTGGGAGGTCGTACAGGCTTTACCTGAAACTATCAATAACTATCACATTCATAAGCTGCGCGTGCCTAACATCTTTGGCCTTGCGCCGCGCCTGCTGCTCGAGGAGGCGCAGCGCGTACAGCCTAACGTCATACTTATGACGGGCATGAACAGCGGCACGACGAAAATAGATATCAATCTTGCGGCATTAAACATCAAGGATGCGCTTATCGAGGATAATATGGGACGCAGGCCGTGGAATGAGCCAATTCTTGCTGACGCCCCCGCCGCCTACTTTGCTACGATTCCTGTACATGAAATAGTCCGCTCTTTACGTGCGCAGAAGTTGCCCGTGCAGCTGGAGTTTGCTTCCGGCGGCTATGTCTGCAACGAAATTTTTTACCGTGCTGCCCATGCCTACGCCGGTACGACAACGAAGGTTGGCTTTGTACATGTTCCGCTCTTGCCGGAAATGGTGTTTGACGAAAGCCTTGCTAGGCCTTTAGAAGAAACCAGCGCAATTTTAAAAGCTATTATCGAGTGTCTTTAATATGAGCCATACAGCGTGAAGCTGTCTGGCTTTTCTTTTTTCGCAAAGCTTCTGCTGAATTTGTATGCTTATCCGCTATTCTTTTTGCTTCTTAAGCGTTATAATATCATTATACTTTCAGAAGGCAGGTGCAGCGATGTACTTTCAATACGGCGATACGGAAATAAATTATCTTAAGCGCAAGGATAAGAAGCTGGCTTGGGCTATAGAGCAAATCGGTCATATTGAGCGCAAGCTGGACGCTAATCTTTTTGCTGCTGTTGTACGTCATATTGTTGGGCAGCAGATATCATCCAAGGCACAGGCAACTGTCTGGGAGCGTTTGGAGGCAAGGCTGAAAGATGTTACACCTTTGGCAGTGCATGATATGTCGGCACAGGAGCTGCAGGGTTTGGGCATGAGCCTGCGTAAGGCAGAATATATCAAGGATTTTGCGGATAGAATTGTCGGCGGTGAGTTTGATTTGCAGGACGTGGAGCATATGAATGATGCAGAGGCAATTACAGCTCTAAGCAGCCTGAAGGGTATAGGTAAATGGACGGCAGAAATGATTTTGCTGTTCTGCCTGCAGCGACCGGATATTTTAAGCTATGACGACCTGGCGATTCAGCGAGGTTTGCGGATGCTTTATCATCACCGTAAAATAACCCGCGAGCTGTTTAATAAATATCAAAAGCGTTACAGTCCCTATGGCAGCACGGCAGCAATCTATCTTTGGGCGATTGCCGGCGGTGCGATAGAAGGCATGAAGGATTATGCGCCTGCGAAAAAACGTTAAATTATAAGGGTTCTATTCCCCTTAGTGCTACCACGCAAAATAAATGAGGTTGAAGATATTGTACTATAAAAAGATTTCCTCGCCTTTAGGCGAAATAACTTTACGCAGTGATGGTGAAAGTTTAACCGGTCTATGGTTTGCAGACGATAAGCATTATGGCGATAAAGATATTCAAGATGCGCAAAATGCGGAGCTGGCTGTTTTTGCACTTGCCGAAAAGTGGCTGGCGGAATATTTCGCAGGCTGCGAGCCGAAGGTAAATGTACCTTTGCAATTTACCGGCAGTGATTTTCAGGAAAGTGTCTGGAAGATATTGCAAAAAATCCCTTATGGCAGCCTCATTACTTACGGCGATATTGCGCGCAAAATTGCAGCGCAGCGTGGTCTTGCACGTATGTCGGCGCAGGCTGTTGGTGGTGTTGTAGGCCGTAATCCGCTCTGCATTATTATTCCCTGCCATCGCGTAATAGGTGCTAATGGCAGCCTTACCGGCTATGGCGGCGGTATGTGGCGCAAGGTGCGTCTGCTGGAGCTGGAAAAGATTGATATGAGTAAATTAACTGTACCGACAAAGGGTACAGCGTTATAAAGGAGTTTTTTATGAATAAAATGTATTATCCTGTTGTCGCTTTGGCATTAGGACATCTTGTTACCGATATGCAGGCCGGCGCGCTGCCTATCGTTTTACCGCAGCTGAAGGAGCTGTTTTCCCTAAGCTATTCACAATTGGCAGCGATTGTACTGCTGCAAAATATTATGTCATCCGTTATTCAGCCGGCCTTCGGCTATCTTACCGACAGGCGCTCGCTGCCGCGCTTTCTGCCGCTTTGCGCAGCGCTGGCAGGTGCAGGCTTTGCCTTTGTAGGCTGGGTTTCCAGCTATACGCTGCTTTTATGCACGGTTATCTTCATCAGCCTGGCGAGTGCAACATACCATCCGCAGGCTTCCAAAACAGTAAATTTTTTGAGTGATGATACAAATCGTACGAAGAATATGGGCTTGTTTTCTATCGGCGGTAATGCCGGTATGGCTGTAGGCTCTATCTTCATGACCTTCCTTTTAGGTTTGGCCGGCGGCATTCACAATACTATGTATTTCGCTATCCCTGGTCTGCTTGTTTTCTTGTTGATGGCAAAGGCGATGCCGGATTATATCCGCGTCAACAAGGAGCATGAGGTACAGCAGGCTAAGAAGACTGCTGACGGTACAAGCGAAAAAATGTCGTATTTTGCGCTTTTCCTGATTTTGTTCTATATCTTCATGCGTTCTTCTATTCACAGCGGTATTTCAACATATCTACCGTTATATTTTATGAAGTTTCGCGGCTTTGAGGCAGTTTTCTCCAGCAGTCTGGTGTCCGGCTTCCTTTTAGGCGGTGTGGCAGGTACCTATGTCGGTTCTATTTTGAGCGACAGGCTGGGAGCACGCAAAATTCTTTTAGGCTCTATTACGCTGAGCATTCCGGCGATTTACTGTATTACGATAGCTACGACTAAGCTTTTTGCTATGGCTTCTGTTGTTATTGCCGGCTTTTGCATCATCGGTTCCTTTGCAACTACGATTATCATTGCACAGTGCATGATGCCTAATAATGTTGGTATGGCGTCCGGTCTGACAATCGGCTTCAGTGTTGGCTTAGGCGGCTTTGGCGTAACGATTCTCGGCGTGCTGGCCGATAAGTTTGGTCTGCCGATGGTTATGCAGCTTTTGGTGTGGTTGCCGATTGTAGCGGCGATTACAGCTATTTGGATTCCGATACCGAAAAAATTACAAAAATAAAATAACATATGCTGAAAAAATGGTCCTCGGAACTTTACGCTTGCCTTTAGTAAATCATATAATAAATTTTTACAGAGGGGTATTTTCTTATGGATAATTACAGACTTGGCATTTTTTATGGTCTTGGAGCCTATCTTTTATGGGGCGTGCTGCCGATATACTGGAAGCTGCTGCAGCATGTTGAGGCGATGGAAATTTTGGCGAGCCGTTTTTTATGGTCAGCCGTTTTCGTCTTTCTCTTGTTATTGGCAACAGGCAAGCTAAACATCTTCATGCAGGAAACCAAGGCGATTTTCAGTACGAAAAAGACAGCCTGCTGCATGGTGTTGGCAGCAATTATGATCAGCTTCAACTGGGGTATTTTTATCTGGGCGGTAGAAGCTGGACGCATTGTAGAAACAAGCATGGGCTATTATATCAGCCCGCTGATGAATGTGCTCTTTGGTGTAGTATTTCTGCGTGAGCGCCTTGCTAAGCTGCAGATTGCAGCAGTTAGCTGCGCTGCTGTCGGCATTGGTGTGATTATTGTCCATAACGGCGGCCTGCCTTGGGTAGCACTGACGCTGCCAGTAACCTTTGCCTTCTATGGTTTACTGAAAAAAATTATTGTTGCCCAACCGATGACGAGTATTCTGTTGGAAACACTATTGATTTCGCCCTTGGCTGCAGGCTACTTATATTACCTTAGTATCAACGAAGGTACCGTTTATCAAAGCTGCGATATGGGTACGCTGCTGCTTTTGGCAGGTGCCGGCGCTGTTACGGCGACGCCGATGCTGTTGTTTACGGCCTGCGCGCGTAAGCTGCCTTTGAATATTGTAGGCTTTCTGCAATATATTTCGCCGTCGATATCGCTGATGATTGGCGTGCTGATTTACGGTGAACCGTTTACCGGTACTACTGCTACAGCCTTTGGCTGCATTTGGGCGGGACTGGCGCTATTCATCTGGTCACAGATAAGAAGATAAAAATAAACTCCTGCAGGCAGGCTAGAGGCCCGTCAGCAGGAGTTTTTGCGTTTAGCAATAATGCCCATTTTTGAAAAATATATGCTGATTATGCTATAATTATATTTGTTTTTTATGGAGGTGTTACAATGAGCTTTTTCTCAGATAAGTGGCGCGGTATTATCTTATGTGCTGTTTTGGCAGTGCCGTGTTGGTTTTTAGGCAAGCTGGTGCCTGTTGTCGGCGCACCGGTCTTTGCAATTCTTTTAGGCATGCTGGTGGCGCTTGTATGGCCCGTACAGGCTGCATTTAAGAGCGGTGTAGGCTTTGTATCTAAAAAGGTGCTGCAGTACGCAGTAATCCTTCTTGGCTTCGGTCTGAATATTTCCGTAGTACTGGCAACCGGCAAGCAGTCACTGCCGATTATCGTCTGCACGATTGCAACCTCGCTTATCGTAGCTTATGTATTGCATAAGGTGATGAATATTCCTGGCAAGATTTCCACACTTATCGGTGTTGGCTCGTCTATCTGCGGCGGCAGTGCGGTGGCAGCGACAGCGCCTGTCATCAAGGCAGATGATGAAGAGGTAGCGCAGGCTATCAGTGTTATCTTTTTCTTTAATGTGCTGGCAGCACTGCTTTTCCCTTGGTTGGGTACGGTGCTGGGATTTTCTACGACAAGCGGTGAAGCCTTCGGTATTTTTGCCGGTACTGCGGTGAATGATACCTCTTCGGTTACAGCGACGGCGGCAACCTGGGATGCTATGTTCGGTTTGGGCACGGCGACGTTGGATAAGGCGGTGACGGTTAAGCTGACGCGTACATTGGCAATTATTCCGATTACGCTGATATTAGGCTATCTTGTGGGCAAGCGCGAACAGGATGCGAATCATGAGGTTAATATCAGGAGCATTGTGCCGAGCTTTATACTGTACTTCGTACTGGCTTCGCTTATCACTACGTTGGCGACAAGCATGGGTGTGACGGCAGAGATTTTTGCACCGCTCAAATGGCTTAGTAAGTTCTTTATCGTTATGGCGATGGCTGCGGTAGGTCTGAATACGAATATCGTCAAGCTCGTTACAACAAGCAGCAAGCCTTTGGGACTCGGTCTTGGCTGTTGGGCAGGTATTACGTTTGTGAGCCTGCTTTTGCAGCATCTGCTTAATCTCTGGTAAGCAGAATAAAATTTAATTTTACATCGGAAACAGCGACAAATAATAGTTTGTTCGCTGTTTTTGACATTTTAAAAGGCTGTTTTGCTTGTGAGCGGGACGAAGCGGGACCCCTAGATATAGTGTTGTGGACATCTCCCCCTAGTTGTTATTAAAGTTATCCACAGATTGTGCATAACATGTTGATAATTGTGTAAAATCCTTGTAAACAAGCCACTTTTTTCTCAGAGGCTGGTGGATAACACTCTGCATAACTAAAAGTTATGCACAAAAAGTGTGGATAAGTCTGTTGATACTGTTGATAACCTTACACTAAATATCGGAAAAGGGGGATATATTTTCCAGGAAAACAAGATAATTTCCTATTGCTGCGGTGGTATTTTGTATACAAACGCAAGTTTTTTTGCTATCTGCAAAGTTTTTGCTTGCGTAATAGACGATTTTTGTTCATAATATTATTATGACTAATTGTAAGTAAATGGAGGAAGATTAGGTTATGGCATTAAAGCAAATTGATGCATTGGCAGCTTTGCGTGAGGCTGCAGGTGAAGTTATAGAAACTTCTTTGTGTGATGTACAGGGTAACTGGCTGGCACTGGTAAATACTGAGGAAGGCAAGCGCCTGGCTTTTGCTGCGAAGGGTGAAGCTGCTCTGAGCGCACTGTGGAAGGATGTTGAAAAGGAAGCAGACGTTAAGGACGTACATGTTTCTGTTATGGCGTTAAATGCGAATAATGCTGCGCTGGTGCGCCGCTATGTTAAATGGACCGCACCGACTGCCTGCGGCACTAAAGGTGCCAGCATCGGTTTCAGCGATTGGCTGGGCGAGGCAGATGCTGTTGTGGCGGAGCTGTTCGGCAAGCGTCAGCTGAAACCGGTATTAGTTGATTTTACTACCGAGGACAGCGAGGCTTTGCAGCGCTATTTTGTACAGGCTGTGGATACCGCAACCTGGGGCGTGCTCGAAGAGGGCTACAAGGAAGGCTACGGCGCTAATGCTGCCGGCCTGAAAACAGAAGAGGAAATCGTTAAGGCTCTGCTTTATGGCTACAGCATGATTGGCTTTGACTGCAGTGATAAAATTGACCTGGGCATTGAAAAGCTGTCCGACGAGGCTGTTGACAAACGCTTTGAGCAGTTCAACGAAACCTTCCGTGCTGCTGTGCATGCTTCCTATCTGAACGCTGAGTTCAAGGTTGGCAGCAGCAAGATTACCTTTACGGAAAATCAGCTGCACCGCATCGTTCTGGAATACGGCGAAGCAATTATGCATATCCAGTTCATCTATAACTCCTATCTGAAGAATACTCCGTGGGATATTGATTTTGAGCTGGACCTGTCCAAGCCCGGTAAGGTGCTGACTCCGCAGGAGCATTACCTGATCGGTAATGAGCTGCAGCGTAACGGTATTAAGCTGAGCTCTATCTGCCTCGACCCGTTGAAGGACTCCGAGGCTGTAAACGATAACCTGCAGTTGCACTGCGAGATTGCCGACACCTTCGGCTATCGCCTGAGCTTTAAAAATGCGGACATCGCTATGAACGATACTGCTGCTGCTATGAAATATCTTAAGGGCAAGGTTCATTTCAAAATGAACAATATCCTTTGGATGAGCGCAATAGAGCTTGCCAAAGCTCTGGATGCCGACCTGTTCGGCAAGTTGTGTGCTGTCTGTGGCTGTGAGCTGACAGCAGACGCTGCTGACCGTGCACTGGTGCTTGGCTACAGAAAGGCGCTGAATCCGAAAGAGGAAGGCAATGTTGCTGCTGACATGAAGGCTTTCCTGGAAGCGCATCATGCTGAATATACTGCTGCAATCAAAGAGAATGTTGCTGCTAAATTAAAGAATATCTAAGATAAAAAATTTAAGGACTTCCCAAAAAATTTTTTGGGAAGTCTTTTGTTTTAAACGATACAAAACAGCGTCTTTAACGTGTTTTTGCATAATGGATATTAGTGTACTTTGTCTACTGAAAAGTAGCGCGAAAAATTTAATCATTTGATTAGTTTACGTACAATAGACAAAAAGCTGAAAATGTTCATGTACAGTGACTAAAAGAAGAAAAATGTAAAATTTTGCAAAAAGGTGTTGACAAACGATTTAGATGGGTGTATAGTATCAGTAATTTCAAATTGTAAACCAAAGGTTATGATTGGGACTAAAGATAAGCGTAGAGTTTCAGAGAGCCGGTGTCTGGTGCAAACCGGTACGAAGCCTTATTGATTAAATCACCCATGAACTCGTCAGCGAAAGCTTTGCAAGTAGACTGATGCGCAACGGATGCGTTATTTCCGAGCCGGTTGATGGACTGGTGCTGAAAGTAATAAATTAGGGTGGTACCGCGTATTATACGCCCCTGCATATATGCAGGGGCGTTTTTTTAATATTACTCCTGAAAAGTCCATCAAAAGATAATTGACGTAGTAGAAAATTAAGGTGTTCTTGATAGGAGGAATTAACATGTTTGAAAAGGTATTGGTAACTGGTCAGAATGATGAAACTTTATTGCCGCGTGTATTGCGTGTGCTTTCCAAGCAAGGTGCTCAGGTACGCTCCTTGCGCATGGATGCAGAAGAAAATCGTCTGAAGCTGGAAATCCAGCTGGCAGATGTAGCTGCTGCTCAGGTTGCCAAGCTGCTGGCTAAGCAGGTTGCAGTTGAGTCTGTAGCTACTATGGCGTAAGGGGGACGGACTGATGAAGCTGAAGGGCTCAGAAGCTATTGTAAAGGTCCTTTTGGAGCAGGGCGTAGATACAGTCTTCGGTTATCCCGGCGGTGCAGTGATTCCATTGTACGATGCGCCGCTGAAAAATGTGCTGACGGCACATGAGCAGGGCGCTATTCACGCAGCTGACGGCTATGCCCGTGCGAGCGGCAGAACCGGCGTATGTATCGCAACCTCCGGTCCCGGTGCCACAAACATTGTTACCGGCCTGGCAACTGCTTATCTTGATTCTATTCCACTGGTAGCGATTACCGGTCAGGTTGGCGTAAGTATGCTGGGACGTGATTCCTTCCAGGAGATTGATATTGTCGGCGTTACAATGCCGATTACCAAATACAACATGCTGGTACGCAGCAAGGAAGAGCTGCTGCCGGCACTGCGCAAGGCATTTGCCTTGGCGCAGGAGGGCAGACCTGGACCTGTGCTGGTGGATATTCCCAGCAGCGTGCAGGTTGAGGAGCTGGAATGGAGCGAGCCGCAGGCAGCTTCTGCAGCGGAAGAGCTGCCGCAGGCAACACAGGAGCAGCTGCAGCAGGCAGCGGCAGTGTTGAACAAGGCACAGCGTCCGGTACTGCTGGTTGGCGGCGGCGCTGTCAATAGCGGCGCGCAGGAAGAACTGCTGGAGCTGGCCAAGAAGGCTGATTTGCCGGTAGTAAATACGCTGATGGGCATCGGCGTTTATCCAGAGTCTGACGAACGCTCCTTGGGCATGACCGGTATGCATGGTCATATCGCTTCCAACATGGCTGTAGCGCAGGCTGATGTGCTGGTAGTAGCCGGCAGCCGCTTCAGCGACCGCGTAACTGGTGACCGCAACCGTTACGTAGGACAAAAGACGATTATCCAGCTTGATATCGACCCGACGGAAATAGATAAAAATATAGCAACAAGCCTTTCCGTAATGGGTGATGTAAAACAAACACTGCAAAGCCTGCTGCCGTTAGTGCAGAAGGCAGCGCATGCCGACTGGTGGCAACAGATTAAGGCCTGGGATGCAACGGAGGACCGTAGCCTGCTGGCTGGTGACCGACTGACTGCTCCCTGGATGATGAAGGAGCTGAGCCGCAGCTTTGAAGGAGAAAATCCGATTTATGTAACTGACGTTGGTCAGAACCAGATGTGGGCAGCACAGCATTTAGTTGTTGATAAACCGCGTCACCATCTGACGAGCGGTGGCTGCGGTACGATGGGCTTCGGTCTCCCCGGCGCGTTGGGTGCAGCTTTTGCCGAGCCTGATAAGCAGGTAGTGCATATCTGCGGTGACGGCGGCTTCAAGATGACAGGCATGGAGCTGTATACGGCAGCTCGTGAAGGCAAAAAGCTTATCAGTATCGTTATTAATAACAGCTGCTTAGGCATGGTCCGTCAATGGCAGCAGCTCTTCTACAACGAGCATTACTCCAATACGCTACTGACAGAGTTTGACTTCATCGGTTTTGCTCATTCCTGCGGTGCAGGCGGACGCAGAGCAGCGACCTGCAAGGAATTCCAGGAGGCGCTGAAGGCAGCGCGCGAGGCTGACAAGCCCTTCCTGATTGAAGTAATCGTAGAGCAGGGAGATCTGGTAGAGCCTATGGTGGCAGCCGGTGCTGCGGTAGATGACTTCGTCAAGATTAACAGATGCAGATAAACAGCTATAAATAAGGGAAATTTTTTATAAAATTTATATATTAAAATAAGGGAAAAGAAAGAGGTAATAACAATGGTTAAAATGTATTATGACAACGATGCGAATCTGGAATTATTGAATGGCAAAACAGTTGCTATTATCGGCTATGGTTCTCAAGGCCATGCACATGCACTGAACCTGCAGGAGAGCGGCGTAAACGTAGTTGTAGGCCTGTATGAAGGCTCCAAATCCAAAGCTAAGGCAGAAGCTGCCGGCCTGAAGGTTATGACTACCGCAGAAGCTGCTAAGGCTGCCGATATCATCATGATGCTGATTCCTGATGAAAAGCAAGCTGCTACATATAAAAAAGATATTGCTCCGAATCTGGAGGCAGGCAATGCTCTGGCTTTTGCACATGGCTTCAACATTCACTTCGGTCAGATTGTTCCTCCTGCTGATGTAGACGTATTCATGGTTGCTCCTAAAGGCCCCGGCCATTTGGTTCGTCGTACCTATACAGAAGGCAGCGGTGTTCCCGTTCTGGTAACTGCTTACCAAAACCCGACCGGCAAGGCTCACGACCTGGCTCTGGCTTATGCTAAGGGCATTGGCGGTACCCGTGCAGGCGCTCTGGAAACCACCTTCCGTGAAGAAACCGAAACCGATCTCTTCGGCGAGCAGGCAGTTCTCTGCGGCGGCGTTTGCGCTCTGATGAACGCAGGCTTTGAAACCTTGGTAGAAGCAGGCTATGAGCCTGAAAGCGCATACTTCGAATGCATGCATGAGATGAAGCTGATTGTTGACCTGATGTATGAAGGCGGCATGGCTAAAATGCGTCATTCCATCTCCGATACCGCTGAATATGGCGATTATGTAACTGGTCCTCGCATCATCACTGCTGAAACCAAAGCTGCTATGAAACAGGTTCTGGCTGAAATTCAGGATGGTACCTTTGCTAAGAAATGGCTGTTGGAAAACCAATGCGGCCGTCCGCAATTCAACGCTATGCGTCGTCGTGCTGCAGCAACCCAGGCTGAACAGGTTGGCGCACAGCTGCGTGGCATGATGAGCTTCCTGAAGAAAAAATAATCAACAGCTTACAAGCACTTTTAGTGCAGAAAATAAAAATAAGGGAAAGAGCGTAATCCGCTAAAGGCAGCGTACAGAAAAAATAGCTGCCGGGATTACGATAAACAAAAATAAGGGAAAGAGCGTAATCCGCTAAGGACAGCATACAGAAAAAAATCAGCTGTCCGGATTGCGAAAAATAAGGGAAAGAATGTGAGCCGTAAACGCAGCATAGAAAAATAAAAGCTGCGTGGCTTGCAGTAATTAAAAATAAGGGAAATATTAAAAGGTCGCTTACCTGTGCATCAGATACAGGAAGCGGCCTTTTTGACATGCCGGCATAATGTTTTTGATATAAAAAGCCTCCCGGCGCATCTGCGCAAGGGAGGCTTTTGCGATATCTGTGATAGAATGCAATATATTAAGTGTGAGCAAGCTGTTTATTTTTAATAAGAGCGAACACCTTTAAGGAGCAGCAAAGAATGAGCACCGCGCTGATAGTAAGCACAAAGAAACCATGTCTGCTGCCAAGCATGGTAGCATGCGCGATATTAGCCGGGTCCTCAGCTTGTGCGGTCGCAACAATCGTACTGATAACCGCCGTACCGACTGCGCCTGCCAACTGCAGCAGCGTATTCATGGCTGCGTTGCCGTCGGCGTTAAGCTCTTCCGGTAACTGGCTCAGGCCGTTAGTCATAATCGTTCCCATGGAAAACCCTTGGCCGAAGGCGAAGAACAGGTAGAAGATGATGAAGAAAAAGGAGCTCAGCTCATAGGGATAAAGGCTGTAGCAGATAACGGATATGAGAATGGATGCATTGCCTAGTAAAATCGGGCGTTTGGCACCGAACTTATCCAACAGCCTGCCGCTAATAGGTGCAAGCATAGCACCGATAATGCACCCCGGCAGCAGTAGACAGCCGGCGGTAAAGGCATCTGTATGCGAAACAAGCTGCGCATAGTTGGGAATTAAAAAACCCAGTCCCAAACAGATAAAGCCGACGAGCAAAAGACTGGCAGTGCTGAGCGTATACGGCAGATAACGGAAAATCTGTACGCGTAAAAGCGGCGCGTTGCTGTTTAATGATTGCTTATAGAAGGCAGTTAAAGCAGCAAAGCAGATTGCGAAAAGCGCAAGCACTTCGATACTGAACCAACCGAAGTCGGAGGCAATGCTGGTAGCAAAAATCAGGCTGCTGAAGCCGATGATAAGCAAAAGGTATAAGCCGAAGTTAAAGTTGCTCTGCTCTAGCTTGCCTGCCTGACGGATATTTTTGATACCCAAGACGGCAGACAGTAATAAAAATGGCAGCAGGCTGATAAAAATCATCTGCCAGCCGAAGTAACTGACAATCATACCGCCGAGAGATGGGCCGACAGCCGGTGCCATGGCGGTGATAAGCGAGGCTATGCCAATCATAAAGCCTAGGCGTTCACCGGGAACCTGCTCCAGAATAATGTTAAACATCATCGGAAGGGCAATGCCTGTACCGATACCCTGCAGCAATCTGCCGATAAGAAGAACGTTAAAATAAGGTGACCAGGCGGCGAGCAGTGTGCCTGCAAGAAAGCTGCTGATTGCAGCGGTAAACAGGCTGCGCGTTGCAAAACGGCGTTTAAGGTAGGCGGATGTAGGGATAATCAGTGCCAGCATCAACAGATAGCCGGTAGTTACCCATTGTACGAGCGAGGTGCCGATATTAAATTCGTGCATGAGCGTGGGAAAGGTAACGTTCATAGCGGTTTCGACAACCACGCCGCTAAAGGACATAATGCCGGTGGCGATAATTGATAATAGTAAGCGTGCATCCAACACACGCGCGGAGTTGTCAGTCATTATTTTTTTCCATCCTTTGCTTGATAGCGGGAGCTTGGCCTTGCAGCGCAGGTTTATGCGTAGACATGGTTTGGTAAAGATTGGCGATGGTTGCTGCGGTGGTGTTGATATCTGCTTCGCTGATATCGGTAAGCTGTGTTGCCAGCCAGCCGTGATATTGTTCAATGTAATAGGCGTGGATTTTACGTCCCGCGTCTGTCATACGCAGTCTGACGATACGTTTATCCTGTTCATCGCTGAACTTTTCGATAACATTGATTGCCTGCAGCTCGCTTACCAGACGAGTGATACCGGGGCGAGTTACCTGTAGCAGGTCCGCAATATCACTTACCTTGGGCGGTTGTGTGGTGCGTTCGAGGTATTCGATATAGTCCAAGACTTTGAGGTTGCCGGGAGTTAAGCCCTCCGGCAGAGGTGGCTGCAGGTCTACTACACGCTTTGCTTCGTGGCAGGCGATGAGCAGAGTTTTGATTGCTTCGATAGGCAGTTTATGTGTCATGATGATTCTCCTTTATAAATGATTACCGAAAGTAATTATCACAGATAATTATATTGCGGTGGTGTGAGGATTGTCAAGGAGGGGGGCGGAATGGAAAATAATGCAATGATTTGCTGAAAACTGTCTAAGCGAAATGTTGTAGTGTTAATATGAAAATAAGCCCTTTTTTCTATTATCCTCATGAAATCTGCAGTGGTTGCATATTTTATCCTCATGAAATCTGCACTGATTGCATATTTCATGAGGATAGCTTAAAATAGAGTTAAAAAGAATGTTTAAGACACTTAAAAACTGATTATGTAAGTGTTGTAATTCGAGTATTGAAGTGGAGAAGAATAAATGTTATCAAATTTTACCCCGCAGGATATTTCCTGTGCCTCCTATCTAACCAAGCTGACATGGGGTGATGAGATGGCACTGACGAATGATGGCTTGAAGGATGTGCTGTACGAGGCGATGGTGCGCTATTATTATCGCAGTGAGGCCTTTTCTTTAAAAATGACGGATGAAGAAGGTATGCAGGGCTTTTTGTTGGCGGCGCCTTTGAGTGAGCGTGATAATTCCCAGTCCTGGTTAAAGCAAAATCTGCATCATTTTGAGTGCGAGGAGCAGGATCTTGTTTATGATTATCTGCGCTATTTGTCTTATAACGGACAAAAGGTGAGGGCGTTGGCCAATCCGGAGGATTTGCTGCTGTGCCTGTTTTTGAGTATGAAAAGCGGTGTTGGCAGCAGGCTGCTGCATAATGTTGAAGCGATTGCGCAGAAAAAAGGTGTCAAAAAGCTCTATTTATGGGCGGATGCTACCTGCGATTATGAATATTACCGCAAGCGTGGTTATAGTGAAGCAGCGCATTTTACGAATAATATTCTGCCGCAGTTGGGGGCGCAGGAAACGTGGATATACAGCAAGGAGCTGAAGGAGTGACTGTAAATGTTGCATGAAATGATTGATGCTTTACCGGCTTGTCCGGTAGAAACTACACTGACCTTAATCAGTGATAAATGGAAGGTGCTGATTTTGCGTGACCTTTTGACGGGAACAAAGCGCTTTGGCGAATTGAAAAAATCTTTGGACGGAGTCAGCCAAAAGGTGTTGACATCACAGCTGCGGCAGATGGAAGCCAGCGGCCTGTTGACGCGCAAGGTTTATGCTGAGGTGCCGCCACGTGTTGAATATACGCTTACTGAGCTTGGTTACAGTCTGCAGCCTGTTTTGGAGGCTATGCGTGACTGGGGCGAGGCGTATAAGAAGAGATTTTGATTTGAGGATATAAGCAAAAACACCACCTGCAAACGCAAGTGGTGTTTTTCAATATATGGGGAACAAGAAGAAAACTTTTTACAGACGGCTTACATGGCCGATGAAATAATGGCCCCAGGAAACGCGCGCCAATGCTTCCATGGTCAGCAGGCTGAGGCTAAGCATAATGATGAATAGCAGCGGATAAAAGCAGAGCTGCTGCGGTGACAAGTGCAACAATGTAAGCAACTCGCTGCCGACATACATGTAGATGATGTGAATCAAGAATAAACCGAAGGAATAGTTGCCAAGATACATCATAAAGCGCTTGCTGAGACTGTCCTGTGATTCCAGGGTACAGGCGTAACGGAAGAGCATAGCGATAATGATGCTGTACAAAAACAGGTTGAGCGGGAAGCAGACAAATTCCAACAGCGGCAGGATATGCAGGTAGTATTTAGCAAACCAGCAGCCGCCAATTAAAATCAGATTCAGGATGAAGCCTGTCATCAAAAGAACGTGATGGGTGTCAATCCAGCGCAGCATTTTTTTATGGTAGATATAAGCCAGCATACCGAAGGAGAAGTAGGCGATATAACGCAGAAAGGTGGTAATCTCCAGCGTTAGGATAACTGCCTGATTGCTGTAGCTGATATTGTTGCAGATTTTCCAGAACAGCTGCAGCAGGATTACCTGAATAATAAAGCGGTGCAGCCTGTGATGCAGGCGACAACGGTTAAAATAACGCAACAGCAGTGGATAGATGGCGTAAAAGCCAAACAGCGCACGGAAAAATGCCATATGGACGGCGCTGCTGCCGGTGATAATAAGATAAGCTGCCTGCTTAAGCGTGAAGCTGGCGTTGCTGAAGAACCAGGCACCGCCAAGGTACAGCAACGAAAACAGCAAATACGGCGAAAGTACCGACAGGAACATTCTGCGGAAGAAGGACCACTTGTAATAATCGGCATGGCGATTGTGGCTGATGAACATATATCCCGAAACAAACATTACCAGGGGTACGGCAAAGAGGGAGATAATGTCCAACAGCATTTCGGAAATAGTAACCCACGATTCCGCGTGAGCGTGGCTGAAGTACCAGGTGGTGTGCATCAGCATGACACCCAGCACTACGAAGCCGCGTAACAATAGGGGGAAGCTCATAGTTTTATACATCTTCTTTCTCTCTAGTAGAGTTATTGTACTACTTTAAATTTTATAGTCAAATAGCGATTAAGCATTTACATTATAACCAAATGGAATATAAAAGGTTGATAAGCTACGACAGATAACATATAAGCATTAATATTATAACTTCTGCGCAGGTTGACGCTTGACAAAGACAGCGGCAACGCAGATAATTTGAATAGAATATATAACAGATTGAGGAGGATACTGAAATGGAAAAACAGGAATGGCAAGGTTATGTACAGAAGGTAGCAAGCTGTGATTACCCGATACCGTTGAATCTGATAAACGATTATGATGATTGGAAATGCCGCAGCAACGTAGGACGTATGCTGATGATTTTGAAGGACATCGAGGGCGCTATGGCGGTGCTGGCAACCGTGAAGGATGTGCAGCCGGATATGGAGGATGCGCCGGAGTTTGGTCTCAGCGAGGCGGAGCATAAGGTGCTGTGCCTGCGTGATATTGCCGAAATCGTCTGGCGTCTGACCGGTACCGGTGATGCACCGATTATTTATTTGAATGAAGCCTACAGACTGTGCCGTGAGTATAAGAAGGTTTTCCGCAGTGCAGATCGTGGCGCTATCTGGGCGCGCAGACTGGAGCTGCAGCGTTCCTGCGGCGCCGAGGATGCTGCATTGAGCGAGGCGAGAGCCATGCTGGAGGCGGAAAAGGCTGTGGAAGGTGTTAATCCGTACCGTTTCCACGCACTGAAGTTTATTGCGGAAAGCATGGCGGAGCAGGGCGATTATGCTAAGGCTGCGCTGCTTTTGGCAGATGCCTACAAATCCTTCCCGGTGAACGAGGCTGCCAAGAAGGCTCTTGCTGAGGCCGAGGCTGCAGCAGATGCTAAGGAAAGATATGCTATGTATCATCACTGCACCACGATTCAGTACCAGCCGTGGGAGAAGGATAATGTGCCGACGCTGGAGGATGTACGCCGCCTGCAGGAGCGTAACTTTGCACGTCGCGAGGCAGCGAAGGCTGCCGGCGAGGAGCCGGATGAAAAGGGTTCTTTTCAAAGTTTAATTAAGTAATTAAAACGAGCGATTAAAAGATTTTGTACGCACTTTTCACGAATCTGTTACAATTAGTAGCAGGTAATAAAAATGTGAGAAGGGATGTACTAATATGAATAAAAACTTTTTGGCTTTAGGCTTAGCTGCAGCACTGCTGGCACCCCAGGTAGCAGGCGCTGAAGGCTTTGCTATTAACGAATGGTCTGCTGAAGGCGTTGCTATGGGCGGTGCGCGCATGTTTGCTGAGGACGATGCTGCAAACGTGGCTTACAACCCTGCTTCTATCACCAAAGTAAAGGGTGAGATAATGAAGAGCAGCTACACTTATCTGAGCCCGCACGGCAACTATAAGCTGTATGATGGTGCAGGCAAAGAAATTGAGGACGGCAAAAACGTTGTTCATGCCGGTTGGGCAGTAGGCAGCTACTACGTAAGGCAGATTAATGATAAAGAATGGTTCGGCATCGGCGCTTTCCCGCGCTTTGCCATGGTATCTGAGTTTGAGCGTGCCAGCAAGGCATCTACTAATGCATTTTTCTCTAAACTGAACGGTGTCAGCGTTACTCCGACCTATGCGCACAAGTTCGACAAAAAATGGAGCGCAGCAGTTGGTGCGGAAATCAACTATGTCGGTCTGGAGCTGCAGAAGAATTCTTATCATCCGGTTGCTCAAATGAATGTTGGTGCAACGCAGACAGAAGGCGAAAGCTATGCTTTAGGTTGGAATGCTGCTGCCAACTATGCATTTGATGATAAAAACGAAATCGGTGTAGTTTATCGCAGCCGTATTACTCACTCCTTAGAAGCAGACTTTAAAATGTATCCTGCAACCGGCGGTAAAATTACTGCTGACGCTTATGGCGTAGTAACTTTGCCGGACAGCTGGGATATCGGTTATAACCACAAATTTGATAAGAAAACCCGTTTGGAATTGAAAGCAACACGTACCAACTGGAGTACCTATGATGCATTGAATATTTCTTTATCCAATCCTAGTGTTCCCGGTGTGCTGCCTTCTGATGTTAATTCTGCTAAAAATTGGGAGAGCGGCTGGCGTTATGTTATCGGTTTAGAACACAACTTCAGCGATAAGTATGCAGCTATGGCAGGCTTTGCTTTCGATGAATCTTCTATTCCTTACAATGGCGGTGACTTCATGGTTCCGACCGGTCTGCGTCGTACCTATTCCATCGGTGCCCGTTACAACGATAAGAAACAGACCGTTGCTGTTGCTTTGGGCTGGATGGATGTCGGCAATCTGGATTTTGCAGGTCATGCTACCGATGCTTATAAGAGCGCTCATGCTTACGACAGCTTTACCAAGATTGCTTCTATTTCCTACCAACGTAAATTCTAATTTCATATTTTAGCTTTACCGGAGCTGCTGCACGAAAAAGTGTGGCAGCTCTTTTAATATGTCTGCTGTTTATGCTACAATAGGCTTAATAAGGTTATTGGCGAAAGGAGAAATGTAAAATGAAATGTGATTGCGCTAATTGTCCTACACATGCCTGCTACACCAAGGGTGTTAACTGCACAGGCGTGTCCCTGGAGGCTGTCAAGGAAGCCTATACCGAGGAAGAATTGAAGCTCATGCAGGCTGCTGCCTACGTTGAAGGCACGTTCTACAGCAATATCTGCCGTCTGCAGGAAACTGCGGAGTTTGCCAAAGCTATGGGCTATAAAAAGCTGGGCATGTCCTTTTGCATCGGTCTGAATGCGGAAGCACGCTATATTGCCAAATATTTTAAGCAGCAGGGTTTTGAGTTTTACAGCGTATGCTGCAAAAACTGCAGCTTCCCCAAAAAAGAGCTGGGACTGAAGCAGGTTAAGCCGGAGCTGGAGCATGAGGCAATGTGCAATCCTAAGTTCCAGGCAAAATTCCTGGCAGAAAAGGGCGTTGAGCTGTACATTTCCTGCGGCTTATGCGTTGGTCACGATGCTATTTTCAATATGAATGCCGAAGGTCCGGTAACGAATCTGGTAGTTAAGGACCGCCTGCTGGCTCACAATCCGTTGGGAGCTATTTATTCCCGTTACTGGAAGCGCAAGCTGGGCATTATGGATGACAGTGAGGTATAAAATACATTGATTTTTACAGGGAGTAATCTCGGAGAACAATTAAAATTTTCTCTTGGATTACTCCCTGCTAACTACTTTGTAATTTTCTCGTTAATTGGTGAAAAAATCCTGCCTTTCCCCGTTGCTTTTTTATTGCAATTTGATACAATATAATTTACGGAAGGAAGGTACACTAAATGATATTTGATACACATATGCACTGTGATTATTCCTGCGACAGCGAAATGAAATTTGCTGATGCCATCGGCGCAGCCGCTGAGCAAGGGATTGGTATAACGGTTACAGAGCATTGGGATTATGATTATCCGACTAATCCGGAAGCATTTATCTTTGATATAGATGAATATTTTGCACGTCTGCAGCCGCTGAGCAGCGATAAGGTGCTGATGGGCATTGAAATAGGCATGCAGACACATACTGCGGCTGAGGATAAAAAGGTGGCACAGGCTCATCCGTTTGACTATGTGCTGGCTTCTATCCATTGCATCGGCGGCCGTGATTTATACGAGCAGACCTGCTACAAGGGACGCACGCGTCAGCAGATTGTAGAAGAATTTCTGCATGATGCGATTACCTGTCTGGAGCAGGAGCGAGATTTTGATGCATTTGCGCATATTGACTATATCTGCCGTTATTGGCCGTATAAGGGAGCGGAGCGTGAGCTGCGCCTGCAGGATGCACCGGAATTATTCGATAAGCTGTTTTTACTTTTGATTGAGCAGAATAAGCCTATCGAAATCAATACACGTCGCCTGGATGATGCTGCTGCGGTAGCAGGCTTGCTGCCGCTGTACAAGCGTTATCGTGAGCTTGGCGGCAAATACTGCACTCTTGGCAGTGACGCCCATTATAAGGAGCATGTGGGGCGCAGATTGCAGGAGGCGCTGGCGTTGGCGGCGCAGGCAGAACTGACACCTGTTTATTTTAAAGCGAGAAGGATGCAGATTATGGAGGGGTTAAAATGAAATGCGTGCGTTTTGAGGATTTGCGGACAGGCAACAAGCGTATAGGCTTTATTGACGGCGATGTTATCCGTTGCGTATATGGTTCTCTGGAAACATATTGGCAGATAACGGACGAAACCTTTGCTATGCGTGATGTACGCTTGCTGGCACCCTGCGTACCGAAGCAGATTATCTGCGTCAGCTTTAATTACCAGAAGCATGCGGCAGAATTCGGTGTAGAAATTCCGCGCGAGCCGAGTATTTTTTCTAAGGCTGCGCATACCGTTGTCGGTACAGGTGCGGATATCATCTGGCCGAAGCAGGTGCAGGAGCTGGCCTTTGGCGCGGAGCTGGGCATTGTTGTGAAAAAGAGGATGAAGAATGTTAAGGCAGAAGATGTACCTAAATATATTTTGGGTTATACCTGTGCTAATGATGTTACGGCCCGCGACCTGCAGCGCAAGGAGCGCCAGTGGCTGCGCTGTAAATCCTTTGATACCTTCTGTCCCTTGGGACCGTGGCTGGAAACGGAGCTGGATTCCAGCGATTTATCCATCCGCTCTTATGTCAACGGTGTGCTTAAGCAGGATGCGCGCACGAGCAATATGATTTATAATCCCTATGAAATCTTGAGCTACATCTCTCAGAGCTTTACATTGGATGCCGGTGATCTGATTTTGACAGGTACTCCGGTTGGTGCCGGGCTTTTAAATGAGGGTGATGAAATCACCGTTGAAATCGAGGGTATTGGCAAGATTTCCAATAGAGTAGTTATGGAATAAGATTTTACAAGACGTGTGTTGCTGCACGTCTTGTATTTTTTTCTTGATTGTGCTATATTTTGACTGATAAGTCAGTGATATATATTGTAATACCGGACTGATACTGCTGCTTGGGAGAGAGCAGCTAAAGGAGGTTCTTTTTTTATGCTTCAGAATATGACTGAAGGCGCACCATTAAAGCTGATTATTCCCTTTATGGTGCCGCTTCTGATAGGAAATGTTTTTCAGCAGCTGTATAATATTGCCGATATTGTTATTGTCGGGCGGACGATTGGCGTGAATGCTTTGGCTGCTGTTGGCGCGGTGTCGCCGCTGTTCATGCTGACGATGGTGCTGACGATTGGTCTCAGCAACGGCTTTACTGTTGTTACGGGACAGCGCTACGGTGCGCAGGATATGCAGGGAATGCGCCGCAGCATTGCTACCTGCGTTGTGTTGAGCTTATTTTTCGTTTTGCTCATTATGGGGATTATGCATTTGGTTATCGACCAGATGCTGGTGATGATGAATATCCCGCCGGAGCTGATGGAGGATGCCTATGCCTATGTAATGATTATCGTCGACGGTCTGCTGGCGATGATGGCTTATAATCTTTTGTCCGGTATTATGCGTTCCCTTGGTGACAGCAAAACGCCGCTGTACTTTCTCATTATTTCTTCGATAGTGAATATTATTCTGGCGCTCGTTTTCATCATCTGCTTCGGCTGGGGCGTGCCGGGCAGCGCCTTTGCTTTGGTTATTGCGCAGGCCTTTTCGGCGGTGCTGTGCGTTATTTATATTTACAAGCGCTTTCCGCAGCTGCATATTCATCGCAGCGACTTCCGATTGGACTGGCCGGAGCTGTGGGCGCATCTGCGTATGGGCCTGCCGATGGCGGTGCAGTTCTCCGTTTTGGGACTTGGTATTATTATCCTGCAGTCAGTTTGCAACAAGTTCGGCAGTGATCAGATTGCCGGCTTTACTACGGCAATGCGCGTGGAGCAGCTGGCGCTGCAGCCGATGATTTCCTTCGGTATTGCTATGGCTGTGTTTACCGCGCAGAATTTCGGTGCTCGCCGCTTTGACCGCATCCGTGATGCGGTTCGCCGCTGCTCGCTGCTGACGCTGGCCTTCAGCTTGTTTGCCGCAGTTGTGGTCTTTGCTTTCGGCGAAGAGGTTATCGGCATCTTCCTGGATAATCCGTCACCGACGGTTATGCAGGCAGCACATCTTTATATCTTGTATACTGTGCCTGTTTACTTCTTCCTCAGTCAGATTTTTATTTATCGTAACGCCTGTCAGGGCATGGGCGTAAGCATGATTCCTATGCTTTCGGGTGTGGTTGAACTGATAATGCGTTCTATCGCGGCAATATATCTCAGTGTGCCCTTTGGTTATGAGGGCATCTGTATGGCCGAGCCGATTTCCTGGATCAGCTGTGCGATTTTTGTGTTTGCGGCCTATCATTATTTTGTACGTCTGCTGGAAAAGAAATACACGCCTGTTGACTGAATACTGAGCAGAAGTAGTCAATTTTTAGAAAATTAAGCTCGACAAAAAAACTTTGGCAGGTTACAATTAAAGTGCAGAGAATACATTTAAGGATGGTGAATGCTATGAAAAAGATCTTGCTGCTTCTGTCGATGCTGATGTTTATTTTTACTGCTACCGTATCGGCGGCGAGTGCTGTTTTCTTAAAGAACCAATGGTATGAGCCCAGTGAAGGAACAGCAGAGTACGTCAAAGTATTTACAACGGATAATCCCGATTATTATCGTTATATCAATGAAAGATTTGCCTTTGAGATTAATCTCTCGGCAAACTTTAATCAGGCATTCGAAAGCACTAATGGCGACGGCTGCATCTTTAAAGATGAATATGGTTCCGGCTTTACTGTCAGCGGCGGTCATAATATGGGCATGACGCTGGCTGATGAATATAATATGGATATCCAAAATCATCCGAACGCTGCCTATAAGGCCAAGGGTGATGACTGGTACGTTATTTCCTATCTGGAAAATGACAGGATTTATTACAAAAAGTGCTTTATCAACGGAGAATATTGGAATACCTGGTATTTTGATTATCCTTCCTGGCTGGCAGACAGCTATAATAATAAATGTGCTGTTATCGAGTCTACATTTACACCCGGTTGGAAATCCGGCCGAGCTTTTTACTGATAAGCTGAACGCGTAACGAAAGTTACGCGTTTTTTCTTTATTTATCACGCTGTGTGTGATAAAATTAATATATTATGGGTTAGTATGTACTGCACCTGCTGACCACCGTTAAATGATAGGAGGCGGAGCTGTGACAGCAGAGCAAAATAATATATATGGAACACTTTATTTATGCGCTACACCTATCGGTAATCTTGAGGATATGACACCGCGCGCTTTGCGTATGCTGCAGGAGGCAGATTTGATTGCGGCGGAGGACACACGTCATACGCTGCAGCTTTTAAATCACTTCAACATCAAAGGACGCCTGGTGCGTTATGATGAGCACAGCAAGGATAAGCAGGGCGAATATCTTTTAGGCCAGCTGCTGGAAGGCAAAAATGTTGCTCTTGTAAGCGACGCAGGTTTTCCGGGAATTGCTGATCCCGGTGAAGCTTTGGCGCATGATGCGATTGCTCATGGTATCAGAGTGGTGCCTGTACCAGGTGCCAACGCTGCTTTATGTGCTTTGATTGCCAGCGGTCTGCCGACGTATCCGTTTTTCTTCGGCGGTTTTTTACCAAAGAGTAAGCGTAACAGACGCGAGCAGCTGGAGCAATGGCAGCATATTCCTGCGACGATTATTCTTTACGAAGCACCGCACAGGATTGTGGAGGTGCTGAAGGATATCCTGGCTGCGTGGGGCGACCGTCCTTTGGCGGCAGCACGCGAGCTGACGAAGCTGCATGAGGAATTCTACCGTGGCACGGTCAGCGGCTGTCTGGAATGGCTGGAGGCCAATTCGCCGCGCGGAGAGTTCTGCCTGGTGCTTGGTGCCGGCGATGGTGCTTTCGCTGTAGCCGAGGAGGAGCTTGAACCTCTTGACGAGGTGCGCAAACTGATGGCTGATGGCGTAGATAAGAAGGCTGCCTTGGCGCAGGTAGCAAAAAAACGTAAAATTCCCAAACGGGAGCTATATAATCAACTAATTTCTGAAGGAGATGGGTCTGACAATGACTAAACCGAGTTATTATATTACAACACCAATTTATTATCCGAGTGACAATCTGCATATAGGCCATGCCTATTGCACAACTATCGCTGACAGCCTGGCACGCTTTCACCGTTTGAAGGGTGAAGATGTATTCTTCCTGACCGGCAGTGACGAGCACGGTCTGAAAATCCAACGTAAGGCTAAGGAAAAAGGCGTAACCCCGATTCAGTATGTAGATGCAATTATTGCTAACTTCAAGCTGCTGTGGAAAGAGCTGAATATCTCCAACAATGACTTTATCCGCACCAGCCAGGAGCGTCATCATAAGGTTGTTCAGGACGCACTGCAAAAAATTTATGAGCAGGGCGATATCTATAAGAAAAATTACAAGGGCCTGTACTGCGTACCCTGCGAATCCTACTGGCTGGAGCGTCAGCTGGATGAAAACCACTGCTGCCCCGACTGCCATCGTCCGGTAGAGGAGATGGAAGAGGAAAGCTACTTCTTTAAAATGAGCAAATACCAGGATTGGTGGCTGCAATTCATCGAAGAGCATCCGGACTTTATCCAACCGGCAAGCCGCCGCAACGAGATGATCAATTTCGTTAAGCAAGGTCTGGAGGATTTGTGCATTACCCGTACCACCTTTGACTGGGGCATTCCTGTTCCGTTTGACAAAAAACATGTTGTTTATGTATGGTTCGATGCTCTGCTGAACTATCTGACAGGCATTAAATACGGCACCGATGATGCCTTCTTCCACAAATACTGGCCGGCAAGCCTGCACCTGGTAGGCAAGGAAATCGTGCGCTTCCACACCATTATCTGGCCGATTATGCTGCATGCTATGGGTCTGGAAATGCCGCAAGAGGTTTACGGTCATGGCTGGCTCGTAGTTGACGGCGATAAAATGTCCAAATCCAAGGGCAACGTTATCGACCCGCTGGCCCTGATTGATGAGTTCGGCGCTGATGCTATCCGCTACTTCCTGCTGCGCGAAATCAACCTGGGCAGCGACGGCAACTTCTCCCGTGATGCACTGATTACCCGTGTAAATGCAGATTTGGCCAACGACCTGGGCAACCTGCTGCACAGAACCGTAAGCATGATTGAAAAATATCATGGTGGAATTGTTGCCGATACCGGTGCCAACGAACCGATTGATGATGAGCTGAAGGCTCTCGTTAAAGAAACCGTAGCTAACTATGTTAAGGCTATGGACAACATGGAAATTAACACTGCGATTAAAGGCGTATGGGCTTTAATCAGCCGCGCCAACAAATATATCGACGAAACCGCTCCGTGGATTCTGGCTAAGGACGAGGCTAAGGCTGACCGTCTGAAGACTGTTATGTATAACCTGGCTGAAACCCTGCGTATCGTAGCTATTTTAATCAGCCCGTACATCCCGACCACCAGCCCGAAGATTTACACCCAGCTTGGCCTGGCTGTGCCTGAGCAGTTCCTGCTGGCAGACGCTGAGTGGGGCGGTCTGGCAAACGGCACTAAGGTTTGCAAGGGCGAGCCTCTGTATCCGCGTATCGAGGTTACCGAAGACGGTGCAACCATCATCGGCGGCAAACGCTATGAGCATAAGGCTGCAGCTCCCGCACCTGCTCCGGCAGAAGAAGCAAAGCCTGCTATGGAGCCGATTAAACCGGAAATCGCTTTCCCTGATTTTGAGAAGATTGACCTGCGCGTAGGCAAGGTTCTGGAAGCAGAAAAGGTTAAAAAATCCAAAAAGCTGCTCAAGCTGCAGGTAGAAATCGGTAATGAGGTACGCACTATCGTCAGCGGCATCTCCCAATACTATGAGCCTGAACAGATGGTAGGCAAAAACGTTGTTGTTGTAGCAAACCTGGCACCGGCTAAGCTGATGGGTATCGAATCCTTCGGCATGCTGCTGTGTGCTTCCGACGGACAGGGCAATCTGGCTCTTGTTGACCCGCAAAATCTTGCTTCCGGCAGTCGTGTAAAATAAAAAAGTGCTTGACGCACTCTGAGATTTAGAGCAGTCACTCTGATACGTTTTAGCGGTTGAGGAGTGCCTGCTCTTCGTCTATTAACATATTGTCTTTTGTTTTGGAAGGGGGACTTATCAGTGTCCGAAAAGCTTTTTTCGCGCTTGTTCTGGCGACCGTATATTTTTATAGGCATCAGTATGATTTTAGTGCTGCTCAGCAGCATGGTGCCCTATATCCTGCCGCATGCATGGCTGGGAGAGCATTATCCCGGTTATGACTTCTACATGTTCAAGGGTATGGCCTGGACGCTGAAGCTGGCGCTGCTGATTTATTTATATGGCATTGTCTGCATTTTTACGAAGAATTATTTCCCTAAGCTGAGCAATCTTTGCACTGAAGATGTGCGCGCGGTGATTACCGGCTACAAGAGCAGCTGGAGCCGTGGCAAGCAGCTGTGTCCGGTTTTTACCTATAAAGTCGGTGATAAGGAATACAGCGAGGCCTTGAACGAAGCCAAGGGAACGAAGGAAAAGAGTGGCGACGTGCTGGAGCGTGGCTTTACGCTGAAGCTGCCGCGTAAAATTATTTATAATCCGCAAAATCCCAAGGAATTTTATCTGCCGGGCTGCGAATATTATTCGCGTAAGGCGGCGGTTTTCCGTTATATTTTGTTCAGCATGCTGCTGTTTTTGCAGCTGTATCTGAACTTTTTTGTGAATGTGAGGTAGATTATGAGCAGAACTGGTTTGTGGGATTCGCATGCCCATTTAGATGACGAAGCGTTTAATGAGGACAGAGAGCAGCTGATTGCACAGCTGGAGCAGGATATGGACGGCATCGTCAATCCCGGCTGTGATGCTGCCAGCAGTGCTGTTGCGGTGGAGCTGGCGGAAAAGTATCCGTTTATTTATGCGGCGGTTGGCTGGCATCCGGAAAATTTAAAGGGTATTCCAGCCGATTATCTGCAGCAGCTGGCAGAGTGGGCGCAGCACCCGAAGGTAGTGGCAATCGGTGAAATCGGTCTTGATTATTACTGGAAGGAAAACGAACCTAAGGAGGTACAGAAGCGTATTTTCTTAGAGCAGATTGATCTGGCTAAGCAGTTTGATTTGCCGGTGATTATTCATGACAGAGATGCGCACGGCGATATGCTGGAGCTGTTCCAGAAGGAAGTGCATGGCGTACAGGCAGTGTTCCACTGCTTCAGCGGCTCGCTGGAGATGGCGAAGGAGCTGGCTAAGCGTGGCTATTACTTTGGCTTCGGCGGTACGTCTACCTATAAGAATGCGCAGAAGGTGCGTGAGGTTATGCAGTATATTCCTAAGGAGCTGCTGCTGTTTGAAACCGACAGCCCTTATCTTACACCGGTACCGTTCCGCGGCAAGCGTAATAATCCCGGCTATACGGAATACACGGCGCGTAATGCGGCGCAGGTGCTGGGAATGGAGTTTGAGGAGCTGGCGGCAATTGCCACGGCGAATACCAAAAGATTATTTAAAAAGATAAAATAAGCATAAGGCTGCTTACGGCAAAAACTCAGAGAGGTACTGTGATGTACAGGCCTCTCTTTTTTGTGCAGACGTGCGCAGTGTAAAGAATAAATTTGTGCTGATGGCTGCTTTAAAGCTATATCTGCAGTGCTAAATATGTTAAAATATAATGATGTACTAAATTAGTTTAGCTTTGCCGGAGGGAGCAAATAATGAAAGATAAAATTAGCATGCCTTTGATAGAGGCGATGCTGCAATATAAAAGTGAGGACGTCTATCCTCTGCATACTCCCGGACATAAGGGAGGACGCGGCATGCAGCGCTTGCTGCGTCAGGAGCTGGGTGGCAGCGTGCAGATGGACGTGTCGCTGATGAGCGAGCTGGACGATATCCACGAGCCGGAAACCTATATTAAAGAAGCGCAAGAGCTGGCAGCGCAAACCTACGGCAGTGATGCCTGCTTTTGGGCAGTCAACGGTACAAGTCAGGCGATTCATGCCATGCTGCTGACAGCGCTGAACCCCGGAGAAAAGCTGCTGCTGCCGCGCAATGCGCACCGCAGTGTTGCCGGCGGACTTGTTTTGGGCGGTATCGAAGCAGTGTATCTGCAGCCGGAGTATCAGCCGGAGTTCGGTATTCAGATGCAGGTTACAGTGCAGCAGATAGAGGCGGCGCTGGTGCAGGACAGCAAAATAAAAGCGGTGCTGCTGACCAGCCCCAATTATTACGGTGTAGCGGCAGATGTATGGGCAATTGCCGACTGCTGCCATGCGCATAATGCAGTGCTGCTGGTGGATGAGGCGCATGGACCGCATCTTGGCTTCAGTGAGCTGTTGCCGCCGTCCGCTCTGCAGTGCGGTGCTGATGCCTGTGCTCAGAGTACGCATAAAATTTTGGGTGCGATGACGCAGTGCAGTATGCTGCATGTGCAGGGAGCGTATCTTGATTTGCAGCGTGCGGCGGATGTGATGAGCATTTTGACGACGACAAGTCCCAACTATCTGCTGATGGCATCACTGGATGCTGCCAGAGCGCAGGTGCAGGTCTACGGCAAGGAGATGGCAGCGGCGGCTGTACAGGCTGCTGCCAAGCTGCGCAGCCTGTGTGCAGCCTATAGCGGCCTGCGTGTAATGGAGACGGCAGATTGCGGCGGACTGCAGCTGGACAGCACGAAGGTGACAGTCAACTTTGCAGCCTGGGGCTATACCGGCGTAGAGGTTGGTGAGCTTTTCCGTGAGGCAAGAGTTGCTGTTGAGCTTGTAGATGCCTATAATGTACTCTTTTTGGTGACCTATGCAGATGTTACTACGGATTATGACGAGGCGTTGGCAAGGATTGCCGCTGTACTGGATAAAATGCAGGCGCAGAAGCGTGCGCCGCTGCAGCTGGCAGCGGCAGCGAAGGTGCCGCAGACGCAGGCAGTTCTGCCCTTGCGCGACGTGTTCTATCGTGCGAAAAAGGAGGTGCCTTTGGCAGAGGCTGCAGGTAAAATCTGCGGCGAGCAGGTGAGCTTTTATCCGCCGGGAATACCGGTACTGCTGCCGGGTGAGCTGGTAACGGAAGAGATTATTGCCTACTGCCGTGCGCAGAAGGAGCTTGGCTTGCCGGTAAGCGGACCTGCAGACAGCAGCTTGCAAACGATACGTGTTATTGCGGATTGAGGTAAATAAAATGCGAGGATTTTTTATTACATTTGAAGGAATAGACGGAGCCGGGAAAACTACCCAGCAGCATTTGGCAGCGCAGGCCTTGCGCGAACAGGGCTATGATGTACTGGAAAGCCGCGAGCCCGGAGGCACACAGCTGGCCGAAAAGGTGCGCGCTTTGGTGCTGGATCCGGAGCTGCCGCTGACGACGACAACGCAGACGTTGCTGTATCTGGCAGCACGCAGCGAGCATGTCGACAAGCTGCTGCGTCCGGCGGTGGAAGCAGGCAAGATTATTATCTGTGACCGCTTCAATGATTCAACACTGGTTTATCAGGGACTGGCGCAGGGCAAAACTCCGGAGGAGATTGCGCAGCTGCGCCGGTTGGGCTCTTTTGCTACCGGAGGCTTGGAGCCTGATTTGACGCTTGTTTTTGATGCCGACCCGGCAAAATTGCTGGCGCGTCGCCAGCAGCGTGGTGTGCAGGACCGTTATGAGCAGCAGGGACTGGAGTTTCAACAGCGCTTGCGTGCAGGTTTTCTGGAGTTAGCTCAGGAGGAGCCTGAGCGTTTTCAGGTGATTGATGCCTTAGGCAGTCAGCAGGAGGTTAATGCGAAGGTGTTGCAGGCAATCGGCAGAGTAATCAGCGGAGAGAAATAAAATGTGGGAGCATATTATCGGCCACACAGAACAGAAAAAATTTCTGCAGAACTATCTGCAGGCCAAGGAGCGTCCGCATGCGCTGCTTTTCAGCGGTGCAGCCGGCTTGGGTAAGCGCACGCTGGCTCTGGAATTTGCCAAGGCACTGCTGTGCTTTCAGCATAACGGCACAGACGGCTGTGAGGCCTGCAGGCTGATGAATCTGCATGACGGGAATCTTAGCCATCCTGATTTTGTGTTGGTAAAGCATGAATGGGATGACAAAAAGGACCGTTTAAGAGATACGATTATTATCGACCAGATCAGGGAGCTGACGGCCAAAACGGCGCTGGCACCGGTGATGTCACCGACGCGGGTGTGCATTGTTGAGGATGCAGATACCATGGTTCCCGCCGCAGCCAATGCTTTTTTGAAGCTGTTGGAGGAGCCGCCGGCCGGCTGGGTGATTATTTTGCTGGCAGCCAATGTCAACAGGCTGTTGCCGACTATTATGTCGCGCGTGGTGCAGCTGCGCTTTCAGGCAATCGAGCCGCAGCTGGTGGAGCAGGCGCTGCAGGCAAGGCAGATAGAGCCTGCCAAGGCCGCAGTATTGGCACGTATTAGTGAAGGCTCAATAGGCTTGGCGCTGAATTTAGCTGCAGCCAAGGGGCAGCTGGATGTATTTGAATGCCGTAAGCAGGCGGCAGCCTTTTTGGAGGCTTTGCCCTTGGCGATGCCGATGAATTATCTGGCCGGCCGCAGCTGGCTGGACAAAAAGCTGCAGCGTGAGCAGGCACTGCTGCTTGTACAGCTGTGGCAGCTGCTGTTGCGCGATTTAATGATGTGCAAATTGCAGCTTTATGATAGAATATATAATATAGATTTACTGGATGAGCTTAAAAGTCAGAGCAGCGGTTGGCAGCTGTCGGCGCTGAAGCAGGCTTTAGTGATTGTACAGGAAGCATATGACGCATTGGTGAGCAGTGTCGGTATGAAAACGGCATTGGAAACCATGGCGCTTAAAATAGATAAAATTTATAAGGAGTGATAATTTATGCCGACAGTAGTAGGCATTCGCTTTAAAAAAGCGTGCAAGATATATTATTTTGACCCTGCGGAAACAGGTGTAGCAAAGGGTGATTTCGCTATTGTAGAAACAGCTCGCGGTGTGGAATACGGCGAGGTTGTTATCGGACCGCGTGAGGTAGAAGACAAGCAGATTGTTTCCCCGCTCAAGCCGGTTATGCGTAAAGCAACAGCCGATGATGACATGAAGCTGGCAGAAAACAAAATCCGTGAAAAGGAAGCGTTCAATATCTGCCTGCGCAAAATCAAAAATCATGGTCTGCCCATGCGTCTGATTGACGTAGAGTTTACCTTTGATGTGAATAAGATTATTTTCTACTTCACTGCTGACGGACGCATTGACTTCCGTGAGCTGGTTAAGGATTTGGCAGCTGTTTTCCGTACCCGTATCGAGCTGCGCCAGATCGGTGTGCGTGATGAGGCCAAGATGCTGGGCGGTATCGGCAGCTGTGGCCGCCCGCTGTGCTGTGCAACCTTTTTGGGCGACTTTGAGCCTGTATCTATCCGCATGGCCAAGGACCAGAGCTTGTCCTTGAATCCGACGAAGATTTCCGGCATCTGCGGTCGTCTGATGTGCTGCCTGAAGTATGAAAACCATATGTACTGCAAGCACGGCTGCAACGGCTGCGGTCGTCGTGAGCGTATTGAAATTCCCAAGATGGGCAGCAAGGTAGTGACTACTATGGGCGAAGGCAAGGTAGTAGGCATTAACCGAAAGGAGCGTACCGCTGCTGTACAGCTTTCTCCGGATAATACTATTCAGGTGGAGTGGGAAGAGCTTGTAGATGCTTCCCAAGCTGACAATGTCTGAGCAGGAAAACAGCCTGCGCTGTGATTATGTGCCGGGCTGCGGTTATAAAATCTGGCAGGATGCCAAAGAGTTCTGCTATACTACGGATGCTGTGTTTTTAGGCAACTTTCCGCATGTTGTGCGTAAGGCCAAGGTACTGGAGCTGGGCTGCGGTACCGGTGCTATAAGTATGCTGCTGGAAAGCAGAGGCGCCGCGGAGGTGACGGCGCTGGACTGCAATCCGCAGGTAACAAAGCTGGTACGCCAAAGCGTTGCGGATAATTCCCTGCAGGATAAATTTACTGTCATAGACGGTGATTTGCGCAATTACAAGCAGCTGCTGCAGCCGGAAAGCATGGATCTGGTGGCTGCCAATCCGCCCTACCGCAACAGTGGTAACGTGCGCCAGGTAGGCACTGCTGCCTGCCATGAGGTTACCTCGACGCTGGAGGATTTCTTCCGGGCGGCGGCCTTTGCTGTGCGCTATCGCGGACGCTTTGCTTTGGTGCAGCTGCCGGAGCGCTTTGCCGAAAGCATGCAGCTGGCGCTGAAATATGGCCTGCAGCCGAAGCGTTTGCAATGGGTGCATTCCAAAATTGATAAGCCTGCCTGGATTTTCCTGATGGAAATGCAGAAGGGCGGCAGCTACGGCTTGGATGTTTTGCCGCCGCTGATTATGTATAATCAGGATGGCAGTTATACGGAGCAGGTGAAAAAATTCTATGAGCCTGCTGTTAAATAATCTCAATGGACGGGAAAATGTTAGAATATAAGTAGTCTATATGCTAACAAATTATACATTTTAGATACGCGAAAATGCTGTAAATGTCACGGATTTGACGCTTCCTGCTGTTTTATGTTAAAATAATTATCGGATTAAGGAGGTTTTTATGATTAAGCATATATGCAGATTACATTTAAATTGTTTATTATCTGCCGTTATCCTTATGCTGATGGTACCCTTCCTGACCGGTTTTGATATTTCACAGCAGGTGACCATTCTTTATGATGGTCAGACCAAGGAAGTGCGTACTAATGCAGTAAAGCCTGGCAAAATTTTGCAGGAGGCCGGCATTGTCCTGGAGAAGGGCGATGGCTGGAAGCTGCAGAATACCAAAAGGGTACAGAACGGCAGTGTGATTGAGGTACTGCGCGGCAAGCCCTTTACTGTTATCCGTGGCAATGAAACGGTAGAATACAAAAGCTGCAAGCCGACTGTAGGCGAGGCGCTGAAGGATTTGGGCATCTCCTACAAAAAGGAGCGTGTTTATCCGGATGTGCATGAGCCGTTTAAGGAAGGCATGCAGGTTTATATTTTGAATGCCGATGAGGAGCTGCAGTTCAGTGAAGCTAGTGTAGATATTCCGGTGAAGTATGAGGACGATTACAGTCTGAACTTCGGTACGGAAAAGATACATGTTGAAGGCAAGGCCGGTACAGCGAAGGTTGTTTCCAAAAAGGTGAAAAACGGTGATGGCAGTCATTCCGTACAGGAGCTGACGCGTCATGTGCTGATTGAGCCGGAAACAAAGGTTATCCGCAAGGGTATGGCGATGAGCGTCTATACTCCTGAGGGCTATAAGCGCTATACGAAAAAAATCAGTGCGCATGCCTCTGCTTATGTAGCAACAGGCAGCCGTACTTCTATCGGTCTTGTTCCGTATGAAGGCATTGTGGCTGTTGACCCGCGCTTTATTCCGTATTATACAAAAATGTATATCCCCGGTTATGGTATCGCTATGGCCGGTGATACCGGTGGCGATATGGTTCACCACAGAGTAGATTTGTTCTTTAATGATTATCATCGTGCTATCCAGTGGGGCAGACGCGATGTAGATATTTATATTTTAGCTGATTAAGGTGGAATTTATCTAATGCTTAAGGAAGTGCTCGTAGTAGAAGGAAAAATGGATACGGTGGCAATCGGTAAGGCGCTGGAGGCCGATACTATCGAAACCGGCGGCTTTACGCTGGCCCCCTATACTTTGCGCCAGATAGAGGCGGCGTATAAAAAACGCGGGATAATTATCCTGACTGATCCTGACGGCGCGGGAGAACGCATTCGTCGCTTCCTGACGGAACGCTTTCCAGAAGCAGGTCAGGCGTTTATTCCTAAGCGTCAGGCAACTGCCAATAATGACGTAGGCGTGGAGCAGGCGCAGCCGGAGGCGATTTTGGAAGCTCTGGCTAAGGTGCGTCACCACGAATATCGCCCGCAGCAGGAATTTACCATGCGCGATTTATTCCAAAATAATCTGAACGGCAGCGAGAGTGCTTCCATGCGTCGTGATGCGCTTGGTGCCGAGCTTGGTATAGGCTATGGCAATGCCAAACGCTTTTTGGAACGCCTGAATCATTATGGTGTGAGCCGTGAAGAATTTACGGCTGCTTTAGAAAAATTGGAGAGTGAAGAGTGAATAAACCGGTTATTGCTTCTCCCCAGGTAACGAATCATATTCTGCACCGCTTTAAACTGCGTGCCGATAAAAAGCTGGGGCAGAATTTCTTGATTGATGAAAATATCGTGCGCCGTATTGTAGAGGCAGCAGAGCTTTCCCCTGCAGATAAGGTGCTGGAGGTAGGTCCCGGTATCGGTACGCTGACACAGGGACTGGCAGAAAGCGGTGCCGATGTTGTGGCGGTAGAGCTGGATAAACGCCTGTTGCCGGTATTGGATGTTACGCTGGAGGGCTATGACAATGTTCGCATCGTCAATGGCGATATCCTGCAGGTAAATATTATGGAAACGGTGGCAGCACCGGATTTTAAGGTGTGCGCTAACCTGCCGTATTATATTACTACGCCGATTATTTTTGCCCTGTTGGAAAAGCGCCTGCCCATGGAGCGCTTAGTTGCTATGGTTCAGAAGGAGGTTGCCGAACGCATGGCTGCCAAACCCGGCAGCAGAGATTATGGTGCGCTTTCGGTAGCTATTCAGTATTATACCGAGCCTGAGATAGCGTTTATTGTACCGCCGACCTCGTTTATCCCCGCACCGGCTGTTGATTCGGCTGTTATTGTGTGCAAGCGCCGTTCCGAGCCGCCGGTAAAGGTGTGCGACGAAGCGTTGTTCTTCCGCGTGGTTAAGGCAGCCTTCTCCCTCAGACGCAAGATGCTCAGCAATTCGCTGAAGAATATGGGCATCAACTCCGAGCAGTGTGCGCAGTGGCTGCAGCGTGCCGGCGTAGACGGCAAGCGCAGAGCGGAAACACTCAGCCTGGAGGATTTTGCGGCATTAACTAATACCTTTAGTGTAGAAAAGTAAAAAATAAAAAAAGCTAGGTTACAAAACAGCAGAGAAAGTGTAATGATGTTTACAGTTTCTCTGCTGTTTTTGGCTTTTTCAGGGCATAGTTATTCCCGCGATGCATTATTAATATTCTAATAAAGCATAACTTATATAAAACTAATTACCACATGCCCAAACGTTATAACTTGACCTCTTGAAAATTCTGACAGAATAGTTTATATTATAACTACAGGGAATAATAAATATTCCCTAAGGTTTGCGCGGCGCTTCACCTCCCACGATGAAAGCGAGGTAAGTATTATGGAAAAGTTATTAGCAAAAATGTATGAGCAGTCAGAAACAAAAACAGCAAAGAAGCAGTATCGTGTGCTGAATGCACTCAAGGCTGCAGCCTTCCTGAATCTGGCAGTTTTCTACTTCCTGTATAATATCAATGTAGCTCAGGGTACTAATCCTGCTTGGGATTATGTATGGTGGCAGCGGCTGACGCTGTGGAGCATTGTGGTTCTGTGCGGTATGACATTTAGCCAGGGCAGCAATTACCTCAAATGGGGATTGGGCCTTTTGGGTGTAGGCACTGCGATTTCGCTTTGCACCTATATCTTCACACCGCAGCATCCCATTTATTTCGGCATCTTTACCTTCCTTGGTCTTGCATATCTGGTAGTACAGCCCATTCATTGGTGGCTGCAGAAGTCTCCCGGTTCCTGCGGTTGGCTGTTATCTGCAATAGCCTATGATTTGACCAGGCATCTTACTGATGGCGTGATCATCTGGCAAGGTAAGATAATTGGACATCTGCCGTCCTTCCTGTACGGTGACTGGAACGTATGGCTGGGGCTGCCCGGTGCAGATTTTGTCTCGCTGGAGTATGTGCCTTTCCTGCCTAACATCTTCTTATTCTTGTGCGGCCTCTACCTGTTCCAGTTTATGTCCGAGCATGAAAAAGGACAAGCTTATCTGAAAAAGCTGAGCTAACTAAAAAAGCCTTTCTTTAAAAGTCAATTTGCATAGAAAATCTCGTGGTTATCAAGTTTGTTTGCATATGGTGTTATCCCTCTACTTATTTCTTCTTAACCTTTAACACCCCATGCTTTTAGCCAATGTCCCAACAAAGCTAATGTCCCCGGACTCATAATTAACGAGAGAGAAAGAAGAAAATCCTCCGCAGCTTGAACCGACCCCCTAAAGTTAGACCTAAAAATCTAATTTTAGGAGGTCGGTTT
>NZ_CAUDZA010000022.1:0-39966 GCF_958453765.1 Phascolarctobacterium succinatutens | reverse complement strand
AGGTCCACCCACACTCATGTAACAGCCCAACCCCAAAATTTGGACCAATGCCTTTTTCTGTTGCACAATATTCAAGTGTAAGTTGCTCTTGTTCACATTTTCCCATACATCTTCTCATAATAATTCTGATACTCGCCATTAATGATATCCTTCCACCACTTCTGATTCTCAAGATACCACTTAATGGTCTTTTTAATACCATCAGCAAACTTTGTTTCCGGCAACCAGCACAGCTCATTATGAATCTTAGTCGGATCAATTGCATAACGCATATCGTGGCCTTTGCGGTCTGTAACATGCGTAATTAGGCTCTCCGGCTTACCAAGCTCCTTGCAAATCAGCTTTACGATATCAATATTGCGCATCTCGTTATGACCGCCGATATTATACACCTCGCCTACTCTGCCTTTATGGATAATCAAGTCAATCGCCTTGCAATGATCCTCAACATACAGCCAGTCGCGTACATTTAAGCCTTCGCCATATACAGGCAACGGCTTATCTGCCAAAGCATTCACTAGCATCAGCGGAATCAGCTTTTCCGGGAACTGATAGGGAGCATAGTTGTTGCTGCAGCGCGAAATCGAAACAGGCAAGCCATATGTTCTGTGATAAGCCATAACAAGTAAATCCGCGCTTGCCTTCGAACTGCTGTAGGGAGAACTCGGCCTAATTAAAGCGCCTTCGGAAAAAGGCTTGACATCCGCAGAAAACGTCAAATCACCGTATACTTCGTCCGTAGAGATCTGATGGTAACGCCTGATGCCGTATTGACGGCAGGCATCCATCAGTGTTGCTGCCCCCATGATATTAGTCTGCAAGAAAATGCCGGGATTTTCAATGCTGCGGTCTACATGTGATTCTGCAGCGAAATTAACTACTATGTATGGATGCTCTTCCTCAAAAAGCTTGTCTACAGCTTCTCTGTCGCAGATATCTGCCTGCACAAAGCGAAAGTTTAGCTTGTGCATTACAGGATCTAACGTAGAAAGATTACCTGCATAGGTCAGCTTATCAAGACAGATAATGCGATAGGCAGGATGGTTTGCCAGCATGTAAAATATAAAGTTGCTTCCGATAAATCCGGCACCGCCGGTTACGATAATGTTCATTAATTACGACTTACAACCTGCTGATTACGAATCATATGTTTAAAATATTCAATATCCGTTAAACTCAGCACGCAAATTTTCCTTCAACAACAATCTTCAATTACTCAAATTATTTTGTCAAACTAACCTTCTTCTTCCGCCTCATCCACCAAAACGAAAGCTTTCTTCTGGCATCAAGATTACTCATAACATAATCATACAAATCCTTATGCATTGCAACTACTCTATACATATTATCATTCCAACCACGTACAAAGTGATAGAACTCAACACTCAGCTTCCAGTCAAGCTTTTTATCAACAAAACCTAACGCAAGCAAATCTTTTTTCAAATTGCTTATTGCCAGTATTTTATCAAGAGGTTTTTTCACTCCACCTTTGCTTATGCCAGAATCATTAAATCTGTAATAATTGCCACAAAACGGCACTACTAATACTTTTTTAGCTAAATATAAAAACATACCGGAACTGTAATTGTCTTCATGTACTACATTATCAGGAAACTTTACTTTTTTAGCTAATTCATTTTTATATAATCCGTTCCAAGCTAACGTCCATAACATTCCATTGAAATAATTTTCAAAAGCCTTATTTTGCTCATTATTTATTATTTTTATATCGCTAAAAGTAATCTTATCTTCTGTAACGCCATTTGTTTCGATTATTCCACACTTCACCATATCAGCATCATTTTTCATTGCTGCTTCCAGTAAAGTTTCATACATTTTTGTATCAAGCCAATCATCACTGTCAATATAGGAAATATAATCACCAGTAGCTATTTCCAATCCTCTATTTCTTGCTACGCTAAGACCTCCATTTTGAAAGTCATATACTTTGATTCTACTGTCTTTAGCAGCATACTCCTTAGCAATCTCTGCACTTCTATCCTTTGTGCCATCATTAACGACAATAACCTCCAGATTTTTATATGTCTGATTAATAATGGAATCAAGACACTGCGCTATATATTTTTCTACACCATATACCGGTATAATCACAGAAATCAACGGTTGTTTCATATTGTACTTCTCCCGCTTATTTGAATTTAATAAAATTGAATATAATTATGCTTGACTTTTTATACCAGTTCTACTGTGCAAGCAATATTGTTTCATTATTTCTATTATAATATTTTACATCAAAAGTAATTTTCTTTCAATCTCAGTATCTGCCTTATCACAAGCTTCATCTGCATATTTGTGATATTTCACCCTACGCATTTTCAAAAACGACTAATAAAATCAGCAATATGTATTCTGAGCATCTGCCTGCCAAGCGATTTTCCCTGCATATTTTTTCCGGGCTGAGGCATATCTACATCAGCAAAGGCAGTATTTTTAAGATATTTGTAATACTTATCGTTAAAGCCCTGCTTTAAGACAAATTCCCAAGGCTTATAGCGTCCTGCGTAATGTAAAATAGCAATATTGTTTCTTGCTTTAATAGCTGAAGCTCTAAACCTATTATTAAACAAAACCTTCGGCAATAAATCAAAAATAGGCGGAATTACATTCCAGGATAGCGGCAATTCCTTCCAGTTATACATAAAGAGCTTGTTCAAAGCATCCTGATCATGGTGCGGAAAATTGCCTGTTGCAGCAAGCTCTATTACTTTACCGGAATAATCATTGGCACGCCACTGCTGTAAATCCATTATAACAACTCCGGAATTAAAGTACTTTTTATCTAAAGGCAAGCCAATAACCTCATGCTTCTGCTGCATCAGCCGTTTGGAAGCCATAATGCCATAATCCGGCACAGCAGCTATAGCCTTCCCCTGCATATCAATGTTCCATAAAACAGCTATATCCTGCAGAACCAGCAAATCTACATCCAGATAAATTACCTTTTGCACATCCTCAGGCAATATATTGGCCATATCTAATCTGAAATATGCAGCCTTACTGATATGTCCGCTTGTATACAGCTTTTCAAAGCCCTTGTATGCCGACAAATCACAAACGACCAGTTCTGCGTTCTTACCATCAATTGTCTGTTGTAAACCTGTAATTTTTTCAGCAGTAATACCGTCACTCAACAAGAAAAAACGCACTTTGTTTGTTTCTTCAGTATTCTCTAAGATGGACTCCATGACTACAGCTACATGCTGCGCATAATTATTATCTGCTGCTAATGAAATATTTATCGTTTTCATAACGAATCTCCTAGTGGTTTTTTATTTATTATACTATAAATAGCATTATTATGCTGACTTTTTCTCAATCACTAAACCACAACTTATTTGCATTGCCGGCCAGACTATATTATAATAATTTTTAGATGATTTTATAAACAGAAAGGAAGTAACCGAATACATGTCTATTTATATTATAGCAGGCATCTGTCTTTACATCGCTTCTTATGCGTTTTATGTTACATTTTCTCATGGCCTTGGCCACAAAGCAGAATACCTGCAGCTGCGCAGATTTATTCCCTGCGCCATTTTAGCTGTGTTACCTATGTATCTGGTAAATGAGTCTTTACTCTCGCCCCAGTATCTGCTCAGTTTTTTGGTAGGTGTCTCTTGGATAACAGCCTATCCGCTGTTTTATTATCTTACCTACCACAAAATATCCTCGGATTTTGGCTTTCATCTGGACACCGTATTCGGCTTATACATTATCGGCTGGCTTATTTCCTTAAAGCTGCTTGTACAAGCCTTTAACATTTTCCCTACAGTCACTTTGTCTATTATCTCTATAATGGAATACGTATTGCTGGCACTGCCATTATTTCAGGCCTCCTATTATCTCCTTTACGGAACCTGTGTAAATACCGGTGCAGTAACTATGATTTTTGAAACCTATACAAATGAGGTTATCGAATATTTTAAATCTATGCCGTTAGCTGTACGCATCGGCACTCCGATACTTAACATCGCTCTGTTGGCAGGCTTCCTGTATTTCAATCTGCACTCCGCAACAGTAACTACTGTTCCCCTATTGCCAAATTTGGCAATAATAATTGCAGCAACCCTATTTTTAACCTATTACTTATGGAATACTAAAAAAGGTGTCTTCATCCGTACAGGTCTTATTGAATTAGTCTTGGATGTTAAAGACTATCTTGACCAAACCAAATTGTATAAAACAAACCTTGCTAAACGTGTAGCTAACCTCAACGTAACACAAACTACACCATTCTGCAAAAAACCGGCTACTTTCATTTTGGTAATAGGTGAATCGGAATCCCGCGATTACATGAGCGCTTTCTGTGATTATCCTCATGATACTACGCCGTGGCTAAAGTCCAAGCAAGCTTCGGAAAACTTTCTTCTCTATAAAAACGCCTATGCATGCAAAGATCAAACCGTCCCCGCTTTAGAACGTGCTTTTACCGAAGTTAACCAATATAATGACAAAAAGTTTTACGAATCCTGCTCCTTTGTAGATATAGCCCGTAAAGCCGGCTTCAAAGTTTCCTGGTTCAGTAATCAAAGCCATATCGGTGCTGCCGATACTGCGGTAACACTTGTGGCTAATACTGCCGATACTGCGGAATGGACTAAGCTGCATCTGAATCAAGTACAATACGACGAAAGTCTGTTGGATTATTTAAAGCAGATTGACGCTAATGAAAATAACTTTATTGTTTTTCATCTCAAAGGCAGTCACTTTAATTTCATTAACCGCTATCCACAGGAATTTGCTAAATTCAGCAAGCCAAATACCTACGATTTGATTCCAAACTATATTGACTCAATTGCCTACACCGACTATGTTCTGCAGCAGATTCAGGAATACGCTGCCAAGCATTTAAATTTACAAGCTATGGTATACTTCTCGGATCACGCTACAATTCCGGATAAACGTCGTTCGCCGAATTTTGGTGGCTTTGCCAATGTCCGTATCCCACTATTCATATATTTTGCAGACGAATATATTTCCACTCACTCTCAAGTATATTCAGCGCTTAAAGCTAACAGGGAAAAATATTGGACCAATGATTTGGCTTATGAGCTGATTTGCGGTATTTTAGATATCAAGTCAAATCATTATGATGAAGCAAATAGCTTAGCGTCCACACAGTATAAATATTCTCTATCAATGTTGAAAACCAATCTAGGTGAGCTTTGGATAAAAGATGATAAATAAAAAACATGGCATACAAGTTGTATGCCATGTTTTTTATTTATTGATTAATTCTTGTTTACATACAATTACAGAATTTGCTGGAACATCCTTATACACAATAACTCCGGTTCCAATCACGCTATGTCTGCCAATACGAACACCTTTTAATATCGTCACATTAGTTGCAATCCAACAATCATCTTCAATAACTACTTCATCGGATTTAAATCCCTGTTTTGAAATTAATTGATCCGTTTCAGAATAACAATGATTATGATCGTAAATACTTACATTTTCTCCAAATATACAATTTGCACCTATCGTGACTTTCTTTCTGACTGTAACGGAACAATTGTTGTTAAAAAAGCAATTTCTTCCTATTGTCAGTTGACCATCCTTTTCAATACAAATATTAAAATTATCCCTAAAATGAAATTTCTCTGCTTTAAACTGTTTTCCATAATGCAGATTCCAACCTATCATATGCCATCTGCGACGCAATGTATTTTTTAATCTCATCATGTGTTTAATTATAAGTTTTAGCATAACACTATACTCCATGTTTTGTATTAGTTCTGTAAAGATCAATAAGCTTCAGGTACTTGGTTAATGTATAGAAAAAATGCATAAAACATAATATAATTCCTAACGCACCATCAAAAATACCTTTTTTTAATATCAACATCTGCCAAAATCCAAAAAAAGCATGTAAAAAGGCAGTTAAATAAGTGCTTTTTTTCTTATTTTTAAAAGCATCTTCAGCCCATATAGTAGTGTATTGATTAAACTTCGCAAGCCATTGTTCCCAACTATTGTATGTATAATGTCTAACATAACCATTAAGTACCTTTAATCCATCATCACACACCGGCTTTTCATGTACTTTATTAACCCAATGCACATTCTTTGTTTTGAATAAGCGTTGCACAAAATCAGGCTTTAAAACACCATAATTAAATTCCTGCCCAAAAGCTACAGATTTGCGTTTTATTGAATACTTGCATGTTTTATCATGTCCAACAGCATTCTTTACGGAAGTTAAAAGCTCATCATTCATTCTTTCATCTGCATCAAGATACAGCACCCATTCAGTTTCTACATGCTGCAAGGCAAAATTGCGCTGCGCCGCAAAGTCATTGTCCCAAGCACGATAAACGACCTTTGCGCCATTTTCTTCTGCTAATTGAACTGTTTTATCCGTGCTGCCGGAATCAACTATCAGCACCTCTGCTGCTACTTTCTTGGCATTCTGCACAACAGCGACTATATTATTTTCTTCGTTCTTAGTTAAAACAACTACAGTAATATCACTCATTATTATTTTCCTCATATTGGATTTTTTATCTAAATATCTCATATCAGCAAATAGCAATCTTCCTGCTAAACACTCACGCTAGTAGGTATATTATACCATACTTTTCATTCACAAGTTGACTATGATTATAAAAACTCTATTTAGTAATTATCAAGAAACTGCATCCGAAAAAACGATTGCAAAAAATCACTTTTCGTTTTTTCCAATCAAATATTAAGAACTACTACAAGTGAAAAAGTTGCATCGATCCACCCATTCGTCAAGAAAAATGTAATTTGTTGCACTTTTTCCTAACGAATATTATGTGCGCATATTGTTCTATTCTACAACTACATTCTGAATGTAAAAATAATGAATTCGGAAAATTAACTACCAATCGTCAAAACAGATATTTTCATTAAGGAATAAATTCAATCACTACTAAATCTCTCCGTTTACCTCTCTCCAATGCCAATCGTACTAAAAATCCCCCTGACAAATCAATGCCAAGGGGATAATACTGTATAAACTTATATTATTTCAGATACGGAAGCAGCTTTTCTATTAGGCGATATACTTCTGTTCCGGGCGTGGATTGAGAAGCCTTCTTTCCTTTATTGATATTGGCAAGCTTCTTGGCATTGCTAATAGCCTGCTCCATATAAGGTTCCAAAAGCTGGTACATATCAGACCTATTTTTCTTATATTCACTTGTATTTAATTTAGCCAGACATGAACTGAGCTTTGCCCAATATTCCTGACGATGTAAATCGGAATGAATAAACGAGAAATGCAGCAGGAACCATAGTTCAATGCATTGGTTTGACCAAAGCGCGTGATAAGTAGTTTCTTCGTTACTATAAGTATGGCAAAGGTCGACAACCTTATCAATGTTTTGCGCAGGAAAATCGTCAGTATCATAGACAATCCATACGTGCTTATAGATATTGGAGCTTTTGGCAACTTTTTGCTTTACTTTCTGTAAAAGGTTGAGAGTATTGTCACCTACACCGATGATATCTAACTGCACTCGGCCACGATATTTGCTGTTGATAGTGTTTTTGACACCTTGAAAGTAAGCTGGCTCTGTGCTTATGCCCTCGGTAGTTATAAGATGATACTCAGGCTGAATCTTTTTGGGAGTGTCACGTCTGGGTTTAAGCCAGGATTTCTTCAAGTCGCCTTTTTTCGGAGGTTTTAAGCTCATTGCCATTCACCATCCTTCAGCATATTCTGCAAGTATGGGTCTGCACCGTAACGTCCTTCAAGATACTGTTTGTCATAAGCTGCGGTATTGTTGATACGCTCGTTGTTTTCTTTGCGGATCTCATAAAGTGAGTACAGCTCACTGCTGTGGTTATCTCCTTCAGCGGCAAACCAAATCTCGTCACGGCGGTAAACAGTGTTTTTCATAGTTGCTATATCGTGAGAGGTGAAGATTAGTTGCGCTCCATGCGTATTTAGCTTAGGATTTTTAAACAGAGCTATGATGTAACGTAGCAGCTTCGGATGAAGCTTGGCATCTAATTCATCAATAACTGCCAGTCGGCCTTCTGCTAAAGCCATCAGTAGTATCGGCAATGCTGCAATGAGCTTTTTAGTACCATCGGATTCATCTTTGTAGGATAACTCGTAGGTTTTTCCATGCAGCGTTCTTTGCATGATGAGTTGTTTGCTATCGTTGTCGTAGCGATAGCCGTTGATATCAATGCCCATATCATTTAAAGCACTAATAATTTGCCGGCGTATGGTTTTGTTATCAGACAGCATTATCTGTAATTCAGCTTCAGGAATAGCATAGCTGCGGATAATGCAGCTTTCAAACCATTTTTGAGCGTCATTGATAGCAGGGATATCATAGTTTATTGCCAAGAACGATAAGTAGGGCATCTTTGGATTTACATCTCTATTTATTGATGATTTATTTATACTGGAGCCTAAAGTAATAGCTTTTTCTTCTCGGTCAAAAATATGGGCGGTGCGTTTGCCGCCTATTTTTTTTCTGTCCAGTGCTTCGGCCATGATTTCATCATGAAGCATAGAAAGGTAATAGCGGTACTCATAGCTATTGGTACGGAAGTAAAGCAGGAATTCTGTAGGCTCACTAGAGGTTTTTTCATCAAAAAGGAAAGGCGTGCAAGATACTTTTTGCTGTACTATAAGCTTAGTACGAGTTTTTTCCATATCGTAGATGGGTTTTACCACGGTGGAGATAAGGCAGGTTAAAGCCTGCAGCATATTTGTTTTACCGCCGCCGTTAGGTCCATAGATAGCTGCTACAGGTAAAAGATTACTCGCTGGCTTGCAGTAAATAATATTTTCGGCAAACTCAGGCAGATTGGCTGCCTGCATATCAAAAACTGTTTCATCTTTATATGATTTGAAATTTTTAAATGAAAATTGACAGAGCATGAAATCAACTCCTTTCATGCTCATTGTAACATTAAAAACGCCAAAAATCAATTTTATAAGCCTGTTTTAGAAAATATTTTACTGAAAGCGGCATATAAAACTTCAAATTTGCTTTTTTACCTGCTACTGGAAGTGCGTTTAGTCCTTTTTTCACCCAAACTCTAAACTATTGGCATTGTTTAATATTTTATCATTTTTTCTAACAAATATCATACGCGTACATTATTCTATTATACAACTACATTTCAAATACAAAATAAGGAGCAGCTTGCGCCGCTCCCTACCTATTCTTCATACTTCTTTATCCTGCGCTGCAGCAAAACCAGACGCAGCGATAAAACAACAGCACTGCAGATTACGCCGATATCCAAGCTCTGCCAATAAGCAAAGGCACCATTATTGAACTTGTAATCCAAAAGCAGGCCCACCGGCAGGCAAATTGCCCAATAAGCCAGCATGCTGCACCAAAATGTAGCATTAACGTCCTTGTAGCCACGCAAAATGCCCTGAATCGGCGCCGCGATTGCGTCGCCTCCCTGCCACAGCAAAGCGTAGACAATAAACACCTTTACCAGCTCAATAACATGCGGATTCGTTGTATAAATGAGCGCAATATACTCGCGCGCCACCAGCTCCAGCGCTATATAAACTATAGCGATAAAAAGGCTCAGCTCCAGGCCCAGGGCAGTGTAATCACGCGCTCCCTGATAGTTTTTCGCACCATATTCAACGCCCACCACAATCGTCAGCGCCAGTGAGAAGCTCATGGGGAACATATAAATTAGCGAAGAGAAGTTAAGTGCCGCCTGATGCGCAGCAATCACCTCCGTGCCAAATTTGGCAATAAACAGCGCCACAACGCCAAAGATGCTCGTTTCCATAAAAATAGCCACGCCCATAGGCACGCCAATGCGCAGATATTCCGCCACCAGCTGCTTAACAGGGCACACAAAGCCCAGCACATCGTACTGCTTGAACGGTTGCAGCTTCGACACCACCACCGCGAACATCACTAAAAGCAGCCAAAAGGTAATTCCCGTTGCTACGCCGGCGCCAATGCCGCCCAGACGCGGCAAGCCCAGCTTGCCGAAAATCAACACATAGTTCAGGAATGCGTTGACAGGCAGCGCCAAAAGATAAATCTTCATCGACAGCTTGGTATAGCCAAGTGTATCTACCAGACTGCGCAGCGGCGTAATGAGAAAGAACGGCAGCACACCTATGCCCAGTCCGGCCATATACCACAGCGCAATGTGATAAACCTCCGGCGCCAGGCCCATGCCCTGCAAAAACGGCGGCAAAAAGATAACACCGCCGACAATTATCAGCACAGAAAAGGCTACTGCCAACAGCATGCCGTGGCGTACTACCGTAGATATTTTTTCCTTTTCGCCTGCACCCAAAAGGTTGGCAATCAACGGCATCGCCGCCAGCAAAATGCCTGCAAAGCAAGTCTGCACCGGCATCCAGATATTACCGCCAATCGCAGCGCCGGCCAAATCCGCATCGCCTGCCTGACCGGACATACTGGCATCAAAAAAGTTCATACCCATAATAGCAATCTGCGTACCGATAATCGGCAGCATAACGCTCAGCAGACGCTTAACCTTATCCTTATAATCCTTGTGTAAAATTTTTAGCATATCCTTACTCCCATTTTCCCTAATATAACAAAAGCCACACGGCTGCAAACACAGTCGTGTGGCGAAAAGATGACTATTGAATCAGAAAAAATCCACAACAATTTTTCAAATTTAATTTTAACAATAAGCAGCCTGCTTGTCAAGCTCAGCCTTCTGCTTCTGCCAATTCGGAAAGATAAGCCCAACGGTCCACCATCTCATCCAGCTTTTGCTGCACAGCCTCCTGCTGCTTCGTCAAGTCTGCCAAGCGGGTGAAGTCACTGCCGCATTGGTTGATTTCCGCACCCAGCATTTTCAGCTCTGCCTCGCTGCGTGCAATCTCCTGGTCAAGACGCTCCAGCTCCAGGCGCTCGCCGTAGGTCATTTTCTTCTTGGCAGGCTCTTCGGCAGGCTTTGCTGCAGCCACCAGCTTAGCCTTTGCAGGCTGCGCCTGCTGTGCGCTTTCCTCCTGCAGAGCTTCTGCATAATCGCTGTAACCGCCGATATACGGCTTAATGCTGCCATCCTGCTCCAACGCAAAAATCTTTTGTGCAAAGCGGTCGAGGAAATAACGATCATGGGAAACTGCGATAACCGCACCGGCAAAGCTGTCGAGATAATCCTCCAAAACAGAAAGTGTCGGGATATCCAGATCATTTGTCGGCTCGTCCAAAAGCAGTACGTTCGGTGCCGTCATCAGCACACGCAGCAAATAAAGGCGACGTTTTTCGCCGCCGCTGAGTTTGGACACCGGCACCCATTGCAGCTCCGGCGGGAAGAGGAAGCGTTCCAGCATCTGCGCCGCACTTATGCGCTGACCGTCGGCCGTTTCAATATAATTATTTGCTTCCTTGATATATTCCAGCACACGCATATTGCTGTCTGGGAACTCGCTGTGCTGCGCAAAATAGCCGATCTTCACAGTCTGGCCCACGCGCATTTCGCCGCTCGTAGGCTGCAGCTTGCCGGCGATGATATCCATCAGCGTTGATTTGCCTGCGCCGTTAGGACCGACGATACCGATGCGGTCATTACGCAGCAAGATATAGCTGAAATCTTTGATGTAATCCTTGCCGTCCCACACCATGCCGATATCTTCCAACTCGATGATTGTTTTGCCAAGACGACTGCTGACAGAGGACATTTCCAGATTTGCTTCCGTCTTGACGTTCTTTACTTCCGCTTCAATCTGAGCAAAGCGCTCCACGCGGTCCTTCTTTTTAGTACGGCGTGCTTCCGCACCACGGCTGATCCATGCCAGCTCACGACGATAGATATTGCGCAGCTTTTGTGCAGCAGAGGCTTCCGCAATGCGGCGTTCCTCACGCTTTTGCAAAAACAGGCTGTAGTTACCGACGTAAACATAACCCTTGCCGCCGTCTATCTCCAAAGTGCGGTTAACAACACGGTCAAAGAAATAACGGTCATGGGTTACCATCAGCAAAGCGCCCTTGCGCGCCAACAGCTTTTGCTCCAGCCAGGCAACAGTGGCGTTATCCATATGGTTGGTAGGCTCGTCCAAAATCAGCAGGTCCGACGGACGCACCAGCACGCCTGCCAAAGCCACACGCTTGCGCTGGCCGCCGCTCAGCTCGCCCATCTGCTGCTGCAGATTAGTAATGCCAAGCTGCGTTAACACTGCCTTAGCTTCGCTTTCCAGCTGCCAGGCATATTTATCATCCATCTGCTGCTGCAAATCAAGCAAATGCTTTTGCAGCTTTTTGTTATCAGGCTCCGCTGCAGCCTGCTCCACCGCAACTTCGTAATCGCGCAACAGCACCATCAGCGGCGAATCGCCTTTAAAAACCTGCTCCAGAACAGTTGCGTCTGCCTCAAACGGCGGGTCCTGCGGCAGATATTCCATCACCACGCCGCCGGGAATCGTCAGCTTGCCGTCACCGGCCTCGTGATTGGCAATCATGCGCAGCAAGGTACTTTTACCGGTGCCGTTGACACCGATAATACCGTACTTGTCGCCTTCTTCTACGTTAAATGTAATATTTTCAAACAATAATCTGTCGCCATAGCTGTACGACAAATCCTCTGCATTTAAAATCATTTTACTTATCTCCCTGTGAAAAATTTACACTCTAAAATTATAACACGCCTGCGAATAAAAGTAAAAAGGACGAAGCGCAAGGCCCGTCCTTCGTATGGTTATTTCACTGTTACCTGTAAATTTTCGTTTTCTTCCGCTGCGTCCTGCAAAACCTGCAGCAGCTGTTCGCCATACCAGCCCAGCTTTTCATTATCAGTAACGTTGGCAGGCACAACGAGCTGCGTCGGCTCAGCAATCTCCGTCAGGCAGTCATACAGCGCGTCTAAATTTGCACCGTAGTACACAGGCAATGCCAGCGCGCTGCGCAGATATTTATGCAGCGCAGGCACGGAGGTCATGCGCTCAAGATCTAATGTAATTGTTCTCATGTTAATCTCCTTATTTCCCGTAAAGCTTGCTGAAGGACTTGTAGTGATCACCGGTATAGTAAATCAGGCCATCGTTGGAAAAGACTATGCGCTTCGCGTTACGATTACCCTTCACATAATCAATGTCGCATTCCTTCCAGTTGCGGCCGTTTTTCTTCGGCAGCTTGCCTTCGTAATTGCCGTAGCGGTCGCCGCCGATGGATTTACCCGGCGCAACCTTGTCGAGGGTGCCTTTTGTCTGCCAGCCCAGCTTTTTGGCTTCGTTTTTCGTAATATAATTGTGCGGCAAGTGCTTATATTCGTTGATGTAGGCAGCAACGTGCTCCTTATCGGTGTAAGCAGCGCTTTCGCTGATTTTGATTTTGCCGCTATTAGCCTTGACGTTGGCCGCAGTGTTCTGGCCATTGTTGCTCTTGGTTGTATTAACAGTTGTTGTCTGGTTTGTCTGCTTATCGTTGGTCTTGGGGCTGTTACTGCCGCAGCCGGCAATTACGCTGACGCTGAGCAGCATCGCCAGAAAGAACGCTAAAAGTTTTTGCATAAGTATGCTCCTTTCTTAAAAACCACCATCATTATAAGCTCTTGCGATTACATAAGACGGTTCATAATAGGCACTGGAATTATAGTTATCGATCACTTCACAGATAGGATTATTATATACCCGCAGCATCCCCTGAACGTAATCTTCATCAGGCTGCAACGTAGCAAGAATAAGACGCATATATACCTTGCCCATCGCAGTAGCCGCCGGAATCTGCTCGCATAAATTCTTATCAACCGCAGTGATATCAAAAGTACCCTGCTGCAGGTTATACTCTGTAATCCAATCAGCTTCAACCTGCATGGGATTAACGCTGTGCAGCACGTTAGCCACGCTGATTAAATGACGCAGCTCAGCCTCTCCTATGGTATTAACTACATAAGCGTTATGCTGCTTTAGCTTACGGGCCACACGCTCCACCATGTAACACATAAAGTACAAATCATTTTTTGTTATTTCTTCGTCAGGAAAGTAAAGATTTGTCATAACGCATAACTCCTTACAAACTGCAGCGTTGCCAGAGCACGCTCTGTGCAATAAACAATCTGGTGAGTGGGATATTTGAATTTTACCAACACCCAAAAGGCTTCTTTTGTTATACTGCCATCTACGTAGCTTTCAATATAATCCCAAATCGTATCATCCGCCATTGGCCCTTCCACAATATCATAATGGTGTTCAATGCCACGCCTGCAGGCAACAACAAATTCCAGCCATTCATCAGTCATAGTAGTAAATTTTAGGATATTCAGTGTGCTGTCAGGTTCATAGCTATAGATATTCACTACATGCTTATTACGCTTAGTCAACGCCCAACGCTGCGCTTGTTTTTCTAAATTGGTACAATAAAAGCCGTAGCCAAAATCTTTATAAAAGCCATTAGTTAATACTTTAGGATTTTTTACAATGACGTTGCTTCCATGGTAAAGGGTAAGCATATCTGCCACGCTAAAACCTCCTTATTCTATACTTTCACTTAGCATATAAATCAATTATAAACGCTCAGAATTATCATTGCTTTCTTCTCATTATATCATATACAAAAAATCGGCGCACCATATCATGATACGCCGCACAACCAAAAGTTCACAAGTAATTCCTTGAAAAAAACTATGCTTTATGTTATATTATAGATAAAGAAGACAACCGCCCACAAGGTGGGTTGCCGCTTAAATTAGGTTTGAAAAACCGCCTTGTAGCTGCAAATTACAGAGGCGGTTTTTCTATGTCTAGACTATCTGCTGTACTGAAAGATAAAAGTCAGCAATGCCAGAATGAACATGCCAAAAGCCATCAGGTCTTTGAAATCATAGTTCCTCATAGACATCACCTCGATTCTCTTAGAGAATTTCGGCAATGCCCCCCGTAAACGGTTGTCTTAAAACATATTTTAGCATATAAAGCAAAACATACAACGAACAAGCTGTGAAGTTTGCCGTTGTATGTTTTTTATTTATATCTTGTTTTTACCTTACATCTCTGCCATGAGTATAAACCGGCAGCAGCTTCGGCGACAGCTCGCCCTGCACACCAGCAGCCTTTTCTTCCTCAGCGTAGCGATGTACATGCTCCAGGCTCAGCTTGCCCAGCTTAACAGACTTCGCTGCTTCGGCAGCCTTCGTACCCGCAATACGGCCAAAGACGATGATATCCAGCAGGCTGTTGCCCATCAGACGGTTAGTGCCGTGAATACCGCCAACAGCTTCACCGGCAACAAACAGGCCCGGCAGTTTGGTTTCCGCATCCTTATCAATCAGGATACCGCCGTTTTGGTAATGCAGCGTCGGATAAATCAAAATAGGCTCCTTGCGCAGGTCAATGCCGAACTTAGCATACATACGCAGCATACCAGGAATGCGTTTGGCAATCGTGCCTTCGCCATGCAGCATTTCAATCAGCGGCGTATCGAGCCACAGCGCCACGCCATCGAGCGCCTTCACGCCCTTGCCGCGGGCAGTACACTCGCGGATGATAGACGCAGCCGCCACATCACGAGTTTCCAGCGGATGCATAAAGATTTCGCCTTCGCTGTTTACCAGCTGTGCACCAATCGAACGCACCTTTTCTGTAACCAACGCGCCATAGATCTGCGCCGGATAAGCAACACCCGTCGGATGATACTGAATTGCGTCAGCATAAATCAGCGGCGCACCGGCACGATATGCCATAACAAGACCATCCGCAGTCGCGCCGTAATGGTTGGAGGTCGGGAAGCCCTGATAATGCAAGCGTCCTGCACCACCGGTTGCCATGATTACGCATTTCGCGCGTACAACCTTGTACTCCTGCGCATCGAAATCCCACAGCACCGCACCGGCAGTTTTGCCCTCCTCGTCAAGCAGCAGCTCAACTGCGGGTGCAAACTCCAGCACCGGAATACCGCGGTTCTGCACCTCGTCACGCAGCACGCGCATGATCTCCGCACCGGTGTAATCGGCGCAGGCATGCATACGCTTACGGCTTGTGCCGCCGCCATGCGTCGTCACCATAGTGCCATCCTGCTCCTTATCGAACATAACGCCCAGCTTGCTCAGCCAGTCAATCGCCAAAGGTCCATTGCTTACCAGCTCTTCCAAAAGCTCGGGAATATTTTTGTAGTGACCGCCGCCAAAGGCATCCAGATAATGATGCGCCGGAGAATCGTTGCCCTTATCCGCAGCCTGAATACCACCCTCGGCCATCATCGTGTTGGCATCGCCCATACGCAGCTTTGTAACTACGAGGACATTAGCGCCGCCGTTATGTGCTTCCAGCGCAGCGGAAGCACCGGCGCCGCCGCCACCGATAACCAACACATCAACGTCATAGTCCACTTTTTCCAAATCAAGCTCTACATCCTGCAGGCGGCTTTTGCCCTCCAGCAGCTGTGCCAATTCTACCGGCACCTTCTGTCCCTTGTTGGGACCAACCTCCAGCACCTTGAAGCCCTTGGAGCTATAGTCCGGATGGAACTCCTTCAGCAGCTTGTCCTTCTCCTCTGCCGTAAAGCGTTCGATAGAAGCATGCAGACGTTGGGCACGGGTAGCTTCAACCTTAGCCATAGATTTTAACATATCTTCAGTAAATGCACTCACCTTGCCGCACCTCCTTATTTTTCAATCTCACGCTTGTTATACAGGTCTTTGATTTCGTCCAAAGGCATATTTTTGAGCTTTTCCAACAGTGTTACATAATCGCCGTTTTCAATTTCTGCAACACGCTTAGCCAGATGCTCGCACTTCGGCGCAATATATTTGCCGGTCAGGCGACGGCACAGCAGGCCGACAGCGCTGTGGCTGATTTGCGCCGGGCAGCGGGATGCACAGATATTGCAGCCAACGCAGTCAAAGGAAGCATGTGCTGCTTTCTCATATTCGCCGCGCTGAGCGTAAGCAATATACTGCATAACATTCAGGCCTTGCGGACAGCCCTTCGTGCAGGCATTGCAGCCAATGCAGCTGAAGATTTCCGGATACAGCTGACCGACAATATTATCGCTTGCCTTAATCTCTTCGATATTAAAGGTGCGCTTGTTAATCGGGAAGGAATCAATCTTGCCAACGCACATGCCTTCCTCAACCTTCGTCTGGCAGGAAAGCACAACCTTCAGCTCAGTGCTGCCCTTCAAACGATAAATTACTGCACAGGCTCCGCAAAAGCCGCTGCGACAGCCGCAGCCGCGCACCAGCTTAAAGCCTGCATATTCCATGGCATCCATAATGGTCAGGGTTGCCGGGACACTGTACTTTTTGCCCAGCAGGTAAACAGTTACCATTTCTTCCATATTTTTGCTCCTTATATTTTCTTCTCCAAAAACGTATTTAAGAATATCAAAGCTAAAAATCGCTATAAACGAAAAAGCTTCGTTACGAGCCATTAATATATCGTGGATTGCTTCTGATAGAAACGATATATTTATGGTGACGCCCCCTTCCGCCTCGCTACGCTCGGCACCTTCCCCAAGGGGCAGGCAAGACTAATAGCTTTTTCGTTAAACTTCATTAGCACATTCTTGGTTCCCCCTCGGGGGAACTGTCGCGCTAGCGACTAAAGGGGGCATGCATAGCAATTTTAGTAAATAAGTGTCCGGATTCACAGAAGTGTCGCAACTGTTTGAGCGATAAGCAAACTAATATAGAAAAATATGTAAGCATAGCGCGAGTTTTGCGGCACTTCGTCTTGAATCCACACGAAATTTGCGTTAAGAAATTTTTCCTGAGCTAAGCGATATTTAATTGCGAAGAATCAATATTCGTCCGGCATCTCGTCCAGCTCATCGCAAGTAAATACCGGCCCATCCTTGCACACATACTTCTTGCCGATATTGCAGCGGCCGCACTTGCCAACGCCGCACTTCATGCGCAGCTCCAGCGTCGTATAAACCTGCTTCTTCTCAAAGCCCATCTCAATCAACGCCGCCAGACACAGCTTAATCATAATCGGCGGACCACACAGCAACACCGTCTTATCCGGCGTAAACTTCAGGTCCTTCAGGAAATTAGGCACAAAGCCGACATTGCCCGTCCAGCCCTCCTGCGCACGGTCAATCGTCAGATGCACGCGCGTATTCTTTTGCGACGGCCACACATTCGTCAGCTCGTCGTAACGCACAAAATCTTCCTTGCTGCGTGCGCCGTAAACAACATCAATACTGCCGTAATCGTCACGCTTATCCAGCATATAATTGATGACACTGCGCAGCGGCGCCAAACCGATGCCACCGGCGATAAAGAGCAGATCCTTGCCTTTCAAATTATCCTCGACAGGGAAATGATTGCCGTAAGGTCCGCGTACCGCTATCTGCTGACCGGGTTCAATATCAAAATGCAAAAAGTTCGTAATCGAGCCGCAGCGTTTAATGCTGAACTCCATATATTTTTCGTTCGTCGGAGAGGAGGTAATGGAAAAAATCGCCTCACCCTTACCGGGAACAGAAAGAATAGCGCATTGTCCCGGCATATGCTCAAACAGCTTACCGCCGCCGATTTTCTCCACGCGGAAGGTTTTTACATCAGCTGTTTCCGTGCAGATATCCGTCACCACGCCAATCTGCGGAATCAAGGTATCCTGACAATTACACATCCTGCTTCACCTCCGCTTTTTCCAAGGCCTTGGCAACCTTGACAATATTCAGCTGCACCGGACACTTCTGCAGGCAGCGTCCGCAACCGACGCAAGCATATTCGCCTTCGTTGTTTTCAGGGAAATATACCAGCTTATGCATATAACGCTGGCGGAAGCGCTCCACCTTCGTCTTACGCGGACTGCCATGCGCCATCAGCGTAAAATCCTTCGCCATGCAGCTGTCCCAGCAGCGATAGCGTTGCGTGCGCTCTTCCGTCTCCTGATAATCGCGGATATCATAGCAATGACAAGTGGGACACACATAGGTGCATGTGCAGCAGGACAGGCAGCCTGCAGCCAGCTGCTCCCAGATTTTGCTGTTGAATATCTTCAGCTCATCCTCAGTCAGCTCGTCATTTACCTTGAAATCATGCAAAGGCAGTACGCTCAAAATCTTCTGCGTCTGCTCCTTCTGCTCGCTGACTGCTTTTGCAGAAGCAGCTTCCGCCTCAGCCAGCACACCGCCCTCGACGAGCTTCGCTGTCAGCTCCTCGCCCTTGGCAGTCACAGCCTGCCAGCAAAGCTCCTCGCCTGCCAGCCAGGTCTGCACATCCGTCTCCGGAGCGCCTGCGTCAATGCCAAAGGCGTGGCAGAAGCAGGTTTCTTCGGGAGCACTGCAGCCTAAGCCGATGAGCACGCATTGCTCGCGTCTTGTCTTGTAATATGTATCAACAGGCGCTTTCAAAAACACCTTGTCTAAAATTTTAAAGCTGCGCGCATCGCAGGCACGCACGCCCATAACAATGGTTGTACCGGCAGGCGGAATATTTTGCTCCAAAGCCAGCTCCTTACCGCTCGTCTTAAAGGTCAGCAGATTTTCTACCTGCGGAAAGAAAACGTCCTTGGCGCTGCGATTCGTCAGCGGCGCATCCAATGCGACCTCCGCATCCTCGCGGTACGGTGCAAAGTCCGCATGACCGCTCTTGTTCTTGCAGGGCAGCAGCAGCGTACCGATATTTTGCAGGGCTGCATATAACTTTGGAAAATTATCCTTTGCTATCTTATACATGCTGCTCCCTCCCTTCTACCGCACTGTTGGCCTCGGGATCATTCTGCTTAAAGCTTACCTGCGGTGCAGGTGTTTCACTGTCCGCACCGGCCTGATACTGGCCGAAGAAGCTGTTGATATCCTTCATAAACTTCATATTCAGCAACTCCAGATGAATTCCCTGCGGGCAAACACGCGCACATTCACCGCAACCGGTGCAGCGGCCGGCAACGTGGAAAGCACGGATGATATGATACATCTGCTCTTCAACCTCGTCGGCATACGCCTTCCCTGCTACCGGAGTATCGGGCTTATCAAAAATGCACTGCTCGCAGCTGCACGCCGGGCAAATATCGCGGCAGGCATTGCAGCGGATACACTTGGACAGCTCGCTTTGCCAGAAAGCAAAACGCTCCTCGGGGTTCATCGCTTCAATCTCCTTGACCTTGGCGAATTTATCACCGGTAAACTGCGGTACAGGCAACGGCTCGGCCAGCTCCTCGTCCGCAATTTTATAAGCAGCGCCCTTGCACATCAGGCATTTGTTCAACAGCACGTCAGCCTTTGCCAGACGCTTTTCACCGTAAGCAGTGTTGACAACAACCTCGTCACCGTCTACGCTCACGCTGATGATGCCCTTAGCGCCGGCAGCCTTAATCTTATTGATATCCAGCATACCGCTGCAGGGTGTGCCGATGGCGTAAACAAGCTCACGCTTAATGCGGTTATCCTTAAGTAGCTGGTTTACTCCGTATGTATCACAAGGCTTTAAGAAAACTGCTGTCTTCTTGCCTGCATGGCTTGTTTCGATTAAATATTTGCAGAGATTGGCAGGGCAGAACTCGTTATAGACAAGCTTGTCGCATTCGTCCGCACTGCTTACGGCTGCAGGTGTGTTATCGTAAAAGAATTCGCCTGCCTGCCATGCCAGCACACGCTCTACTGTGCCCTCTGCCAACATCTCAGCTGCACGCTTCTGCAGCAGCTTTTCTATTTTTTGCATCGCAAATCCCTCAACTTTACATTCTCACCCAATGCCGCAATATGCTCGGCAAAATCGTTCATTACTTGTGCAAAGCGTGCGCCCTCGGCCGCACTTACCCATTCCACGCGGAAGCGTTCACCGGCCACACCCAGATAATCAAGCATACTCAGCAGCAGCGTCATACGACGACGTGCATAATAGTTGCCTGTAGAATAATGGCAATCGCCGGGGTGACAGCCGCACATGATTACACCGTCCGCGCCACGCTGAAACGCACGCAGGATAAAGAGCGGATTCACTCTGCAGGAGCAGGGAACCTTGATGATTTTGATATTAGCGGGATAATGCTTGCGGGCCGTTCCGGCGCCGTCAGCACCGGCATAGCTGCACCAGTTGCAGCAGAAGGCCACAATTTTCGGTTCAAAATTTTTCTTCTCTAGCATAATGCATCCACCTCTGCCAGAATTTGTTGATTAGTAAAGCCCTGCAAATCCATAGCACCGCAGGGGCAGGCTACCGTGCAGGCACCGCAGCCCTGGCACAGCGCATTGTTTACCACCGCAACGGTGCGTGTTTCGCGCACGCCCAGCTTAGTGATAACCTGCTTGCTCTCGCCGGTAATCGCACCATAGGGGCAGACATGCGTGCAAGCCAGACAGCCGCTGCAAATGCTTGTATCGCACTGCGCAGTGCAGGGGTTCGTCAGCAGCTTATCCTTCGCCAGCAGGCCGACCACCTTAACAGCCGCTGCACCGGCCTGTGAAACAGTTTCCGGAATATCCTTCGGTCCCTGGCACATGCCGCTGAGGAAAATGCCTGCCGTCGGACTTTCAACAGGACGCAGCTTCGGGTGCGCCTCTACGTAAAAGTCATCGTTGTCAATGCTGGCAGTCAGCATCGTCGCCAGCTTGCGCGCATCGGGAGAAGGCTGTACAGCCGTTGCCAGCACTACTAAATCAGGATTCAGCATCAGTTTGCGGCCGCTGTTCAAATCGCTGGCAAAAACCGTCAGCTTGCCAGCGCCGTCAACTATAACCTTGCCAACCTGACCGCGTACATAATGCACGCCGTATTCCTCTACCGCACGGCGTTGGAACTCGTCAAAGCCCTTGCCCGGAGTACGTACATCTATATAAAATACAGTTACATCCACATCAGGGTATTTTTCGCGGATATACATCGCATGCTTGGCATTATACATGCAGCAGATTTTACTGCAGTAGCTCTTGCCGCGACCGCTCACATCACGCGAGCCTACGCAGGAAACGATAATAACCTTCTTCGGCTCCTTACCGGTAGACGGACAAACGAGATGTCCTTCGGTAGGACCTGCCGCATTCGTCAGACGCTCCAGCTCCAGTGAGGTGATAACATCCTTGCTGGCCCCGTAGCCGTATTCGCCGAACTTGTCGAGAGAAATCGTTTTAAAGCCTGTTGCCAGTACAATCGCGCCGTATTTTTCCGTGATCAGCTCATCGTTCTGCGTGTAATCAATAGCTCCTGCCGGACAGAGCTTGGAGCAGATTCCGCATTTACCAGTTTTAAACTTGATGCAGGCCTCACGGTCGATAACAGGCACCTTAGGAATGGCCTGCGCAAAGGGAATATAGATTGCGCCGCGATTCTTCAGTCCCATATCTAATTCACTCGGAGTTTTGCGGGACGGACATTTTTCGGTACAGATGCCGCAGCCGCTGCACATATCAGCCTTCACGCTGCGTGCTTTTTTGCGGATTGTCACATCGAAATTACCCACGAAACCGCTTACGCTTTCTACCTCGCTATAGGTATAGAGCGTAATATTTTCATGGTTTGCTGCATCCACCATCTTCGGTGTCAGGATGCAGGCAGAGCAGTCGAGTGTCGGAAAGGTTTTGTCGAGCTGCGCCATACGGCCACCGATTGTCGGCTCCTTCTCCACAATATCAACCTTGTAGCCTGCTTCCGCAATATCCAGCGCCGTCTGAATACCGGCAATACCGCCGCCGATAACCAGCGTGCGCTTCACTACCTGGCTTTCGCCGGGCTTCAGCGCTCCATTGAAGCGCACCTTGGCAATGGCTGCCTTGGCTAATTTAATCGCCTTCGCTGTCGCTTCGGCCTTATCCTTCAGCACCCAGGAGCATTGCTCACGGATGTTGGCAATCTCCACCATGTAGGGATTGATGCCAACGCCCTCCGCACATTTGCGGAAGGTTGCCTCGTGCATACGCGGAGAGCAGCTGCAGACAACAAGTCTGTCCAGCTTATAATCTGTCACAGCCTTGCGAATCAGCTCCTGGCCCTGCTCGGAGCACATATATTTATAATCGATAGCATAGGCAACATCAGGAATTTGGCGCACTGCCTCTACCACCTGGGCAACATCTACCGTGCCGGCGATGTTGCTGCCACACCAACAAACAAAAACACCAATCTTTTGCACGTAGCTTCCCCCTATTTATTGTATTTTCTAAAGGCTGCAACCAAAAGCTGCTGCGGCATATCGCTAGGATAATGCTCCACGCTTTCGGCAGGCAGCTTATTTTTGCCCTGCTGACGAATCTGCAGCAGGCGCAACGCCTCCATAACGCGCGCCGGACTCACGCCGCGCGGGCAGCGCTCCTCGCACGCCATGCAGGACAGACATTGCCACGGTGCGTCAGCCTCCAACAGCTCGGATGCATAACCGCTGTTTAAGTCCCAAACTACGCGGTGGGGCAAAAGGTCCATTTTAGACGCAGCTTCACAGTTCGCACTGCAGCGGCCGCATTGCATGCAGCGACGCACGTCGGTAGCAGCAAGGCGCAAAATATCTTCTGTCAATTGCTTTTCATCAACAGCCATTATTCCGCACCTCCTTCGCTCTCCGCAACACCAAGCGCTTCAGCAAGAAGCTCCGTAAAGTAGCGTGTCGGCAGGCTGCCTGCGGCACCATTGGCCGTCAGGTTATACGCACACAGCGGGCAGGCAGTGACCAGCTCCTGCGCACCACAGCTTGCAGCATTATTTTTAATTTCACTGACAAGCTGCTCGCACTGCGCCTTATCCTTCAGCGCCAGATAACCGCCACAGCATTCATTGCGCATGCTGTAAATAACAGGCTCCGTACCCAGCGCTTTAATAAAAGCTTCCATAACGGTAGGACTCTCTACGTCATCGAGGGCCAAAACCGCTCCCGGTCTAAGCAGCAAACAGCCATAATAAGCGCCAACCCTGCGTTCCTTTAAAGGATGGCTCACAAGCTGCGCCAGCTTTTCCCAACCGATTTCATCACGCAAAACCTCCAGATAATGCAAAACCCGTGTTTCACCGGCATAAGGCTCTTCAAGTTGCAGATAATTATTCACCTTTTGGCGAATCTCCGCATTCGTCGCCATATCGTGGTTCACACGTTTGATGACATGGTAGCACGCACTGCACAGCGTCACTAATACGCCGCCGTTTTCACGCGCCGCCACAAGCGCACGCACCGCACTCAGACGCTCGGCAATAGCATCAGGCGCCATCGGGTAAACCGCACCGCAGCACTGCCATTCCGGCAGCTCCACCAGCGGAAAGCCCAACACCTCAGCACAGCGTCGTGCCGCCATATCCAGCTGCTTCGCCTTCGTTGACAGCGTACAGCCAGGATAATAATTATAAATCATCGTCTTTCCCTCCTTCGCAAAGGACATAAAACAACCTTGACCAAAAAATTGCTTTATTACGTATCTATTCTACATTAATTCTGAAAATACTGCTAGTAGCAAAGAAAAATTTTCTCAGTTGCGTCGTGTCCTGCGGACACGGGAAAAATTTTCTCTGAACGAAACGGAATGTGAATTGCGAATCATATATAATCTCTTTTTTATCATAAACCAAAAAGAGCTGCTACGAAATCTCGTAACAGCTCAAAGAAACATTTTTTAATCCTGCCAGTAATCCAGCTTTTGAGTCAGACCAATCTTGCTGGCCTTAAACTCAGGATTCTTACCGGCATCGCGCTGCTCGGTGTAATCATCCAGCGCACGCAGAGCAGGACCGCCCAGAATGCAGATAACAGGCAAGTTGATAATTGCCATGAAGCCCATGGTAACATCTGCCAAATCCCACATTGTACCCATGCTGGAGCCGGCACCAATGAAAATCAGTACACAAGCCAGAATGCGGTAGCACAGAGTAAAGGTTTTGCCCGGAACATGCTTCAGAACATAAGCAAAAGCATTATCTACATAATACAGGTTGCCCAGCAGAGTGGTGAAAGCAAACAGTACCATGGATACAGTAATAAACAGCTTAGCGTAATCGCCCATGCTTGCTGCCAGAGCTGCCTGTACATAAGGCGCACCGGCAAGCTCTTTAGTCGGCTCGATGCCGGAGCTCAGGCACATGAAAGCGGTAGCGGTGCAGATCAGCAGAGTATCAATAAATACGGACAGCATCTGTACCAGACCTTGCTTAACCGGGTGAGAAACGTCAGCTGCTGCAGCAGCGTTCGGCGCAGAACCAACACCTGCTTCGTTGCTGTACAGACCGCGTTTGATACCGAACATCATGCAGCTGCCGGCAAAGCCACCGAAAATTGCAGTGAAGTCAAATGCTTCAGCAAAAATTCTGCCTACAACGCCGGGAACCAGATTGATATGCATAATAGTAAGGATAAATGCTACAGAAATGTAGATAACACCCATCAAAGGAACTAAAGTAGAGGTTGCTTTGATAACGCGCTTGCCGCCGCCCAACAGGCAATAGCCTACGAGCACTGCTTCTACTGCGCCGATAATCCAAGGAGTTGTATCCGGATTATAGAAGCTCAGAGCAGCAAAGGTGGATTGCAGATTGTAAGAGCACAGCATATTAAAGCCGCAGCCATAGGTTACAATCAAAGCCACAGCAAAGAGCACTGCCAGGCCGCGGCTGCCCAAAGCAGCTTCGATGTAGTATGCAGGGCCGCCGTAGCTGCCGTGCGGACCACGTTTCTTGTAAATCTGTGCCAGGGTGCTTTCAATAAAAGCAGAAGCGCCGCCAACAACAGCAATAACCCACATCCAGAACACAGCACCATAACCGCCGAGGCAGATAGCTGTGGAAATGCCGATAATATTACCGGTACCTACACGGGACGCAGTAGATACCATCAAAGCCTGGAAGGATGATACCGCACCGGATTCAACAGGCTTCTCCAAAATAACACGAATAGTTTCCTTAAACAAACGTACCTGCACCAGACGAGTACGCAAAGTGTAGTACAGGCCTACACCGATGAGCATGATAATCAGCAAATAACTATACATAAAATTGCTGATTGCTCCAATGATTTCTCCGAACATAAATGTTGCTCCCCCTTTTTTAGTTTGTTTGTTAATTATAACATATTTATTTGCTTTTCCAAAATTCAGAAAGGACGACAGCTAACAAAGCTAACACTTTTGCACAATATAATAAATCAATTAAGTTATTTTGATAACCTCGCATTCTGCTGCTCTAGTTTAAGCCTTGCAAGCATTCCTTAAGACTCGCATAGCACGGATGCTCCAAATCAAAGGCTCCTGCCAGAGCCGCCTCGCCCAAGCGCATGCCCACATACCTTTCTGTTCCTGCCAGATAGGTGTACAGTAAATGCCTGCTATAATTCACTAATCTGTTTTCTCGCCCACGGCAGCAATTTACTGACTGCAAATACTCCGCACTCATATTATACAGATTATAATAATCACTGCACTCCGAGCTTTCCAGCCGCAGCGACTGCAGCAGCATATCCTCAAGATAACCCTTTTGCCAACGTTTAGTAGCTTTTTTGCCGGGAAAGAAAAAGTGCGTGCAATACTCCACTCCTCTAAAGAAAGTATTGTCACGCACTGCAAAAAATTTCTGCATTCGGCGTTCGCGCTCATCAGCCGCGTCAGCAAAGAATACTGCCTTCTGCACTATTTCTCTGCCTTCCAGCTGTATAAGGCGTTTAGTCAGCAAGTCTAACTTATCGATACTCTGATAATTTACAATCTGCATGTTAGGCAAGCTGATACCATGCTTAAATAAATGCCGGAGATAAGCGTGCATAAACTGCGCCATCTCCACTCTTTCACACAGCAATAAAACCTCTCCGGTAATAATGCTTTGCTTAGTCAAAATTATTTCTCCTTTTGCTGCAGCATCTGTTCAGCAGCCTGCACAACCTGCTCTACCGTCAGACGTGTCATACATTGCATATCATCACACTTGTGCTTCATGCCACCTGCACAACCAGGGCAGGGCGGCAACGCCGTCACAATAGTTGCATCCTTGGTATAAGGTCCGTAAAGCTTCGGACTGGACGGACCGTACATCGCTACGATAGGCACCTTCTGGCTGATTGCTACGTGCATCGGGCCGCTGTCGTTGGTGATAATCAGGCTGCAGCGACGCATTGCCGCCGCCAGCTCGCCAATACGAAAGCTGCCGGTTGCTACCACAGGCGTCGTCTTCATGAAGCTGACGGCCTCCTGCACCATTTCTTCGTCCATCGTACCGCCGAAGAATACAGGCTTATAGCCCTTTTCCGCAAGAATATCTGCTACCTTGGCAAAGCGCTCCGGAGCCCAGCGCTTGGTAACAACAGCACTGCCGATATTAAAGCCTACAAGCTTATCGGTAGCGAACACGCCGTGCTCACGCCAGAATTCCTCTGCATGCTGCTGATATTCCTCGCTCGGAAAAATCTCCAGACCGTTATGCTCCAGCTTTTGTACGCCAAGCTGCGTCAGCACATCAAGATACATATCAGCCGCATGAATTTTGCGGTTGAGCGGTGTAAACACATCCCAAAGCGGTTTGAACAAAGTGTGTGTTGTACCGCAACGCAATTTCACTTTGGTAAAAGCATCAATAAAGCTGCAACGCTCATTCGGATGCAGGTTAATCAGCACATCAAAATCCATCTTGCTCAGACGGCGGGCGCAGGCCATCAGCGCCAGCAGGCTGTTGTCCTTGCCCTTCTTGTCAATCGTGATAACCTCATCTAAATACGGATTATGCAGTACTACATCCTTCAGCTTCTCATCTGCCAGAAAAGTAATATGCGCATCCGGTGCTGCCTTACGCAGCGCATGGATGAAAGGCGTGGTCAGCGTCAGGTCTCCCAGATGCATCAAAAATGTTACCAATATTTTTTTGCCATTTAATTCTACAGCTTGTGCCATCAGCCTTTTGCCACCTTTTCCTGATAAATTTTATAGACCATATCCGGCGTTATATCATGCATACAATGCCAGTTATCGCACTTTTTCTTCAAGCAGCCTGCACACTTTGCTGGCGAAAGCAATACCGTGGAATTTTTGCTGCCGTATGGTCCGGTGCGGTCAGCCTTCGTCGGTCCGTACATTGCTATAAGCGGTTTTTTTAAAGCCGCCGCAAAATGCAGCGGCCCGGTATCCGCACTGATGTAGAAGCTGCAGCCCTTAATCAGCGCTGCCAGCTCACGCAGGCTTGTCTGTCCTGTCAAATCGATAACCAGTGAGCTCGCTGTTCCTTCGGCAATCTTCTGCCCCTTGACAGCATCATCAGGTCCGCCTGCCAGCACCACGGCAGTACCGTCAGCCGTAAGCTTTTTCGCCAGCTCAATATAATGCTCGACCGGCCATTCCTTCGTCCACCAGCGTGCACCGGGAACAATAACAACGTAATCTCCGCCCTGCCAGCCGGCCTCCTGCAGTTTATGCTGCACAGAAGCGGTTTCCGTGCTTAAATCCGGCATGGGGAATTCCACATCATCTAACGAATCAACCTTGGCACCAAGATAACGTGCCACGTCAAGATAGCGCTCAATAACATGGTCCTTACTATGACTGCCGCCAATTGCCTTGCTGATAAAGCCGCTACCCTCGCGCATTTCGCAATAGCCGATGCGGTTATCGCAGCCGCTGATAGCAGCCAACACCGCACTTTTGAAAAGGCCCTGCATATCTATCACCAAGTCAAAATGCTTGCTGTGCAGCAAAGAGCGCATTTCGCAAAAATATTTCAGCTTATCACTGAAGCCCAGCTTATTAAATTTTACCTTATCAAAATAAAGCACCTCGTCAATCACCGGAGGATCCGGTACAAAGCCGGCAAACTGCGGATGTACCAGCCAGGTGATTTTTGCCTTGGGATAACGCTTGCGCAGCGCTGCCGCAAAGGGCAAAGTGTGCAGGATATCACCCAAAGAGCTCATTTTGATTAACAGGATATTCCGATACTCCATTATCATCTCTCGCTTACAATATTTTTTACGAAATCCAGCAGATTGCCGCCTGTGTAAAGATAGCCTTTGACACTGGCAGCCTCCGCTGCTTCCACATCGCGCTTACTGTCACCGACTAAGAAGCTCTGCTCCTTGTCGATATCATATTCTGCCAGCGCCTGCAGCAGCATGCCCGGTTTGGGCTTGCGGCAATCGCACACACCGGTATATTCCGGCACGCTGCCCTCGGGATGATGCGGGCAGTAATAGATTTTCTCTATTTTGCCACCAGCTGCAGTAATTTCACGCTGCATATAAGCATGCAGCTCATTCATCTGCTCTACCGTATAATAACCGCGCGCAATACCGCTCTGGTTTGTTACAATAAAAATTTTATAGCCAAGCTGCGTCAGATACGCCACAGCCTCGCGTGCACCGTCAATCCAGCGCAGGTCCTCAATTTTGTAGAGATAGGCTACATCAACATTGAGCACGCCATCTCTGTCAAAAAATACCGCCTTAGCCTTCATAAACGTAATAACCGCCGGTCTTGTCGAGAAGCTGACAATATTCCTCAGCAGCTTCTTCAATCGGAGTAAAGCCGCCGTCATAGCCTGCTGCCAAAAGGTTAGTGTCATCTGCTTCGGTAAAGCTCTGGTATTTGCCCTTCAGCACTTCAGGGAACGGTACATATTCCAGCTCGCCGCTGCCAAAATGGTTCAGCACAGCCTTAGCCAGAGTATTGAACTGATGCGCATGGCCGGTACCGCAGTTGAAAATACCGCTGATTTCCGGATGATCCCAGAAGTAGAAGTTTACCTTAACAACGTCTTTTACATACACAAAGTCACGTGTATGCTCACCCGGTCCATAACCGGCGTACTCACCGAACAGGCGAACTTTATGCTCTGCCTTCCATTGGTTATACATTTGGTAAATCATGGAAGCCATTTTGCCCTTATGATTCTCCTGCGGGCCATATACGTTGAAATAACGCAGGCCTACTACCTGGCTTTGTGCCTGCGGCAGCAGACGGCGCAGATAGTTGTCGAAGAACAGCTTGGAGAAAGCATATACATTCAGTGCTTCTTCACACGCAGGCTCTTCACGGAAGCCATGCGCACCGCTGCCATAGGTAGAAGCAGAGGAAGCGTACATCATCTGAATCTTTCTGTCGAGGCAGAAATGCAGCACGTTTTTAGTATACTCAAAGTTATTTTCCATCATGTATTTGCCGTTATATTCCATAGTATCAGAGCAAGCGCCCTCATGGAAGATAACGTCGATTTTTTCATGATTGAATTTGCCTGCCTTCAGTGCATCCATGAAAGCATACTTATCCATATAATCCTTAACCTTCAGGCCTTGGATATTTTTGAATTTAACCATGTTGGTCAGGTTATCAACAACAAGAATGTCATCAATACCACGGTCATTTAAGCCTTTAACAATATTACTGCCGATAAAACCGGCACCACCAGTTACGATAATCATAATTTGCCCTCCTTAACCATTTTGGCAATTTTTTCCACCACACCGGTTGTGGAATAACCATCTTCAAATTCTATAATGCGCACTTCACCGGCATATTCACGTCCGGCAACCTCCTCAGGCTTGTAATCACCGCCCTTGACGAGAATGTCAGGACGAATTTTTTCAATAAGCTCAGTCGGAGTATCCTGGTCAAACAGCACTACCGCATCTACGCAGGCCAGCGCTGCAAGTACACGCGCACGGTCCAGTTCATGCACCAAAGGTCTTGTTTCACCCTTCAGACGGCGTACGGAGGCGTCCGTATTCAGGCCGACAATCAGGTGCTTGCCAAGGTTGCGCGCTTTCTCCAGATATGTTACATGGCCTACATGCAGAATATCGAAACAGCCGTTGGTGAACACAATCTTTTCGCCGCATGCTCTCCAGGTTGCTGCCAGAGAAGCAATCTCCTGCCAGCTCAGCGTGCGATAGCCACGGCCCTGCTTGCGTTCCTCCGTCAGCAAATCTTTCAGCAGCTCGTCACGGTGCACCGGATAAGTGCCAACCTTGGCCACAACAATGCCTGCAGCACGGTTCGCCATATAAACAGCATCAGCCAACGCCAGCTTACCTGCAACACCTGCCAGAAGCGTAGCCGCCACCGTATCACCAGCACCGGAAACATCAAACACCTCAATGGCGGTAGCAGGGCTGTGCAGCACCTGCTCAGCATTAACCAGGCTCATGCCGCGCTCACTTCGGGTAACAACAACATTCTTAATATGAAATTTTTCGCGTGCAGCCTGCGCCATGCTGACAACGGCTTCATCAGAGTTTTCACGCTGACAGCCTGCAGCCTCACACATTTCCTTTAAATTAGGCGTAATAAAATCACAGCCATCATATTTGGACCAGTCTGCTCCCTTAGGATCAATCAACACCGGTATATCATAGGCCTTGCCCTGAGCAATCACCCATTGGCAAAAATCATCCGAGCAGACACCCTTGGCATAATCGGAAACAATAATACCATCCAAGCCTTCATCAAGCAGTCTTGCTAGCCAATGACGCAGCTCAATGATTTCTTCCGGGAATAAATCGCCGGTTTCTTCAAAATCAAGTCGCAGCATCTGCTGATTGCCGCCCAAAACACGCAGCTTGGTAATGGTCTTGCGGAGTTTGCTTTTCACCAGTCCCTGATGATTGATGCCTGCATCATCCATCAGCTTTTCCAGCAGCAGACGGTTTTCATCATCACCTGTCACACCGCCCATAAAAACCTGACATTCCAGATGTGCCAGATTGGCAGCAACGTTTGCCGCACCGCCCAACACAGAATTTATCTTTGTAATACGTGTTACCGGTACAGGTGCTTCCGGAGAAATGCGTTTAACCTCACCCTGAAAATATCTGTCCAGCATCACATCGCCGATAACAGCAATGCGTACATTTTTAATCTGTTCCGCTAAAAAAGTTGTTACAGCTAAATCAGCCAAATTATTCACCATCCACCAGCTCACATAAAATGTGGCCTATCAAAATATGCATTTCCTGCGCACGGGCAGTAACCTTCGCCGGCACGGCAACGCACTCGTCGCACAGCGTTTTCATTTTGCCGCCGCCCTCAGCCGTCATGCCTACGCAGAACACACCCATGCTCTTGGCCAGCTCAACAGCTTCCACAACATTAGCGCTGTCGCCGCTTGTGGAAATGCCTACCAGCACATCGCCCGGACGTGCGAGTGCCTGCACCTGACGTACGAAAACCTTATCATAGCCGTAATCGTTGCCGACAGCAGTCAGAATGGAGGTATCTACCGTCAGCGCGATAGCAGGCAGACCTGCACGTTCCTTTTGAAAGCGGCCTACAAACTCGGCAGCCAGATGCTGGCTGTCAGCGGCACTGCCGCCGTTGCCGCAGAACAAAACCTTGTTGCCATTGGCCAGCGCCTTTTTTACTTCTACAGCAATACGCTCAATCTGTGCCAGAATCTCGCTGTTCATCACAGCATTTGCCACCTGCAGATGGTCCAAAAAGCGTTGCTTAATAATCTCTCTCATTTTCTACCTCATTACCAGTTTACAAAATCAAACTTAGCTTCAAATGCACTGTCTTTATCATTTGTATCTCTATGCTTGTAAATCAAGGAAAGCTGCCAGCAGCAGAACTTATGCGTCCAGCTGTATCTTGTTTCATAGTTTTCCTTTTGGTCTAAATCATAACGTTTGACAATGGTAAAGCTGTTCTTGTCATCCATAATGTATTGCAGACCATTACGCAGCTCTTTTGCCATATCAGGCTGATCGTAGGTAAATACATCTGTCGTAAAATCTTCACTATAATAGCCAACCCAGGTATTCCACTTCGGGCTGATTTTCTGACCTAATGTTGCATAATAAACATTGGTAGACTGCAAAGTATCCTCTGCACTCTCACGTGTCCATTTCTTGCCGATTGTTAAATCCAAAGATGTTTTTTTACTATTAAACAGATAAATGCGGTCATGGTTAAGGAAGGCACCGTATTCTGTATGCCAGCTCTTACGTCCGCTATCATCATTCTTCCACAAACCTCGTTCAAAGTAAGCACTGTATGATAAGGGAAGACCTGGTGCAATATGATGATTTTTATAGTCAAAGCGGATATTGTTCTGCTTCTCTACCCATTCATCATCATCCTCATACCAGCCGTTTTCATAGGTAACTTTAAAGTTACGCTCGTTATGCTCCAAGCCGTAAACAGGCTTATAGCCGACCTTGCTGTAATAATTCAAATCGGCATAAATTGTGTCCTTATCTCCTAACGGACGTTCATACGAAAGATTGACATAGGTACCCTTGTCGCTGTCCTTAAAGCCGATATGTGGCAGAATACGTTCCTTGGACCTATCCGTCAGGCTGTTTTCCCAATAATCACGGGAATAGATATGCTTGCCGCGTACAAAAACCTTTACGTCGCGCGCTACCATTTTATCATGAGGATAAATTTCAAAGGTCTTTGCCTTGATTTCCAGGCACTTGGGATGCTTTACTGCCGGACAACGGCTCGTAGAACCGCCCTCGTCCAAAATCATCTTATCGGGATAAATTTCGGCATGAGGCGCAGCGAAGAAATCCTTGCCGTTCTTACCGGTCAATTTTTTCATTTCACCGGTTTTATTATTAAAGTTATAATGGCCCCAAGCAGCCTGTGTTTCGCTGGCACCCTCTACCAGCTTGCCACCCTCCAGCAGCCAGATATCGCCGGTTTTCATGTTGCCCTTGACCTGCGTTGTATAAATATCCTGACCGTTCTGCGACACCTTGATATTACCTTCGGCATGAAAATCACCGCTGACAGTATCATATTCGGCATGTTCACCGGTCAAACGAATCGGCAGCCCCTGCTGCTTTTCTGTATCCAGCTTTTCACGATGCGGTACCGCTGTATTAGGTTCATCAACAGATACCGGGCTTAACATGCTGTCGCTGTTGCTGTTGCTGAACTGTTCCGCATAAACAGGCAGGCACATGCCCAGTGCCAACGCTGTAGCTATAAAAGTCTTATGCATATAAAAACTCCTTTTTTTTATATTGATGAAGAAAAAATTTCATAATAATCCACTTAACATTATACCATAAAAAAAGCAAAAGCTCACTCGAAAGAGTGAGCTTTTCACGTATAATTTTCGATTTTATTCCTGATATACAACGCCTTGCAGAGAAGTATCTTCAGCAGTCTGTACAAAGGTTTCGCAACCAACCGGAATAGTTACGCTGTTGCCCTTGACAAAAGCACCGCCAACCAGGCCCACAGGACCAAGGATAATCATACCGCCGATAGCAGCACCGGCTGCACCGGCAATGCTTTCGGCCTTTTGTTTAGCCAGCTCGCCTACAGTAATAGGAATCTTGGTTCCGTCTACACCATAGATGCAGGTAAAGTCAATATCAATGCGTCCGTCCTTGCCGAAAATACCGGGCTGAACAACCTTTTTAACCTCGCCGATACCGGTCGCGCCCTTCGGCAACACCAGTACGTCATTTACATACAGGTTATCTGCTGCCTTAAAATGAACTACATCACCCTTACGGCTCATTTTAGTGCTCAACTCAGAGGTAAAAGCAATTTTAAAAACAGAATCCTTCGGAAGCACAACCTGCTGTACAGGCACATTTCCGTCAGTATAAGAAGCAAGCTTCAGCAGACTTTCCAGACGACCGCTCAAAGAACCGGTCTGGTTCTGACCATAAAGCAGCTTTTCCGTAGCTTCAATACGGTTTTTGGCAGCGCCGCCGGACATGCTTTCGTTCATTTTCCATTCTACCACATTCAGCTTAGTAGCAAAGGAAGCTTCACCGTTATCAGGAGTACCTTCAAGATAATCGTACATATTGTCAACGCGGTTTATAATAGCATCGCTGGTAATAGTTCCGTAAACATCATCTTCCAGACTATCCATACGCTGCAGCAAGGAACCGCTCTGCTCCGTGCCGTAGAGCATTTTTTCCATCGCGCCGATTTTATCTGCCATCGGGACAGCAGAATCAGCAGCAAAGCCGGGAATTACTGTAGTAAAGCAAAAGATAAAGGTCAACAATAAAGTTGCAAGCTGTTTTTTCAATTTTCTTACCTCCAATCAGAGCTATATATTTTCATTATAGCATGTTTTACCTAAAAAAAACAGAGGTTCTATTCTGAACCTCTGCTTTATCCAATGTAAAATTTGTACAGTTTGTTACTACAAATAATATTACAGACAGCTTTTGTGCCTATATTACAAACCAAACAAGTAATTTTTTATTTTTTGTAGCTGTCAACAGCAGCCTTAACAGCTACCTTCATTTCATCCATTTTAGCAAAGCGACGACGGTGCTGTGCTCTTTTGGACGGCTTCAGCTCTTCCATAGATTTGCGGTGTTCCGCGGTCGGCATAATGTAGAAGCGGCGATCTGAGCAGATAACACCCTCGCACTCCTGCCAGAAGGCGCCGAAATCAGTCTTCAGCTTACGGTCTACACGTACATGATTCATAGCATAATAGCCGTCATTAGTAACTGCGAAAATATTTTCAACGCCTATAGCCTTAGCAAAGCAGCGCAGACCATAGAACATCAGGTTTTTGGTGCGATAGCCAAAGAAAGCCTTTGTCATACCCTTAATCAGCTCATTACCGTTCTGCGGTCCCTGCAGGGCACCTATATAAATAACATTCTTGCCGTCTGTTTTATTTTTTGCCAGCCAGAACATGATCTGGTATAAAGGCTCGCCTTCATAGAATAAAGCCAAGGACATGCAGCCTTCTTTGCGTTGGCCGGCATGAAACCACAGCTGCAGCGTCAGAGGTCTGTCATCGTAGGAATCCTCCCACAGCTGCACCATTTCACCCTTGCTATACAATTTATCCATCAGCTCCGGCTTGAACAGCTCTTCCATAATCAGCAGATGATTTTGCACCAGCTCTACACGTTCATCCCAGGTTGAGCCTTTGTAGAAAAACGCTCTGGTGGTCTGTTCCAACAACGCAGGTGCTCCTTGCAGCCAAGCCTGTCGCTTGCTGTTAGCATCAAAAAAATTCAGTAAGCTATCAACCGAGCTGCTATGCATAGCACAACGCGCACGGAAAACAACATAACGCTTCATTTCCTTCAAAATATGTGTCTGATATAAGCTTTTACCGACATATTCTAAAATATTCTTGTCCATCAGTTACCTCTAGAAATATTATAATTATCTATATTATAGCATAGTTCAGAATGATAAGCATTAAGCATTCTTGCTAAAAATATGTTTATGTGTTAAAATCTTTATGACAACCGTTTTACAGGGTGGATTGCCTTCATTCACTTAAGAATGGAGGTGATGTCTATGGTATATTTTACATTCCAGGATCTTATGATTTTCGGTATGTTTATACTGGCATTGCTGACGTTCATTTTTCAGAACCGAAAGTAAATCGCACATAGAAAAACCGCCTCTGTAATTTACCAGATTCCGAGGCGGCTTTTCAAGTCAATTCAACTGGCAACCCACCTTTGCGGGCGGTTGTCTTTTTCTATATTTAATATATCACATTCATACTATTTTTTCAAGTAATGACTTAGTGCTTTCTCATATGCTCTTCGAGATACTGACCGACAATTTTAACTGCACAGTAATCACCGCACATGGAGCAAGCTTCGTCATCGGATTTGTTCTTGCGGCAGCGATATTCCTTAGCCTTTACCGGGTCGATAGCCAGATCAAGCTGAGCAGGCCAATCCAGAACCTTACGTGCTCTTGCCATCTTCAGGTCCCACTCCCATGCCTGCTTGTTGCCGTTAGCCAAATCAGCGGCATGCGCAGCGATACGTGTAGCGATTACACCCTCGCGTACATCATTTAAGTCAGGCAGGCCCAAATGCTCTGCCGGAGTTACGTAGCAAAGGAAGTTAGCACCGCTGACAGCAGCAAGAGTACCGCCGATAGCGCTGGTAATATGGTCATAGCCTGGAGCAACGTCTGTTACAAGAGGTCCGAGCACATAGAATGGTGCGCCGTGGCACAGGCGTTTTTGCAGCTGCATGTTCGCAGCAATCTGGTTGTAGGGCACGTGGCCGGGGCCTTCTACCATAACCTGTACGCCCTTATCCCAAGCTCGCTGTGTCAATTCACCCAGGTTCAGCAGCTCCTGAATCTGCGCTCTGTCGGTAGCATCAGCAATGCAGCCGGGACGCAGACCATCGCCAAGGCTTATGGTTACGTCATATTCAGCACAGATATCAAGAATTTCATCATAGTATTCATACAGCGGGTTTTCTGCGTCATTGTGCAGCATCCAGCCGGTGATAAAGCTGCCGCCGCGGCTGACAACGTCCATCTCACGGCCTTCGTCAATGAGTGCTTTCAGCACATTTTTGTTAATGCCGCAATGAATGGTCATGAAGTCGGCGCCATCTGCAGCCTGCTGGCGGATAACGTCGAAAATATCTTCCTTAGTCATCTCAACCACTGCGCCACGCTTCTTAATGGTTTCTACAGTTACCTGATACATCGGTACAGTGCCAACCATTACGGTAGATGCAGCAATAATTGCCTGACGAGAGGCGCTGATATTGTTGCCGGTGGAAAGGTCCATAACAGAATCCGCACCTGCGTCAATAGCAGCCTGCAGTTTTGCCAGCTCCGGTTCCGGATCAGGATAGCTGCTGGAAGTACCGATGTTAGCGTTAACCTTTACGGTAAGACCGGTGCCTACACCGCGCGGAATAATATTTTTATGATTGATGTTACAGGGAATAGCAATAGTACCGTTTGCTACGCCTTCACGAATAAACTCCGCAGTTACATGCTCCTGCTCTGCTACAATTTTCATTGCTTCGGTAATCACACCTTGGCGTGCTAATTGCATTTGTGTTGCCATATTTTTGCCTCCTTATAATTAAAAGACCGCTTTCCTGTTGGAAAGCGGCTGAATTATCTTTTTGCAGAAATCTGCTCGCTTTCCTACGCTGGTTTTAACCAGATTCAGGTTCAAAGGGTCGGATGTCAGTCCTCTCAGCAAATTGCGCCCCTAGCGGTTACGTTATTTTGTTTACATGCTTACTTTAACATGAACAGCGAAAATACGCAAGTTAAATATGCACAACTTGCAAAAAAACTGGCAGTGTGCTATATTATAAATAGAAAAGACAACCGCCCACAAGGTGGGTTGCCTTTAGTAGTTTTTGTGGATTGAAAGCCACCCCGCTACCGGCAAGTTTTGGGGTGGTTTTCTTATGTCTGGATTATTTGTTAAACTGAAATATAAATGTCAGCAACGCCAGAATAAATACGCCAAAAGCCATAAGATCTTTAAAATCGTACTTTTTCATAAGCATCACCTCCATTCTGTAAAAGAAATGGAAGGCAATCCCACCCTGCAAGTGATTTGCACCAAATCAATCGGTGCTATCACCTAGAGTGCATTAGCCAATCAGCTTTATCCTTCGGACTTGCTTCTTGAATGCGCCCGCAACACGGTTGTCAAAATCATTTTATCACATAAACATATTTTTAGCAACACTCTGTAACCTACGTTACAAAACAGCTTAAAAAATTGTATACATAAAAAATCTTTACAAAAACACTTGACTCTAAAAGCAGGCGTGCTATAATCATCTACAAATCACATTACGCAACGCAATGATGGAGAAGCAATGTGCAGGTCTTTTCAGAAAGCTGGCGGTTGATGCAAGGCAGCAGCGAAGCACATCAGTTCCGCTCCGAAGCGGCAAATGACGAATTTGACGGGTGCGCCCGATACAGCGTTCAGAGTTGGCCATAGGCAAATTGGGTGGCACCGCGAGCAGTCCTCGTCCCAAGATAGGGATGAAGGGCTTATTTTTTTAGGTGAAGCAATTATGCAATGGCAATTTGGGTGGTACTGCGAGATAAAGGCAAGCTCGTCCCAAAGGGATGCGCTTGCCATATTTATTTTCAGGAAGAAGGAAAGAACAAATGAAAAGAGCATATAACTTTAACGCCGGTCCCTCCGCTATGCCGCTCGAGGTACTGCTGGAAGCGCAGGAGGAGTTCTTAAACTACAAAAACACCGGCATGAGCATCATTGAAATGAGCCACCGCAGTAGTGAATACGCTGCCATGCATGCAGAAACAAAGCAGCTGCTGCGCGAGCTGATGGAAATCCCCGAGGATTACGAGATTATGTTTATCCAAGGCGGCGGCAGCACCCAATTTTTGATGACAGCTGCTAATTTCCACACTAAAAAATATGCCGCTTATGTCAACACCGGTGTCTGGGCCAAAAAGGCTATGGCGGAAGGAAAATTCTACGGCGAGGTTTATGAGGCCGCTACCAGCGCCGACAAAAACCACAGCTACATTCCGCAGGAATTCAATATCCGCCCCGATACTTCTTATGTACACCTTACTGCCAACAACACGATTTACGGCACCGAATACAAGGATTTCCCCAAGTTCGACGTTCCCGTTATCTGCGATATGTCCAGCGACATCCTTTCGCGCAAGGTGAACGTTAAGGATTTTGATATTATCTACGCAGGAGCGCAGAAAAATCTTGGTCCTGCAGGCGTAGTCATCGTCATTGCCAAGAAAAGCTTTTTGGCGACAGCACGCGAGGACCTGCCTACAATGCTGAAGTACAGCACCTTTGCCAATAACGATTCTTTGTACAATACACCGCCTGTCTTTGCCATTTATATGGTTAACAAAACCCTGCACTGGATTAAAAAGCAGGGTGGCGTAAATGCTATTGCCAAGAATAATGCAGCAAAAGCTAAGCTCATCTATGACGTTATCGACAACAGCAATGGTTTTTACAAGGGTCATGCGGCTTCCGAAGCTCGCAGCAACATGAATATCACTTTTAATCTGGCTACACCGGAAATGGAGAAGGATTTCGTGGCTAAGGGCAAGGCTGCAGGCTTTGTCGGTATCGGCGGTCATCGTCTTGTCGGCGGCTGCCGCGCCAGTGCCTATAACGCTGTTCCGCTGGAGGCCTGCAAGGCTTTGGCGGAGTTTATGGAAGAATATATGAAGGAAAACAAATAGAAGTTTTGAGTATATACGCAGCAATTAATATATCCTTTCGCTCAGAAAAAATTTTCCCGTGTCTTAAGGACACAACGCAAATTTCGTGCGGAACCAGAACGAAGCTTCGGTAAAATTTGTCAGACGGTAAAAAATTGTTACACACCCTCGCTTCTATGGTTCCAGACACTCATTTGCTAAAATTTTTATTCACTACACGATATATCAATTGCTCTCTCTATCCTAATAATCAGTTACTTAC
>NZ_CAUDZA010000021.1:0-40644 GCF_958453765.1 Phascolarctobacterium succinatutens | reverse complement strand
CGCCGATGCCCAACAGAATCGCTGCCGTAGCACCCAGCGAAGCACCGGAGGAAATACCCAAAATATATGGGTCAGCCAAGGGGTTCTTTACTACAGCCTGCATGATAACACCGCAAACCGAAAGGCCCATACCGACTAAGGCAGCCAACACCAGACGCGGCAAACGCAGCAGCCAGATAATATCATGCAGCGGACCCTGACCTGCGGTTTCAATTGCTATTCCGCTTGTAAACTGATTTACTATCCCCTCATAAATTTGGATAAATGACAGCTTTACCGTACCAATGCTGAGAGCCCATAAAAAAGCAAGCACCAAAAATACTGCTAAAATAAGCATTATTAAAGCAACACTAATTTCTCTTGAACGATTTCTCATAATTAACTCCTTTTGCCGGAATCACTTAATCCCGGATAAAGACCATTTTTTATCAGCCGTATTCCCTTGATAGTTTTTATAGCAGGTGTGTACATGCAGTCAAAAGGCAGCAAGCATATACGATTGCTTTGAACAGCCTTCAAGGAGCTGTATTCAGGTTGCTGAAATATATTTCTGATCATATCCTTCTGGTAATCGCTAAAATATACCACAAAAATTACATCCGGATTTTCTGCTATAAGACCTTCAACGCCTACTCTTGTTTCTTTAACAGGCATGCATCCGCCTAACGATCTGACCATATCGCCTACCAGCCAGCCATCATCATAATTCGTAAAAGCACCTCGACCGATTACCTCTATAACCATAACTCTCTGCTGCGGTTGTCCTCGGACAGCTTCGTGAGTAGTTTTTAACTCATCTTGAATTTCACGAATCAAATGATTGGTTTTCTGTTCCACGCGAAAGATTTTTCCCATATCCGCTAGGAATTGCTTCTCATCCTCTATTGTTCCGTGCTTTAAAATATGATTCGATGTAGCTACTACATATGTTTTGATTCCTCTGTCATTCCACCATCCTGTAGGCCTTCTGAGGATAGACGTAAAGGTTGATTTCCACCCCAAAATAAAATCTGGATTTGCCGACAGTACAGTCTCCGTATTTAGGGAGTTTACTGTTTTTTTCTGTATCTTCGCCATTTCCTCCGGGTATTCTTGCAGCAGCCTCTTGTAGCTCATACTTTTGGGCGACACAGATGTTGCTACAATAGAATCACCTAAACCTAAAGCCAACAGAGTTTCCATTGTATTTAATTCATCTACAACAACACGCTGCGGCTTATGAGTAAAAGTCATTTGAATCTTGTTCCTGTTCGAATCATAGGTATCTATAGTAACCGGATCATATTGACCTATATCTGTGCCATTTCCTCCTGCATTAGGTATATATTCCTCGCCATTTACGAAAAATGCACCTACAAATATTATTCCTAGTATCACTGCTAAAAAAAATAAATTTTTCATTTTCGTACCCTAAAAGATGCAAAAACAAGCCAAGGATGAAAACCTCAGCTTGTTTTGCATAATCAATTGCTAAAAATTAGAATTTGTACTTAACGCCAAGCATGAAGGAACGACCTGGTTGCGGCCAAGAACCAATACCGTTATAGTAGGTATAAGTATTTTCCCAAGCCTGATTTGTCAGGTTGCTTACTGTACCATAGAGAATCCAATTTTTCTTAAATTCGTAGTTAGCAGCCAAGTCAAGCACGAAGAATCTGTTGCTTGTAAATGCTTCAGTGTTTAAGCCTGTATAGTAGTTACCAAACAAAGAAACGCTCAGTTTGTCATTTTCATAGGTCAAATCTGCAGTATAAATATTCTGCGGACGCAGTCTGTTGATTGCAGTATTGACGTTACCATTTGTCCATGTCAAATCCGGATCAAATTGCATACCATCTTTTGCTTTCCATTCGTCACATGCGTGAGAATAGTTCAAATTCAGTCCCAAATGCTCATTAAATTTTTGAGAAATAGTGAAGTTGAAAGATTTTTTATCTTCCTTAGCATTTACATATTTATTTTTGAAATCTTTAATATCCTTATCCCAGACACTAAATCTTGCAATAGCGTTGCTCATTTTGGTGTAATCGTAATGCATGGAAACAGAGGTTTTGTCAGAGAAATCCTTTCTTACGCCAACTGTCCAAACATCACCTTTTTCATCTTCCAGTCCAGCAGGAGCACTACCATTCTTCATATCATAGTCAGAAACACGCAAAGGTCTGTATACTTTAGTATAGCCCAAATACATGCTTGCTGTATCATCAAAGGCATACTGTGTATTTAAGGTCGGAGTAATGGTAGTTGTAGATTCAGCAGAATTCCACTTTGTACCATCTCTGTTAGTTCGTGAAAAATCACTGTAATAAGAATATCTTACAGACGGTGTAATATCCCAATGATCATTGATGTGAATTTTATCCTGGATATAGCCCAAAACGCTGTCTCTTTCAGTTACAGATTTCTGATTTGTTCTGGTAGAGAAGCCTAAGTATTTGGATTTATCATAAGTCCAGGTTGTCAGCAAATCATGAATGCCGACAGATTTTGCAAGCTGGAGCTGAACGCCGTCATTTTTCAGCTCATTGTAATAAGATCTATAGTTTCTTCCTACGTAATTAGTTTTTACCCATTCATCCCATTCCTTAGTAAACGGCAACGGTGCTTTCAGGTCTCCGTCACCACCACCGAAAGATCCCCAATATCTTTCATTTTGTTTGTAATATCTGATAAAGCTTTCCATACCATTTTCCTTATTGAAGGAATAGGTTACATCATAGTTATTCTTGTTGTATGCGTTATATGCACCAGTCCACATAAGCCATAAGTTTCTGTAACCAGGATTATTAATATTGCCATAACGGTCGTTGTGATAATATTGTTTAATTCTTTCCCACTCGGTAGGAGTCAGATATTTATAATAAGGTGCTGTAAACGGATAATCATCGTCACCCTGCAAATGACTGTAAGCTACAGTCAATCTGTGCGTATCATCAAAATCATAGTCAACACGTGCGTTGATAGAATCGTCTTTGTAAGCGGTTTGTGCCCATGTATGATTTACACCGGTTAAGCCATCTTTGTAATGAGAGTTACCGCCGGTTTCACGGCGTCCAGACATGAATACCTTTAACTTTCCGTCAGCGCTACCACCGGACACAGACATTCCATAGTTACGTTTATTCCAAGAACCAGCAGAATAATCTATAGAACCAGTTGTTTTCTGTCCACCTTTTTTAGTAATGATATTGATAACACCACCTGTAGCATCTGCACCATAAATAGAAGCACCAGGTCCTTTAATTACTTCGATTTTATCGATATTATCCATGCTGGTAATCTGGTTAATATCTACCATTGCCTTAGTACCGTAACCAGAATTGCTTCCAACTGTACTACCAGCTGTGTTATCCATACGACGTCCGTCAATCAATACTACTACTCTGGCATCACCATTAATGCTTACAATAGTATGGGTTTCGTTATTACCATATTCGGCGCCTCTATAGCCGCCAGGAGATTTTATCTGTACACCGGGAATAGTTTTTAAAGCATCACCTAATTGCTGATAATGACGTTTCTCTAAAGTCTCGCTGGTAATTACATGAACGTCACCACCAGTACGATAGTAGGATTGCTCAGTATTAATATCACCAAATTGGTTTCTTACAGCATCAGCTTCAACAATAACGCCATCCAACGTATAATTATCTAAGTTTTTGTCAATAACAGAGGCGGCACTTGCACTTGCGCACAGGCCCATTACCATCATCATAGCAGCCGCAGCTGTATATCTTTTCTTCATGTTACTCATACACTTCTTTCTGTAAAATTTGAGTTTCTTGCAAACTCAACGCCTAATACTCATCAAAAACATTATCAGAACCGCGCACCGTTAATATACGTAAACGTATAGGTCTGCGCCGTTACCCAGTTGCCAACGCTTTCGTCAGCAAATTTGCCAAAGTTAAGATTCAGCTTACGTGAACCATTGGCAGGAATCTTGCAAATCGGAAACTTTACCGGTCTGCCAAGAAATTGCTTACGCTCGCCGTTTTTATCTGTGTAAGTAACACGCATAATAAATTCGTTCAGCTTAGTGATTGCTACATCATTGCGCTTATTTACGAATGTGCCTGTTACACACAGCTCGCCGCCGTTAACCCATACCTTGGATGTTGTCCAGTCCAAAATCATCTTGTCACTCGATACCTCAGCACCGGCAAGTGCTGGGCACATAAGCGCCAAAATTAAGGTCAATAGCATAAATATCCTTTTCATAGCTCCTCCTTTCTCTCGTAATCCTTGAGCATACTGGGACAAAATTTATTTTCATAAAAGCATCTGACCAAGCTATCCTTGTTCCGCTTGTCAGATGTTAATATGCAAGAATAATAAATACACTTCATACAAATATTGCAGTCAAAATAAAAGCGCCTTGCCGTACTGTGACAGCAAGACGCACTTATCCCTGGGAAAGCGCAATCCTGTACATCGCAGGTTGTTGAAAGGCCCTATATCAGGCAGTTCTTCTGGCTCTGCTTCACTGCCAGCCTTGTCTTCCCGGTTTCCCAGTGACTATATAAGGCCAGCTCCACATTACAGCTGCGGGACAGCACAGGTTTTGCACCTGTTTACCTATTAAGTATAAATACACCTGATACGCTTTTATTCTCTTGTTCTCTCGTTAGGTTCTTAAATTTTATAGCAATATATCATGCAGTTTTTGCAGTTCCTCAAAGAGGAAAATACTTACATGTAAAGCTCTCTAAATTGTTAATTATGTATATTGGCTTTTTTCTTATTTTTACAATAACTTTAATTACATAATTACTCACTGCTATAATTATAGCACGTTGTCCCCCCCCGTCAAGCAAAAGTACATCGAGTACTTTTGGCTTGCAGGTGCCTTCGGCACCTGATAAATGAAAAAAGACCCCATTCTCTTACAATGAAGTCCTTTTTGATTAAAGCATTATTATATTGTGATTACACGTCAACTAACCTACAACTATATTCTTAGTCTGACGTAATATAGCTCGCCAGCTGTGATGCATCTAAAAAATTTCATACACCTAATTTTCCAGCATCAAAAAGCGCTGCAATGCCTGCTCCACAATTTTATTCAATGAAATGTTGTTCTGTAAAGCGCAAATCGCCGCCTGCTTATGCATCTCAGCGGGAATACGCACATTAAAGCTTCCCTTATACGCCTTTTCCGGTGTAACACCTTCGGCAGCACACATAGCTATATAATCATCGACCGCTCCATGAAAATCCTCTACTAATTCCTGCGCGTTTTTACCGTCATAGGAAATTAAAGAACGTATTCCCAAAACCTTACCGAAGAAAAGTCCATCCTCCTCCGAAAATTCCACAGATCCTACATAGCCTTTATATTGCATGGTATTCTTCACAGCAATCCCTCCTGTTCTAATACAGAAATCAGTGTTCTAATCTGATATGCAATTATTTTTATATTATCATATTTTAAATATTTAAGCAAACAGCAAATCGCCGCCTGCCTTACGGCCGACGGCGCTTGCTTCTTTCCCTTATTTTTAATTCTTTCCCTTGTTTTTCAAAAAATCTTTCCCTTATTTTGGAGGTTTTTCTAAGCCGGCTTATCTGTTTTTCTGGCGCCGGCCTTTAGCAAAATAATATATGCAGGGGCATTATATATATTTCTCTTCGCCCCATACTGCCAACTATTTTCTAACCACTAAACACTTACCACTATTCACTAATATCCACTAATTACTTCTCTGCGCGGTTGATAGCGCAGATAATACCGCGCAACGCTGCCACGTTGACGTTAGAGTGAATGCCTACACCAAAGATATGGCCATTATTTTTCTGCTTCAGCTCGATGTAGCAAATACCCTTCGCATCAGAACCCTTGGAAATTGCATGCTCATGGTAGTTGACGAATTCGTAGCCATTAATCCCAACACCGGTGAGCGCCTGGAAGAAAGCATCAATAGGACCATTGCCTACGCCAACTACGCTCTTATTCTCGCCTGCAACCGCAATTTCACCTTCAAAACGGCTGTGGATGCTGCCATCAGCTTCGTTAAGCTCGGTGAAGCGATGACGCAGAAGCTGGTACTTGCCGGCAAAGTCGATATATTCCTTGCGGAAGAGCTGCACAATCTGCTCGCTGGAAAGCTCGTCGCCGTATTCGTCAGCAGCAGCCTTCACGATATTGCCAAATTCCGGATGCATTTCCTTCGGCAGATTGTAGCCAACGGTATGCTGCAGCACGAAGGCAGCACCACCCTTACCGGACTGGCTGTTGATGCGGATAACAGGCTCGTATTCACGATGGATATCCGCTGGATTAATCGGCAGATAAGGTACCTCCCAGTATTCTGTGCCACTGTTTTTCATGTACTCATAGCCTTTGCGGATAGCATCCTGATGCGAACCGCTGAAGGCAGTGAAGGCCAGCTCGCCTGCATAGGGCTGACGCTCCGGTACATGCATTCTGGTGCATTCCTCATAAACATTTTTGATATCCAGAATATGCGAAAAATCCAACTCGGGATCAACATTTTGTGTAAACATGTTGAGGGCTACAGTTACAATATCAAGGTTACCGGTACGCTCGCCGTTACCGAACAAAGTGCCTTCGATACGGTCGGCGCCGGCCAAAAGTGCCAGCTCGGCGCAGGCAACGCCGGTACCGCGGTCATTATGCGGATGCACGCTGACAATTGCTGCCTCACGGTTTTTAATATGACGGCAGAAGTATTCAATCTGGTCGGCATAGGTGTTCGGTGTACACATTTCAACAGTAGAAGGCAGGTTGAGGATAATGGGGTTTTCTTTGCTGGAGCCCATTTCCTGCATTACAGCCTCGCAAATTGCCACAGAGAAATCTATTTCCGTACCGGAAAAGCTTTCCGGAGAATATTCATAGCGGATATTCATACCGCTGCGGGCAACCTCTTCTTCCGTCAGCTGGCGGATAAGGCGCGCGCCCTGCACAGCGATATCGGTGATACCGTCCATATCCTTGCCAAAAACAATTTTGCGCTGCAGTGTTGAAGTAGAGTTATAAAAATGGATGATAACATTCTTCGCACCGCGTACTGCCTCAAAGGTTTTGCGGATAAGCTCTTCACGCGCCTGCACCAGAACCTGTACGGTTACATCATCGGGAATGTGTCCGCCTTCAATCAACGTGCGCAGAATTTCGTATTCTGTTTCCGATGCGGAAGGAAAGCCAACCTCGATTTCCTTAAAACCACAATCTACCAGAGTGTGGAAAAAGCGGATTTTTTCCGGAATGCCCATCGGTGTTACCAAAGCTTGGTTGCCGTCACGCAAATCAACACTGCACCATACAGGTGCTTTGGTAATCGTTTTATCAGGCCATTGACGGTCGGTAATTTTTATTTGTTCAAACGGAATATATTTTTTCTCCTGCTGCATGATTAATTTCCCCCTAGCTTTTCTTAACAATTATAAACAAAAATCCCCGTCCCTAACCTGTGTTATTTATTAATAACACAATTAGGGGCGGGGAACAATTCCACGCTGTACCACCCTATTTCAACAGTACCTCAACAGCACTGTCCTCTCAGCCTCCAACAAGGCCTTTGCCTGTAACGTGACCACACGTCCTTCCCTACATATCGGAAAGGCAACTCCGGGATCAGTATGCATATAACCATTGACATCGCTTTACACCAACCAGCGACTCTCTTAGCCCATCCGGTCATATCTTCTTCCCTTCACCGTTTTTTTAGGGACGATATTTGATTCGTTGAATGCTATTATACGCACTCTGCTTTTAATTGTCAATAATCTTTCTGAAATTTATTTTTTTACAGCAAATTTGTAAACAATGTAACAGCAATTAGTGTGCTTCTATCCACGAATACTTATCCACAGCTTATGTGTTTTACCCACAGATTATCAACAGACTTATCAACAGTTGTGTATAACTTTACCTGCTGCTGATGAGCTTGCGCAGTAAATCAACAACGATAATGGAAGCGCCAAACAGGACGACAACGCCCCATTCATGCGCATTCAGCGGTGTTGTACGCAATACACGCCCACCAACAAAGGTCAGCAGCACCTGAATTGCAACAATCAGCGCCATTACCTGTAAGAAGCCCTTGTTCAGGCTGATATTCTTTAACAGGTTCAAACCGTCAGTACGCACATTAAAGCCATTGGCAACTGCCATGAAAATGTAGGCGCAGAAGAAGCCCGTGTAGGTATAAATATGATTATCTGCATCACGGAACAGATGGTCAACCCATGCGCTCTTATAGAAGGCAATACCCACAATCGTCATATAAAGACCACTTACAATAACGCTCGTAAGCATCTTTTTGCTGACAAGCGGTGCACTGCGGCGCTTAGGCGCCTCGCGCAGATACTGTGCCAATGCAGGCTCGCCGCCGAAAGCAAGCGCAGCAAGGGTATCCATTACCAGGTTAATCCAGAGAATTTGGGTAATAGTCAACGGCTCATCGATATTGATAAACGGAGCAATAAAGTTAATTGCCACAGCCGAGAAGTTAATCGTCAGCTGGAAAACAATAAATTTACAGATAGAATTATAAATTGTTCTTCCGTACAAAATTGCCTGCTTGATGCTCAGGAAATTATCGTCCATGATAACGATATCGCCTGCTTCCTTGGCAACCTCTGTACCGCTGCCCATAGCAAAGCCAACGTCGGCCTTTTTAAGCGCCGGTGAATCATTTACACCATCGCCGGTCATACCGGTTACAAGATTCAGCTCCTGCGCCAGGCGCACCAGGCGCGATTTATCCATCGGTAAAGCACGTGCCACTACACGCAGATGCGTCAGCTTAGCCTTGACCTCATCATCACTCATCTGTGCCAGCTCGTCGGAGGTCCAGACTACATCCTCCGCGCTTTGCAGCAGGCCTGCATCCTTGGCAATGGCAACTGCAGTTTCTTTACGGTCACCGGTAATCATTACTACCTGCACACCGGCCTGCTGTACAGCCTTAATAGCCTCCACTGCTTCCGGACGCACGTCATCACGGATGGCAACAACACCGGCAAGCGTCAGTCCTTTATCCGGCAGGTTATCAGCAGGTATTCCCTCATAGGTGCACAGTGCCAGCATTCTCATTGCCTGTCCCGCAAGCTCCAGCATTCTGTTATCCAGAGCTGCTTTCATCTCATCAGTCAACGGCAAACGCAGACCGTCATTGGACCAATACCAATCGGCAGCCAGCAGCAGCTTTTCCGGTGCGCCCTTAATCAGGCAATATGCTGCGCCGCCGTCAGCGGGAGCAACCTGCGCCCAGGAATATTTATTGGCACTGTTAAACGGAATAAAGCGCTGGCGCTGCGGCAGCTGCGGCAAACGATAGGTACCGACATAATTGTTTAATGCTGCTTCCGTCATATTACCGCCGACAATCTTGCCGTCGGTAACGGTAGATGATGTATTTATTAAAACCTGCTGGCAGGTCAGCTCCTTAAGACGTGCAGGCAATGAGGTAAATTCGGTAATTTCCTGTAAATCGCCGGTTAAGAAGCGTACTACCTCCAGCTGTCCTTTAGTAATAGTGCCTGTTTTATCGGTAAACAGCAGGTTCAGGCTGCCTGCCGTTTCAATGCCCACGAGCTTACGCACCAATACATTATCGTGCAGCATCTTGCGCATATTGAGCGAAGAAACTATAGCAATCATCAGCGGCAGGCCTTCCGGTACTGCCATAACGATAATAATAATCGCCAAAATTACAGCCTGTACCAAATCGGCAATTACTGTTGTCATATCAGCAAAATATGCCGCAAAGCTGCCTGCCAGATATATTTTATGCAGCATTACCGCTACTGCTATCAGCACACCGCCGGCATAGCCGAATTTACTTATCTGCTCTGCCAATCCCTTCAGCTTCAGCTTCAGCGGGCTGTCACGTTCATCATCCTTCAGCTCCTGCGTAAGCTGGCCGTAAACGGAATTATCACCTATCTTTACCGCCTGCATCACAGCAGTACCATCTACCACAACGCTGCCACGAAACAGCTTATGCTCATCCAGAAAATCAATTTTACCGTCATCCCATTGAAAGTCAGCAGGTGCCACTGTTTTTTTTGCTTCCTCGCTTTCGCCGTTCAGCGCTGCCTGGTCCAGCTTCAGCGTTCCCTCCAGCAAAATTCCGTCTGCCGGTATTTTATCGCCGGCCTCTAAGATAATTGCCTCACCAACAACAACATCATCAATAGCAATTTCCTCCGGCTCACCGTCACGCCACACCTTGCAGCGTATACGGCTGGCTTCTTCCTGCAGCTTTTGAAAGGCATTCTCATTGCTGTATTCGGACCAGGTAGAAACAAAGGTTGCCAAAATAATTGCCAGAAAAATACCTATTGTTTCAATCCAATCACCATGACCAAGATACACGAAAAAAGCATTTACCAGCAGTGCTACTATCAGGATGCGGATAATGGGATCCTGAAAATTCCCCAGCAGCTTGCTCCAAAATGTTTCCCGCGGCGGCTGCGTCAACGTGTTATCACCGTACTTGCGCCGTGACTCTTCAATCTGCTCCTTGCTTAAGCCATATTTACTCATTTTCTTCCTCCTTTGACCTTGCGTCTGCTACTTGTCGAAAATTGTGGTAAATCATGCAAGTACACTCTTCACCTTATATTATATATTAAAAAAGGGCGAGACAATGCTGTAAAATAAAAATATTTTACAACAAAGTCTCGCCACTTAATTACAAAGCCGGATTCTTCCGAATCGTACTGACGGCAGTGTAAACACCAGCCCTAAGGCTTGTGCCGGCTACTCCCCTTATTTAAGAAAGTACCATATTTTTTTATTCAGCTTATTCAGCCCAAACAGCTTTCATCAGCTTAGGATATTCAGTGTTAAGGTGGTCAACAATAACGTCGATTACTGCATGAATCATTTGCGGTACGAATTGCTCGTCGGTAGAAGGAATGCAGCTTTCAATGATGATATTGCCAGCTTCATCAGCGTAATATTTGAATACCTTGTAGTTTTCGTTCAGAGCGTTCAGGTGTTCCAGAACAGCAGCCTTATTGGCTTCTTTAACCAAGCCTGCACCTACGCGAACCTGCAGCATTACATAAATGCTGTCATCAATTACCAGCATAGTCGGCAGATTTTGACCTTGGATGCCGATAGCGGAACGGAAAACAACGGGATGCATAAAGCTTTCTTCAGGAACCTCGTCTGCTTTCGGAACTTCGAAAACGTCACCCCAGTTAATTTTGTTTTCTTCAAGGAATTTCTTGTAAACTTCAGCTTTCTTATTCATCATAAGACCTCGCTTTCATTGTTATAATACTATTATACACTATTATCGTTATTTGTGTACTTTTTTTACTAGTAAATATATTTGTTTTACACAAAATTCACAGCTCATTCAGCTTTTATTTTTAGGGCAAATTCATAACCATACTTTTCTGCAGCTTCAAGCTCAGCCTTCTGCGGCGTCCATTTGCAGTTGAAGCCGGGTTCTACTGCATCAAAGCAGCTTTTTGCCAGCAGCTCCTCCATATCCTTCTGCGCACCACCGCCCCAGCCAAAGGTACCGAAGGCTGCAGCTTTTTTACCTTTAGCGCCGAGTCCTTTAAGATAAATCAGCAATGAACCCATATTCGGCAGCATGCTGCAATTAAGAGTTGAAGATCCTGCCAAAAAACCGGAGGCAGTAAAGAGCTCTGCTGCTACCGTACTGTTAGGTGTAGTGCCCATTTTGAATACTTTAACAACAATGCCGGCATTAGCAGCACCGCGCGCAATCGCCCGTGCCAGCTTTTCCGTACCGCCCCACATGCTGTCATAGGCAATAACAAGGCTGCCATCCTGTACACCGCTGCCCCATTCGCTGTAGCAGCGCAGGATATCGGCAATATGCTCCGTCCAGATTACACCATGGGAAGGCGCAATCATTTTAATATCAAGACCGCCAAGCTTTTTCAGCGCATTGCCAATCAACTTGGCATAAGGCCAGAGAATGTTGGCAAAATACTTTTTAGCTTCGTAGAACAGCTCGTCCTGATTTACTTCACAGTCAAAGCGCTTACTGGTAGCATAATGCTGACCGAAGGCATCATTGGAAAAAAGAATTTTATCATACTCACTATAGGTAGCCATACTGTCAGGCCAATGCAGCATTGCCATAGAAGCGAAGGTTAAGGTGCGCTTGCCGATATTTAAGGTTGTTCCGTCTTTAACAACCTCAAAAGCAAAAATATCTCCGTAATGCTGAATCGCCTCGTTTTTACCTTGCATCGTAATATAGAACTTTGCTTTGGGGCAAGCCTTGGCTAACGCAGGCATAGCACCGGAATGGTCAGGCTCAACATGGTTGATGACAATATAGTCAATGGAATCCAATGGTGTTACCTTACTGATATTAGCAAGCAGCTCTTCGGTAAAGGGCGCTTTAACAGTATCAATCAAGGTTATCTTTTCATCCATAATCAGATAAGAGTTATAGGTTGCACCTCTCTCTGTTTTGTAGCCGTGAAAATCACGCACAGCCCAATCCTGAACACCAACGTCATAAATATTTTCTGCAATTTGCAATGGCAGCATAAGAAAACCTCCTTACAATTTTTCAAGGGTAACTTGACGAGTTGATTTATTTAAGCGTAAAACAAGCTCGTGATATTTATTCAGCGTACTGCGATGACCGACACTTACAACAGTAGTCTGCTGTAAACGCTCCTGTAGCAGGCTGTACATAGTCGCCTCAGTGTCTTCATCCAAAGCAGATGTTGCTTCATCCAGGAAAAGCCACTGTGGCTGCTGGATATGGGCACGTACAAAGGCCAAACGCTGCTGCTCACCGACAGAAAGCACATGGCTCCAGTCAGCCTCCAAATCGAGCTTATCCTTAAGATAACCAATCTGGCACAAATCCATCAGATAAATCAATTCAGTATCATCTATCGGTTTATTTCCCGGGTAATTAAGGGCAGCACGCAGTGTGCCCAACGGCAGATAAGGCTTTTGCGGAATAAACATCAGCTTATCACGTGACGGAAGAAAGATTTTGCCGTCGACGAAGGGCCAGATACCGGAGATGGCACGCAGCAAGGTACTTTTACCGCTGCCGCTGACACCCTTAATCAAAACATTATGCCCCGGATGCAGAGTAAAGCTGATATTTTCCAGAAGCGGCTTTCCGTCCGGCAGATTTATCTGCATATCGTTAACCTCAACAACATCTGCAGCAGCAAAGCGTTCCACATGAAAGCGTTCCGCCTGCTGAGAAACCTCATGCATATGGTGGCCGAAGTAAGTTAAACGCATTACAACAGCCTGCCATTGAGCAATGCTGCTGTACATATCAACAAAATATGAAAGCGAATCCTGCACACGGCCAAAGGCACTGGCAACCTGCATCAGTCCGCCTAGTGTTACTTCTTTCGTAAGATAACGGTTCATGGCTACAACAAAGGGAAAAATGATAGCGATTTGAGAATAACCGGAATTTAAAAAGACAAGCTGTTTCTGTTTATTAACCAGTTTCCAGAAGTTATCCAAGAGCATTTTAAAGCGTAGCTTAAATACACTGCCCTCCTGCGCTTCACCACGGTAGAAGGCAACGCTTTCCGCACTTTCACGCAGGCGAATCATACTGAAACGGAAATCCGCTTCATATTTCTGTTGGATAAAGTTGATTTTAACAAGCTTGCAGCCAACAAGATGGGTAATATAGGTACCAATTACAGAATATATCAGTGATGCCCACAGCATGTAGCCATTAATTGTCCACGTCTTACCCATAAAGGTAAAGCTAAGACTGCCGGAAAGATTGTATAAAATAACAACAAAGGATGCAAACGTGCAAAACGCCTTGAGGATCCCTATGCCAAAGCTCAAGGTCATTTCAACAAACTGACGCACGTCCTCACTGATACGTTGGTCAGGGTTATCCGTATCCTTACCGAACATCTGCAGATTATAATAGGTTTTGTTTTGCAGCCAGATGTCGATAAAACGCGTTGTCAGCCAACGACGCCAATTCAAAATCAATGTCTGCTGTAAATAATATGAGTATACTGCCAATAAGATATAAATGGCAGCTAACCATGAAAAATGAATAAGCTCGTCAAAAATCTTCTTAGCATCATAGTTTTGCAAGGCACTGTAGAAGCTGTTATTCCACTGGTTAAGCAGAACAAGCATATAAACCACGCCAAGTGTCAGCGCTATAATACAGCCCAATAAAAAGAAAGCCTTTTTCTTCTCTTCGGATTGCCAATAGCTTTTCGTAAGGTACCAGACATCCCTAAAAAACTGTCTGGTCAGATTAAATCGTTGCATATACTCAAGACTCCTCTTGTAAAGAAATGCTATTCAATTCTTGAACAGTTCTTTTTTATTATACTATAAATATTAGCCTGAGAGTATCGCCAACAATAAAATTTACATTTTAGATACAAAAAAGAGCTCACACTAATGTGTGAGCTCTTGAAGTTAGCTAATGATTATTTGCCAACAGGACCGATCATAGCCAGCATGGTACCTGCAGCAACTGCAGTACCGATAACGCCTGCTACGTTAGGACCCATAGCGTGCATCAGCAGGAAGTTAGCCGGGTTAGCTTTCTGACCAACTTTTTGAGATACACGAGCAGCCATAGGAACTGCAGAAACGCCAGCGGAACCAATCAACGGGTTGGTCTTGCCACCGTCTACAATGCACATGATCTTACCGAAGATAACGCCAGCAGCAGTACCAGCTACGAATGCAACCAGACCCAGAACGATGATCAGCAGAGTCTTAGCGTTCAGGAAAGACTCAGCGCTCATGGTCAGACCAGTACCGGTAGCCAGCATGATGGTTACAGTGTTCATCAGAGCGTTTTGTGCGGTGTCGGACAGACGATCCAGGCAACCAGCTTCTTTGAACAGGTTACCCAGCATCAGCATACCAATCAGAGCGGTTACGGAAGGTAACAGCAGAGAAATAACGATGGTGCACATGATCGGGAAAGCAACCTTTTCAAAGTGAGAAACCGGACGCAGCTGTTGCATAACGATCTTACGATCTGCTTCAGTGGTGAACAGTTTCATGATAGGAGGCTGAATCAGCGGAACCAGAGACATGTAGGAGTAAGCAGCAACTGCGATTGCACCTAACAGCTGAGGAGCCATTTTAGCAGCCAGGTAGATGGAAGTCGGGCCGTCAGCACCACCGATGATGCCGATAGCAGCAGCTTCTTGTACGGTGAAGCCAAGCAGCATAGCGCCCAGCAGAGCTACGAATACACCGCCCTGTGCAGCAGCGCCCAGGAGCAGGGTTTTCGGGTTAGCCAGCAGAGGACCAAAGTCGGTCATAGCGCCTACGCCCAAGAAGATCAACGGAGGGAATACTTCGTGGTGAATACCATACATGATAACGGACATAACACCAGGTTCTTCGAAACCGTTTTTAGGAATGTTAGCAAGAATACAACCGAATGCGATCGGGGACAGCAGCAAAGGCTCAAAACCTTTACCAATAGCCATATAAAGCAGAACCAGACCTACAACGATCATGATTACGTGACCGCCTGTCAGTGCAGAGAAACCGGAATCTGCCCATACGGAAGACAAAGCAACGAGAAATGCTTCCATTTAATATCCTCCCAATTTTCAATTTGTGGAAGGGGCTCTGCGAAAAGCCCCCTCCAAAGATCAAGGGTATTTAAGACTTACTGATATTGCGAACTATCGAGTAAGAATTAGAGAACGATCATAACGTCGCCGGTAGCAACAGTTTGACCTGCGGAAACGCGAACGTCGGAAACAGTGCCATCAGCCGGAGCCATGATTTCGTTTTGCATTTTCATAGCTTCCAGAATCAGCAGAACGTCGCCGGATTTAACAGCGTCGCCAGCTTTTACGTTAACGGACAGAACTTTGCCCGGCATAGGAGCGGAAACGGTGGTTGCACCAGCAGCAACCGGAGCAGCAGCTTTCGGAGCCGGAGCCGGAGCAGCTTTCGGAGCGGAAGCAACAACGCCTGCTTCTTCAACTTCAACTTCGTATGCGGTACCATTTACGGTGATAGTATACTTTTTCATGGATATAATCCTCCTTAAAATCTCGTTTTTTAATTAAAATTGCAAACTATATGCATTAGAAGCATTCTTTACGAACGCTAATAGCTTCAACACGACTGCTTACAGTCCATGCAGATTTAGCATCAATACGACGTACGCAAGCGATTTGGTCTGCGCTAACGCCGCAAGCTGCTACTGCTGCAGCGATAACAGCGATAATTTCGCTATCATCTTGAGCTGCTGCAACCGGAGCTGCAGCGGGAGCTGCTGCCGGTGTAGGAGCTACTGCCGGTTTAGCAACTTTTTTTTTAGTCGGATCGATAACTTGGAGTAAGTTCATCAATATGCCCAGAGCGATCAGTACGCCGAATACGATGGTCATATTGATTAAAGCAATCAACCAAGGATTAGTAGTAACAGGACCCATTTATTTCACCTCATCTTATCTTAAAATAGGTTGTTTAAGCACTAAGCAACTGCTTGTGAATTACAAAGGAATGTTGCCGTGGCGTTTTGCCGGACGGGTTTCGCGTTTGCTTTCCAGCATTTGCAGAGCGTTGATGATGGTGGGACGAGTATTTTTCGGTTCGATAACCATGTCAACCATGCCGCGCATTGCTGCTTGGTACGGAGTAGCGAAGTTGTCGATGTACTCTTTAGTCTTAGCTTCAACATCAGGATCTTTACGGAAGATGATGTTAGCAGCACCAGCAGGACCCATAACTGCGATTTCAGCGGTCGGCCATGCGATAACTTGGTCAGCGCCCAGATCTTGAGAGCACATTGCCAGATAGGAACCGCCGTAAGCTTTACGGGTAACCAGAGTGATTTTAGGAACAGTTGCTTCAGAGTAAGCATACAGCATCTTAGCGCCGTGACGGATAATGCCGCCGTATTCTTGGTTGCAGCCAGGCAGGAAGCCAGGAACGTCAACCAGGTTCAGCAGAGGAATGCCGAAAGCGTCGCAGAAGCGGATGAAACGAGCGGATTTATCGGAAGCGTTGATATCCAGGCAGCCAGCCATAACTTTCGGTTGGTTAGCAATGATACCTACGGTTTGACCATCCATACGAGCGAAGCAAGTGATGATGTTGGTTGCCCAGTATTTTTGGTTTTCATAGAATTCGCCGTTATCTACGATAGATCTGATTACATCATACATATCGTAAGCTTGGTTGGAGTTGTCCGGCAGCAGAGTGTTCAGGCTGTCGTCGGTACGCATCGGGTCATCACCAGTCTCTACAATCGGAGCACCTTCAACGTTGTTGGAAGGCAGGAAGGAGAGCAGGTAACGGATTTGTTGCAGGCAGTCTTCGTCGTTTTCAGCAGCGAAGTGAGCAACACCAGAAGTGCTGTTGTGGGTCATAGCGCCACCCAGTTGTTCTTGGGTTACATCTTCACCGGTAACGGATTTAACTACTGCAGGGCCGGTAATGAACATTTTGGAAGTGTTCTTTACCATGTAGATGAAGTCGGTCAGTGCCGGGCTGTATACAGCGCCGCCAGCGGAAGGACCCATAATTGCAGAAATCTGAGGAACTACGCCGGAAGCAATGGTGTTCTCGAAGAAGATTTTACCATAGCCAGCCAGAGCGTCGATAGCTTCTTGGATACGAGCACCGCCGGAATCGTTCAGGCCAACCAGCGGAGCACCCATTTTCAGTGCCAGGCGTTGTACTTTAACGATTTTAGCAGCATGCATTTCGCCGAGGGAGCCACCTTCAACGGTGAAGTCCTGTGCGAATACATAAACCAGACGGCCATCGATGGTGCCGTAACCGGTGGTTACGCCTTCACCAGGCAGTTCTTTCTTTTCTTGACCGAAGTTGTAGCAACGATGACGTACAAAACGGTCGAGTTCTACGAAGGAACCTTCGTCGAGGAGAGCAGCGATTCTTTCACGAGCAGTCATTTTGCCGGATTCATGTTGTTTAGCAACACGTTTTTCGCCACCAGCAGCCAGAATTACTTCGGCTTTTTTGAGCATTTTCTCAATTTTTTCTTGAGTAGACAAATCTTACACCTCCATCATTATTGGGAGAACAAATTTATACACAGATGCTGAAGATATATCACTTGTATATCTCCAGCATTATGTAGCTTAAATTATGGGACCTTAAATCGCCCTGAATCTACGAAGCTAATAAATTAGTCTTTGTAGGTTGCAGCCGGTTGGCACAGCTCGAGCAGCAGGCCAGCGGATTTCGGATGAACGAAAGCAATTTTCATTTGGCCAGCACCGTTACGAGGAGCTTTGTCGATCATGCGAACGCCAGCTTCGGTCAGGTCAGCGATAGCTGCTTTGATGTCGTCAACGCGCAGAGCCATATGTTGGATGCCAGGGCCGTTTTTAGCAATGTATTTGCCGATAGGACCATCGTTGTTTTCAGTGATATCAACAAGGAGCTCAATCAGGGTTTCGCCGCAGGGAACAAATACGGTAGCAACACCTTGTTCTTTAACTTCTTCAGTGCCGGTAGCTTTCAGGCCCAGTACCTCAGTGTAAATTTTTGCAGCTTCTTCCAAGGTACCAGCGCAAGCGATACCTACATGGTCAACACAAATAGTTTTGAATGCCATAATAAATTCCTCCTAAAATTGTTTTTTTTGGCGGTTTATTTTAAAACCTTGCCAACAATATCATCAACGACAGAGTACGGCTCAATCTCGCGGGACTGCATTTTTACAACTAAGTTGTCAAATTCATCCGTTTGAATGACGTTCTTGTCGATGTAGCGATTTACATGGTCATTAAGCATAGCGGTAACCTCGTTTTTAATACGAGCTTTACGGATATCGTTTAATTTACCACTCTCAATCAAATATGCCTTGTGTGCCTCAATAGAGTCCACAACAGCCTCTATACCTTCACCCTTGCTGGCAATGGTCCTGTTAATCGGAGGACGCCAGCCAACATGTTCGGGATTTAATTCGAGCATCATCTCAATCTCAATGTTGAGCTTGTCTGTACCTTCACGATCAGCTTTGTTAATCGTGAACAGGTCACCGATTTCAAGTATACCTGCTTTAATTGCCTGGATATCGTCGCCCATGCCGGGGATTACTACTACCATGGTAGTATCTGCGGTCTTAACAATGTCAACCTCAGATTGTCCTACGCCTACGGTTTCAACGATAATAACATCCATGCCGAAAGCATCCATTAATTTAACAGCGTCACCTGCTTTTTGAGACAGGCCGCCAAGACTGCCGCGTGTTGCCATAGAGCGTACAAAAATGCCCTCGTCTGCGGTCAGATCCATCATTCTGATACGGTCGCCTAAAATAGCGCCGCCAGAATACGGGCTAGTGGGGTCAATTGCTACGATACCTACGGTCTTGCCGCGTTTACGGTATTCTTTAGCCAATTTATCAGTCAGAGTACTTTTACCAGCACCCGGAGGGCCGGTGATACCAATTACATAAGCATTACCAGTATGAGGATAAATCTCTGTCATAATTTTGACAGCATCATCGTATTCATTTTCAACAGCAGTGATTGCTTTAGATAATGCAAGACGAGAATGATTTAATAATTTATCTACTATTTCCATAATTCACACCGCCTTGTTTTTGGATAGTGAATATTTTATAAGGCAAGCCGGGACAAACCCGGCTTGCTTTAAGGGATAAAATTATTTTACGTTAGCGTTGATGAAATCAACAATTTTGCTGGTCGGGGTGCCCGGAGTGAATACTTCAGCAATGCCAGCAGCTTTCAGGCCAGGGATGTCAGCGTCAGGAATAACGCCGCCGCCGATAACCAGAACGTCGGTCAGGCCTTTTTCTTTCAGCAGTTCAACTACTTTCGGGAAAAGGGTGTTGTGAGCGCCGGACAGCAGGGACAGTGCAACAACGTTTACGTCGTCTTGCAGAGCAGCTTCAGCGATTTGTTCCGGAGTCAGACGGATACCGGTGTAGATAACTTCAAAACCAGCGTCGCGCAGAGCACGAGCTACAACTTTAGCACCGCGGTCATGGCCATCCAGACCCGGTTTAGCAACTAAAACTTTAACGTTTGCCATTATAGTTTACCTCCGTATATTGGTTGAGTTTACAAATTAGAGTGCAGTATGAGGTTGGTATTCACCGAATACTTGTCTCATAACGCCGCAGATTTCACCTTCGGTTGCATATGCACGAACTGCATCCAGGATGTAAGGCATCAGGTTTACATTTTCGTCTGCGCATGCAACTTTCAGAGCAGCCAGAGTTTCTTCTACTTTAGCGTTGTCACGGCGAGCTTTCAGAGCAGCAATCTTTTCAGCTTGCAGCTTGCCTACAGAACCGTCTACGCGCAGCAGGTTTTTCGGAGCTTCTTCTTCTTGGGTGAATTTGTTAACGCCAACGATGATACGGTCGCCTTTTTCGATTTCCATCTGCCATTTGTAAGCAGAGTCTTGGATTTCTTTTTGGATGTAGCCTTTAGCGATAGCTTCAGGAGCGCCACCGATTTCGTCAATTTTCTTAATGTAGTCCCAAGCTTCAGCTTCGATCTTATCGGTCAGAGCTTCTACATAGTAGGAGCCGCCCAACGGATCGATGGTGTCAGCCAGACCAGATTCGTAAGCAACGATTTGTTGGGTACGCAGAGCGATGGTTACAGACTCAGTGGTCGGCAGTGCCAGAGCTTCGTCTTTGGAGTTGGTGTGCAGGGATTGAGTACCACCCATTACAGCAGCAGCAGTTTGCAGAGCAACACGAACGATGTTGTTGTTCGGTTGTTGAGCGGTCAGCATGGAGCCAGCGGTTTGGGTATGTACACGCAGCATCATGGATTTAGCTTTCTTAGCGCCAAAACGCTCTTTCATAACTTTGGACCATACACGACGGGAAGCACGGAATTTAGCAACTTCTTCGAGTACGTTGTTATGAGCATTCCAGAAGAAGGACAGACGGCCTGCAAATGCGTCAACGTCCAAACCAGCTTTGATAGCAGCTTCTACATAAGCGATACCATCAGCAATAGTGAATGCGATTTCCTGAGAAGCGGTGGAACCAGCTTCACGGATATGGTAACCGGAAATGGAAATGGTGTTCCACAGCGGTACGTTCTTGGAGCAATATTCAAAAATGTTGGTGATCAAACGCATGGACGGTTTCGGCGGGAAAATGTAAGTGCCGCGAGCAGCATACTCTTTCAGAATATCGTTCTGAATGGTACCACGCAGTTTGTCAGCGGAAACGCCTTGTTTCTCAGCTACTGCAATGTACATAGCCAGCAGTACGGAAGCAGGAGCGTTAATGGTCATAGAAGTGGATACTTTATCCAGGGAAATTTGGTCGAACAGGATTTCCATGTCAGCCAGGGAGTCGATAGCTACGCCTACTTTACCAACTTCGCCTTCAGCCATCGGATCGGTGGAATCATAACCGATCTGGGTCGGCAGGTCGAATGCGCAGGACAGGCCGGAACCACCGTTAGCCAGCAGGTAACGATAACGTTTGTTGGATTCTTCAGCGGTGGAGAAACCAGCGTACATACGCATGGTCCAGAAACGGCCACGATACATGGTCGGTTGAACACCACGGGTGTAAGGATATTCACCAGGGAAGCCCAGTTTAGTCATGTAGTCAAAGTTTTCACCAAGATCTACCGGGGTGTACAGTCTGTTAGGAACCAGGTTTGCGCGTTCAGGGAATTTTGCCAGTTTAGCTTCAACTTCAGCATGATATTTCTCTAAACCAGCTTTAATGTTTTCAAATGCCATTCTCAAATCCTCCTTAAAATATTTGTGTTTCATATTTCGGATTGGACGGTTCCGAAATGATGGTGAGAGTGTTCCGTCTATGACGGCTATATATGGCAAAGTCTAGGGTGAGACTTCGTCAACTGAATTTATTGGGCAAAGCCTTGGGTGAGGCTTTGTCTATGTATACCTGCCGGTGGGAATCTCACCCACCGGCAAGCACATTACATAGTTTAACCTATTTTGCAAAACTTAACAAGGGGTTTCGCAAAGTTTTTTTAAAATTATTTACCTTCAACCATGCCTTCCATGGAACCGGTTTCAGCAAACATTTTGTAGCAATCGAATGCTTCTGCCAGGATGTGCGGAGTTTGGCTGTTGCCGCAAGCTTCGCAAGCGCGTTTGAAGTAATCATACAGCCAAGGTTGATATTTCGGGTTAGCAATCTGATCGATGATGATCGGAGCTTTTTCTTTCGGGCTCAGGCCACGCAGGTCAGCAACGCCACGTTCGGAAACGATAACGTCAACGTCCAGGGTAGCATGGTCGATATGGCTGCAGAACGGAACTACGGAAGAAATCTTGCCGCCTTTTGCCAGGGAGTTGGTGAAGAATACGGTCAGGTAGCCGTTACGAGCGAAGTCACCGGAACCGCCAACGCCGTTCATCAGCTTGGTGCCGCAAACATGAGTGGAGTTTACGTTACCATAGATATCAACTTCAATAGCGGTGTTCATTGCGATTACGCCGATACGACGAGCAACTTCAGGGCTGTTGGAGATTTCTTGCGGACGGAGCAGCAAATATTTTTTGTAGAAGTCTACGTTCTCGTAGAATTTCTTTTGGCACTCAGGAGACGGAGTCAGAGCAGTACCGGAAGCAACGCGGAGTTTACCAGCATCGATCAGGTCGAACATACCATCTTGAATAACCTCAGTGTAAACGGTCAGGTCTTCGAAATCGGAGTTAACCAGACCATTGATAACTGCGTTAGCAACGGAGCCTACGCCGGATTGCAGCGGCAGCAGGTTTTTCGGCAGACGGCCTTCTTTAACTTCGTTTTTCAGGAAGTTAACGAGGTTAGCGCCCATATGTTTAGCGTCGTCGTCGATTTCGCCCAGCGGACGAACGATGTCAGGACGGTCGCAAGGAACTACTGCAACGATTTTTTCTACTTCGCAAGGAATGTAGGTGGTACCGATGCGGTCTTCCGGAGCGGTGATAGGAATCGGTTGACGATTCGGGGGATCCAGAGGAATATAGGAGTCATGCATGCCTTCCAGGCCTACCGGTTGAGTGGTGTTAACTTCAACGATAACTTTTTTAGCGCCAGCTACATAAGAGGAGCTGTTGCCCATGGAAGTGGTCGGAATCAGGCCTACTTTGCCATCGCCGAGGTCATTGATTTTGCAAACTTCAACAATTGCAACATCCGGACCGGTCGGGCGGCCAGCCATGAAGCCATAGCGAACCATTTGAGCCATGTGAGACAGATGAATATCAGCGTATTTTACTTTACCAGCGTTGATAGCTTTACGCATGGTGCCGTTGGTCTGGTAAGGCAGACGACGGTCAATGATGCCAGCTTCAACCATTGCTTGGTCGATTTCAGGACCAACAGATGCGCCAGTCCAAACGTTAACTTTGAAAGGAGTTTTTTTGCCCTTTTCAGCAAGAGCCAGAGGAACAGCTTTCGGATAGCCAGACGGGGTAAAACCGCTGACACCTAAATTGTCACCATCTTTTACGAATTCTGCAGCAGCTTCAGCGCTCATCACTTTGTCAGCTACTACGTCACAAATGCGATCTTTAATATCGATCATGTTTACCTTCCTCCTTTTAATTAGGACATTGAGTTTTTATAAGGGTGTTACCCCTTTGCATATAACTTATCAGCAATACCCTGCGGCATTACAAATAAGATATTACCGTATATCAAGCTCTTCACAAATATTTCATACTTGACTATATAGTCATTTCGACATATAAGAGAAAACTCCTGCTTATACTATAAATATTTTTTCAAAGGCTTCTTTACTATCTGCTACAATTATAACACATTTTCAGAAAAACTTCACTTTTTTCTGTCAAATTTTTCCTGTGTTTTACATAACGGGCAAATTGCACTCAACGCTATATATAATACCAATAAAATTGTAACACTGCAAGCTTTTTCTTTACAAATTTACAAAACGCCCCCTTCTTTTCAAGGAAAAAAAGGGGGATTTGTATTATCCAGCTAGAACAATTAACGGTTTTGGGCGCGGTAGTGTGTGTGTAATAGACTATGCGCCTTTTCAGAAAGAGGTTTGCCTAGCCAAGTATCATAAAGTGTTTTTATTTCCGGGTTTTCGTGCGATTTTCGTAATTCGCTTGTACGGTCGCAATTAAAAATCGCTTCACGGCGTTTTTGTCTGATAGAAGCATCAACCGGAACAGGCTGACCGCCACCGCCGATGCAGCCGCCGGGACAAGCCATAACCTCGATAAACTGATAATCTGCGGTACCTGCTTTAATGCGTTCCAGCATCATTTTAGCAGATTTGAGCGTATGTACTACGGCAACATTCACGGACACGCCGGCTACATCAATAACAGCCTCACGTGTCTGCTCCATGCCGCGTACCTCATTATATTCAAGCTTCGGCAGCTCCTTGCCGGCAACAACCTCGGCCACAGTACGTAAAGCCGCTTCCATAACGCCGCCTGTAGTACCAAAGATAACTGCGGCACCGGTACCGGTTCCCAACGGAGAATCGAACTCTGCTTCTTCCAGCGCGTTAAAATCTATACCTGCCTCGCGAATCATGCGTCCAAGCTCACGCGTGGTAATAACTACGTCTACATCGCGATAACCGCTGGCACACATTTCTTCGCGCGCAGCCTCTGCCTTTTTCGCAGTACATGGCATTACCGATACACTGACTATTTTAGCCGGGTCAATGCCTGCACGTTCTGCAAAGTAGGTTTTGGCAACGGCGCCGAACATCTGCTGCGGAGATTTGGCAGTAGAAAGATGCGGCAGCAGCTCAGGATATTTCAGCTCAATCATATTTACCCAGCCAGGGCTGCAGGAGGTAATCATCGGCAGTACGCCGCCGTTCTGCAGACGCTGCAGGAACTCATGGCCTTCCTCCATAATAGTCAGGTCGGCAGAGAAGTTTGTATCGAAAACCTTGTCAAAGCCTAAATGGCGCAATGCCGCAACCATTTTACCGGTAACAACCTGACCTGCCGGAATGCCCAGCTCCTCGCCCAAGGCTACACGCACGGACGGAGCTGTCTGTACTACAACGACCTTTTCAGGATTGTTGATTGCATCCCAAACCTTGTCGGTATCGTCCTTTTCCACGATAGCGCCTGTCGGGCAGACATCGGCGCACTGGCCGCAGTAGGTGCAGGCACTGTTGAGCAGGTCATGCTCAAAGGCTGTAGATACCATGGTGTTGAAGCCGCGGCCGGCAAAGCTGTAAACGCTCATACCCTGCACATCACGGCAGACACGGATGCAGCGGCCGCAGAGAATGCATTTTTCCTGATCGCGTACCAAAGAAGGATTGCTGTTATCAATAGTACGCGCCCTTGTTTCGCCACCCTCGAAGCGCAGCTTACGCACGCCTAAGTCAGCAGCGATTTTCTGCAGCTCGCAGTCACCATTCTTCTGACAGCACAGGCAATCCTTCGGGTGATTAGTCAAAAGCAGCTCCAGCACTGTTTTACGTGCTTCGCGTACCTTGGAGGTATTAGTTTTTACTACCATACCCTCGCTTACAGGATATACGCAGGAAGCAACCAGAGTACGCGCACCGCTGGCCTCTACCATACACAGGCGGCAGGCACCCTCCGGACGCAGGTCCGGATGATAGCACAGCGTAGGAATATAAATACCCGCGCTGCGTGCAGCCTCCAGTACGCTGGAGCCTGCCGGGGCCTGAATCTGTTTTCCATCAATTGTCAAATTAACCATCTGCATCTTCAGTCCCCTCCTTATGCCTTGCTGATTGCCTTAAACGGGCACGCCGTCATGCAGGCACCGCATTTAATGCATTTATTCTGATCAATAACATGTTTTGTTTTCGGTGAACCGCTGATAGCCTGTACCGGGCACTGACGTGCGCACAGACCGCAGCCGCGGCAGGCATCGCTGATTTCGTAATGCAGCATCTTTTCGCAGACGCCTGCAGGACAGCGCTTCTCTTTGATATGCGCCTCATATTCATCTCTGAAATATTTCAAGGTGCTCAAAACAGGGTTAGGAGCGGTTTGTCCCAAACCGCACAAAGCTGTTTCCTTGATATTCTTGGCCAGGTTTTCCAGCAGCTCGATATCGCCCTCGCGTCCCTGGCCCTCCGTAATACGGGTAAGGATTTCCAGCATACGCTTCGTGCCTTCGCGGCAGGGAGTACATTTGCCGCAGGATTCCGATTGCGTAAAGTTCAGGAAGAACTTGGCAACGTCAACCATGCAGGTATCCTCATCCATAACAACCAGACCGCCGCTGCCCATCATAGCGCCGGCAGCAATCAGAGAATCATAATCTACCGGCAAATCCAGCATGCTTTCAGGCAAGCAGCCGCCGGAAGGACCGCCGATCTGTACAGCCTTAAACTTTTTTCCGTTGGTAATACCGCCGCCGATATCATAGATAATCTCGCGCATGGTAATACCCATCGGCACCTCTGCCAGACCGGTATTATTGATTTTGCCGGTCAAAGCGAAAACCTTGGTGCCCTTGGATTTTTCGGTACCAAGCTGGCAGTACCAGTCTGCGCCGTTAACGATAATCTGCGCCACGTTAGCAAAGGTTTCTACGTTGTTGATGTTCGTCGGCTTGCCCCACAGGCCGCTGACCGCCGGGAAAGGCGGACGCGGGCGCGGCATACCGCGCTTGCCTTCAATAGAAGCCATCAGAGCGGTTTCTTCGCCGCAGACGAAGGCACCGGCGCCCTCTTTGATATGAATAGTAAAGCTGAAATCGCTTTCAAAAATATGCTCGCCTAACAGACCCATTTCTTCAGCCTGAGCAATGGCGGTACGCAAGCGTTTGATAGCCAGCGGATATTCCGCACGTACATAGATATAGCCTTCATCCGCACCCATAGCATAACCGCAGATAGCCATGCCTTCCAATACACGGTGCGGGTCACCTTCCAATACGCTGCGGTCCATAAATGCGCCCGGGTCACCCTCGTCCGCATTACAGATAACATATTTTTTATCGCTCTCGGAGTTTTTGGCAAACTGCCATTTCATACCGGTCGGGAAGCCGCCACCACCACGACCGCGCAGGCCGGATTTTTTGACCTCGTCCACAACCTCCTGCGGAGTCATCTGCGTAACAGCCTTAGCCAATGCCTCATAACCGCCTACGGCGATGTACTCTTCAATAGCTTCCGGGTTGATAGCGCCGCAGTTAGCTAATACCAGGCGATGCTGCTTTTTGTAGAAGCCGATTTCCGAATAACGCGGAACCTGCTCCTGATTGATGGGTTCACGATAAAGCAAACGCTGCACAATGCGTCCTTTATATAAATGTTCTTCAACGATGGTTTTAACGTCCTCCGGCTTTACACTGCAATAGAAGGTGCCTTCCGGATAAACGATAACCAGCGGTCCGTGCTCGCAGAAGCCATGGCAGCCTGTTTCAACAACCATCACCTCATCCTGCAGGCCGAACTTTTGCAGCTCTCTGGCAAAAGTCAGCTGGATTTCCTTCGAGCCGTTAGCCTTACAGCCCGTACCGCCACACACTAAAACGTGAGCTCTTATATGCTGCATAATATTTTTCCTCCACCTGTTTTGTTTACAAGCTACGATACAGCAGCTTCTCCAACAACTGTGTACCCTGCCTGCGGCTTATTCCTGATCCAGCCTGCCTACGACAAGCTCTTCCACAATATGACCGTTTACCACATGCTCTGCGATAATTTTGGGCACGGCCTCCGGAGTTACCTTGCCATAGGTAATGCGTGCTTCACCCGGACGCACTACGTCAACGAGCACCTCTTTTTCGCACATGCCGATACAGCCTGTCTGCTGCACCTGCACGTCGAATAAATGACGCTTGTTCAGCTCCTGCAGGATAGCGCTCATAACCTCGCGCGCACCGGCAGCAATGCCGCAGGTACCCATACCTACAATAATTTTAGTACCGGAACTCTGACGCAGCTTGATATCTGCTTTCAGCTTATCTCTCAAAGCGTGTAAATCCGCTAAGCTTTTCATTCGTTTATACCTCCTCACCCTGCACCTGTGCCAGCTGCTCCTTTAAATAAGCACCCAGCCAGGCATATACTTCAGGATTGGCAAAGTCACACGCTTCGCCTAATATTTCTCTGACTTCCTGCGTTCTGAACACCAGCGAGCCGTTGGCACCGTTATAGGCAAATTCCAGCTCCAGCTGCGGCGCCCCCGCCAACAGCACCTGCACGCTGCTCACAATATCTCCCAGCGGTGGCCGGTCAATATTATCTGCCGCAAAATATGCAGTCAGCTCGGTTCCCTTACCGGGCGCAGATTGCAGCTCCAAATGTCCGCCGCATTGCTGCGTAACCATATCGATAAAGGGAATCCCCATGCCTACCTTTCTGGTAGTACGGCTGGTAACAAAGGGGTCACGCACCCGCTGCAGCATTTCGCTATCCATACCCTTGCCATCATCGCGGACGCTGAAAACAAAGTACCCTTGCTCATTTTCGCTGATAGTAAGCCAGATGTGACGGGCACCGGCAGCCACAGAATTTTGGGCTATATCCAAGATGTGTAATGCCAGCTCCCGCATTTTATTTATACCTTGCCAAGATACCTGCCAGCTTGTCGGTGGTCAGGCGTCCATGCGTATCATCGTTAATCTGCATAACCGGTGCCAAGCCGCAGGCACCGATGCAGGCTACAGTTTCTAAGGTAAAGCGCAGGTCATCGGTCGTATGTCCGGCCTTAATACCCAGCTGCTTTTCCAACGCCTGCAGAATTGTTTTGCCGCCACGCACATGGCAGGCAGTTCCCTGGCAGACGCGGATAACATTGCGTCCGCGCGGATTAAGATGGAACAATGAATAAAAGGTTACAACGCCGTAAATTTCGGAAATAGGCGTACCTGTTTTATCGGCAATATACTCTAGTACATCCTTCGGCAAATAGTTGTACAGGTTCTGCACTTCCTGCAGAATAGGAATCAGCGGTCCCTTAACATCTGCGTATTTTTCCAGAATAGCGTCAATACGCTGCTTTTCCGGATTTTCGCCGCCGCAGCAGCTGCATTTACGCTCAAGACGGTTTTCACTATTGTTCATACTACCCCTCCTCTAAAGGATTTTTTGTAAACTTACCAACTCAGTATACCATTCCGCAAGCAAATGTACAATACTATTTATGTTATTTTTGCTATATAGTGTACCCTATTTACGTCATTCTTTACAAAAGTCTGAAAATTGTCCCGCCAGGACCTTACGCATCCCTTTGCCTGCCAGCGCCAATTTCAGCTCTGCTATCGTTAATTCCTCCACCTGCAGCAGGTTTTTCGGTCCCTGCACAAAATCATAAATATTATGTGCATCGGAGTCCGTAACAAAGGGCAGATAGCCTGCCAGACGCTGCAGCTTCGACTGCATCTTGCGACGCCAGCCTGCATCGGATATTTCGGCAGCAGCAAAGCCAAAGTCCGGCTCAATAAAACCGAGCTGTCCCAAAATACTGTAGGAAGGACGGTCGATGTGAGCGGCAATGGTAAGGCCGCCCAAAGCTGCAACCTGCTGCACAACCTGCGCCGCTGTCAGCGACAATGGTGCATGCAGCAGACGCTGCTCCTCACGCACAAACTCGTCCTCGGCATCTACTACATACTGAGCACCGAAACGCTCTGCATCATTGAGCATACCGTTCATATGCTCATCAACCAGCAGCTGCCAGCTCTGCAGCTGCTCCAGCGTATCAAACAGCGCCACAATATGTGCCTCTTCACTGCTTTCCACTTCCATACCGGGGAACACCTTCACGCCGTAGCGCTGCGCTGCCTCCAGCGCAGCCGACACATTGGCACTGGCGTTATGATCGGTAATCGCAACAGCGCCAATGCCATACTCGGCGGCACGCATCACAATGTGATGCGGTGTCATTTCTACCTCGGCACAGGGCGAAAGCAGCGTATGTACATGTAAATCCGCCAGAACTGTCTGCATTGCTTAGTCCTTATTGCCAACACCCAATTCATACAGCTTGCCGATAACCTCAAAGGCAGGTGCTTCGGTTGCCGCAACAACAACATCATTCAGATTTGCCTTATGCAGCGTATCCTCCGCAACCGGACCGTCGCCTGCTACGATAACTGCCGCAAAGCCAATCAGCGAAGCAACGGCAGCAACATTCTGATGTCCCTGCATCGTTACCCAAACCATACCGGGCTGGCCCTGACCCATAGCATTACTCAGTAAATCGGAAGCATAACCGCCTTCTACCTCTGCATATAAAGCGTCCTCACTTACATCCTTAGTCAGAAGCTTCAAATCGAGCTTCTCAATCATTTCTTTAACCTTCATCGTTGTCTGCCTCCGTTTTATTTATTTCTGCCGGCTCGTGATAAATAGGTATCTGCTTAGCCAGCTCCAGCATGCCCTGTGACAATTTATGTACACTGGCACGCAATTTAAAAATACAATCTATTTCGTGCGCCTTGCCCTGCACGATATCCTCCGCCAGTCCCTGACAGCTGGGTGCACCGCAGGCACCGCAGTCCAGCCCGGGCAAGGAGCAGAGCACCTCTTCCATGCGCTCGAACTTTTTCATCGCTTCCATGATATCATCATCAAGCTGCATCATCGGACGCGCCACCAGCTTCTTGCGGTAAGCCTCCGAATGCGGGAAATCCTCCAGCACCATCGTGCGCGCCATCGCCTCACGCCTGTCCGCCGGCTCCTGCTCTCGCAGGCTCGCGATACGCCTGCGCAGATTGCATTCTGCCACGAACTTGTTTTCTGCTGCCAAAAGGCCGCCAAGACAGCCACCTTTGCAGGCACTGCATTCCACATAATCAAGCTGCGGCATTTTATTCATAGAAACCTGCTCCAGCAGGTCATACACATTATCAATGCCATGAATTGCCAGACCGTTGGTAATACCGGCGCTTTCAATTTCGCCGCCATAGGTTCCCCAGGCCATGCCATAGGAAGAACCGGTGCGCACATTCAGCTCATGCGTGCCGCCGAGATTCTTCAGCAGCAGGCCGTAAATCTCCGACAGGCTGAAGCTGCCGGTAAGCTCTGTATGATGCACATCTACTGACTGGCGGATATTAGTTTCCTTGGAAGGACAGGGCGAGATAAACCATACGCCTATCAGCTCCTTCGGCAGTTGCTTGCGCGCCGCTGCTTCACGCTTTACGTAAATCGCGGCAGCTTCTGCCGGCGGCAGCACAGGCACCACCTGTTTAATCAGCTCGGGGAACTTTACCTGAATCAGACGCATAACTGCGGGGCAGGTAGATGAAATCAACGGCTTGCGTCCATTGCTGTTCTTTTTTACATATTCTTCTATTTCCAGGGCGATATACTCCGAAGCCAGTGAAACATCAAAAATTTCATCAAAGCCTATATTATGCAGACCCTGCCAGATGCTTTCCAGCGGAATATTATCCGGGAACTGCGCATACAATGAAGGCGCAGGCAGCACAATATTATAAGCATAATCTGCCAATCCATCCAGCGTGTCGGTTTTTACGTTAAAGGCATGATAGGGACAGCCTGCAGCACAGGCACCGCAGTCAATGCAGCGGTCTCCCAAAATCTCCGCCTTGCCGTTGCGTACGCGGATGGCCTCTGTCGGACACAGCTTGACGCAGGATACGCAGCCCTGACATTTATTCCGCTGCAATTCCACCGAATGGAAATATGTTGTTGGTTGAGGAGCCATTGCGTATCACCTCGTTTCCTTAAATCTCTTACAAATCCTCGCTTTGGTGCTTGAACTGCATCGTAATGCTCGTGCCTTCACCCACCTTGGACTGAATATCAAACTTATCGGAGCACTTTACCATATTAGGCAGGCCCATGCCGGCGCCAAAGCCCATCTGACGCACATAATCAGGCGCAGTAGACCAGCCCTCCTGCAAGGCCTTATTGATATCAGGGATTCCGGGGCCGTGGTCGGTTACCGTAATCACCGTAGCATCCGGGAACACCTCGGCCGCTACATTGCCGCCGCCGGCGTGAATGATAACGTTCATTTCCGCCTCATAGGTGCCGATGGCAATACGGCGTACAATATCTGCCGGAATGCCTAAGCGCTGCAGCATCTTTTTTATTTTAGAAGAGGCTTCGCCTGCGCGTTCAAAATCTCCGCCAACGCAGTCAAAGGCTAATTTTACTGATTTACTGTCTGTCATTTTGCTTACTCCTTTTTGCTGCAGCCACGGATACCTGCTCCGTAAAGAATGCCGCAGGCTTCAAATAAGGTATAATCGGTAGCCAGAACCGGCAGATTATTTTCCGCCGCCGCTGCCACAATATCAGCATCAGGCACCTTTCCACGCACAAATACCAGCGCGCTCAGCTCCGTCATATCGGCAGTGCGCACTACCTGCATATTAGTCAGTCCCGTGCACAGCAAGGTGTTGCGTTTGGTAAAGGCCAGAACATCGCTCATCATGTCACTGCCGCAGCAGGATTCAATTTGGCGGTGCATCAGCTCGCTGCCGGTCAGAACCTTGGCCTGCAGCAGCTTTTGTACATTATACAAATCCATACACATAGCCCCTTCCTCCATTTATTACAGCTTTATCTAAGCAAAATATCTGTTTTTTGCCAGACTTGATTACATTTATTGTACACTTTAATACGCAAGATGTAAATAAATAGTATAGCATAACTATGTAAAAAAGAAGACCGGCCCACAGGACCAGCCTTCAAACTTTATTTAATGCTAACACGCTTTACTCTGCAATGCCTGCCAAAGCCTGCTGCAAATCTGCCAGCAAATCTTCCTTATCCTCCAGACCGCAGGACAGGCGCACCAAGCCTGCAGGAATACCGGCCTCTGCCAGCTGCTCATCCGTCATCTGGCGATGCGTTGTAGTTGCCGGATTCAGGCAGCAGGTGCGCGCGTCTGCAACATGCGTTTCGATTGCCGCAAGCTGCAAGCGCTTCATGAATTCTTCCGCTGCCTTTCGTCCACCCTTCAGGTTGAAGGAAACTACGCCACAGCCGCCGTTGCCCAGATATTTTTGCGCAAGAGCATAATATTTATTGGACTTCAGTCCGGGGTAATTGACATATTCAACCTGCGGCTGCTGCTCCAAAAACTCTGCCACAGCCTGAGCGTTTTCTACATGGCGTGGCATACGCACATGCAGCGATTCCAGACCGAGATTCAGGATGAACGCGCTTTGCGGTGACTGCATAGCGCCGAAATCTCGCATCAGCTGCGCCGTAGCCTTGGTAATAAAAGCACCCTCCTTGCCAAACTTTTCGGCGTAGGTAATTCCGTGATAGGATTCATCCGGTGCGCACAGACCGGGGAACTTGTCGGCATGCGCCAGCCAGTCGAACTTGCCGCCGTCGATAATCGCACCGCCCAGGCAGGCAGCATGACCATCCATATACTTAGTAGTAGAATGCGTTACAATGTCTGCGCCCCATTCCAGCGGGCGGCAGTTAATCGGTGTCGGGAAGGTGTTGTCTACGATTAAAGGCACACCATGACGATGCGCAGCGTTGGCAAATTTTTCAATATCCAGCACCGTCAATGCGGGGTTGGCAATAATTTCACCAAAGACTGCCTTGGTATTCTCCTGAAAGGCAGCGTCCAGCTCTTCGTCCGTAGCATCTGGAGAAACAAAGGTCGCTGTTACGCCCATCTTCGCTAACGTTACGTCAATCAGATTATAGCTGCCGCCGTAAATCGAAGAAGAAGCAACAATATGGCTGCCAGCCTCGCAGATGTTGAACAGGGCAAAGAAGTTCGCTGCCTGACCGGAGGATGTGAGCATTGCCGCAGCACCGCCCTCCAGCTCAGCAATTTTTGCTGCTACGAAATCACAGGTCGGGTTTTGCAGGCGGGAGTAAAAATAACCTGTAGCCTCCAGGTCGAACAGCTTGCCCATCGCCTCGCTTGTATCGTACTTAAATGTAGTGGATTGGATAATAGGAATCTGACGCGGTTCACCGTTGCCCGGTTTATAACCGCCTACTAAACATTTGGTATTGATCTTAAAATCACTCATTTTCTATCGCTCCTTCAAAAATTTATCATCTTCACATTATTGGTTGGCAGGAATTGCGGCACCCATGCGCTGCAGCTGCAAAAGAATTTTGTTATATTCGCCTATAGCCTTATCCAGCTTGTTACCGCTCGCCGGTGCCAGCTCGTGCAAATCATACGGCGTATCCTGGTAAACGATGTTCAGCCAGTTCATATAGAACAGATGCGCGTAGCTGCGCCATTTAAACACAGGCTCCTGCGTTGTATCGCCATCAGGGAAGTAGAATTCCGGCAAATCAATCGGCAAATTCTTTTTCTTATCGCGGAAATATTCATTAGCCAAAGTATAGCGATCATATTCGAAATGACCTAAAACGAAGATGCGGCGCAAATCCTTGGTAGCGCAGATGTTGATACCGTTTTCTACTGAACGTGACAGCACCTGCAACGCCTTGCAGGCATCAATCGCATCATCATCAACCGCGGTATGACGTGACTGCGGAATAAAGTATCTGTCGTCAAAGCCACGCAGCAGCGGATGATTTTTCACCGTCAGGCCGTAGGGGAAGATGCCAAACATCTTCACCGGCAAAATTGTTTTGTTTACGCCGTAATAATGATACAAGGCAGCCTGCGCGCCCCAGCAAAGCGTCATCGTAGAATAGCAGTGATATTCCGCCCAATCAAGATAGGCTTCGATTTCCTTCCAGTAATCTACAGCCTCAAAGGGAATAGTTTCTACCGGCGCACCCGTCATTAAGAACGCATCGTAATAGCGGTCCTTAACATCGTCAAACTCCAGATAAGCACGGTCAAGATACGAATTATCGGTATGCGTAGTTTCACGGCTCACAGTACGGCAGAAATCGACCTCTATCTGCAGCGGAGAATTGCCCAAAAGGCGCAGCAGCTGAATTTCAGTCGGCTTCTTTAACGGCATCAGATTCAGCACGCACACCTTCAGCGGACGAATACGCTGCGTTGTCGCACGCTGCTCTGTCATGGTAAAAATTCCTTCCTCCTGCAGTTGGCAGATAGCGGATAAATGGTCATTGATTTTAATCGGCATTGTTTGTTCCTCCTACATTTCCTAAGGTAAATTATTATACTTGCTACAGGAGGATGAGCAATAAAAAAGCTTCCGTTCCTGTAAAAATACAGGGACGAAAGCGTTGCTTCGTGATACCACCCTAATTCATCCATATGTCACCACACGGACCTCATCAAGTACGCAGGGGTTGTTTACCCTTTAATACTCCAGCACTGTAACGGGTGCACCCGGACGGCCTAAATGCAAGCATCTCAGCCCATCGGCTCCAAGACCATCTTCAATGTCACCACCTGCTCCCTCTTGCACCATCACGAAGGCTCTCTTTGCCAGGCTCGTACATTTACTCTTCTCTTCATCGCCCGTTATTAAGTTATGTGCATGATAATACAGCAATTCTTTGTAACTGTCAATAAAAAGTTGCAGTTTTCTCGCAAGAAAAAGTATATAGCGCAGATTTTGTAAAGTAGGTTACAGAAATATGGACAAAACATCGGTATCCAATACATAACCGGTGCGACAGATAACAGTGTTATTGTTTTCAGAATCTTCTCTTGACTTTGTTTTTCCTTTTCTTTATACTTAGCTTAGCTTAACATTTACAACAAAATAAGCAGTGCCTAGCGGCTCACGTCGGTAGTAATTTAGCAGTACCTATGGTATCCGAACTTTCGGATGCTATGTGTACTGCTTTTTTGTTTGGCAGCTTATGTTGTATTTTAGCGGAGCAAATATTATAATTAAAGGAGAGAAAACAGTATGCCGGCTATTTCAATGTTTTATGGTATTATTATTCGTATGCAAAGTGAAAAAGGCGGAAAACATAACACACCACATTTACATGCTGTCTACAATGAGCATGAAATAGTTATGGACTTTACCGGAAAAATTTTAGAAGGTTCTTTCCCCAGCAAGCAATTAAAGCTTTTAACTGCCTGGACTGCTTTACACGAAGATGAGTTAAACGCAAATTGGATTTTGTTATCTGCCGGTGACGGCTATTTTAAAATCGAACCATTACGTTAACCATTATTAGAGGTGAAAATTATGCTTAGACCAACCGCTATCAGCGTAACTGTACAAAAGGATTATACTCTAAAGGTTATTTTTGATAATGGTGAAACTAAAATATTCGACGTAAAGCCTTATATCAAAGGTTCGTGGTATAGCCAGCTTAAGAATTTTTCTTATTTTTCTTTAGCAAAGGCAGACGGATTTACTGTCATCTGGCCTGAAGGTCAGGATATTTGTCCTGACGAGCTTTATTACAATAGCGTGCCAATATAGTTTCAACCAATACAGTAAAAAGCACTGGCATCTGCCGTACCACTAAAAGAGGGACTCGCAACTATGGATAATTTCAGCATGCAAATTTATGAAGCTTGAATTAATGACAGAAGAGCTGAAGGCAAGGCTGAAAGCATCAAAAATCTTATGTCTACACTGAATGTCTCCATTGACTAAACCATGGATATTTTAAAAACTCCGCCCGAAGAACACTAGTACTTCAAGGATCTGTTAGCTAAGGAGCAGTAGGCTCTAGCTAACCAAAAGTAGATTTAGTCAAAAAGAGCAATGTCGATTTGCTGATGCCAGAAAACGTACTAGCTAAATATAGCGTAAAATTCAAGAAATAAAGATTTTGACCAGGACCGCAAAAGCGGTCCTGATTTTTTTATATTTAATTGAATTTGCGCAACTTATTATACGTTATCCTTATGCGTGTATAGCATATTAATCTTAATAAAATAATGGCATCTCACTCAATGTGAAATCACATCTTCTTATTTCTTCAACCAATGCCTTTTGACAATTTAATTTATCACCATCTAAATTTGACAAAACCACACCATGATTAGAAAGAAACGGTAATATTCTCAATAATAAATCTTCTATTATCTTCCAAAGCCCTATTATATACACACTAGAGGATTCAAGATAATGTATTGGTAAAAAATTGAATTGTTCGTCAGTATTATATACAACATCTGCCATTTTTTGTCCATGAGTATATGATGATGTACTACTATATATTAAATCATAAAACATCACATACGATTGACCATCCATTAATTTAAGATATTCGCTAAGCTCCTTAACATTACCTATTCTTTTACTGTGTAATTCTCCAGATACACTATACCATGACTTACCCTTTTTAAAATTTTTCGATTCTCTTGCCAATTGCTCATAAAGATATTTATGTTTTTCTCGTATTGACAAAATTTGTTTTTCTTTATGCTCACTAAAAAGATTTTCCCTACTATACTTCTTCATTTTTTGTAATTGTTTTTCAAAGTCCCTAGCATAACATAAGCGATATATAGCATTATTTTCATTAAGCAGACTCGGCTCTTCAATAAAATAAATTAACTGCAAAGATGCTTCAAAAATACCGCGCAATAATATCTGTGAAGCTTCTGAATTTTGTTTTGCAAACAGTGTTTTCATTCCGTCTAATTGAACCAAAATACCTCTTAGTGATAAAACTATATATCCATATGTATTGTCATATTTTAAATCAAGACTTCTCATATCATTTACTATGTTGTTTATTGCATCTATAAAAGTCTCGAAGAATGTATCAATCAATTTTAACATTGCTTCTTCATTAGCACCTTCATGAACTAACATTTAACATTCACCTCTTTAATAAACCAATAAGTAATACAAAAAGCACACTCCCATCTAACGTAATTTTCTATCTATTTTGTTCAAAAAACTAGTGGTTGGAATGTAAAAAGTGCTGGCAATAGAAAAGCCACTAAAGACACTAATACTCAGGCTGAAGCTTATGCCAGAACAATTTCTATAAAACAAAAATCTGATTTAATTGTTCACGAGAAAAATGGTCAAATTAGAGAGAGTAATTCCTACGATAATAATCCTTTATGGTATAACAGGTCTGGTTTTTGCTGTGTTTAACGACGTAGACTTTACATTTATAGTGTTCTCAAAGGTTATTTCATTGCTCTCCTTTCTTTATTTACTAAAATTCATATTTTATTTACTATTATGTCTTGCATCGCTTCCTTGAAACCTTTTCCTTCACCATTAAAGACTATTCTAAAAATAGACATTAGATGCATTGCGGTCAAACTTTGTGCATTATCTATATCATATTCATCAGAAAACCTTTTCCCAAGTATTTGCATATCAATTTTGAAAAACCAATTGTCTATTTTCATGTATAGCTTCATTAAATCACCTAATAGTTCAGCATCCCTTGTATCCAACACATCAGCTAAAACTTTAAGTAATTCATGAACTATGCTATTTCTACGTTTTCTAATCTCAAGTAACCGATTTATATCTCCCTCTTTAATGACTCCCCTATCTTTCAGCCAAATCAGCTGTGAATAGAATTCATCTCTACTGAATTTGCCATTGGCTTTTTTATACTTTTTTGACGATACATCTATTCTATACTCTTTAGAGATTCTGCAAATTAATTTGCCATCCACTATTTCTTCAGTTTGATAAAAGAATTTTACACAACTATCAACCATATCTTTGAAAGCTTCAAACAATAAGATGTAATACGCAGCTCCGTCAATATTGATACGTAGGTTATCTTCATCATATATGTTTAACAACTGCTTGTACTTATCATTCATAACATGCATCTCCTTTAATAGAAACCTCTTTTATATCAATCGTATGTTTTCTTAATTGTAGCACCCAATTACAATTATCGTCAAAATTTCCCCCACCAACAACAAACACCGCTAAGCGCACGCTTGCATTCTTCGCTTCTCTCCCAACTATCCCATTCAAATACTCCAAGAACTTATCCTTCAAGTCCGGTCTGCGTAGCGCTATTCTACAGTTGCTTCAAGATATCCTGTCGATTTTACTAAAACAGTTAACTTTGTTCAAAAAAACTGGTGGTTGGAATGTAAAAGGTGCTGGCAATAGCAAAGCCACCAAACACACTAATACTCAGGCTGAAGCTTATGCTTATGCCAGAACAATTTCTATAAAACAAAAATCTGAGTTAATCGTTCACGGAAAGAACGGTCAAATTAGAGAGCGCAATTCCTACGGTAATGATCCTTATCCTCCGAAAGGATAACAACACGACCTTATAATTTTATACGACGCATTAGTAATGAACTTTACTAAATGCGTCGTTTTCATTTGAAATGGATTTCCTGTCTTCTACGCTCTTACCAACAGCATAGTAATTGTCAAATCTACCATGTACAATAAAAGGTTATCGTACAAAACATTACGAAAGATCATTCTCTACTCAAACTAGTGACGTTACTTTAAAAGTGCCTAAATTAAAAGGTTTTACTTTTGAGTCTGCCATTATTCAACGCTACTAAAGACATAAATGCTCTGTAGAAGAAGCCTTGGTCGAAATGTATTTTGCTGGAGCAGATATTATAATTAAAGGAGGAAAACAGTATGCCGTTAATATCTTCTTTCTATGGTATGTACATCAATTCGCAAGATTTTAGCTGTCTTTTGGAAAATCAGCCTTTTTTACCAAAGACGTTAAAGGCTTTTCAGAAGCAACGATTCATTTTATAAAGAAAACCATGCTCAGTGACAGCTGTTCTGTTGAACAAACTACATTCTATCTTTCAAGTCTTTTTATATAGCGAGGACATATCGCAACATCGTCATTTTGTGCGATTTTTCAGAATTTTCTCTTGACTTTGTTTTTTTTTTCTTTATACTTAGCTTAGCTTCACATTTACAACAAAATAAGCAGTTCCTATCGGCTTACGTCGGTAGTAATTTAGCAGTACCTATGGTATCCGAAACTTCCGGATGCTATGTGTACTGCTTTTTTGTTCAGTACCTTATGTTGTATTTTGCTGGAGCAAATATTATAATTAAAGGAGAGAAAACAGTATGCCGGCTATTTCAATGTTTTATGGTATTATTATTAAGATGTACAACAACGGTGAACACAATCCGCCTCATTTCCATGCATCATATCAAGGATATTATGCTACCTTCAATCTTGATGGTGAGCTAATTGAAGGAGATATGCCAAAAAGACAGATTAAATTTATAGCAGCCTGGACAGAAATTCACAAAGATGAGCTTATAGCCAATTGGGAACTGGCTATTAACGAAGAACCCTTATACAAAATCGAACCATTGCGTTAAAAGGAGTGACCACGATTATGAAAACGCCAGTATGGGTAGTTACCAACGTACAACCGCAAAAGGATTATACGCTGATTTTAACCTTTGCCAGCGGAGAAAAGAAGCTTTTTGATGCTCGCCCACTTCTTGCCAAAGCAATCTACAAGCCATTGAATAATCTCAGTTTTTTCCTGACAGCTAAAGCTGATTGTGGTTCCGTAGCCTGGAGCGATGAAATTGATATTGCACCGGAATATTTATACGAGTGCAGCCTTCCTTTGCAAGTTATTTAAGCTGCTACTTAAATTTTCTAATGTAAGATTAGCAAGGAGGGACTTGCAACTATGGATAATTTCAGCAAGCAAATTTATGAAGCTTGAATTAATGACGGAAGAGCTGAAGGCAAGACTGAAAGCATCAAAAATCTTATGGCTACACTGAATGTCTCCATTGACCAAGCCATGGATATTTTAAAAACTCCACCCGAAGAACACTAGTACTTCAAGGATCTGTTAGCTAACGAGCTGTAGGCTCTAGATACCAAAAAAGCGCCTGCCATCCGGCAAGCGCTTTTTCTGTGCATTAGTCCATTACTTGTGGTTGGGTCGACCTAGTCCAATTTTTGTGCTCG